>NZ_JACARO010000072.1 GCF_013386585.1 Pseudomonas sp. P7548 | reverse complement strand
CTGCTCACCGCCCCGACCCTGCCCCAGGCGCATCGGGAAGGCATCAACGCCCTGGCGGCCACCCAGTTGCAAGTGGACATTGCGCCCTACCCCGGCATGGAGGAAGGCGACTTGATCGAACTGTTCTGGAACGACTGCTTTGCCGCCTCACGGCGGATCACTGCCTGCAAGGTCGGCATGTCGACCCACCTGCGCGTCCCGCAGAGTTTTGTGCAGGATGGCCGCGCTTGTGTGCACTACCAGGTGATGCAAGTGGGTTACGGCCCCGCGCGCTCGGCCCCGGCTCGGGTAAAGGTCAAGACCAATTACCCGGGCGGCGAACCTTCACCGCTGCTGGGTGACGAAAACCAGAACCTCGCCCCGGTGGACCTGCCCGAAACGATCCGCCGCCATGGGGTCAACGGCCGCCAGGTGCGACGTGGCATCCCCCTGGCCATCGAACCCTACCTGAACATGAGCTGCGGTGACGCCATCACCTTGCGCTGGGGAGACGTGCGCCTGGATCTGCCGAAAATAGCCGCCCGGGACGTCGGCCTGGCGGTACAGGTGTGGGTGCCCTCGGCGGTGATTGTCGAGGCGGGGGACGACTGTCGGCTGGACGTGACGTACTGCATCCTCGACCGGGTCGGCAATAATTCACGCTGGGCACCGGCCCGCATGCTGAGCATCGCCGCCTGTTCCCCACAGGTGCCAGCCCGGCCGGCCAGGGCCGCGTCGACCTACCAACCGCGTCACCCCGGCTCACCCTGCGAACCGGGGTGACAGCCCTTCTATGCATATTCCTAAAAGTTAGTTTATTTAAAGATTTAACACGCTTAGGGTATATGCACCGGACCACCGGACATCTCTGATTTTTCTGTTTTTATTTCATTGAATGCGAGGTCGGTATGGTCAGAATTACCCCGGTGCATAACGCCAGGGCATTACGTGCAGCCAAGGAGCGGCGCTGATGTCTAACTTGGCTCAAACACCCCCCCAGAGCGATCTGGATGTAGCCCCCCTGCTGTTGCCGGCCGCCGTGCTGCGCAACGACGCCGAGGCACTGGCCGCTGCCCACGAGCTTGCCAAGGCTGCACGCCTGCAAGCCGCCAAGCGCGACAGCCAACGCAAGCTGCCGTGGGCACAGATCGAACAGTTCACCCGCAGCGGGTTGGGCAGTATTTCCATTCCCCGCGAATACGGCGGCCCGCAGGTGTCCTTCGTGACCCTGGCCGAGGTGTTCGCGATCATCAGTGCGGCCGACCCGGCCCTCGGGCAGATCCCGCAGAACCATTTCGGCATCCTGCACCTGCTGCAGGGCGCGGCCACCGAACGCCAGAAAAAGCAGCTGTTCCAGAGCGTCCTCGACGGCTGGCGCATCGGCAATGGCGGTCCGGAACGCGGCACCAAGAACACCCTGGAACTCAAGGCACGCATCACCGCCAAGGGTGACGGGCATGTGATCAGCGGCCAGAAGTTCTACTCCACCGGCGCGCTGTTTGCCCATTGGGTCGCGGTCAAGGCGCTGAACGATGACGGCAAGCAGATCATGGCGTTCGTGCGCCGTGGCACCGAAGGGCTGCGCATCGTGGATGACTGGTCGGGCTTCGGCCAACGCACCACTGCCAGCGGCACGGTGCTGCTGGACCAGGTACCGGTGGACGCAGAGCTGGTGGTCGAAAACTGGCGCATCGGCGAATCCCCGAATATCCAGGGCGCTGTCTCGCAGTTGATCCAGGCTGCCATTGACGCGGGCATCGCACGCGGTGCGCTGGATGACACCATCGCCTTCGTGCGTGAACGTTCGCGCCCGTGGGTCGACGCCAACGTCGAACGCGCCAGCGATGACCTGTATGTGATCGCTGACATCGGCAAGCTCAAGATCGAGCTGCACGCCGCCGAAGCGCTGCTGCGCAAGGCCGGCCACGTGCTGGACCAGGTCAGCGCCGCACCGATCACCGCACAGTCTGCCGCCCGCGCCTCGATTGCCGTGGCCGAGGCAAAGGTGCTGGCCACCGAAGTGTCGCTGCTGGTCAGCGAAAAGCTCTTCGAACTGGCCGGCAGCCGCGCGACCCTCGCCGAGTTCAACCTCGACCGGCACTGGCGCAACGCCCGGGTGCACACCCTGCACGACCCGGTGCGCTGGAAGTATCACGCCATCGGCGCCTTTCGACTCAATGGCACCCTTCCGGCCCGCCATTCCTGGATTTGACCGACCAGACCTCTGGAGAAATACGCATGACCCTTTCTCATCACGTCGCGGTCATAACCAGCGACGAACAAGCCCTTATTGTCGCCAGCGACCTGGCCGAAGACTTCCGTCGCGACAGCGCCCAGCGTGACCGTGAGCGCCGCCTGCCCCTGCCCGAACTGGACGTGTTCTCCCGCTCCGGCCTGTGGGGCATCAGCGTGCCCAAGGAATACGGCGGCGCCGGTGTGTCCAACGTCACCCTGGCCAAGGTCATTGCGCTGATCGCCCAGGCGGATGCCTCGCTGGGCCAGATCCCGCAGAACCATTTCTACGCCCTGGAAGTGCTGCGCGTGAACGGCGCCCCGGCACAGCAACAACGCCTGTATGCCGAAGTGCTCGCGGGCCAGCGCTTTGGTAACGCCCTGGCGGAACTGGGCACCAAGACGGCCCACGACCGCGTTACATCGATCACCCGCGACGGTGATGGCTTTCGCATCAGCGGCCGCAAGTTCTACGCCACCGGTGCGATCTACGCCCAGCGCATCCCCACCTCCGTGGTGGATGAGCACGGCGTGCAGCAACTGGCATTTGTCCCACGTGACAGCGAAGGGCTGACGGTAATCGACGACTGGAGCGGCTTTGGCCAGCGCACCACCGGCAGCGGTTCGGTGGTGTTCGACAACGTGTGGGTGGCGGCGCAGGACGTGATCGCGTTCCAGAGCGCGTTCGAACGCCCGACCACCGTCGGCCCGCTGGCGCAGATTCTTCACGCGGCCATCGACACCGGCATCGCCCGTGCAGCCTTTGAAGACGCGTTGCATTTTGTGCGCACCAAGACCCGCCCGTGGATCGACTCAGGCAACGACAAAGCCACCGAAGACCCGCTGACACTAAAAAGTTTCGGCCATCTGAGCGTGCGCCTGCATGCCGCAGAAGCACTGCTTGAGCGTTCCGGCGAATTTCTCGACCGCGCCCAGGCCGACAGCAACGCCGAGACCGTCGCCGCCGCCTCGATTGCCGTCGCCGAAGTGCGCGCCCTGAGCACCGAGATTTCCCTGGCAGCCGGTAGCACGCTGTTCGAACTGGCCGGCAGCCAGGCGACCCTCGCCGAGCACGGCCTGGACCGTCACTGGCGCAACGCCCGCGTGCATACGCTGCACGACCCGGTGCGCTGGAAGTACCACGCGGTGGGCAATTACTACCTCAACGATGCAAACCCGCCACTGCGGGGGACCATTTGATGACCAAGAAAAAGATCCTGCTCAATGCCTTCAACATGAACTGCATCGGGCATATCAACCACGGCCTGTGGACGCACCCACGGGACACATCCACCCAGTATAAAACCATCGAATACTGGACCGACCTGGCCAAGACCCTGGAGCGCGGGCTGTTCGACGGGTTGTTCATCGCCGATATCGTCGGGGTGTATGACGTCTATCAGAACTCCATCGATGTGCCGCTCAAAGAGTCGATCCAGTTGCCGGTGAATGACCCGTTGCTGTTGGTCTCGGCCATGGCCGCCGTGACCCAGAACCTTGGCTTCGGCCTCACCGCCAACCTCACCTACGAGCCGCCGTATCTGTTCGCCCGGCGCATGTCCACGCTCGACCACCTGAGCCGTGGCCGCGTGGGCTGGAACATCGTCACCGGCTACCTCGACAGCGCGGCCAAGGCCATGGGTCTGACCGAGCAGGTCGAGCACGACCGCCGTTATGACCAGGCCGATGAGTACCTGGAGGTGCTCTACAAACTCTGGGAAGGCAGCTGGGAAGACGACGCGGTGCTCAACGATCCGCAGGCGCGGGTGTATGCCCAGCCCGGCAAGGTGCACAAGGTCGAGCACCACGGCGAGTTCTACCAGGTGGAGGGTTATCACCTGTGCGAACCCTCGCCGCAGCGCACCCCGGTGCTGTTCCAGGCCGGCAGTTCGGATCGCGGTTTGCTGTTCGCCGGGCATCACGCCGAGTGCGTGTTCATCAGCGGGCAGAACAAGGCCTCGACAAAAGTGCAGGTGGACAAGGTACGCGCCAGCGCCGTCGAGGCGGGGCGTAACCCGGACGACATCAAGGTGTTCATGGGCCTCAATGTGATCGTGGGCGCCACCGAAGCGCTGGCCTGGGCCAAGCACGCCGAGTACCTGAGCTATGCCAGCGCGGAAGCCGGCGTGGCGCACTTCTCGGCCTCCACGGCCATCGACTTTTCTCAATACGAACTGGACGAACCGATCCAGTACGTGAAGAGCAACGCGATCCAGTCGGCCACCAAAAACCTGCAGAACAACGACTGGACCCGACGCAAGTTGCTCGAGCAGCACGCCCTGGGCGGCCGCTACATCACCCTGGTCGGCTCGCCCGAGCAGGTGGCGGATGAGCTGGAGTCGTGGATCGCCGAGACTGGGCTGGATGGTTTCAACCTGACGCGCATCGTCACGCCGGAAAGCTATGTGGACTTCATCGACCTGGTGGTGCCGGAGCTGCAGAAGCGCGGGTCGTACAAGACCGCCTACGAGGCCGGCACGCTGCGGGAAAAAGTCTTTCACAACAGCGCGCGCCTGCCCGAACAACACACCGGTTCTACCTACCGCCACTGAACCAAAACTGTGAACCACAAAAAATGTGGGAGCTGGCTTGCCTGCGATAGCGGTGTGTCAGCAAAAGCACCTGCAACTGATAGACCGCTATCGCAGGCAAGCCGGCTCCCACAGTGGACCGCATTGTTAATACCGACACCTTATGACTGGAAAATGATGATGAAAAAAACACTGCTCACCCACCCAGTCAAAGCACTGGCCCTGGCGTTTGGTTTGTTCAGCTCGGCCGTCTTCGCCGCCGATGCACCCCTGAAAATCGGCACCACCGCCGCCTTCGCAATACCCCTGGAAGCCGCTGTGGCCGAGGCCGGCAAGCAGGGTTTGAAAGTCGAGCTGGTGGAGTTCACCGACTGGATCGCCCCCAACGTCAGCCTGGCGGCCGGCGATATCGATGTGAACTACTTCCAGCACATCCCGTTCCTGGAAAACGCCAAGGCTGCCGCAGGCTTTGACCTGGTGCCCTACGCCCCGGGCATCATCAACAACGTCGGCCTGTATTCGAAGAAGTACAAAAGCATCAACGACCTGCCCCAGGGCGCCAGCGTGGCCATCGCCAACGACCCGATCAACAGCGGGCGTGGCTTGCAACTGCTGGCCAAGGCCGGGCTGATCACCCTCAAGCCGGGCGTGGGCTACAAGGCCACCGAAGAAGACATCGTTTCCAACCCGAAAAAGATCAAGATCCTGCAAGTCGAGGCCGTGCAACTGGTGCGTGCCTATGACGACGCCGACCTGGTGCAGGGCTACCCGGCGTACATCCGCCTGTCCAAGACCTTCGACGCGGAGTCGGCGCTGCTGTTCGACGGCCTCGACCACCCGGAATACGTGATCCAGTTCGTGATCCAGCCGAAAAGCAAAACCGACCCGCGCGTGATCAAGTTCGTCGACATCTACCAGCACTCGCCGGTGGTGCGTGCTGCGCTGGATAAATCCCTGGGCAAGCTCTACCAGGTCGGCTGGGAAGATAAAAAATGACCGCCGCCCACGCCCAACTGCGCGACCTGGGCTTGCCGCCCAGGGACGCCGAGCAGACTGAACTGCACCCCGACCTGAACCGTGCCCATGTACGCTTTATCAACCTGGGCAAGACCTACGACGGCGCCGTGCATGCCTTGCAAGGCATCGACCTGGCGATCCAGCGCGGTGAAGTGTTCGGCATCATCGGCCGCAGCGGCGCCGGTAAGTCGTCGCTGATCCGTACCATCAACCGCCTGGAGCAGCCCAGCAGCGGACGCGTGCTGATCGACCAAGTGGACATCGGCGACTTCGACGAAGACCGCTTGGTGGCGCTGCGCCGGCGCATCGGCATGATCTTCCAGCACTTCAACCTGATGTCGGCCAAGACGGTGTGGCAGAACGTCGAGCTGCCGCTGAAAGTGGCCGGCGTGCCGAAATTGCAGCGCGAGCAGAAGGTGCGTGAGCTGTTGGAACTGGTGGGCTTGCAGGATAAGCACACGTCTTACCCTGCGCAGCTGTCCGGTGGGCAGAAACAACGGGTGGGCATCGCCCGCTCGTTGGTGCACGACCCTGAAATTTTGCTGTGCGACGAGGCCACCTCGGCCCTCGACCCGGAGACTACCCAGTCGATCCTCGGCCTGCTGCGTGAGATCAACAAACGCCTGGGTTTGACCATCGTGCTGATCACCCACGAAATGGCAGTGATCCGCGAGATTTGCGACCGCGTGGTGGTGCTCGAACACGGGCGTATCGTCGAGCAAGGCCCGGTGTGGCAAGTATTTGGCAACCCGCAGCACGAGGTCAGCAAGACCCTGCTGGCGCCGCTGCAACATGGGCTGCCGGAAGAACTGCACAACCGTTTGCAAGCCAGCCCGACGTCGGCGGAGGCCGCGGTGGTACTGCGCTTGCAGTTCACCGGCAGCGACACCGATGAGCCAGACCTGGCTGCGCTGTTCAGCGCCCTCGGCGGGCGGGTGCGCTTGCTGCAAGGCGGCGTGGAACGCATCCAGGGCCACGCCCTCGGGCAACTGCTGCTGGCGGTGAGCGGCTCGCCCCACACGCCCGAAGAACTGTGCACCCGCGCCGGCAATTGGGCACAACACGCAGAGGTGCTGGGCTATGTGGTTTGATCGTTTAGTGCAGGGCGCCATCGACACCTTGCTGATGGTGGGCGTGTCGTCGCTGATAGCGTTGCTGGTGGGGATTCCGCTGGCGGTGTTCCTGGTGACCAGCAACAAGGGCGGTATTTACCAGGCCCCGACGCTTAACCGCGTGCTGGGGGCGTTCGTCAATCTGTTCCGCTCTATTCCGTTTTTGATCCTGATGGTGGCCTTGATCCCCTTCACGCGGCTGATCGTCGGCACCACCTATGGCGTATGGGCCGCCGTCGTGCCGCTGACCATCGCCGCCACACCGTTCTTTGCGCGGATCGCCGAGGTGAGCTTGCGCGAGGTCGACCATGGCCTGATCGAAGCCGCACAAGCCATGGGCTGCCGGCGCTGGCACATCATCTGGCATGTGCTGTTGCCAGAAGCGCTGCCGGGGATTGTCGGCGGGTTCACCATCACGTTGGTGACCATGATCAACTCGTCGGCGATGGCGGGGGCGATTGGCGCAGGTGGGCTGGGGGATATCGCCTACCGCTATGGTTATCAGCGCTTCGATACGCAGATCATGCTCACGGTGATCGTGCTGCTGGTGATTCTGGTGGCGGTGATTCAGTTGGGGGGTGATCGCCTGGCGCGGGTGCTCAACAAGCGGTGAGGTATAGTCGGGCTATCTCAACGCCCGGTACTTCCCGTCATGCCCCTCAAACCCGACGACCTCGACCAGATTACCTCCACCACCCTCGGCCACTACAACAAGGTGGCCGAGGACTTCCGTGAAGGCACCCGCGATCATGATGTGAGCCAGAACATCGACGCGCTGCTGCGGCATATCCAGGGCACGGCGCCCTTTACTGTGCTGGATTTCGGCTGCGGGCCGGGGCGGGATTTGCAGACGTTCACGCGCATGGGGCACATCGCCGTAGGGCTGGACGGCTCAGAGCGCTTTGCGCAGATGGCGCGTGAAGACAGTGGCTGTGAAGTGCTGCAACAGGACTTCCTCAAGCTGGACCTGCCGGCCGAACGCTTCGACGGGATCTTTGCCAACGCCGTGCTGTTTCATGTTCCCAAGCAGGAGTTGCCGCGCGTGCTCAAGCAGCTGCATGGGGCGTTGAAGCCTGGCGGCGTATTGTTCAGCTCCAATCCTCGAGGTGAGAACCAGGAAGGCTGGAATGGGCCACGGTACGGGTCTTATCACGACCTTGAAGCGTGGCGGGTGCTGTTGACCGAGGCCGGGTTTGAAGAGCTGGAGCATTACTATCGGCCGGCGGGGTTGCCTCGGGAGCAGCAGCCGTGGTTGGCGAGTGTGTGGAGAAAAATTTAGATTTTTTGCGTCTGGGCCGGCCTCATCGCGGGCAAGCCAGCTCCCACAGTTGGAATGCGTTCCCCTGTAGGCGCTGGCTTGCCTGCGATAGCTATTTCACCTGGTACACCACTGGATCTTCGCCCACCACCAACGCCGTCACACTGCGCTCGGCAAAATTGGCGATCAACCGCGTGCCATCTGCAAAGGTGGTTTCCTGCACACGCCGATCAGCTGTCAGCCACCGAAAGCCCGTCATTTCCTGCGTGGCCAAGCGTTGATGCAACGGGCGGAAAAACGCGTCCTGGCGTTGAATGATGGGCAATCGCTGCTTAACCGTCCCGGCACTCAGGTGATACAGCGGCGGCACGTTGTAGAGCAGTTGGGTCAACTCGTTCTCTGCCCGCACATTGCTCAGCTTCAGGCTGTCGAACAGCCAGTGATGCGTGGTGATGACCGACCCGTGGAACACCGCCTGGTACAACGGCAGGCGCATACTCGGCTCGAAATACACCGTGCGAAACGGCTCCTTCAACGGCACTTGCTTGAAGAACACCGCAGGTTGCTCCGGCGGGTACCAGTTACCCACGTAATAGGGTGATTGCTTATCTTTGGTCATGTCCTGGTCACCCCAGCCCATCACCGGAGTCTGCATGCCATGGGCAAACAGGATGCCCTGGGCGGTGATGGCGTTGCCGTCTTCGGAACCGGCCGGCAGCTTGAGCACCGTATTGATCCACCGGGAGGCGTCGATATTGCCTTGGGCATTCTGTGCCTGGGACATCGGCGCGCTGTCGCGATAGCTGTCGAACACCATGCTTGTCGCGTACGCATCGAGGAACCAGGCGTTGAAACCGGACTTGGCCTGCACGGCCTTCACCCGGTCTTCCAGCAAGGGCCTTACGCAACGGGGGTCGGTGTAGTGGCCCGATTGCTGGAAGCCGGTTTTCAACGTGCCGCTCTTCAACACGATCGCGCAGTCGCGGTAGGCCTTACTGCCCAGGTGCGCGGTGGTCCAGTCCGGGTTTTCGGTGGCGGACAAGGCGGTTTCATAGGAGTCGTAGGGCGCCATGAGGTAACCGGCAGCGACACCTGAGCGAATCGCTTCGGGGTGCCAGAGGCCACCTTCCCAGCCTTCGCCAAGGGTCAGCAACAGGCGTTGCAGGCCGGATTGACGCAGCGTCTCAATCGTCTGGCCACCCCAGGTTCCCGGCGTATCACTCAATGCTCCGGCGAACGCCACGGCCAATTCGGCGCGCAGCTCGCCGTAGCGGGCAGCGAGCTGCGTCATATCGGGTTCCTCGACCTGCCAGCGCTGCCGGGCTTTCTTGTTGATCGCGGCGTTAAGGCCCCGGAGCAACACGCCCTGCTCGTAGCGATTGAGCGCCGACGTCTGCGCCAGAACCTTTGCCGCCTCCTTATCCAGCAAGCCTTTGAGTTCATGGCCACGCAAGCGCTTGAGCAACAGCGGCCAGTCACGCACGTCGCTCGATGCCAGCAGATCATTGCCCCACAGGTACACATGGCTGGCGCCCAGCAGTTTTTGCGCTTCGGGCGTTTGCCGAAACTTGTCTGCCAACGATTCATAGCGGCCCTGCTCCACCAACCATTGGCGATAGCGCTTGGCACCGGCCAACGGGTCGGCGTCGCCCAGGTGCAACAGCAGGGTCATCGGTGCAGAGGGATCGAGCGAGGTGAACTCATGGGCCAATGACAGGACCATGCCTTCCTGCCAGTGCAGGCGGTTGTTGTAGGGGTTGGTCAGCAGCCAATTCAGGGTGAAGCCGCCATGGTCCAGACCCCAGAGGGGCAGGCTGAGGTCCTGGGTGGTGTTGAGCTCGCCCTGGTCCAGCAGGAAGGCCTTCCACACCGGGTTATCGGCCGGCACGTAATGCCCTTCGGCCAATGGCCACATCACACCGCGTCCCATGGCACTGGCCGGTTGCTGGAGGATCGCCAGTGCGCCGGGCTCCCGTGCGTGGAGGGACAGCAGCAAGTCACGTTGCTCAAGGGTGGCAGTGATACGAAAGGCGCCCTCATCCCACTGCCAGCTGGCCTGCTGCTGATTATGTGAAAGTTGACTGACGACGTGCGCCTGCACGCCGCTTGAAGCCTGCACCGACGACTGGCCGCTGGGTGTGACGCGGATGCCCAGGGTGGCGGGGTCGAGCTCGACGCGCCACTGAGGGTTTTCCAGGACCGTGGCAGCAGAGACCAGTGGAGAGAGAAGGAGCGTGCAGGCCAGTAGGAAATGATGTTGCCAGTTCATGGTGCTCATCCTGTGCCGAAGGGGGGTCGAGGGTAAAACACCCGGGGGCTAGCAGGAGGAACGAAAGGTATTTCGAGATACTTCCTACAGCATAAATATCCAACTGTGGGAGCGGGCTTGCCTGCGATAGCGGTGCGTCAGCCACTCATTCGCTGACGGGTAGACCGCTATCGCAGGCAAGCCAGCTCCCACAGGTTTAACCACGTTTTTCCTGATGTTCCTGCTTCGGTTCGCGGATCTTGTACCAGGCCACATACAGCGCCGGCAGGAACAACAGGGTCAGCAACGTGGCAATGATGATGCCGCCAATCATCGCGTAGGCCATCGGCCCCCAGAACACTTCACGGGCGATGGGGATCATGCCCAGGCTCGCCGCCGCCGCGGTGAGCAAGATCGGTCGGCGCCGGTGCTCGGTGGCTTCCACCACCGCGTCCCACGGCGTGTAGCCAGCCAGTTCGTACTCGTGGATCTGCGTCACCAGAATCACCGAGTTGCGGATGATGATGCCGATCAGCGCCAGGATGCCCAGGATCGCCACAAAGCCCATGGGCGTGCCCGTGGGAATCAGCGCCAGCACCACGCCGATCAAGCCCAGCGGCGCGACGCTGGCCACCAGGAACATCTTCTGCACGCTGTGCAGCTGGATCATCAGGAAGGTCGCCATCAGGAACAGCATCAGCGGCACCACCTTGGCAATCGGCCCCTGGGCCTTGCCGCTTTCTTCCACGGTGCCACCGGTGGCGACCTTGTAGCCCACCGGCAAGCCGGCGCTGAATTGCTCGATGGTCGGCGCCAGCTGCTTCACCAGGTCGGTAGGCTGCATCTCGTCGCGCACCGAGGCCTTGATGGTGATGGTCGGCTTGCGGTCGCGACGCCACACCAGCGGTTGCTCCAGCTCGTAACGCACGGTGGCAAACGCCAGCAGCGGGATCGACGTGCCGTTGGGCGTGACAATCTGCAGGTTCTGCAAGGTTTCCGGGGTGCCGCGCTCGGCATCTTCGGCGCGGCCGACCACGTTGATCAGGTAGATGTCATCGTGCACCTGGGTCACCGAGGCGCCGCTGACCACGCTGTTCATCAACTGCGCCACGTCTTCCGACGACAGCCCCAACTGGCGCGCCTTGTCTTGCGCAATGTCCACGCGCAGCACTTTGCCCGGCTCGTTCCAGTCGTAGATGATCTCGCCCAGGTGGGTGTTTTTATCCAGCAAGGTCGCCAGCTCGATGGCGTGCTTGCGCACTTGGTCGATGTCTTTGCCCGACACGCGATACTGGATCGGCCGCCCCACAGGCGGGCCCATTTCCAGTGGCTGCACGTAGCTGCCGATACCGACGAAGTCATCACGCAGGCGTTTTTGCAGGCGCGCAATCAAGGCGCCGCGTTCTTCCAGGCCCTTGCTCACGATCACCAGCTGCGCGTAGTAAGGGTTTTCCAGTTGCTGGTCGAGGGGCAGGTAGAAACGAATCGCACCCTGGCCGATGTAGGTGCTCCAACGGGCGATGTCCGGGTCGTCCTTGATGATCGCTTCCAGGCGGTCGACGGCCTTGCGCGTCTCGTTGATCGAGGCGTTTTGCGGCAGGTTCAGGTCGACAAGGATTTCCGGGCGGTCGGATGACGGAAAGAACTGGTTCTGCACGAACTGCATCGAGAATACAGACGCCACGAACAGCGCGACGGTGATACCAATGGCCCACCAGCGGTTGCGCATCGCCCAGAGCATGCCGCCGTTGAACGCGCGGCCAATCCGCCCCGGCTCGGCATCGTGGGGTTTCACGTTGGCACTGAGAATGTGCACCCCGATCACCGGCGCGAACAACACCGCCACCACCCACGACACCAGCATCGCCACGGCAATCACCGCGAACAGGGTGAAGGTGTACTCGCCCGCCGAACTGGCGTTGAGGCCAATCGGCACAAAGCCGGCCACGGTCACCAGCGTACCGGTGAGCATCGGGAACGCCGTAGAGGTGTAGGCGTAGGTCGCCGCCTGTTCCTTGGTTTCGCCTTTTTCCAGCCGTGTGATCATCATCTCCACGGTGATCATCGCGTCGTCCACTAACAGGCCCAGGGCGATGATCAGCGCGCCGAGCGACACCCGCTGCATGGTGATGCCGCTGTACTCCATGAACACGAACACCAGCGCCAGCACCAGTGGAATCGAGCAGGCCACCACCAACCCTGCGCGCATGCCCAGGCTGATGAAGCTCACCACCAGCACGATAATCACGGCTTCGAACAGCGCGCTGGTAAAGCCGCCGACGGCCTCTTCCACCACTTCGGCCTGGTCGGACACCTTGTGCACGCCCACGCCCACCGGCAGGTCGGCGGTCAGCTCGTCCATGCGCTCATGCAGGGCCTTGCCGAACGACTGGATATTGCCGCCCTTCTGCATGGCAATCGCCAAACCGATGGCTGGCTTGCCATTGAAACGGAACATCGGCCGCGCCGGGTCGACGTAGCCACGGCTGATCTCGGCAACATCCGCCAAGCGATAAAAACGGTCGTTGAGCCGCAGGTTGACGTTGGCCAGGTCTTTCTCCGAGGCAAACTGCCCCGAGGTACGCACCGAAATCCGCTCCGGCCCGGCCTCGATCACCCCGGCTGGCGTGACCGCGTTCTGCGATTGCAGGCTCTGCACGACTTGGCGCTGGTCGATCCCCAAGGCGGCAAGTTTGCGTGTGGAGAAGTTCAGGTAAATCACTTCATCTTGCTGGCCGATCATCTCGACCTTGCCCAGCCCCGGCACCGAACGGATCTCGGCGCGCACCTGCTCCACGTAGTCGCGCAACTGGCGCATCGTCAGGCCGTCGCCGGTAAAGGCGTACACCGAGCCGAATACGTCACCGAATTCATCGTTGAACGACGGCCCCTGCAAACCCTGGGGGAAGGTGCCGCGAATGTCGTCGATTTTCTTGTGCACCAGGTACCAGATATGGGGGATGTCCTTGGCGCTGGTGGTGTCCTTCAAGAACACGAACACCGTGGACTCACCCGGCCGGGTGTAGCTCTTCACGTAGTCGAGGGCGTCGAGCTCCTCAAGCTTTTTCTCGATGCGGTCGGTGACCTGCTTGAGGGTTTCTTCCTGGGTCGCGCCCGGCCAGCGGGTCTGGATCACCATGGTCTTGATGGTGAACGAGGGGTCTTCCTCGCGGCCCAGGTTCATGTACGAGAACACGCCCATCAGCAGCGCGACGAACATCAGGTACCAGACGAAGGACTGATGCTTGAGGGCCCAGTCGGATAAGTTGAAGCTCCCTTTCATCGCGGGCTGTCCTCGTCGATTTTGACTTTCTGCCCAGGCTTCAGGCTGTTCACGCCAGCGGTGACAATGCGCTCGCCGGGTTTGACGCCGCCGTTGAGCACGGCACTGGCGCCATCGCGGCTGACGACGGTGACGTCACGCGGTTGCACCGTTTGGCTTGCGGTGTCGAGCAGCCAGATACGCGTTTTGCCGTCGACCTCCTGCAAGGCGCTCAGGGGCAACTCGATACGTGGCGCGATGGCGGTGCTCAAGGTCACGCTGATCGCCGTGCCCAGGCGGAACGCAGGCGGTGTCTCGGCCAGGGTCAAGCGCGCGCGACGGGTGCGCGTGGCGCTTTGGGCCTGAGGCTCGATCTCGCGCACGATGGCGGTGGTGTGCACATTGGGGTCCAGTTGCTCGGCGACCAGGAACACCACGTCGGGCGGCAGGCGCTCAGCCAGCCCGGCCGGCAGATCAATCACCGCTTCCTTGATGTCCGGGCGGGCCAGGGTCACCACTTGCTGGCCGGCGCTGACCACCTGGCCAGCCTCGGCATTCCAGGCGGTGACGATGCCGGCGTGGTCGGTGCGCAGTTCGGCATAGTTGAGCTGGTCCTTGGCCTGGTTGACCGAAGCCTGGGCCTGATCAAGGGACGCCTGGGTGGTTTTCAGGTCGGTCTGGGCCACGTCCAACTGGGCCTGGGCACCGACGCCACGGTTAAACAGCTCTTGCTGACGACGGGCATTGGCCTGGGCATTGATGTACTGCGCCTGCACCCGGGCCAGGTCGCCCTGGGCGGCGCGCAACTGGTTCTGCTGGTCGGTAGGGTCGAGCACTGCGAGCAAGGCGCCCTTCTCCACTTCGGTGCCCACATCCACGGCGCGGCGGGCGATACGGCCTGGCACACGGAAACCCAGGTTGCTCTCATAGCGCGCCTGGATGGTGCCCGCGAAGCGGCCAAGGTTTTCCTGGTCTTCGGCTTTCACCTCCATGGACAGCACCGGGCGCACGGGCTCCGGTGGCGCCTCTTCCTTGGAGCACGCGACCAGCAACAGGCTGGCGGCGAGTACCGCCGTCAGGCGCTTCATGGCTGGACTCCTTGCTGCGCGATCTCGACCACCATGCCGGGGTGCAGCAACTGCCCGCCCGCCACCACGACCTTTTCGCCGCCTTTGAGTCCATCGCCAATGATCACTTTGCCCGTGAGGTACCGCGCCACCGTGACCTTGTGCAATTGCGCCTTGCCGTCACCGTCGATCAACCACACGGCCGGTTCGTTGAGGTCTTTGGTGAGCGCTGCCCAGGGCAGTTCGATGCTGGGTTTGGCCGGGCCATTGGCGGTGGCGCTGACCACCGAGCCCAGCTCCATGCCTTTAGGCAGCGCCTGCAGGGCAATCTTCACTTGCACGGTGCCGGTGTTGGCGGCCACGGCTGGCGTGACTTCGCGCACTTTGCCCACGGCCTTGATGCTGGGGTTCTCCAGCAGGCTGACGGTGATCGGCGCGTCGGGTGGCGGCTCCACCAGCAGCGACTCATATACGTTGAACACCGCATCGCGCTCGCCGTCTTGGGCCAGGCTGAAAATCGGCACGGTGGCCTGCACCACCTGGCCCACTTCGGCCTGGCGCGCAGTGATCACACCCGGCGCGTCAGCAATCAACGCGGTGTAGCCCAGCTGTTCGCGGGCATTGGCCAATTGGGCCTGCGCGGCGGCCAGCGCGCTTTGGCTGCTGCGCAATGCAGCCTGGGCGGCGTCGTACTCGCTGCGGCTGGTGTAGCCCTTGGGCAGCAGCTTTTCCTGGCGCACAAAGGCGGCGGCAGTCTGTTTGACTCGCGCCTGCTCGGCCACGACCTGGGCCTGGGCGGAGTCGACGTTGGTCTGCAGATCCTTGGGATCGAGCTTGGCCAGCACTTGCTTGGCGGTCACGCGGTCGCCGACGTCCACCATGCGCTGGATGATCTTGCCGCCGACGCGGAAGGACAGGTCGGTTTGCACCCGGGCCTGGACATCGCCCGTGAGGGTGACCGCCACGGCAAAATCCGCCGACTGCACGGTTTGCACAAACACCCGGGAATGGGCCTTGGGTTCGGCCTTTTCCTGGCCGCAGCCGCTCAACAGCGTCAGTAGGCCAAGTCCGAAGATCAATGTGGAAGTACGACCGCCCATGCAGGCTCCTTATGCGTGATGCCGACGTGCCAGTGTGTATGCGACTGTGAGCTTAGATCAGGGTTCCACGTTGCAGGTGTACAACTGGCGAAGACTCAAGATATTTCCGACACTCATCCTCCGTGCTCTCACAGGTAACATGCAGTCTTCCTTCAATCGCGGCACCTCTCATGCTGAAAACCCTCGCGGTGGCCAATTACCGCTCGATCAATAAATTGGTGGTGCCCCTGGACCGGCTCAACCTGGTCACCGGCCCCAATGGCAGCGGCAAGTCCAACTTGTACCGCGCCCTGCGCCTGCTGGCCGAAACCGCCCAGGGCGGGGTGATCAATGCATTGGCCCGAGAGGGTGGGTTGGACTCCACCTTCTGGGCCGGGCCGGAAACCATCACCCGACGCATGCGCAACGGCGAGGTGCCCATCGAGTCCACCGTGCGCCAAGGCGTCAAGCGCCTGCGCCTGGGGTTTGCCGGGGACGATTTCAGCTACGCCATTTCACTGGGCTTGCCCGAGCCAAGCTTGTCCTTTTTCTCCCTCGACCCGGAAGTGAAGAAGGAATGCATCTGGGCCGGCCCTATCTACCGCCCAGCCAGCCTGCTGGTGCAGCGTTCGGGACCGATGGTGCGCGCGCGCGACGGTCGAAGCTGGGATGTGCTGGCCCAGCACACCCCCAACTATCACAGCCTGTTTGATCAGGTCGGTAGCCTACGCGGCTCGCCGGAAGTGTTGCTGCTGCGCGAAAGCATCCGTGGCTGGCGTTTTTATGATCACTTTCGCAGCGATGTGGATGCTCCGGTGCGTCAGCCTCAGTTGGGCACACGCACGCCCGTGCTGCATCACGACGGGCGCGACCTGGCGGCCGCCTTGCAGACGATTCGGGAGATTGGCGACCCCGAGGCGTTGCAGCGGGCCGTCAGCGATGCATTCCCCGGCGCGCGCTTGAATATCCAGCCGTTGCAGGGCGGGCGTTTTGCGATTGAGTTCTATCAGGAAGGCTTGCTGCGGCCGTTGTCGGCGGCGGAGTTGTCGGACGGGACCTTGCGCTACTTACTGCTGATCGCGGCGCTGCTGACGCCACGGCCGCCGACCATGATGGTGCTGAACGAGCCGGAAACCAGCCTGCATCCGGACCTGCTGCCGGCGCTGGCGCGCTTGATCATGCAGGCGTCCCATCACTGCCAGGTGTGGGTGGTGTCCCATGCCAGCCGCCTGATTGCGGCGTTGCAGCAGGATGAAGGGTGCAATTCGATTGTGCTGGAGAAAGTGCTGGGGGAGACCCAGATCGTTGGGCAGGGGATTCTGGATGCGCCGGCGTGGCATTGGCCGGAATAGTCATCGCCTGCAAGGGCCTCTTCGCGGGCAAGTCGAATCGTCGCACCGCAGCTCCCATATTTGACCGAGTTCCACCTTTGGAATGCGGATAACTGTGGGAGCTGCGGTGCGACGATTCGACTTGCCTGCGATAGCGGTAGATCAGCCACTCAATAACTGACTGATCAACCCTGCCACTTACCGCCTTCAACAATCACGCTCTCAGGCTTGGTGTCATCGCTCAGCTCTTTGCGCACATATTGGTCGTACAGCTTGAGCAGGAACTTCTCCTCACCCAACTTGGCCAACTCGGCATTCACCCAGTCACGCAGTTCGGCGTTGCCTTTCTTCACGGCTGGCGCGATCGGCGCTTCATCGCCGAGTTTCTGTTCCAGCACGCGGTAGCCCGGGTTCTGCTTGGCCCAGCTGAACAGCACCAGGTTGTCCTGGGCATAGGCATCGCCACGGCCGGCCGACAGCGCTTGCAGCGATTCGGAGTTTTTCTCGAACTTGAGCAATTTCCAATCCGGGTGGTTCTTGGTCAGCCAGATATCGGCGGTGGTGCCAGTGGTGACGATGGTGGTGCGGGTGGCCAGGTCATCCAGGCTTTTCACCGCACTGTCGTTTGGCACCAGGGCCTGCACCGCGACTTTCAAGTTGGGGTTGGTGAAGTCCACCGCTTCCTTGCGCTCCGGGGTCACGGTCATGTTGGCGAGGATCAAATCGACCTTGTCGCTTTGCAGGAACGGGATTCGGCTGGCGGGCTCGACGGCAACGAACTCGACCTTGTTCTCATCGCCCAGCAGATCCTTGGCGAATTGGCGGCCGATGTCGGTATCAAACCCGACGTAGCGGCCCGCTTCGTTCACAAAACCGAACGGCGGTTTGTCGGTGAACACGCCGACGATCAGTTTGTCGCGCGCCTTGATCTTGTCGAGGTAGCTCGCCGCAGCGGCAGTCGGTTTGGCAGGCTCTTCGGCCTTTTTATCGCAGCCGGCCAGCAGTGCGACGGCCAACAGTGGCAGCAGTAACTTTTTCATATCAGCTCCAGTTCCTTGGGTTTCTTGGGCAGTGTTGAAACAAAGGAGAACTTCTCCAGGAACTGCTGCGCGCGTGCGGTTTGCGGGTTCGTAAAGAATGCCTCAGGGGTGTTGTGTTCGAGGATGCGCCCGGCCTCCATAAACACCACGCGGTCTGCGACGGCGCGGGCAAATGCCATTTCGTGGGTGACGATCAGCAGGGTCATGCCATCGCGGGCCAGGCTCTGGATCACTTCCAGCACTTCCTTGACCATCTCCGGGTCGAGGGCGGCGGTGACCTCATCAAAGAGCATGACCTGGGGGTTCATGCACAACGAACGGACGATGGCGATGCGTTGCTGCTGGCCGCCGGAGAGCTGGCGCGGGAAGGCGTCGCGCTTGTCGGCCAGGCCCACGCGCTCCAGTAGTTTCTCGGCCTGCTCGCGGGCTTCGCGAGGGTCGCGCTTCTGCACTTTCAGCGGACCGAGCAGGATGTTGTCGAGCACGCTCATGTGCGGGAACAGGTGGTAGCTCTGGAACACCATGCCGATGTCCTGGCGCACCTGGCGCCAGTCAGTTTTTTTATCCAGCAGCTCATTGCCGGCAAAGCGCAGGCTGCCGCTGTGGGCCACTTCCAGCCCATTCAGGCAACGCAGCAGGGTGCTTTTGCCACAGCCGCTGGGGCCGAGGATCACCACCACTTCGCCGCTTTGCACGCGCAGGTCGATGCCCTTGAGCACCTGCGCTTCGCCGAAGTATTTGTTGAAACCCTGGAACTCGATCAATGCGCTCATGCTTGGGCCCAGCGCCGTTCCAGCACCTTGGAGGCAGCCGACAACGGGTAGCAGATAAAGAAGAAAAACAGGAACAGCACGCCGTAGATCAACACGGATTCATAGGTGCGCTCGATGATTTGCTGGCCAACCTTGATCACATCCACCACGCCAATCAGCACCGCCAGGGAGCTGGTCTTGATGATGCGCGTGTAGACGTTGATGGTCGGCGGGGTCATGCGCTTGAGGGCCTGGGGCAGCAGTACATAGCCGTAGAGTTGCGGGTCGGACAGGCCAATCGACAGGCCGGCTTCGCGCTGGCCACGGGGCAGCGAATGCAACGCACCACGCACCACCTCGCCCACTTCACTGGCGCCCCACAGCGACAGCACCAGCACTGCGCACCAGAAGCTCGGGATGCTCAACCCGAAGAAAATCGGCAGGCCAAAAAACAGCAGGTACAACCACACCAGCACCGGGATTGCGCGGAACAGCTCCAGGTACACCCGCAGCACGGCGTTGATCAGCCGGTTGTTCAAGGTGCGCAGCACGCCGTACAACACGCCGCCGACGGTGCTGAAGGCGATGCTCAGCAACGAAATCGACAGGGTTTGCGCGGCGCCCTTGCCCAGTTGCGGCAACGACACCCACAACAACTCAAGACCCGAACTGGCCATGCTGGAGCCTCCTTTCCAGGCGGCTGAGCAGCAGCGACAACGGCAAAAACAACAGCACGCAGATCAGCGTCAGCACGGCGAGCATTTCGTAAGTCTTGTAGTAGAGGGCGATGTAGCTCTTGCTGGTGTAGAGAATCTCCGGCACCGCCACGGCAGACACCACGGTGGTCTCCTTGAGCAGGAAGATGAAGTTGGCGAACAGCGCCGGCAGACTGAGGATGCCGGCCTGGGGCAGGATCACGTGGCGCAGCAGTTGCCAGTCCGACAGGCCAATGGACTTGCCCGACTCGATCTGCGCCAGCGGCACCGCTTCCACGCCCGCGCGCAGCACTTCGGTGAGGTAGGCGCCACCGAGGAACGTCATGGTGATGATCGCCGCCCAGAACCCGGAGATATTCAAACCCAGGGCCGGCAGCGCGAAGTAGACGAAAAACAGTTGGATCAGCAGCGGCGTGTTACGCGCCAGCTCTACGTACAGCGCCACCAGGCGCGACACGTAGGGCGTGCGAAACACCAGCAGCGCGGCGTTGATCAGCGCCACCAGCAGGGAGGTGGCAATGGCGATCAGGCCCACTTGCAGCGTCACCCCCACGGCTTTCAGAAACGCCGGCAAGGTGCTGAGGATAAAAGCGAAATCGAAGGTCATTGGCAATCCATGACGCCGCAGGGGTAATGCAGCGAGCGCAATCCAGACCGGCGTGGGTAACGTCGGGTAGCGCGAACTTTAAAGGTATAAAAATTAAAATTTAAATACCTAAATAGCATATTGATATCACCCAAAAAGATAACCCCCGGATTCGCGGGTTTGACAGGTGGCAGCTATGGTCTTGGGGTCGCAGGAAAGCCGTTTCGAGGGAATGAACCATGAACGAAGCGAAACCGATTGACCCGCAAGAACTGGTGAAGTGGTTGGTGGCGCTACGCAGGGCCATCAACAGCCGCGCTCTTTAATCCAATGAAGACCAAAATGTGGGAGCGGGCTTGCTCGCGAATACGGTGGATCAGTCAACACATCTGTTGCTGACAGACCGCTTTCGCGAGCAAGCCCGCTCCCACAGTTTTGATTGTGTTCCAGTCATAAAAAACGCCGACACTATGAAAGCCGTCGGCGTTGAAACCTTGAAGGGGGTTTTGGGTTACATCAGAACGCCGGCACGACTGCGCCGTTGTACTTCTTCTCGATGAAGGCTTTGACTTCCGGGCTAGTCAGGGCCTTGGACAGTTTCTGGATAGCGTCGCTGTCCTTGTTGTCCGGGCGAGCCACCAGGAAGTTCACGTACGGGGACTTGGCGTCTTCGATGATCAGCGCGTCCTTGGCTGGGTTCAGGCCGGCTTCCAGGGCGTAGTTGGTGTTGATCAGGTCCAGGTCAACCTGGTCCAGCACACGTGGCAGCAGGGCCGATTCCAGCTCCTTGAATTTCAGGTGTTTCGGGTTGCTGGCGATGTCTTTCGGGGTGGCCAGGGCGTTGGTCGGGTCTTTGAGGGTGATCACCCCGGCCTTCTGCAGCAGCAACAGGGCACGGCCGCTGTTGGAGCCTTCGTTAGGAATGGCAACGGTGGCGCCGTCTTTGAGTTCAGAGATGTTCTTGATCTTCTTCGAGTAGCCGCCGAACGGTTCAACGTGCACGCCGACCACGGTCACCAGGTTGGTGCCCTTGCCCTTGTTGAAGTTTTCCAGGTACGGCAGGGTCTGGAAGTAGTTGGCGTCCAGGCGCTTCTCGGCCACTTGCACGTTAGGCTGCACGTAGTCGGTGAAGACTTTGATTTCCAGGTCCACGCCTTCTTTGGCCAGGGTTGGCTTGACCAGCTCGAGGATCTCCGCGTGCGGGATCGGGGTGGCAGCCACCACCAGCTTCTCGTTGGCCTGGGCGAAGCTTGCAGTCAGGGCAGCCGCCAGTGCGGTAAACAACAGAACCTTTTTCATGCAGTGTCCTTATCGACATTCCGGGGCGTCTCTGACGACCGTTTTTATAGGGTGTGCCAGCGAAATGCTATCGCGGCGTGGGAGTGACAATACCTAGATTTTTTATTCCCGAATAATATCTTTTATTCACGTTGATATTCCATTTTGTTCATACAACTCCCTCTCCCCACCTACCTGTAGGAGCCCGGCTTGTCGAATCGTCGCACCGCGGCGATGGCGCCTTGAAGACCGCCATCGCCGGCAAGCCGGCTCCTACAGGGAGGCGAGGTAGGCTTTGAGGGCCAAGCGGTCAGAGGGGCTCGCTGCCTCGACAATCCGCTGCACCTGCTCCAAAGGCGAGCCCGCCGCCGGCAAGTTCAAATGCTCGGGCAAAATCTCGTCGCCACTGCTCACCAGCAACGCGAAGTGAATGACGTTTTCCAACTCGCGGGTATTGCCCGGCCAGCTGTGGTGTTCCAGCACGCGCTGGGCGGCTTCGCTGATCAGCGGCACCGGCAGGTCCAGGCGCTGGCTGTAGATGCCGAGGAAATATTCGGCCAGGGACAGGATGTCACCGATACGCTCACGCAACGCCGGTAGCTCCAGCTGGCCCTCGCTCAGGTAATGGAACAACCGCTCATGAAATTTGCCCGCCGCCACGGCCTGGGCCAGGTCGATGCTGGTGGCAGCTACCAGGCGCACGTCCACGGGGCTGGGCTGATGGGCGCCGACGCGGGTGACTTCGTGGTTCTCAAGGGCGGCGAGTAATTTGATCTGGATCGGCAACGGCAAGTCGCCGATCTCATCCAGGTACAAGGTGCCGCCATTGGCTGAACCAAACCACCCGGCCCGGCTGCTGGCCGCGCCACTGTGGCTGCCGGCGGCATAGCCGAACAACTCGGCGTCCGCATAAGTGGGGCTGATCGCTCCGCAATTGACCGACACAAACAAACCGCCGCGATCACTGCCACGGTGGATATGCCGCGCCAACAGTTCTTTACCGCTACCGGTCTCGCCACGAATCAACACGGGCAAGGCACGGGGGGCGAGGCTTTCGAGGTCTTCGCGCAGTTGGCGCGAGCGTGGGTCGACGAATACCAAAGCCTTGGCGCGGATGCTCAGCGGGCTTTTTTCGGCGTCGGGGAAGGTCAGCAAAGGCTGGCCGTAGGTTTCATGCAGACTCATGGCAGGCTCCCGCCCCAGATCCACTCAAGGGACGGGGCGTTGAAAAATGTTCAGGCAGTACGCCGGGCGTGGTGCTCAAGGCGGTGTTGCAGGCGATAGAGGTAAGCGAAGCCCTGCTCCCAGCGCTGGTGGCCGGATTTCACATTGATATGGCCGGCGCCTGCGAGGATGCCGGCTTCGGCGCCCCAGTTGCGCGCCAGTTCCAGGGCCCGGGGAGCGCTGACGGCGCTGTCGTTGTCGGAACTGACCACTTGGCTGGGGAACGGCAACAGGTCGGTGGGAATCGGCGCAAAGTTGCGCAGAGCGGGGGCACAGGCCGGGCGTTCGACATCGGCGGGCGCCACCAGCAAGGCGCCGCGCACCTGACGCAAAAACTGCACCGGCGCGGTGGCGGCCCAGTGCGCTACGGTGATGCAACCCAGGCTATGGGCGATGAGGATCACCGGCGTGCTGTCGGCCGCGATGGCCTCGGCCAGCGCTGCCACCCAGTCTTCGCGACGGGGTGTCAGCCAATCGGCCTGCTCCACACGCGCACTGTTGGGCAGGCTGTTCTGCCAATGACTTTGCCAATGATCTTCTGGCGATCCTTGCCAGCCCGGCACGATCAGGTAACGAATCAACTCGCTGTGCATGGGTGTGCCCTCCTGCAGCGTTTAACGTTGCTGACCAGTATAGGGACGAGGTTTATATTCGTTAAGGAATAAGAAGCTATTTATTAATAACCAAAAACCACTTTAGATCCAGCAACCGTTCAAGGGTATGCATCAGGGAACCCGACACCTACGTGTCGGGATGAAACCGTCGCATACAAACATCGGCTCAACGGGAGTGGAGCATGGAATGTTCGCCTCCTATGTCGACCCCAAATTTCGAGTGCATGGACTGGTAGAAATCCAGGGCTTGCTGCAGCTCCCGACCATAGCCTTCGGGCATTATCAGGGCGTCGCCCATTATCTCGTGAAAATCGTCGAGAATTGGGAATAAACCATAGTTTTCTTGTTTAAGGACGTCGTTGAAAACGACAGGCCCTGTCACTCCAAAAATTTTCTTTTCATATACCTTGTACGACTCCAGCTCTGATTTAGTTGCACCTTCCCCTATAAAAGGTCGATTGGCGTCCAGCCAATTCTTGGTGTTTTTGAAGCGTCGATACATTTCTTCGAGAATTTTATCAAAGGTAGGATTACCCGCATGGCTGCCAAAATTACTATTGTTAAATCCGAAAAAATCCGCAGGCTCGTAGGTGACAGGTGAATTCAACAAAATATCATTGGGGGAGGCCATTAAAGAAACGTCACCTACGGAATGGGTTAGCGCATCATCGGTGTCCAAATATATGCCACCGTACCGTTTGATTAACACCGCCCGCATGACGTCTGAAGAAGCCGCAAAATTCTGTCCCTGTCCCGAGCGAAAGTATTTATACATCTCACCGTATTGCCCAGCATTGAGCTCATGAAAGCTTTCATCTGTTTTCAAGTCATGCACTTCAAGGCCGCCCACCTTATTATCCAGTGCATCTTTAATCATGGAAAAGGCACTCTGACTATTGGCATCAACGTGCACAATCGATTTATACCCTGGGCTTTTTCGAGCGTTTTCCATGATATTTTTGACAAGGTGCTCAGGCATTTCATTTCCGGCCCAGAAATAATGTATCACCTTGGGTATTTCTGTAGGGTTCAACGATATCGAGGGCAATACAGGCAATGTGAATGTTTTATTTTTAACCGACGCCAACTTCGCTTCAGCACGCGCCAACATCTGCTCGCGGGTGCCCGACAACCATTCGCCCGGAGTTTCACGCCAATAAAATATATTCCCAATGCGTCCCTCCAAATCGCGCCCCCGCCAAGCACCGACTTCCAAGTCATACATGACCGGCACATAGTACCCATTGACAGAAATGGCGTACGTTTTTTGAGCCGTAACCATTACGTCATCCAAGGGGATTTCGAACGAT
Organism: Pseudomonas sp. P7548; assembly: GCF_013386585.1. Classification (GTDB taxonomy): domain Bacteria; phylum Pseudomonadota; class Gammaproteobacteria; order Pseudomonadales; family Pseudomonadaceae; genus Aquipseudomonas. Next base: position 20,255 of record NZ_JACARO010000072.1, on the reverse strand, counting down.
TTAATTAGCCTCGGCGCCGAAGTAGGCCCCATGGGGTATCCGATATGACCATTTATACGTTGTGGCGCCCTGAATAATGCTGGTCGCGGCTCAACCACCGAACTTGAAGGTATAACAGCCCCGCTTTCAGGCTTCAAAACCGAACTACTCCCATGTATCACCAGTGGTGGTAAAGCATTCAACGCACCAAATACAATTCGGTCGGTTCCAGTGGATTTGCCCTTGGTTAAATCGTCAATGCCAACTCCGGTCTCGGCGATACCCGCCCCCAAGTAAAATGCATCCAATGCCAGCGCCACTTCTGGCATTACAATCGCCAACGGCGTCATGAACAGTGCGACTTTGGCAGCCTCGTCCAAACCTTGGATTATCTTGCCCTTTGTATAATCACTGTCACTGACGATTGCATTGTCGGCATCCGAGAATGACCGCGCCTTTTGTCGAGTCATGACCTCCTGAAACGGATCGCCACTTACCTGGCCAATCTGGATGTAGCGTTCGGGTAACCAATCATTGATTTTGGAAAAGCCGAACCCTTCCTGCTCCTGCGCAGTCGACCAGGCACCCAAGCCTTGCAAAGCCTGATGTACACCATTGGAAAAAGTTTTGTCTGCCTGGTCTTCGAGGGAAAAGTGCGCCATGAGCGAAGCGAGCTTGACCGGATCGGCGGACTGCTTGGCCAGCCACACACCCATCTGCTGAGGGTTATCGAAACGGTGCAGTGGCGAAGAGTTACCAGGAACATACAGCAATGTCAGTTGGGTTTTCTTATCCGTCACACACAGCAAGTCTGTCGACTTTATACCGTTTACGCTAACCAGACCGATGTCCAGGCCCGGGTCCTGCAAGCTGCGCCTCTCAAAGTCTTGAACGCTCAGTTCAGACCATGGTTTCTGCGCAAAGGGCCCCATTGCACGCTGGGCCAGTTCTACCTCCTGCGGGCCCAGGCTCCCCTCAAGACTCTGATACTTGATGGCCTTGACGAAAGCCATCCTGCTCAAGGTTGTATAGGAGTCGGATTGATTCTCCCAAAAAGTGGTAAGCGCATTTTTGTACAGCTGTGTTCGGTCTGTGTCCCAGACCAGGGCTTTAAAGTCGGCGACAGGTATGTCGACACGCGTGGATGCACTGTAGGGCGGAACCGCCGCAGATGCCGGATCATGATAGATACCTTGTTCCGCATGCAAATGTTCAACCACCTCCTCCCCTCTACTGTAAGCAAATATCAAGGGTGAAACGTATTGACCAAACTTCTGGAGCCAGTTCTTATTATCTTCAATCGGCACCCCTTGGAGATTTTTCAATGCCGCCTGAGTCAGCGTCACTTTTTCCACAACATCTTTTTCGGTGCGCCCTGAACGCTTGAATGTAACCAGGAATGTTTTATCCGGATCAACATGTATATGCCAGCGCTTATTAATTTTAGTTGTCAGAAGTTTTGACATTTCATTTTCTGGTGTCATCAGGCGGGAAGCATGCGACTTCAGATAAGCATTGACTTGATCATTTTCCTTCAACGGCGGTGGGTCGAATACTATCGGAACGGATGTCTGAGAAACATCCGATAAAGGGGTGAGCGTTTTAGAAGGCGGGATCACATCTTCATGAATGCGGGATTGATCCGTTTTTTTAACTTCAGAGGCAGGATGGTTCAATACGCTGACAAGATGAACAGGGAACCGAATACCCATTTATTTTTTGCTCCGACAAAATCACCATATATCACCCCAGTAAAATAATAAAACCTTCGACAAATCTCACGTTCGGAAACACTAGAAAACAACAGTGAATATTACAGAGACCACGACGGAGCACTACACACTCATATACATTTCCAGAATAAAAAAAGGCCGCACCCTGCCAAGGAGACGGCCAAAAACTTGTCGAGGCTTTTGCAATTAACGCGCGGTAATCACCGACAGCTTGGTAATGCCCGCGCGTTCGATCGACGCCATGGCTCGCGCCACTTCGCCGTAGTTCACTCCATCGTCAGCCTGCAGTTGCACCCGCACATCGGGGTCCTTGGCCTTGGCCGCCTGCAGGTTGAATTCCAGCAGGTCCGGCTGGATTTCGTCCTTGTTGATAAACAGTTTGCCGGCGCCGTCGATGCTCACCACCAGCGGGTCTTTCTGCTCCACCGGGGCCACGGCCTGGGTCTTGGGCAGGTTGATCGGAATCGCGTTGGTCAAGAGCGGCGCGGTGACGATAAACACCACCAGCAGCACCAGCATCACGTCCACCAGGGGCGTCACGTTGATCTCGCTCAGCACCTCATCGCTGTCTTGCGTGGAGAAAGCCATCTCAGGACGCCTCCTTCACTTTTTGCGGGTTGCCGGCAGCCGCTTTGTTCAGGGCTGGGTGCAGCAGCACGCGGAAGGAATTCTTCTGCGCCAGGCTGTAGAAGTCGTGGGCAAAGTCGTCCAGGTCGGCGGCGGTCAGCTTGAGGCGACGCAGGAAGTAGTTGTAGACCAGCACCGCAGGTACGGCGACGGCGATACCCACACCCGTTGCAACCAGTGCGGCACCAATCGGGCCAGCCACGGTTTCGAGGCTGGCGGAACCGGCGGCGCTGATCCCTTTCAACGCTTCCATGATGCCCCACACGGTGCCGAACAGACCGATGAACGGCGAGGTGCTGCCGATACTGGCGACCACGGCCAGGCCGGTTTCCAGAGAGCGGCGTTCACGCACGATCTGCTGGCGCAGGGCGCGTTCGAGGCGGTCCTGGTGGTTGATGGCCTGGCTCAAATCGGCGGCGTGTGGCGCATCGCCCACCTGGATCGCGGCATAACCGGCCTGGGCCACTCGGGCAGCCGCACCGGGCTGGGTTTCGGCCAGTTCTGCCGCAGAGTCGAGACTCGACGCCGCCCAGAACTGTTTATGGAACTTGCGATCCTGCGCCTTGAGGCGGCCGAACTGCACGCCCTTGAGCAGGGCCAAGCCCCAGGTGGCAACCGAAAAGACCACCAGCAGCCAGATCACCGCGCTTTCGATGGATTCAAGTGGAGATGCTAATGCCATGATGTTTTCCCTCTGTGCAGGTCGCGGCGTGTCCAACACACCGCAGCCGAATAGTTAGTGAATCTTGAAATCGATCGGTACGCTGACCCAGCCGTCCTGTGCCACGTCGCCCTGCTTGGCCGGCACGAAACTCCAGCGCTTCACGGCGGCCAGCGCGGCGTCGTCGAGTTGCTGGCGACCGCTGCTCTTCTGGACCTGGATCTCACCCGGCTTGCCGCTGGCCAACACATGCACCCTGAGCAACACCGTGCCTTCCCAGCCCCGGCGCTGGGCCAACGAGGGGTATTCGGGCGCCGGGTTCTTCAAGTACGCGGCGTTGGCCGAAGCCGGTGTCACGGGTGCCGGCGACGGCGGTGCGGCCGGCGCAGGGGGAGCCGGTGGCGCGGGCGTCGGTGGCGCAGGTGGCTGCTCGACCGGTTTAGGCGCGGGCTTGGGCTCAGGTTTTGGCACTGGCTTGGGCTTGGGTTTTGGAATCGGTTTGGGTGGCGCCGGCTTGGCGGCCAATTCATCCACCACCGGTGGCGGTGGCTCGACCACAGGCGGCGGCGGGGGTGGCGGAACCGGTGGAGGCGGCTCGACCACAGGCGGCGCCGGCTGGGAAAACTCGATGGTCATCGGCGGAATTTCCGGCGGCACAATCGGCAACACCGGGGTCGGCTTCTGGCTCACCCAATAGATCACCGCGCCGTGCAGGGCCAGCACCAGCAAGCCCAGCAAAAGGCCTTCGCGGCGGCTCGAAAAGCGTTTCGGGGCTTGCTGCAAACGCTGCTGCCCCAACGGCGCACGGTGCGGCCGGCCAAGGTCAACCAACTCACCACCTGGTGCCTGGCGCCACAGCGCCTCGGGTGCACTGGCGGCGGTCTGGACATTGCCCATTGATTCACTCCCTACGGTTTTGAAACAAAAAAACCGACAGGCCTGCCTGGGAGGCCGTCGAGGGCTGAATCATCGGGGCCAGACGCTTATCTCTTAAAGTAATCTTTAAAGTTATACATAGATCTAAAGTGAATAAATGATACATCCCGAAACGCCAAAGCCACGTCCTGCGTGGCCTGGCGCGTAGGCCGAGTTTTTCGATGCTTTTGAGGCATAAAAAATATTCGGCAAAGGCATGGCTCAGGCAGGGCTGTTTGCGCACAAATCGAGCAATTGGCGCTGCAAGGTCTGCCCTGCCGGGCCTAAACCACTGCGGGCATACAGGGCCAGCCGCACGCCCTGCACGGCGGGCAGGCCACTGTCTGGTCCCAGCACCACGTGCCCTGCCTGCACGACGCGTTTGGGCAACAGGCTGATGCCCAACCCCGCCGCCACGGCTGAACACACGCTGGCCAGGCTGGCGCTGGAATAGCCGATGCGCCAACGCCAGCCGCCGACTTCCAGGTGCTGCAGCATTTCGTTGCGGTACAGGCCACCCACCGGAAACGCCACCAAGGGCAACAGATCGCGCCCCAGGGATGGCGTGCTGCGGCTGTCGACCCAGCACAAAGGCTCCGGCCAGGAAGCCAGGCAGTCATCGCTGTCGCCCATCTGCTTGACCAGCAGCACATCAAACTCACCACTCCGGTATTGACGCTGCAGTTCCGGGCCGAGGCCGCTGGTGACCTCCAGACGCACCCGGGGGTAGGCCACCACAAACGCCGACAGCAATGGCATCAGGCGTTCGGCCGCAAAGTCTTCCGGCACGCCCAGGCGCAACACGCCGTCGCTTTGCTGGTTGATCAAGACGTCGGCGGCCTCTTCATGCAGCGCGAGGATGCGCCGCGCGTAGGCCAGCAAACGCTCGCCTTCGGCAGTGGCGACAACCCGGCGCTGGTCGCGGTCGAGCAGTTGGCACGCCACGGCGTCCTCCAGGCGGCGGATCTGCTGGCTGACGGTGGACTGGGTCACATGCAGGCGCTCGGCGGCGCGGGTGAAATTGCCGCAGTCCACCACGGCGACAAAGCTGCGCAGCAACACGGGGTCGAACATGGGCCTCACCATTCTCTTTGCCACTGGTTGGCATGGTTATATTTAATTTCAGAATACCAAGGCCGCTGCCCATACTTCACCCTCCATTCCTCCCCGAGGTAGCGCCATGAGCGATGACCACCCGCACCTGCAACGCGCCATCGCCCTGGCCCGGGCCAATGTGAGTCAAGGCGGCAGGCCGTTTGGCGCGGTCCTGACGCACAACGGCGAGGTACTGGCGGAAGCGGTGAACGAGATCCATCTGACCCAGGACCCCACCGCCCACGCCGAGCTGCTGGCGATCCGCGCGGCCAGCCGCCAACTCGGTGCGCGCCTGGAAGGCTGCGTGATCTACGCCAGCGGCCAGCCCTGCCCGATGTGCCTGAGCGCCATGTACCTGTGCGGCGTGGAACGGGTGGTGTTTGCGGCCAGCAACGCAATGGCCGAGCCCTTCGGCTTGTCGACGGCGGCGATTGGGCAACAGGTCGGCTTACCCCTGGACGAGCAGCGCCTGCCGATCCAGCACCTGCCCGACGCGGCCATGACCACTCTGTACCAGCAATGGAAAACCCTGCATGACCCTCAATAAATCCCTCGCCGGCTGGGGGCTGCTGGTGGTACTGGGCCTGAACCTGCGGCCGATCCTCAGTTCCATCAGCCCGCTGTTGGGCGAGATCCGCCAGGCCACCGGCCTGAGCTTCCAGAGCAGTGCCCTGCTCACCAGCTTGCCCGTGGTGTGCATGGGCCTGGTGGCCCTGGTCGGCGTGCGGGTGGAGGCACGGCTGGGCGAGCGGCGCGGCATCGCCTTGGGCTTGATGATGATTCTGTTGGCGTGCCTGGCGCGCTGGCTGATGGGCCAGGCCTCGGCGCTGCTGGTCACAGCCTTGCTGGGCGGCGCCGGGGTGGCGCTGATCCAAGCGTTGGTGCCGGCAATGATCAAGCGCGAATTCCATCACCGCGTGCCGGTGGCGATGGGCGTGTATTCGGCCTCGCTGATGGCCGGTGGCGGGCTGGCCGCGTTGCTCAGCCCGGTGGTGGCCACGCACTTCCAGCAGTGGCAGGCGGGGCTCGGAATCTGGCTGTTGCCGGCGTTGGCCGCGTTGTTGCTGTGGGCATTTGTGCCGCTGGGAGCGCCCAGAAGCGCCCTGGTGATTCCCGCCTTCAAAGGCCTGCGCAACCGCCGTGCCTGGTTGCTGGCGCTGTATTTCGGCCTGGTGAACTGCGGCTACATGAGCATGGTGGCGTGGCTGCCGGCGTACTACCAGCAACTGGGCTGGGGCGTGTTGCCGAGTGGTTCGCTGCTGGCGTTCATGACCATCTTCCAGGTGATCGCGGCGTTGCTGATGCCGGTACTGGCCCAACGCGGGATCGACCGTCGGCCCTTGCTCGGCATCAGCCTGTTGGCGCAGACCGTGGGTTACCTCGGGTTGCTGATGGCGCCGCAGCAGTTTCCCCACCTGTGGGTCGCGCTGATCGGCTTTGGTCTGGGCGCCTGTTTCGCCTTGAGCCTGTTGCTGACCCTCGATCACCACCGCGACCCGCGCCAAGCTGGGCAGCTGGCAGCCTTCGTGCAGGGCGTGGGCTTCTTGATCAATGCAATTTCGCCCTGGTTGACCGGCTGGCTGCGTGAACTGACCGGCACCTTTGTCAGCGCCTGGGTAGTACTCACGGTGACCGTGGTGGCGATGCTGGTGGTGACGCGGGTGTTCAGCCCGGCTACCTACCGCACGGTGCCTGCTCTATAGATATGCATTTAAGATCTAGATAAAACAAACATGCTTCATTGACGGAATAAGCAAGCCCCTTAAAATCCCGGTTCCCCTCTTGGACGCCGGGCGCCCCATGGATCTTCGTCAGCTGCGCTACTTCATCGCGCTCAACGAGCACCGCAGTTTTGTGCGCGCCGCCGACGCCATGGGCATCACGCAGCCAGCGTTCAGCCGCAGCATCCAGGGTCTGGAACAGGAGTTCGGCTGCGTGTTGGTGGACCGCGCCCACAAGGACCTGCGCCCTACACCCGAGGGCCAGGTGGTGCTGCAACATGCCTTGAGCCTGGTCCAGGGCGCCGCGCTGCTCAGCCATGAAGTCACGCGCATGACCAAGCTCGACGCCGGTGAAGTGCGCCTGGGCAGCGATGCCGTCGCAGCCGTCAACCTGGTGCCCCAGGCCATGGCGCGGTTTATCACCACCTACCCCAAGGTGCGCACCGCGTTGCAGGTGGATAACTGGGAAAAACTCGGGCGCAGCCTGAGCCGCGAGGAGATCGAATTCTTTATCGCCGATGTGCGCCACTTCGAGGCTGACCCCAACTTCCAGATCCAGGCCCTCACGCCCCGGCGCAGCGTATTTTTCTGCCGTGCCGGTCACCCGCTGCTGGCGAAGGACAGCCTTTCCACCAACGACCTGTTCGGTTTCCCGCTGGCCACGCCGTTGATTGCACCGGGCATTCGCAAGTTGCTCGCCAACCTCAGCGGGCGCATCGATTTTGCACCCGCCATTGAGCTTGAACAGTTCGCGGCGCTGGCCACCATCGTGCGTCAGTCCGACGCCATTGGCCTAGGCGCCGAAGAGGCGTTTGTCGATGAATTGGCCAGCGGCACGCTGAAGGTACTGCACTGGCGCAACCTGCCTCACAACCTCGACAGCCTGAATAACCGTTGCGGCGTGATCAGCCGCGCTGGGGTGCGCTTGTCGCCTGCGGCGAAGGCGCTGATCGAAACCCTGCTGGCGGTGGAAAGCCAAGCCGATTGGCCCGGGCAAACGTCCCGAAATCATTGAAGCGCACGCCCATCTCGGCCATCACTTTATGCGCCACCTTGGCGGTCATCTGGCGGATGTAGAACGGCTCCTTCACTACAAAATGATGGATGCCATGGGTGCTGCCGAAGTTGAAGCAGAACGCCTGCAACGGCCACATCCACCAGGGGTTGAGCACCTGGGTCTGCTGGATCACGTTGCCCAGTTCCACATCGCCGTAGTAGTGCATGTTGGAGCTGACAAAGTGCAGGCAGAAGGTGCGCAGCACGTTGGGGCCGATGATCACGACGGCGGCGATGTCGATCACCTGCATCACTTGCAGGGTGGTGGCTGACCATTCGATGGGCGCGCCCAACAGGCTGGCGATCCCGTTCGCCGTGTGAAAACCGAGGAACACGTACCACGCGCCCCAATGCAGCAGCGCCAGCGGTGCGTACACCAGCAGCGAGCGCTTGAGGATGCTGAGTTTGTGCTTCCAGGTCTTGGCCCGCAGGATGCGGATAAACGCTGACATCACGTTATCGCCCACCATCAGCAACCGCGCCACGCCCCAGGGTTCGCCGTTGGTGATGGCGCGCTCTTCCATGTCAGTCTCGGTGCCGGAAACCTTGTGGTGGTTGAGGTGCAGATGCCGGCGCACCCACGGGTTGATCGTGCTCGGTCGCGCCAGCCAGACCAGGCCCATCATCAGGTTGTGGGGCAGGCGCTGCTTGCGAAAGTACATGCTGTGGATCAGGTCGTGCTCCAGCTCGTGGGTCAGCGAGGCGAGGAACGCATTGAGCAGCAGGCACGACCACCAGGCCATGTGGCCGGTGATGTAGAGCGCCGCCGAGCCCACCATGCCCACCAACGCAAACGCCAGGATGCCCGCGCCCAGCGCGTCCTGATGCAGCAGCCAGGGGTGTTGTTGGCGCAAGCGCACGCCTTCGGCCAGCACCACGTCACGGATATGCGCCGAACGCTGTTGCGCGTTCATCTGCTGGGGACTTGCAGAAGTACCGTCCATGCTTCCATCCTCTTGCTTATTGATGCGCCCATCCTGCCCCAAGCGATCTCGCAGGACGCTAGCCCCGGACGCCAACCTGTTGACCGCAAGCGCCAATCGCCATGACCGAACCCACTTCACTCGCCAGCTGGACCCGCGCCCTGCGCAAGCAGCTCGATGCCTTGGGCCTCGACAGCGCCGCGCTGTGCGCCCAGGCCGGGCTCGACCCGCAGCACATGGACGACCCGAATGCGCGCTACCCGCTGTCGGCCACCACACGCTTGTGGGAACTGGCCGTGCAGGCCAGCGGGGACCCGGCGATCGGCTTGCGCGTGTCGCGGTTTGTCAGCCCCACCACCTTTCATGCGCTGGGCTATGCGCTGGTGGCCAGCGGCAGCCTGCGCGAGGTGTTCGAGCGCATCGTGCGCTATCACCAGGTGGTCAGCGATGCCCTGGCCCTGGAGCTTAGCCGAGACGGCGAGCGTTACCGCTTCCGCCTGCTGCAGCCTGAGGGTAGCCCGGCCCCGGCGTTCGAGGCCATCGATGCGTTTGCGGCGATTTACGTGCGCACCTGCCGCAACCGGCTGGGCCGTGAGTACGCACCGCTGGCGGTGTACCTGCGCCGGCCTGAACCGGCCGATCCCCAGCCGTGGCACACGGTATTTCGCGCCCCGGTATTTTTTGCTGCCGAGGAAGATCGCCTGGAATTCGCCGCCCACGATTTCGACAGCCATTTGGACGACGCCAACCCGGAGCTGGCCGAGCACAACGAGACCGTGCTCAAACGCACCCTCGCCCAACTGCAGCCCCTGACCTGGGAGCGCAAGGTGCGCCGGGTGATCGAGGCGCAACTACCCGATGGCGAGCCGAGTGCCGAACGCGTCGCCCAAGCGCTGCACCTGAGCTTGCGCAGCCTGCAACGGCACCTGGCGGACGAAGGCTGCCGCTTTGATGCGTTGCTCAATGAGTGCCGGGAGAACCTCGCGTTGCTGCATTTGCGCGACCCGCAGTGCTCATTGGCGGAGATCAGTCACCTGTTGGGGTTTGCCGACACCAGCAGTTTCAACCGCGCGTTCAAGCGCTGGACGGGGCTGACGCCGGGGCAGTTTCGGGATGGGTTGCGGTAGACCGTTTTGTGGCGATGGTGAGGGCCCTATCGCCGGCAAGCCGGCGCCTACAGGGGTATGCATTCCAACTGTGGGAGCGGGCTTGCCCGCGATGGGGCCCCCTCAGGTATGCGCAACCTCCCGCAGCCGCTGCACATCCAGCACTTCAATTTCGCCATAGCCCAAACGCACCACGCCCTGGGCCTGCAGGCCCTTGAGCAACGCATTGGTGGTCTGGCGCGACAGGCTCAACATCGCCGCCAAGTCTTCCTGGGGCAGTTGCAGCACGCGCCTGGAGTGTTCGATGTCGCCGTACCCTTCGACGATCATCAATAACCGATGGGCCAGGCGCACCGGGGCCGGCATCAGGCTGAGCTGTTCCAGGCCGATAAAACTCAGGCGCAGTTTCTGGCTCATCAACAGCGCCAGGTTGCGCCAGTAGTGCGGGGCTTCGTCGAGGATATTCAACAACGCCTGCTGCGGCACCTGCAACAAGGTGCACGGCCCGACGGCGCAGGCGTCGTGGGTGCGTGGCAAACCGTCGAACAGGCAAATCTCACCGAACCAGTAAGGCGGCTCCACCAGGCTCAATATCGCTTCCTTGCCCTGCTCATTCACTGCACTGATGCGCAAGGTGCCGTCGAGCACCGCATACAAGCCGCACGGTGGGTCGCCGCGCTTGAACAGGGTTTGCCCCGCCGCCAGCTGCCGTAACCGGGCCTGGGCCAGCAGGCTATGCTGAAAGGACTCGGGCAGGTGGCTGAACCAGTGACCGATGGCCAGTCGCGAACGCCATTTCTCTGTGTCCATGAGCACTCCGAAGATTGTCGCCCAGCTGACAGTCAGGCAAAGGCTGACAGGGCATGATCAAACATCCTACAGGAGGAACAACAATGAAAAGCCTCGTCGACCATCTCAGTCAATACGCTGCCTACCACCGCGACCCGCGCAATATCGCCAGCCACTTTATCGGCATCCCGCTGATTGTCGTGGCCGTGGCGGTGCTGCTGTCGCGCCCCGAATGGGCAGTGGGCGGGCTCTGGCTCTCACCCGCCGTTCTGCTCGCGCTGTTTTCCGCGTGGTTTTACCTGCGCCTGGAGTTGGCGCTGGGCGTGCTGATGACGCTGCTGATGGGCTTGTCGGTGTGGGCCGGGCACGTGCTGGCCGCGCAGAGCACCCCGGTGTGGCTGAGCAGCGGCATCGGGATGTTTGTGGTGGGCTGGGTAATCCAGTTTGTCGGGCACTACTACGAAGGGCGCAAGCCGGCGTTCGTGGACGATGTGTCGGGACTGATCGTCGGGCCGCTGTTTGTGGTGGCGGAGCTGGCGTTTCTGGTGGGGTTGCGGGGTGACCTCAAGCAGCAGATCGAAGAGCGGTCGGGGCCGGTGGAGCGCCGTGATCTAAAGCCGAGCAAAGTCTAAATGTGGGAGCGGGCTTGCTCGCGAAGGCGGTGATTCAGTCACAACATCTTTGACTGACACGCCGCCTTCGCGAGCAAGCCCGCTCCCACATAAGCCCGGTTCCCACAGGGGGGATGGGTGGGATTAAGCTTTTTGCCAGACCTTGGGCTTGAAGAACAGGGTCTCGCCACGGGCCAAACCGGTGAGGCTGTCGTGGTCTTTCACCACTTCGGCTTCGATCAGTTCGCTCTGGCCTTCCACTTTCAAGGTCACACGGGTGGTCGCGCCCAGTGGGCGGATGTCGCGCACTTCGGCCGCGTGGTGGTCTTCCAGCTCGTGGCGCGACAGCGACACTTCATGCGGGCGGAACAGCACGTGCTGGTCTTCACCCAGGTGCAGGCGGTTGGAGTCGCCGAGGAAGTGGTAGACGAAATCGCTGGCCGGGTTTTCGTAGACTTCGCCTGGTGAGCCGATCTGCTCGATCACGCCCTTGTTCATCACCACGATGCGGTCGGCGACTTCCATGGCCTCTTCCTGGTCGTGGGTCACGAACACCGAGGTCAGGTTGATGTCTTCGTGCAGGCGCGCCAGCCAGCGGCGCAGCTCCTTACGCACCTTGGCGTCAAGGGCGCCGAAGGGTTCGTCCAGCAGCAGCACTTTCGGTTCGACCGCCAGGGCGCGGGCCAGGGCGATACGTTGGCGCTGGCCACCGGAGAGTTGTTCCGGGTAGCGATCCGACAACCAGTCGAGCTGCACCATGTTCAGCAGTTCGTGCACTTTGCTGGCGATCTGGCTTTCGCTCGGGCGCTGGTTCTTGGGCTTCATGCGCAGGCCGAAGGCGACGTTGTCGAACACGGTCATGTGGCGGAACAACGCATAGTGCTGGAACACAAACCCGACGTTGCGATCACGCACATCGTGGCCGGACACGTCTTCACCGTGGAACACGATGTTGCCGTCATCCGGGGTTTCCAGGCCGGCGATGATGCGCAGCAAGGTGGTCTTGCCGCAGCCGGACGGGCCCAGCAACGCCACCAGCTCGCCACTCTGGATGTCCAGATTGATGCTGTTCAGGGCCTTGAAGGCGTTGAAATTCTTGCTGACATTACGGACTTCGATCGACATGACTTATTCCTCACCGGCGCTTTTGCGCAGGCGGTTGATACGGTTCTCGCTCCACTGCTTGAGCAGCAGGATGAAGAGCGCCAGGATCAGCAGCAGGCTGGCCACCGCAAACGCGGCGACGTGGTTGTATTCGTTGTAGAGAATCTCGACGTGCAGCGGCAGGGTGTTGGTGACGCCACGGATGTGGCCGGACACCACCGACACCGCGCCGAACTCACCCATGGCCCGTGCGGTACACAGCACCACGCCGTAGATCAGGCCCCACTTGATGTTCGGCACGGTCACATGCCAGAACATCTGCCAGCCGTTGGCGCCCAGCAACCGCGCGGCTTCCTCTTCCTGGGTGCCCTGCTCTTGCATCAGCGGGATCAGTTCACGGGCCACGAATGGCACGGTGACGAAGATGGTCGCCAACACGATGCCGGGCAAGGCGAACACGATCTGGATGTCGTGGTCGGCCAGCCACGGGCCGAAAAAGCCCTGGGCGCCGAACATCAGCACGTAGACCAGGCCCGCGATCACCGGCGACACCGAGAACGGCAGGTCGATCAGCGTGACCAGGATACTTTTGCCACGGAACGAGTACTTGCTCACGCACCAGGCGGCGCTGACACCGAATACCACGTTGAGCGGTACTGAGATCACCACGGCAATCACCGTGAGTTTCAGTGCCGACAGCGCGTCGGGTTCCAGGATCGCGGTGAAGAATGCGCCGAGGCCGTTCTTCAAGCCTTGAGTCACCACGATCAGCAATGGCAACAGCAAGAACAACGCGAACACCAGCCAGCCAAGGCTGATCAGAATGCGTCGGGACGCCGCGCTGCCACGACGGGCGGCGTTGGCCGAGGACGCAGCGGAAATAGACGATTGGGACATGTTCCGCGCCTCCTTATGGACGTTCGATGCGCCGCTGCAACAAGTTGATCAGCAGCAGCAGGACAAAGGAAACCACCAGCATCAGCACACCGATGGAGGTAGCGCCGCGGTAGTCGTATTGGTCGAGCTTGACCATGATCAGCAACGGCAGGATCTCGGTCTTCATCGGCATGTTGCCGGCGATGAAGATCACCGAGCCGTACTCGCCAACGCCACGGGCAAACGCCAGGGCAAAGCCGGTGAGCCAAGCAGGCAGCAGCGCGGGCACGAGGATATAGCGGAACACCTGCAACGGCTTGGCGCCCAGGCAGGCCGCGGCTTCTTCGACTTCCCGAGGAATGTCGGCCAGCACTGGTTGCACGGTACGCACCACGAACGGCAGTGTGACGAAGGTCAGCGCCAGGGTGATGCCCAGCGGGGTGTAAGCGATTTTGAAGCCCAGATCAGCCGCGAACTGGCCGACGAAACCATTGGGTGTGTACAACGCGGTCAGCGCGATACCCGCCACGGCAGTGGGCAGTGCGAACGGCAGGTCGATCATCGCGTCGATGATCTTGCGGCCGGGGAAGGTGTAGCGCACCAGCACCCAGGCCAGCAGCGTGCCGATCACACCGTTGATCAGCGCGGCGTATAGCGCGGTGCTGAAGCTCAGTTTCAACGCCGCCAGCACACGCGGTGCGGAGATGATGTTCCAGAACTGATCCCAGGTGAGTTGAGCGGCGTGTACAAACATCGCCGCAAGCGGGATGAGTACGATCAGGCTGAGGTACACCACGGTGTAGCCCAGCGTCAGCCCGAAGCCGGGTATGACGGGGGAGATACGACGCGACATAAGAGTCCTTGAGTAAGGGGACAAACATACAAAACCCGCAAATGAATGCGGGCTCTAACTGCAGGAGCCGGCTTTGTGTGGCGAGGGAGCTTGCTCCCTCGCCACAACAAGCCAGCGCCTACAGGGGCATGCGTTTACTGTGCGGTGTAGATCTGGTCGAACACGCCGCCGTCGTTAAAGAATTTCGGTTGGGCAGTCTTCCAGCCGCCGAAGTCTTTGTCGATAGTCACCAGGTCCAGTTTCGGGAACTGCTGGGCGTATTTGGCGGCTACTTTCGCATCGCGTGGGCGGTAGAAGTTCTTCGCCGCGATCTCCTGGCCAGCCGGGCTGTACAGGTGCTTCAGGTATTCAGTGGCGATCTCGGTGTTGCCCTTTTTCTCGGCGTTCTTGTCGACCACGGCAACCGGTGGCTCCGCGAGGATCGACAGGGAAGGCACGACGATGTCGAACTTGTCGGCGCCGCCGTCTTCTTTCAGAGCCAGGAAGGCTTCGTTTTCCCAAGCCAGCAACACGTCGCCCTGACCGTTGTTGACGAAGGTGATGGTCGAACCACGAGCGCCGGTGTCCAGCACAGGCACGTGCTTGAACAGCTCTTTCACGTACTCTTGGGCCTTGGCTTCGCTGCCACCGGCTTTCAGGCCGTAGGCCCAGGCGGCGAGGAAGTTCCAGCGCGCACCGCCGGAGGTTTTCGGGTTCGGGGTGATCACCGAGACGTCTTTCTTGATCAGGTCGCCCCAATCCTTGATGCCTTTAGGGTTGCCCTTGCGTACCAAGAACACGATGGTCGAGGTGTACGGGGTGCTGGCGTCCGGCAGGCGGGTCTGCCAGTTTTCCGGCAGGGTCTTGCCCAGCTTGGCGATTTCGTCGATGTCGCCGGCCAGGGCCAGGGTCACGACGTCGGCGCGCAGGCCGTCGATCACGGCACGGCCTTGTTTGCCCGAGCCACCGTGGGATTGCTGGATCTTGACGTTGTCACCGGGGTGGGACTGCTTCCAGAAGTTGGTGAACTCAGCGTTGTAGTCCTGGTACAGCTCACGGGTAGGGTCATACGAGACGTTGAGCAACTCGTAGTCCTTGGCAACGGCGGAACCTGCAAACACGGCGCTGGCCAGGGCGGCCAGGGCGTAACGGCGAATCGACGACATAGAAGCTCCTGAAAATTCTGGGTGTTGGCTTTTTCTTATAGTTGCGGGTCTAGCATGCGAATCGCCGTGGCTGCTTACGCCGGTTTGTTACCCGGGTTCTGCAGGCGGAATTTTTCTTTGCGTTCGATCTGTACCACTTGGGCGTTGTGCACCGTGATTTCCACCGCGCCAAAACGCAGGTCGCGCAACGCGCTCTGGATCTCACGCAAAATGGCTGCTTCGTCCTGGCCGTCGACGCTACGTAGAGATGCGCTCATGGTCTCGCTCCTGAAATGAATAGTGCCTCGCAGTGGCGGCACTGCTTGTGGCGTGAGGGCGATAGTAGATAAGCGCGGATATTCTTAAAAATACTATTTAAGAATGTTTATATAACCAGAAAGAATTTTCTGGCGGGACGTGGGGTTGCGAGAGTTTTCGGCTTCGAAATACTGCTGCAAGGGCGCTACGAAACCCTGTGGGAGCCCTGTCCCAATCCATTTCACCTGCCGGCACCGGCCTTCCAAACCAATACCCCTGCCCCATGTCGCAATCATGGTCCAGCAGAAACTGCGCCTGCTCCCGTTGCTCGATGCCTTCGGCATGCACCTGCATGCCCATGCTTTTAGCCAGGGCGATGACCACGCGCACGATCGCGGCGTCGTCTTCGTCCCACGGCAACCCGGCGACGAAACCCTGGTCGATCTTGAGCTTCTGCACGGGCAGGCGCTTGAGGCGCAACAGCGAGGAATAGCCGGTGCCAAAGTCGTCGATGGCCAGGCGCAGGCCCAGTTCACGCAAACGGTGCAATTGCTCAAGGGCCACTTCCGGGTCGTCCATGACGGCGCTTTCGGTCACCTCCAGCTCCAGGAAGGCAGGGTCCAGCCCCGTGTCGTGCAACACCTGGGCGACCTGCTCATACAGCTCGCGCCGGGCAAACAGGCGGCTGGAGACATTCACGGCAATGAAGCTCAACGGCACGCCCTCCGCCAGCCATTGGCACATCTGGCGACAGGCCTGGTCCATCACCCAGGCATCGATGTCGGCAATCAGCCCGGTGCGCTCGGCAATCGGGATGAAATCGCCCGGGGGCACCAGGCCGCGTTCCGGGTGTTGCCAACGCACCAGCGCTTCCACGCCGATCAGGCGGCTGCCGTGCAAGTCATGCACAGGTTGGTAATAGACGCGCAACTCCTGCAGGTCGAGGGCGCGGCGCAATTCGCTGGCGATTTCCACGCGGTGCTGGGCGTGAGCCGTCAGCTCTTCGGTGTACAAGGCATAGCCTTCGCGTCCCGCGCTCTTGGCCTTGAACAGCGCCGAGTCGGCATTACGCAGCAATTGTTCGGCGCTCAGGGCATCACTGGGGAACAGGCTGATGCCAATACTGGCGCTGATAAACAGTTGGTGCCCGTCGAAGATGAACGGCTGCTTCATCGCATCCAGCATGCGCTGGGCCAGTGCCGCCGCCTGCACCACCTGTGGACAACTTTCGGCAAGCACCGCGAACTCATCGCCGCCCAGGCGCGCCAGGGTCACGCCGGGGCCGAACAGCCCCTTGAGGCGCTCACCTACCACTTTGAGCAACTGGTCGCCGACGTTGTGGCCAAGGCTGTCGTTGATGATCTTGAAGTGGTCCAGGTCCAGCAGCAGCAGGGCGCAGCCGCGCTTGTGAGCCTGGGCGGATGCCAGCGCCTGTTCGGCGCGGTCGGTGAACAGCAGGCGGTTGGGCAGGTCGGTGAGCGGGTCGTGGTGGGCCAGGTGAGCCAGTTCGTGCTCGGAGTCCTTGATGGCGCTGATGTCGGAAAACACCGCGACATAGTGGCTGACCTGGCCCTGATCGTCGTGGATCACGCGAATGGTCTGCCACTGTGGATAAATCTCGCCGCTTTTGCGCCGGTTCCAGATTTCGCCGCTCCACTCGCCGTTGCGCGCCAGGGTCTGGAACATCTGTTGATAAAAATTCGACGAATGGCGCCCCGACTTGAACAGGCTTGGCTGCTGGCCCATGACATCTTCGCGGCTGTAGCCGGTGATCTCCATGAACGCCCGGTTGACGTGCACGATCTGTCCCTTGGCATCGGTGACCAGCACACCTTCACGGGTGCAGTCGAACACGGCGGCCGCCTGGCGCAAGCGCTCGCGGTTCTCTTTCAAGGGCTGCTGCAACTGGTGGGTGCGGGCAAATCGCAAGCAAATCAGGTAGATAGCCAGCGCGCTGAAGGCCACCCACACATAGCCGCGCACCTGCAGCCAGCGCCCCAACTCCCCAGGCTCATCGAGAAAGTTGATCAATAGGTGGTTGCTGAGCTGGAGCCATGCAATGGACACCAACAGGTATACCAGCCCCGCACGCAGGGCACCTCGGTATGAAAACAGCATATGGTCAGTAATCCTTACCAAAAAACAGAATCGCCCTACAAAGGCTGCGGATTATAGAATAAGAAACATCCAGTCACTCCTATCTGAAAGGGCGGCTGGTTTTCTCTGTAGGCTTAGTGATAATGCGTGAGCTGTTTTTTTCTTTATCTGAGGGCCATACAGCCTATGTGGTACAACGGTTTTCTTGACCTGTCAGCCTGGCAACTGGTGGCAGTCACGCTGTTGATGACCCACGTGACCATTGTTGGGGTCACGGTCTATCTGCACCGTTATTCAGCGCACCGCTCCCTGGAGCTCAATGGTGGGCTGAAACACTTCTTCCGCTTCTGGCTGTGGCTGACCACGGCGCAGAACACCCGCGAGTGGACCGCCATCCACCGCAAGCACCACGCCAAATGCGAAACCGTCGATGACCCGCACAGCCCGGTCATCAAGGGCCTGTCGACGGTGTTGCGCAAAGGCGCCGAGCTGTACCGCGCCGAAGCCGAGAACCCCGAAACCCTGCGCATCTACGGCAAGAACTGCCCGGACGACTGGATCGAACGCAACCTCTACACGCCCTACCCGCTGCTGGGCGTGGCGATCATGGCCGTGATCGACCTGCTGCTGTTCGGCACCATCGGTATCACCATCTGGGCGATCCAGATGATGTGGATCCCGTTCTGGGCCGCCGGCGTGATCAACGGCCTGGGCCATGCCGTGGGTTACCGCAACTTCGAATGCCGTGATGCCGCCACTAACCTGGTGCCGTGGGGCATCATCGTCGGCGGCGAAGAGCTGCACAATAACCACCACACCTACCCCAACTCCGCCAAGCTGTCGGTGAAGAAATGGGAGTTCGACCTAGGCTGGGCGTGGATCAAGGTGTTCAGCTTCCTGCGCTTGGCCAAGGTGCAGCGTGTTGCTCCCATTGCCCACCGCGTGGAAGGCAAGGGTCACCTGGACATGGACACCGCCATGGCGATCCTCAACAACCGCTTCCAGATCATGGCCCAGTACCGCAAGTTGGTGATCGGCCCGCTGGTCAAGCAGGAGCTGGAGAAGGTCGATCATTCGGTACGCCACCAGTTCCACCGGGCCAAGCGATTGCTGTCGCGTGAAACCAGCCTGCTGGATGACCGCCATCACGTGCGCATCCAGAGCCTGCTGGAACACAGCCATGCCCTGACGGTGATCTACGAGAAGCGCCTGGCGCTGCAACAGATCTGGCTCAAGACCAGCACCAATGGCCACGACATGCTGGCCGCGATCAAGGAATGGGTACACGAGGCCGAGGCCAGCGGCATCCAATCCTTGCGCGATTTTGCTCATCAGTTGAAGACCTACTCCCTGCGTCCAGCAGCAGTGTAAGCGTGATGTGGGAGGGTTCGCCCTCCCACACATCCTCTTTTTGGCGTCATTTTCCGGGCACGGGCAATCCATGCCAATCACGGAACTTCACCGCAATTCCCCTCTCTCAAAGAACACTTCGCCATCATGGTGGCCCCTTGTAGTGACCGCTGTTCATTCCTGCGGCGCGCCCAGAGAGAGTTGTGCCGATGGTCCCCGAAAAGCCTTACCTGCCCGACACCCCCACCGCCGAGCCCCCTCGCCCGGCAGCGGCGGCCACCCTGCTGGCATTGATGCATGCCCAAGGCGAGGTCGAGCGCCTGAGCGAGCGCGAACAACTGCTCAGTTCGCTGCTGGTCAGTGTGAACGCGGTACTGTGGGCCATCGATTGGGCGACGCGCCGGGTGCTGTATGTGAGCCCGGCCTATGAACGGGTATTTGGCCGTTCAGCAGGCCTGCTGCTGGCCGACCATCGGGAATGGCGCAACAGCATCCACCCTGAAGACCTCGATTACGCCGAACACAGCCTGGCCCGTGTGCTCGAACACGGCAGTGTGGAAGACCGCGAGTACCGCATCATCACCGCCGACGGGCAGATCCGCTGGTTGAGCGACAAGTGCTACATCAACCAGCAGGTAGAACCCGGCGAACCGGTGATCGTGGTGGGGATGGCCGAAGACATCACCGAAAAGAAACAGCTTGAGCTTGAATTGCACCGCCTGGCCACCACCGATGTACTGACACAAAGCAGCAACCGCCGGCACTTCTTCGAATGTGCCAACCAGGCGTTCGACAGCGCCTGCGCCCAGGGCGCCCCGCTGGCCTTCCTGTTGCTGGACATTGATGACTTCAAGGACATCAACGACTCCTACGGCCATCTGGAGGGCGATCAGGTGTTGCGCCGTATCGCCGAGAGCGGCCGGGGCGTTTTACGTCGTGGCGATCTGTTCGGGCGCATTGGTGGCGAAGAGTTCGCGGCCGTGCTGCCCGGTTGTGCGCCGGACATGGCGTTGCAGGTGGCAGAGCGGCTGGGCAACGAGATCCAGGCGCTGACCTTCAGCTACGAGGGACAGGCGTTTACCGTGACCGTCAGCCAGGGTCTGGCCAGCCTCAGCGAAGAGGACTCGACCCTCGACAGCCTGTTCGCACGAGCCGATGCGGCCATGTACGAGGCCAAGCGCCTAGGCAAGAATCGCGTAGTCGCGGGCTAAAGCCGGACACGGTAAGCGCCAGCACTGAGTATCCAATGTGGGAGCGGGCTTGCTCGCGAAGGCGGTGGGTCAGCGCCACAAGTCGCAGCTGACACGACGCCTTCGCGAGCAAGCCCGCTCCCACATTTGGATTTTGTCGTCCTCCAGGCCCTTGTATATCCGTAGG
>NZ_JACARO010000071.1 GCF_013386585.1 Pseudomonas sp. P7548 | reverse complement strand
GGCGCCTACAGAGGGACGGTATGCGCGGTGTGGGATCAAGCTGTTAAACTCGCCGCCTGCCAGACACCGACCGAGCTGAAAACACTGTGGAAATCTTCAAGGAATTTACATTCGAATCCGCCCACCGCCTGCCCCACGTACCGGAAGGCCACAAATGCGGGCGCCTGCATGGGCATTCGTTCAAGGTGGCGATCCACCTGAGCGGCGACCTGGATCCCCATACCGGCTGGATTCGCGACTTCTCGGAGATCAAGGCGATTTTCAAGCCGCTCTACGAGCGCCTCGACCACAATTACCTCAACGACATTCCCGGCCTGGAAAACCCGACCAGCGAAGTGCTGGCCAAGTGGATCTGGAATGAGCTCAAGCCCCTGCTGCCGGAACTCAGTGCAATCCGCATCCACGAGACCTGCACCAGCGGTTGCATCTACCGCGGCGAGTAAGCCACCGGCTGCTGAAAAACCACCTTCGGGTGGTTTTTTTATGTCCGGCTCCCGTACAGTCATGGCCTCCAGCCCACTCGGAGCACGCTGTCATGATGCGCCCTGCCAACGCCCATGATGTGGCCGCCATCGAAGCCATCGTTGAAGCCGCCTACTCGCCTTACATCACGCGTATCGGCCGCCAACCCGGTCCGATGCTGGAAAACTATCAGGCGCTTGTCGCGGCGGGAGGCGTACACGTGTTGGACAATGCCGGGCAGGTACAGGGCTTCATTATCCTGCTGGATGCTCCCGACGCACTGTTGCTGGACAACCTGGCTGTCGCCCCGCAAGCCCAGGGCCTGGGGTTGGGACGCCACCTGATGGACTTTGCCGAACACCAGGCGCGCGACGCCGGCTACTCGGCTATCCGGCTCTATACCAACGTGGCAATGACTGAAAACATTGCCCTGTACACCCGTCGTGGTTACATCGAGACCCATCGGGCCGAAGCACACGGCCTGCATCGGGTGTACATGCGCAAAACCCTTTAGGAGCATCCATGGAAAACACCTGGCTGGCCCAGGCCAAACGCTTGCAGGCGTTGGCCTCCACGGGACTGCATTTTTGCACCGACGATTTCGAGCGCGAGCGCCTGGAGGAAATCGCCGAGATTGCCCACAGCATGCTGGCGCAACTGGGCAACGTACCCCTGGAACGTATCACCGGGTTGGTGCCGGACTTTGCCAAGCGCTATTCCACCCCGATGATCGACGTGCGGGGCGCGGTGATCGAAGGCGACCGGATCCTGCTGGTGCGCGAATTGACCGATGGCTGCTGGGCATTGCCGGGCGGTTATGCCGATATCGGCCTGTCGGCGGCGGAAAACATCGTCAAGGAGATCCGTGAAGAGGCCGGGCTGACCGTCACCGCACGGGCGCTGTACAGCGTCACCCACAAGGCCAAGGGCTTGTATCGCCCGGATGTGCGGGACTTCTACAAGCTGTATTTCCTGTGTGAGCGTGTCGATCAACTGGCCCCCATGGCCGGGTTCGAAACCACCGAAGTGGGCTTTTTCAGCCTGGATGACCTGCCGCCGCTGTCCCGAGGGCGCACCATCGAAAGCGACCTGGAAGCCGCGTTTGCCTTTCATCGCGGCGAGACCTCCCAGACACTGTTCGACTGACCCACATTGAACGCCTGATTGCTTTTTGCCCAAGAGGAACTTGACCATGCACATCATCAACGCCCGCCTGCGCCACCGTGAAGGCCTGCATGATCTGCACCTGGAACATGGCCGGATCGCCAGCATCACCGCGCAAACCTCGGCGCCCGTACTGGCGGACGATGACCTGGACGCCGCCGGCAACCTGGTGATCCCGCCCTTCGTTGAACCCCACATCCACCTCGATGCCACCCTCACGGCTGGCGAACCGCGCTGGAACATGAGCGGCACGCTGTTCGAAGGCATCGAGTGCTGGGGCGAGCGCAAAGCCACCATCACCCAGGCAGACACCAAGGCTCGCGCCAAGAAGACCATCGAGGCCCTGGCGGCCCACGGTATCCAGCATGTACGCACCCACGTCGATGTGACCGATCCGGACCTCACCGCGCTCAAGGCCATGCTGGAAGTGCGCGAAGAAAGCACGCACCTGATCGACCTGCAAATTGTCGCCTTCCCCCAGGAAGGCATCGAGTCCTACCGCAATGGCCGGGAACTGATGGAGGAAGCCATCCGACTGGGCGCCGATGTGGTCGGCGGCATCCCCCATTTTGAATACACCCGCGACCAGGGCGTAAGCTCGGTGAAATTCCTGATGGACTTGGCCGAGCGCACCGGTTGCCTGGTGGATGTGCACTGCGACGAAACCGACGACCCACACTCGCGCTTTCTCGAAGTGCTCGCCGAAGAGGCCCGCAGCCGTGGCATGGGCGCGCGCGTCACCGCCAGCCATACGACCGCGATGGGCTCTTACGACAATGCCTACTGCGCCAAGCTGTTCCGCCTGCTGGGGCATTCGGGCATCAGCTTTGTTTCCTGCCCCACCGAAAGCATCCACCTGCAGGGCCGCTTCGACAGTTTCCCGAAACGCCGGGGCGTCACCCGCGTCAACGAACTGCTGGAAGCGGGCATGAACGTCTGCTTCGGCCAGGACTCCATCGTCGACCCTTGGTACCCGCTGGGCAACGGCAATATCCTGCGCGTGCTTGAAGCCGGTCTGCACATCTGCCACATGCTCGGCTATCGCACCCTGCAAAGCGCACTGGACCTGGTCACCGACAACAGCGCAAAGGCCATGGCCTTGGGCGACCGTTACGGTCTTGAGCCAGGGCGCCCGGCGAACCTGCTGATCCTGTCGGCAGACAGCGACTACGAGGTGATCCGCAGCCAGGGCCTGGCGCTGTATTCGATCCGCCAGGGCAAAGTGCTGATGAAGCGGCAGCCGGCGCAGGTGACGTTTTTATAACGCGCCTGGATGCTGTTTCAGGTTTGTGGCCGTGCCGTGCCAAACAGGCTGACGCTCAGCAAGGTGTCGCCCTGTGTCAGCAATCGCACAGGCGCCGTACCGCCCGGCATCACCACAGCGACTTCGCCACCGGCCACCCACCCCGCTCGCCACGCCGCGCAGGCCACGGCGCTGGCGCTGGTTCCCGAAGAGGCCGTGGGCCCTTCCCCGCGTTCGAATACCCGCGCCAGTACCTGATTGCCCTGTCCACGGGCCGCCCACTGCAAATTGACCCCCGCGACACACGGAACGCCACCGCCCGCCGGTGGCGCGAATGCAATGGCTTTCAAGGGTTCAAACAACGCAGGTTGATGCATTCGGGCATTATCTGGCAGCAGCGCGGCGTCTTGAACCAACGTGACGCAATGCGGGTTGCCCACACGCACGAACTGGCTGCACGACCATTGCGGCTCAAGCGCCGTCAGTGAGGCCACCTGGCTGAATTCACGGTTCGCTGTTTTCACGCTGTCCACGCCACGGGCACCGACTGCCTGCGGCCCGAACTCGGGCAAACCCAGTGCCAGCCAGAACCCCGTCACGTGCTCGTAGACCGCAGGCTCCACCCGGGTGATGACCGGCGATTGCGCATCAGCTTTATCGTGATGCACCCGCAACTCACACCCTTGGCTCAGCAAGCCCTGGTCGGTCAGGGCCTGGGCGAAGATGGTCAGGCCATTGCCGCTGCGCTCGGCGAGGGAGCCGTCGGTGTTGACGATCAGCACATCGAACGGTGCCTCGGCCTGGAACGGCCCGACCAATAGCCCATCGCACCGGTGGGCCTTGGCATCCGCAGGGCGTGGCAATAAGCCCCAGCCACATTCGGCTGCGATGGCTGAAGCCGCCCACGCCTGGCGGCCATTCGCAGCTTCGGCGGCGCTATCAGGGATGTTGATGCCTTGGCGTCTTAATAGGGCCGGGCTGATCACGCCATAGATATTGCCGCGGGCATCGTAGAAGTGGGTCATAGCGTGATTCCCCAGCAGTCGCTGACTTTTGAAAAAGAAATAAGCCACGCGATTGTGTGGGAAACCGTCGGTTGAAACTACCTGCTGAGTTCAGTCGAGAAGTGGCCTGGAAGGTGGTCCCCCTTGCGAGAACTCTGGGGTTCATCAGTGCTCACAAAGATTACGCCCCCTCCAGGCCACGTCTGACAAAGCCTGTGTGGTTGGCAGAGCGCCTCACGTTCCATGTTTGTAAAAATAATATTCATGAGTGTCACGTCGATCCTGCTCATCAGGGAACCCGGCTCGCTCGATGCGGCCTGATGTGCAAGGATGTCGCGCCGGACATCGTTCTTTGAACGCAAAACCAAGGATTCTTCATGACTGCCATCCCCACCCCAGCGCCCGTGGTTCCCGGGCGGCTGGAACAAATGTCGACCCGCATCGCTTTCTTTATCGCAGGTTTCGGTATCGCCGCGTGGGCGCCACTGGTGCCCTATGCCAAGGCACGCGCGCAACTCAACGAGGGCACGCTGGGCCTCCTGCTGTTATGCCTGGGGGTGGGTTCGATCATCGCCATGCCGGTGGCGGGTGCCTTGGCCTCGCGCTACGGCTGCCGACGCGTGCTGACCGCAGGAACGATTCTGATCTGCGTGGCGCTGCCGATGTTGGCGACCGTCAGTTCGGTTCCCTGGCTGATGGCCGGTTTATTCCTGTTTGGCGCGGGCCTGGGCACCGTGGATTCCACAGTCAACCTGCAAGCGGTGATCGTTGAGCGCGCCAGCGGCAAGACCATGATGTCGGGCTTTCACGGGCTGTTCAGCCTGGGTGGCATCGTCGGTGCGGCAGGAGTGGCCGGGTTGCTGGGGCTTGGCCTTTCCCCCTTGCAGGCAACTCTTGTAGTGATCGCGGTGATGGCGGTGGCCTTGCTCAAGGCCGGGCCGCACCTGTTGCCCTACGGCAGTGAGAGCTCGGGACCGGCCTTTGCGATTCCCCATGGCGTGGTGCTGTTTATCGGCTGCCTGTGCTTCATCGTGTTTCTGGCTGAAGGCGCCGTGCTTGACTGGAGCGCGGTGTTCCTCAGTGCCGAACGTGGCCTGGATGAAGCTTATGCGGGCCTGGGCTATGCCGCCTTCGCCCTGACCATGACAGCCGGGCGCCTGATGGGCGATGCCATCGTGCACCGGCTGGGCGCCACCCGCGTGATCGTGATCGGTGGCGCACTGGCCACCGNNGCTGGGCTATGCGCTGGTGGGCGCCGGCTGCTCGAACATCGTACCGGTGCTGTACACCGCAGTGGGCAAACAAAAGGTCATGCCGGAGCATATCGCGGTGCCAGCCATCACGACCCTGGGGTATGCCGGCATCCTGGCTGGGCCCGCCGTGATCGGCTTTATCGCCCATGGCAGCAGCCTGAGCACGGCCTTTGTGCTGATCGCAGTGTTGCTGGCAGCGGTGGCGATCAGTGGCAAGATCCTCAAGGTGTAGGCTCCGTCACCTCGCTTTGTGAGCCTCATCCTGCTCCAACCAGCGATCGAGGCTCTTGTTGCTCAGCCAGCCTTCCTGGTGGGGCGGGCCGAACAGCCGAGCACCATTGGCACGCTCCAGTGAACGCAATAACCCCGGGCGCTCGATGATGTTCTTCGCGGTGTAGACACACAACTCACTGTACTTCGGCCGGGGCATGCCAGTAGACGGGTCCAGCACGGCCTCGCCTCTTTGATCGACGTCGTAAGGGTCCTGCATGACCCTCTTGAGCGTGACGATTTCCACGAATTGGTGGGGCTCGAAAAAATAGCTACGGTCCTTGGACTTATCCCTCAACTGCTCGAACAGACCTTGAAACGCCTGGACCACCTGGGCATTGCCCTGGGCATGGAACGGATCCTGGCTGTACACACTTGGAGAGCTGTTACCCGGCAACGCGCTGGCGGCGGCCCGCAGGCTGTCACGGGTGATGTCACCCTCGCTGCTCAGGATTGCATCATTCAACCGGGGGCGCTGGAGTATTTCCCGGGCCACCGGGATCACCCGGTCCAATGCCTCGCTTTCACCCATGCGCTGGGCGGCGAGGAGCTGCAGTGACGAGCAGGTCAAGCGTCCGTCCTTCAGGAAGGGATGCAACATGTCATAGCCTTTCTCAAGGGCTGCGGCCAATTGACTGTCCGTCGATGTTGCTCCGGGTTGCGAAAAGGTCGTGCGCGCAGCAGGAGGGTTTTGCAACGCGCGCCGATGTAACCCCGACAGCGCTCCACGCAACAACAGAGGCCTGCGAGACGCTGACCCCTGTGGAAGGTCTTGAGCCTGGGCCGTGCCCGGGGCCCCGCTCCACGCGTCCGAGTGGGCCGTGGGGGGAGGCGCGGCCGGCCGTGCAGCCGATCCGTCCAAGATCGTCTGCCATGCGTGAGGTAATGCGCCCTCGATAGTCATGCGGTTTCTCCAACTTGTCTCAAATGCATACTTGCTCGATGAATGCCACCGTAGTGGCCAGGCTCAACGCGTTGACCCCATCAGCCGGCTGCAAGTATGTGGCTGGATAAACCCGGCAGTTCCAGTTCGCACACGAATACCAATTTCAGCATGTAAAAACCCGGTGAGTGCAGGATCAGTCCGCCTTCTGCTTGTGCCACCAGGCGACCAGGCCGTTGATCAGCGCAGTGCCGGTGCGTTTCGAAGATTGACTGCGGGGAGCTGGAGGTTGCCCACTGGCCAGCATGCCGCGGGAAAAGTCATCGGCGACAGGCGCCTGGAATTTGCGCTGGCCAACGAAGGTCCTCATTCGATGGACTTGGGCGGCATGGTCATCTGACAGCATCGGCGATGCCAGCCCGACTGCATTGTCGTCGGGCGCTGGCGGTTCAGCTTCACCCACACCGCGCAAAGGCTCGTGCCGCATGCTCTGCGAAGAATGAAACGAGGTAGACGTCATTGGTTGGCCCTGACTCGAGATCTGAATAACGCCCGGCTTGATCAAGCCGGCGGATGTGACCTATGTGGCAATTGGGCATAAACCGTTCCAGACACAAAAAACCGGCAAAAAAAATCGCAGCCCTGGGGCTGCGATTGTTCACGTCGACGGCAGGTCAGAACCCGACGCTGGCCTGCACGAAGAACGTGCGCGGCTCGCCCAGGTACAACCCGGCGTTGTTGTCGCTGGAACGGGTGTAGTGCTGCTGGTCGAAGACGTTTTTCACGCCCACACCCAGTTTCAGGTTCGACAGTTGCGCGCCAAAGTCATACCCGCTGCGCACATTGACCGAGACATAACCCGGGATATCGCCGTATTGGCCATCGGCAGTGCCCTGGGTGATGTAGGTGGTACCGGTGCCGGGCGCACGTTGGCCGGACTGGGCGAAGACGTCCAGGTTGTGGGTCCAGTGGTTCACGTCGTAACGCAGGCCCAGGGTCGCCACTTCACGGGAGTACAACGGCAGGTCGCGGCCCTTGAACGGCACGTCACCTTCGGAGGTGGCCTTGGTGTAGGTGAAACCGGCGCTGGCGGTCAGGCCCTCCAGGCGTGGGTCCAGGTTCGACAGGTCGTAGTGGGCCGAGGTCTCGATCCCCTGGTGCTTGGTGGCGCCCAGGTTGGTCCAGCCCACGTCGTTGCTGACGTATTGCAGTTCATCCGAGAAGTCGATGTAGAACAGCGTCACTTCGCCGCCCCAGACGCTGTCGTTGTAGCGCGTGCCGATCTCGTAGGTCTTGGCTTTCTCCGGGTTCAGGCCGTTGGCGGTCTGGTCGCCGGTGCCGCCCTGCCCCAGCTGGAAATACTGCAGGCTGCCAAACGAGGTTTCATAGTTGGCAAAAAGTTTCCAGGCATCGGAGACGTGGTACATCACGCTCAGGGCCGGCAGCGGTTCGTTGTTGTGGACCTCGCGACGTTTTTCCTGGGTGCGGGTGCCGTTCAGGGCCACCACCGGGCGGTCGTGCCATTCGGTGCGGATGTCTTCGAAGCGAATACCCGGGGTGATGGTCCACTTGCCGATATCAACTTTGTTGTCGATATAGAAGGCGTTGGCTTCGGTGCCACCGGTGCGGTCCTGGTAGACATGGCCATCGCTCTGACCGCCTGGCGTGGGCACATTGTTGACCAGGTTCAGGCTGCTGGCCTGCTCGTGCATGCCTTCCTTGAGGTAGCGATAACCCAGGCTGACTTCCTGGGTGCTGGGGCCCACGTCGAACACATGGGACACCCGCGGCTCGATGCCGAAGGTGTAGTAGGTGCGCGGGTAGGAGCCGATGGTTTTCAGGTCGCGGTTGGCGATGTTGCTGCCACGGAAACTGTCGGAGTAGTAGGTCAGCACTTCGGCCTGGGTACGGTCGTCGATCTGACGGATGTACTTGAAGGATACGTCTTTGCGGCGCCCGCTGAAGTTGTCCCAGTCACGCACCGATTGGTACGGGTTGGCGTCGAACTGCTTCTGGGTCAGGCCACCGGGCATGTCGGCGCTGGCGTCGTAGTAGTGGAAGTTGAGCGAGAAATCGTCTTGATCGGTCGGGGCCCAGTGGGTCTTGAAGATCACGTCGTCGATGTCGTTGGAGTTGTTGCTGCTGCGATAACCGTTGCCCTTCACACCGGAGTACAGCAACGCCGCGCCAATACCGTTGTCGGCCGTGCCGCCGACGAAGGCGTTTTCGATGTGCTTCCAGCCGCCGTGGGCCGAGGTTTGCAGGGTGGTGCCGACGTCGCCGGAGAATTTCTCGGGAATGGCACGGGTCACGAAGTTGATCACGCCACCGACGTTTTGTGGCCCATAACGCACGGAGCCGGCGCCACGCACCACGTCGATGCTGTCCAGGTTGCCGGCGGAAATCGGCGCCATCGACAGTTGCGGCTGGCCATAGGGGGCAAACGCGGCCGGTACGCCGTCAATCAGCACCGTGGAACGTGGTGACAGGCGCGACGTAAGACCACGCACACCGACATTGAGGGAAATATCGCTGCCACCGGTGCCGTTGGACTCTTGCACCTGCACACCCGGCACACGGCGCAACACGTCGCCGACGTTCATCGCGCCCTGCTCCACCATCGCCTCGCGACGGATCACGGTACGTGCGCCCGGGTGGTTCTGCACCACTTCGGCGTTGGCGTCACCCAGCCAGTCGCCGACCACCTTGATGTCGGTCACGCCCAGTTCCAGGGGCGAGCCAGCTTCACCGGTGCCCTTGCTCAGCGGGCGCAGGGTCACGGAGCCCGCATCGATCTGGTAGTCCAGGCCGCTGCCTTGCAGCAATTGGCGCAGGGCTTGCTCAGGGGAGAGGTTGCCGTCGACCGCAGGCGCCTGCTTGCCGGCAACCATGTCGGGGCTGAAGAACACTTGCAGGGAGGTCTGCTGGCCCAGTTGGCTCAGCGCCGCGCCCAAAGGTTGGGCGCGGATGTGAATGCCGTCATCGGCATAGGCTTCGGGCAGCGCGGCGCTGACGGCCAGTGCGAGGGCCAGGGGCGCCCAGCGGGAGACTTTATTGTTTTTCACGGCGAGTTTTTTCACGTCGAACCTAGTCCTGTGATCGCAAGAGTGTGCGGCTGTTAATGCAAACCAGTTGCAGTTGCAGGAGAAGACGAAGAACTCGGAAAAAACCTGAACGTCAGCGTGAAATAATTTCCTGGCTGCCATCCGGCAAGGTGCGCAAGGCCACCGGCAGGATGTGCGGCAAGGCTTTGAGCAAGGCGTCGGTGTCACTGGACTTGAACACGCTGGTCAAGCGCAGGTCTCTCACCGCGGCCGTGCTGACCCGCAATGGCTGCTCGCGATAGCGCGACACTTCCCGCGCCACTTCACCGAGGCTGGCGTTGTTGAACACCAGTTTGCCCGTGCGCCAGGCCGTCAGTTCGTCAGCGTTCACGGCGTACGCTGTGGCGACTTGCCCTTGTGCATCGATATGGGTGCCCCGGCCTGCCGTCAGCGTCACGCTCTGGTCCGCAGAACGCCCTTGTACCTTGACCGTGCCGGCCTCCACCACCACGCGGGTCTGGTCGTCATCACGGCGCACGTCAAACCGCGTGCCGGTGACCGTCACCTGCCCTGCCCCGGCCGCCACGATAAAGGGGCGACTGGTGTCATGTTCGACGCTGAACATTGCTTCGCCCTGTTTGAGCTCCACACCGCGCCGGCCCTTTTCATAGTGCACGGCGACCACGCTGCGGCTGTTGAGGTCCATCACCGAACCGTCGGGCAACGCCACCTGGCGGTGCTCGCCCAGGCGGGTGCTGAATTCGGCGCTGTAGGGTTTCGGGTGATCCAGGCCGCTGAACAGGCCCAGCCCCAGGGCGACAGCCACCACGCTCGCAGCCACTGCATAACGCAGGAGGGCACGGCGTTTGGGGCGCTCGGCCGGCGCATCGCACAGGGCTTGCAACCGGGCCTTGGGCAGCAGATCGGTGGCGCTCCACAGTCCTTGCAAGACATCGAATTCATATTGATGCGAGGGCTGCTCCGCGCGCCAGGCATCAAACCGTTGGCGCTCTTCACCGCTCAACGGGCCTTCTTGCAGGCGTACAAACCATTGCGCGGCTTCGTCGCGGGCACGGCTATCCATCATGGAAGGTCCTGTTTCAGGGCGAGCTGGGTTCATGGGGCGATCGCGTCCAGGCGGTCACGCAGATGCCGCAGGGTGCGGATCATATACTTTTCCACCATGTTCTTGGACAGGCCCAGGCGCACGGCGATTTCCTGCTGGGTGAGGCCCTCGATTTTCTGCCAGATGAAGATCTTGCGGCAGTTGAGCGGCAACTCGGCCAAGGCCCGCTCGATGGAGTCCGCCAACTGGATCGCGTGCATGAAATGCTCCGGGTCGCCACTGTGAGGCGAACTCTGCTCTAGGGCTTCCAGCGCCAGCGTCTCGCGACGGTCTTCGCGGCGGTAGGCGTCAACGGCGATATTGCGCGCCGTCTGATGCAGATAGGCGCGCGGTTGCTCAACCTCGGTCGAACGCGACTCAAGCACCCGCACAAAGGTGTCGTGGGCCAGGTCTTCGGCCTGCTGACGGTTTCTCAGGCGGCGCGTCCAGGTTCCGATCAACTCTTCGTAATGCTCGAAAAAGCCTGTTCTGCGGGGCGGCTGAGGAATCATCGCGGGTGCACTGGGAAGGCGGGACGTGAATAGTAATGCTTCCTATTAAGCGGGGCAATTGCTACCCGTCGTGTCCGTCGTTTATAGCTTCCCCAAATAGATGAATCAGGCGATATCCAGGCAATCGGTCTTCATCGTATGAAGCCAGATGCTGCCCTTTTCCTGCTGTTTGTTCGCTACGCGATACGGATCGCATGAGTCATTACGTCAAGCGCTTCGACAGCGGATGGACCGGGCCCGGAATGGGTGAACCCATGATCGCAACCCGCAAAATCCAAATGACGCACGTTAACCCCGGCCGCCGCGAGTCGCATTGCATAATATTGACCGCCTGCCCTTACCAAATCGTTCTGAGCAGTCAGAAGGAGCGTGGGTGAAAGCCCGCTGAAATCGTCGGCCAATACCGGAGATGCCAGGGCTGTGACACGGTCCGAAAGCCTTGGGAGGTAAAGGCTTTGAAAAAAACTCATCATCGACGGCGTCAGCACTGACCTATGCCCGGCCGGCGCCAGGGGCTCATTGATGTCCCATGAAAAATCCAGCCCTGGATAAACCAGCACTTGCAGGCGGGGGGCTAGATCCTTGCGCCCTTTAAACCGTTGGGTGACGGCCGCGACAATTGTGCCTCCCGCGCTAAACCCGCTGAGTGTGGGGTTGCCCGCGAGAAGCCCATGCGTATGCGGCGCGGTCATCATTCGCTCAATGACTTCGCAGGCTTGCATGATCGCAACGGGAAAAGGCGCTTCAGGCGCTATCGCATAGTGGACATTGATCACCGTACAGCAAGCGTTGACGGCAATGTGCCGACAGATCAAGTCGTCCTGCCGAGCAAAACCAACCACGAAACCACCACCGTGAAAATTGAAGTGCGCCGGCAGTTCGTCCTCCACTCCAAGGGGGCGATACTCCGTAATAGTCACGGTGCCATGGTGGGTTTCTATTTGCCTCTTCACTACGCGAGCGGGCAGTTTCCTGATGCCAATTTTGCCGCTGACGCTGACGAAAAAAGGCGCGACGCAACGCAGCAGCAACACCCTCACCCATCCGATCAAAGTGACGTGTTCGACCCCCTCTCTTGCAACTACCGTATTACCCTTCATCAGCCAAAAAACTGTACCTGATACGGTGGTGATCGCTGTACACACCCATGACAAAAGCCCCAGTGTCATTGCCCGCGCTCCGACTGGAATTCAATATTCAGGAACATCGACGCGCCCCTCTGCGACAGCAACCATTTCCGGCGACAGTGGTTTTTCCCTGAGCAGCCAGGCCAACACCAACGCAAGTGCCATTAAAATCAAAGCGCCATGAAACACGCTGTGAAATGCCGCGAGCCTCGCTTCGGCCGTTACAGCATGGGCCATGCCGGAAGTGAGCACCGCACCAAACAGCGCTGCGCCGGTAGCCCCACCGAGGGTTTTGAAGAAGTTCAGCGCACCCGTGGCGACACCCAGATCACTGTGGGCAACCGCGTTCTGACCCGCGACCACTACAACCTGAATGAAGAACCCAAGGCCGATGCCCAGCACCACGAGGAAAAGCACGATAAGCCATAGCGCCGTATCCACCTGCAATCGCCCCAGCAGGTAAAGCCCCGCCTCCGAAAGCAGTGCGCCCAGGATGGGGAAAATCCGGTAGCGACCGGTTCGAGAAATAACCGCACCCGTCAGCATCGTTGCGCCGATCAGGCCCAACAAAAGCGCAATGATGCTGCTTCCCGCGCCCAGCGCCGAGAGCCCGAACACGGTTTGCAGCATGAGGGGTACGAAGAGCATGCCGACAAACAGTATTGCCGTAGACAGGAAGAACAACGCCGCTGANNGCAAACAGCCTCAGCGGCGTGATGGGCTCCGCAGCCGAGCGCTCGACCTGCACGTACGTCCATAGCGCGATCACACTGACAGCCGCCAGCCCCAATGACGGCCATGAAGCCCAGCCAAACGCATGCCCCCCTTGCACCATCAGCAGCAGAAATGAACCGGTAAAAAGCGTCGCGAGGAGTGCGCCAGCGAGGTCCAACTGGTGCGCAATGGGGCGAACCGGCAACTGCAAGCGAACGGCGATCCAATAGAAGGCTAACCCGCCTACCGGAACGTTGATCAGAAATATCCAGGTCCAACCCCATTGATCCACAATGAGCCCGCCCAGCAGCGGTCCGACGATAATCGCCAACGCCGGGACAACCCCGAGCAGGGCCTGATACCGCGCCCGCTCGCGTGCCGGCACCAGATCGCCGACAACCGCCATGACCAAGGAACTGAGCCCCCCTGCTCCGATGCCTTGAAACGCACGAAAACCGATCAACCACAGCAGGGTGGGGGCAAGCGCGCACAACACCGACCCCAAAACAAATAATGCGATTGCAACCTGGAGTACTTTTTTACGGCCTTTCATGTCGCCCAGTTTGCCGAAGATCAGCGTACTGACCGCGCTTGTCAGCAAGAAGGCCGTGGCAACCCATGACACGTTGCTGCTGTCATGCAGGTCCTCTCCCATACGGGCCAGCGCGGTGGCAATGATGGT
>NZ_JACARO010000070.1 GCF_013386585.1 Pseudomonas sp. P7548 | reverse complement strand
CGCCTAGCAAGGTCCGGGCGACTAAACCCGTTCACTGAATATGCAGTGACAGCCCGCAGCCTAGTCACCCATCCCCACTGGCGCAATGCGGTTTGGATTCTCTCGGAAACGTCCCGCAAATGAAAGCGCTCAGCCCTGCTGGCCTTTAAAACCCAGGCCTCAATCCAATATCAAATGCGGCAAAAACCGGCTCGAATCCTTGGTAATCAAACTATTGTCCTCCCGCACCCCAATCCCCGCCGCCTGGTCCCCGATCACCCAAGACCCAATCAGCGTATAGCTGTCCCCAAACTTCGGCAGCGGCGCAAATTCCTGCAGGATGAACGGCGCATCGGTGTAAGGCCCGTCCTCTTTGACGATCAGCCCGTCCGCCGTTTGCAGTTCGATGTTCGCCCCTTCCCGCGAGAAGAATGGCTTGCGCACCCAGCCTTTCGGCACGGCTTTGCCCGGGTCGGTATCCAGGTGCGCCGCGAGTAAGTTGGGGTGGCCTTTGTTGAATTCCCACAGCAGCGGCAGGATGCCTTTGTTGGAGAGGATGGATTTCCACGCCGGCTCGAAGAACTGTGTGTCGCTCTGGGCGATCGCGGTGCCGAAGGGTTCGTGGAAGATGAATTCCCAGGCGTGCAGTTTGAACAGGTGGGGTATCCAGCGATCTTCGAGGTCGACGAAGCGGCCTTCGGCGGTGAGGCCGATGTCTTCGATGTCGATGTGGCGGGACTCGATGCCGACTTTTTCGGCGACGAGGCGCAGGTAGTCGGTGGTGCCTTTGTCTTCGACCGAGTCTTTCATCGAGGCGAAGTAGAACGGTTGGTTGATCTGCAGTTGGGCGAAAGCCTGGTGCAGTTTGGTGTCGATGCTGTTGAACTGGTCGGCGTGTTTGGGCAGCAGGCCGCGTTCGATGCATTGTTCCAGCCAGCCCCATTGGAACGCGGCGGCTTCGTAGAGGCTGGTGGGGGTGTCGTAGTTGAGTTCGAGTAGTTTGGCGGGGCCGGTGCCGTTGTAGGAGAAGTCCATGCGCCCGTACAGGTGCGGGTGGCCTTCGCGCCATGAGGTGCGGATCATGTCGTAGAACGGCGCGGGAATGCTCAGGCGTTCCAGCAGTTCTTCGCTCTCGACCACGCGGGCGACGAGGTCCATGCACATGTCATGGACGTCGGTAGTCGGGTCTTCCAGGTCGTGCTCGATTTGCTTGAGCGTGAACTGGTAGTACGCGCTTTCGTCCCAGTAGGGTTCGTCGTCGATGGTGTGGAACAGAAAGCCGAGGCTGTCGGCGGTCTGTTTCCAGTCGTGACGTTCTGCGCAGTGGATTTTCTTCATGGCTCGCCTTCCTTAACTGCTCGACCCGCCGCCGCCCCAGCCGCTGCGTGCGCTGGCCTTGCTGCCGAAGCCGCCACGGGAGGTGGCCGATGCAACGGTGCTGGATTTGTTGGAGGTGCGCAGCGTGTTCGAGTAGTTGCTGCTGCCGTAGCGGGCCTGGTTCGAGCGGCTGAAGGTCGAGCCTTTGGAGACGCGCTGGCTGAGCGTTGAAGAACCGTAGTCGCCACGGTCATCGCGGTAGCGGTACACCGGCTCGGAGCGGTAGCTGTTGCGATTGTTGCTGAGCATGTTGCCGATCAGCAGACCGGTCAGCAGGCTGCTGGTGGAGAAGCCTGAGCCGCCGCTGTTGGCTTGCGCGCCGCCGACTTGGGCGTTGGCCGCGTCGACCTGGGACTGTGTCACCCGGCCTTCGGCGGTCAGTTCGAAACCGCCCAGCCGGGGGATGAATTTGCCGGTGGAATCCTGCTGGCACCAGTCGGCGACAAAGTCGGCATCGCAATCGGCCTGGTTGTCGTACACCGGCGCAATGCGGCGGTGCTCGGCCATGGCGGTCATGTAGGCGTCCGAGCAGACGTCCACCGGCAGTTTTTCATCGGCGCATTGCTGCACCGACTGGAAGTTGTACTTCTTCTGCAAATCGTAGGTTTTTTCCGTCGGCCCACAGCCGGATATCGCCATGGCGACCGACGCTGCCAGCGACAGCTGGACGTACTTGCTTCGTTTCATCGGGAGCTCCGTGGGCGATCAGTTCGAGGTGGGCGTCATGCACGCGGCATTCAACATGCCGACGCTGATGGCCACGGCCGCCACGTAGATGCCGGCCGCCAGCTCGCCGTTCTTGATGCGCTCGGACGTGCCTTTGAGCACCAGGCTGGTCAGCAGGAACGCCAGCAGTTGCACAACCGCCGCGATCACCGCCCAGACGACGAAATCGAGGAGGCTGATCGAGTAGGCGATCACGTTGCTGGCCGGAATGGCGAAGCCGACGATGGCGCCGCCCAGGGCGACCGCCGCAGACACGTTGCCCGCACGGATCAGCTCGAACTCTTTGTGCGGGGTGATGCGGGTGTAGAGGAACTGGAACAGCACGAACAGTACAGCGGCCCCGAGGATGTAGAGGACAAACCCGAGCACGGCGGCTTTGTTCAGGGAGATGGAGAGAGCTTCTAGCATGAATGGCTTCCTTGTTTAGAGCGCGGTCAGGTCGGTTGTGTACAGCGAAATGCCCAGCGACGTGCTCAGGCTGATGGTGCCTTCGGCGTCTTCTTCAACGGAAAACAGCAGGAACTCGCGGCGGTCCGTCAGGCCGGTGTCACGGGCGTATAGCATCGAACGGTGCTCGACGCTGTAGGCTTCTTCGGGATTGACCACGTGCTCGGTCATCGCCACCAGCTCGGTCTGGCCGGCTTCGCTGCCCCACACGCGGGTGAATTCGACGCCGTTGTGGGTGTAGGTCGGCAGCCCGATCGGGCTTTGCGGGCCGGCCAGCCGGCGCAGTTCCGCTTCGCTGCTGAGCGTGACGTAGCTCAGGTAGTTGAACAGGATCACCGACTCCACCTGCCCGGCGATTTCGCCGGTGGTGTGCACTTGCAGCCAGTAGTCTTCGTCGTTCATGTAGTAGCGCGACAACCAGGTCGATTGCCCGAGGTCGACAGTGCCGTTGCTCCAGATTTCCTGGGAGCCGGGAATGACCACCGAGGTTTTCTCATCGAGCAGCAATTTGAGGCTGGAGTCGAACATCACACCTTTGCCCGGTGCCAGGCCCAGTGGGCCGGTGCTCGGCAAGGTTTGGCCGGCCGCCTGGTGCGACTCAGGACGCGCGTTCGGGGCTTCAAGCCCCATCAACTGTTTAAACCATCCCATTGGAAATGTCCTTGAG
Source organism: Pseudomonas sp. P7548 (assembly GCF_013386585.1). Classification (GTDB taxonomy): domain Bacteria; phylum Pseudomonadota; class Gammaproteobacteria; order Pseudomonadales; family Pseudomonadaceae; genus Aquipseudomonas. The sequence goes on along the minus strand of NZ_JACARO010000070.1, from coordinate 79,914 downwards.
GCGGGTGGAGGCGATGTAGAAGAGTTCGCCGCCCTCGACGCGCGTGGCGCTGGGCGGGTTGATCGAAGGTTGCTGGGCGCCTTTGGCGCGGTAGCCGATGAGCGTGGCGTTGTGATGCTCCTTCATGCGGCTGTACAGGTCGCCGAAGGTGGCTTCGAAGGCCTCGGGCAATTTCATCAGGTATTGGGTGGCGCCTTGGCCCACGCACAACAACTCATTGATGACGACTGACGAGCCCGGGTCCTGGGAAGCACGCACCAACATCTCGATGGCCATGCTTGAGGTGCACTCCAGGCGCGGCGCGTAGGAGCTGGCGAGTGCGGCGATTTCACTTTCATTGAAGTGGGCGACCACATGGCCGACAGGGCTCAGTTGATTCACCGCCAGCACGGTGGCCAGTGTCAGGTCGTCCGACGGGGTTCGCACCAGCACCCGTTCGGCGCCGGGCACACCCGCACGCAGCAATAACGCGGTGGACGACAGGCTTTCACCGCGGATGAACGCCGCCTTGCCGGGCATGGGGTTTTCATCGAGGGTGCAATCGCAAATGACGATCAGGTTGTCATTCGAGGTTTCGTCTTGCAGCAACAACTCGATGACCCGCTCGCTGGGCGCACCTTCCCAGCCGATGAGCACCGTGTGACCGACCTTGCCGGTGAAATCGCCTTTGCCCTTCATGCCTTTTCTCCATGCATCGATGACACTGCTGGTGGTTTTGCCGATGGCTGCCGTCAGCAGCGCAATGCCGCCGAGCATGATCCAGGCGGCCACGAACACTCGTCCGGCTGAGGTCTGCGGCGCGAGGTCGCCATAACCGACGGTGAGTGTGGTGGTGAGGTAGAAGTAAATAAACGTGGCGAGCGTGGTGAGGTGCTGCTCGCCTAGAAGCACCAGACCCAAATAAGCGGTGCTCAGGTGCACGCCGAGGGCGATGACCAGACCTGCCCAGCCGAAACGGTGAAAGAGGGAGGAGGCGTATAGACGCAACAAAAGAAAAATCGACATTTTGCCCCTGATTCCCTGGGTAGTTGCCATCGCCTCGACGCCTGGATGCTCCAGTGCGTTCAGCCGGCATTAAACCTGCTGCGCGGCGCAGAGAGAAGTACCTTGGCTGCAATAAATCCGGCGAGCGCACCAAACAGATGCCCCTCGAACGAAACGCCCTGGCGCGGCAGGAAGCCAAAGACCAGGCCGCCATACAGCAGCGCTACGACGCCGGCCGTGATCAGGTTGGTCCAGCTCCGGTGGAACCAGGCACGTGACAACAGGTAGGCCCACAGCCCGAATACCCAGCCGCTGGCGCCGATGTGCACGCCACTGAAACCGAACAGCCAGACCAGCGCGCCGCCCAGCAGAATAATGATCAGGCTGACGGTCACGAATCGGTTGAACCCTTCGATCATCACCAAGGTGCCCAGTACCAAAAAGGCAATCAGGTTCGCGCTCAGGTGAGCCAAGGACCCGTGCAAAAACGGTGAAGTGAGGATGCCGAACAGGCCCGGCACCGTCCTGGGGATCAAGCCAAAGGCCATGAGGCTGTAACCGGTCGCCACATTGAACAGCTGCAGTGCGACCATCAGCAGGGCAAGGCCTGCGATCATCTTGAAACCCTTGAGGGCGTCCATCCTGACCTCGACGTAAAAAGAAAGGGCCGAGAATAGGCCCTCCCTGTTGCGGCATTATTTACTCAGCCGACTTCTGCTTCAGGCGCTCCAGAATCGCATTGGCGCTGCCTTCGTTCGGCGTGATGCCGGCTTCGCGCAACTTGCGTTCCAGGTCAGTCCCCGTCGAGGCCTCGGCCAGTTCGTCCTGGGCTTCCAGTTCCGCGGCGCGTTGCTGCTGCTTGGCTTGCAAGCGGTTCAGCGTACCAACGGCCGTCTCCAACTTGCCGTTGGCGCCGCCACTGGCGATGGACGCGCTGACCTGAGCCTTTTGTACGCTTTCACGCGCCTTGGCCATGTCCACTTGCTGGCGCAGGCTTTTGATCCGGCTCTCGGCCTTGGTGATGTCCTTGCGCATGCTGTCGGCGTAACCACCGAATTCGGCGGCTTGCTTCTGCTCGGCGTCGCGCTCGTTGGTCAGGGTCGAAATAGCTTCGGCCACTTCCAGGGCCAGGTCTTCGCGGTTGGCCTGGATGGCGGCCATCGCCTTGGTCTCCAGGTCCGTGATCTTGGCGTCGTACTCGCCGACGCGGTCATTGGCCAGCTTGTGCTTGGCCATGATGCTGACCAGCTCACGCTTGGCATTGGCCAGCGCGGTGTCGGCATCGCGGATTTCCTGGTCGAGGATGCGCAGGGCTTGTTGGTCGACGATTGCTTCGCCGACTTCGCTGGCACCGCCACGCAGCGCGGTGAACAGTTTACTCCAGATGGACTGAGTCATCAGATACTCCCGAATACTTAATTGAAGAAACGTTCGAAGGCTTCGCTGGCGCGCTGCACGTTGTCGACGAGGGTTTTCACCTCGGTCACGATGTTGGTCAGGCTGGAGTCAGAGCTCAGCGCGCCGAACATGTTGTAAACAACTTGCCCGTTGGGCATGGACTCGATGCCGATGGAAGACAGCGGGAACATTTCCCGGCTGCGCAGCACGGCGTCATTGAATTTTTCGACGTTGTTGATGGACTCGACGTCGACCAGCACGGTGTCGACGATGATCTGCTCGCCCACCACCGCGATGTAAATCGGCAAGCCACCAAAGTCGTTCATTTCCAGCTTGATGCTGGACTCCGAGCCTTGAACCAGAGAAAGCGTGATGTCGTTGGAAACCACTTCGTCCAGGGCCTGCAGCGCCGTGAACAGTCGATCGATGTTCCAGTTAGTGCCTGCGCTCATGTAAATCTCCGACATGAATGAGCCAGCCAGGATCGGCTGGCGGAGCTGTTTCTCCATCTGCTTGAGCAGGCTTCGGTTTTCGGGAAGCACCCAAGTCTCGTGTTTCACATAACCGGCGGCCGCCAGGCCCGCGCGCATCTGCTTCATGTAGAAGCTCGACGGTTTTTTCGCGGACGGTTTCAAGCGCTCTCCCTGAAGGCTTGCTGAATCGGTATCGGGCCCTGCGGGCTGACCCGATGGAGAGCTGCTTTTCATGGTGCTGACCTCGTTGTGAAAAACTCACGCGTGAGAAAATCTACAGGCAATTTTCGCCACACTCAATAGCTCACGCGTGAGATTTTTTGTCTCACATTTCCCCGCGACGAACACCATCAAAACGGCTAATAGCCTGGCGATTGTCTCTTTTGAGTTGACGGTATTACCTGTTTCAGCCGATTTATCCCCCGCCACTCGCCCATTAATCTGTGCCCATGTTGAACGCAACGCCCAACCCACTTAAACAAAAAAGGATTTCAACCATGAGCACTCCAACCTACAACCGCTTGAACAAAGACGACGCCATCGTATTGCTGGTCGACCACCAGACCGGTCTGATCTCCCTGGTGCAGGACTTTTCGCCCAACGAGTTCAAGAACAACGTGCTGGCCCTGGCGGACCTGGCCAAGTTCTTCAACCTGCCGACCATCCTCACCACCAGCTTCGAACAAGGCCCCAACGGCCCGCTGGTGCCCGAGCTGAAAGAGATGTTCCCGGACGCGCCGTACATCGCCCGCCCTGGCCAGATCAACGCATGGGACAACGAAGACTTCGTCAAAGCGATCAAGGCGACCGGCCGCAAGCAGATCATCATTGCCGGTGTGGTCACCGATGTGTGCGTAGCGTTCCCAACCTTGTCGGCGTTGGCGGAAGGGTTCGAAGTGTTCGTGGTGACTGACGCCTCGGGCACCTTCAACACCACGGTGCAGCAGGCGGCCTGGAGCCGCATGACCCAGGCAGGCGCGCAACTGATGAACTGGTTCTCGGTGGCCTGTGAGCTGCACCGCGACTGGCGCAACGACATCGAAGGCTTGGGGAATCTGTTGTCCCAGCGCATTCCCAACTACCGCAACTTGATGAATGGGTACGCGGCGCTGACGGCGCGCAAGGATTGATTAAACACCGCACACAAAGCCTGCCCTGAAAAGCAGGCTTTTTTGTTTAGTGGGCCGCCAACTCCCGCTCAATCTGCTCGATGCTTGGCAAACTGGTTTGCAACTCCGCGGGCAACGACTCAACCAGTTGATATTCCGCTACGCCAATTGGCCGGTTGTTGTCGCGCAATGCATATTCGGCGACGACTTCGTTCTTGCCCTTGCACAACAGCAGACCGATGGTGGGCCCGTCGTGAGGATGTTTAAGCTGGGCATCGACGGCCGCGAGGTAAAAGCTCAGCTTCCCCAAATGCTCCGGTTTGAACTTGCCCGTTTTAAGCTCGATCACCACGTAGCAGCGCAGTTTCAAGTGGTAGAACAACAGGTCGACAAAGAATTCATCACCTCCGACATCCAGCAACACTTGCTGGCCGACGAAGGCGAAACCCGCGCCCAGTTCCAGCAGAAAGTCGGTGACGTGTTTGATCAGGGCATTTTCAATGTCGCGCTCCTGCGCATCCAACCCCAGGCTCAGGAAATCAAAGCGATAAGGGTCTTTCAGAGACTCCCGCGCCAGATCGGATTGCGGTTTAGGCAGGTGATTTTCGAAATTGCTGACGGCCTTGCCGCTGCGCTCCAGCAAGCGGTTTTCGATGTGCACCACCAGCGAGTTACGCGACCAATTGTTTTCTATCGCCTGGGCGATGTACCAGCGGCGGGTTTCGGGGCCTGGGAGCTTGTCGAGCAATACCACATTGTGACCCCAGGGCAATTGTGCAGCAGCTTGTTGCACAAATTCAGGGTCTGGCCACGCCTCGGCAAAAGCACGCATGTACTTGAGATTGCGCGGTGAAAAACCCTTCATTGCGGGAAACGCTGCACGCAGATCCTGGGCAAGCCGATCAATGACTTTACTGCCCCAGCCTTGCTCCGCCTGGCGGGTCAAAATGTCGTGGCCAAGCTGCCAATAGAGCAACACCAGTTCCCGATTCACGGCCAGTGTTGCGCGTTGTTGCGCCGTGTGGATACGGCCTTTCAAGTCCGTCAACCAGTCGCTGTAGCCCGCAGGCGGTGGGGTCAAGCCGATACCGGGTTCGCTCATGCCGTTTCGCTCTTTGAGTGTTGAGGCAGGCTAGTCAGGGGCATTGACGGCCACAAGGGGCCAAGCGCGCACTAGGAAGGGGCTTTCAAACAATACCGAAATACCCTGCTGGCCATGGCGGCCCTACGCCTTGACTCTCCCCTATACGGCAGCCCTTACCCTGAAACACCCTATTTCAGGACTCACCCATGACGCCGCGCACCCTGGTTATCCTCGGCCACCCTTCAACGTCCAGCTTTTGCTCCGCTCTGGCCGATACCTGCATCCAAGCCGCAAAAACCGCCGGCCATGAAGTCCGCGTCCTACGCTTGGGCGAGCTGGTTTTCGACCTCAATCTGCACAGCGGCTACACCCAGCCCCAACCACTGGAACCCGACCTGCTCAGCGCCCAAGCCGACATCCTCTGGGCCACCCACCTGACCTTCATCTTCCCCATCTGGTGGGGCGGCATTCCGGCGTTGATGAAGGGCTTCATTGACCGAATCTTCCTCCCCGGCTTCGCCTTCAAATACCGCAAGGGCAAGGCTTTCCCCGACAAGCTGTTGCTCGGCCGCACCGCACATTTGTTAGTGACCCTGGACACGCCGCCATGGTATTACCGCTGGTTCTATCGCATGCCGGGCGTCCACCAGATGCGCAAGACCACCTTGGCGTTTTGTGGCATCAAGCCTGTCAAGACGCTGCTGTTCGGACCCGTGTTGGGCTCTACGCCGGCGCAGCGAACAAAGTGGTTAAAGCAGGCGGGCGCACTCGTTGAAAAAGGGAGTGTTCATGTACATCGGCAAAGCCGCGCAACTGTCGGGCACGACCGTCAAGGCGATCCGTCACTATGAGGCGATCGGGCTGCTGCCTGCGCCGCAACGCCAGGGGCAGTACCGGGTGTATTCGGCGCAGAGTGTCGAGCGGTTGATGTTTATCAAGTGCGCGCAGCAACTGGGTTTCAAGCTCAAGGAGTTGCAGCAAATCCTGCAGGACCACCCGGGCGATGTGCTGCCATGGGAACGTGCCGACCAGGCCATCGCTGCCAAGAAACAAGCGTTGGCCACGCAGATTGCGACCTTGCAGAAGATGCACGAAGGGTTACAGGCCTTTGAGACGCAACTTAAGGATGCGCAAGGGCAATACTCGACGCCAACCGCGCTGCTGGGCAATAAGGCCATGGCTCATTGCACGGTGGCTATGCAGGCCAACGAGCCCCGATGAACAGTCAGCCAAGCCCCCCAACCTTCGAACGCGATCAGCAAGCATTGGATTGGTGGACACGACTGCGCAGCGATGACGTCACCGCCCACGAGCGCAATACGTTCGAACTGTGGCGCCTGGACCCGCTGAATACCAACGTCTACAAAAAATGCCGAGATGCTCTGGCGCTTGCTCGAACGGCCCGCTCATTTGCCCAGAATCCCCATGTCTGCTAGTGTCGCGCCGGTTTACCGTCTACCGGAATAGCCGCCATGGCCCGCAAAAAAGTTGCACTCGATTTCGAACAATCCCTCGCCGACCTGCAAACCCTGGTCGAGCGTCTGGAGAACGGCGAGTTGTCGCTGGAAGACTCGTTGACAGCGTTTGAGCAAGGCATCGGCCTGACCCGTGACTGCCAGAGCGCCCTGGCGCAGGCGGAGCAGAAGGTGCAGGTGCTGCTCGAACGTGACGGGGAGTTGGCCGAAGAACCTTTCGATGCGGAACAGCCAGAATGATCGACGCGTATCAGGCCAGTAGCCAAGCCCGGGTCAATGCGGCGCTTGCGCCCTTGTTTGTTGCGCCAAGCCCGGAAATGAACCGCCTCTATGAGGCCATGCGCTACAGCGTGATGAACGGCGGCAAGCGCGTGCGCCCGTTGCTGGCCTATGCCGCGTGCGAAGCCCTGGGTGCGCCGGCCGAACAGGCCAATGGCGCCGCCTGTGCGGTGGAGCTGATTCACGCCTATTCCCTGGTGCATGACGACCTGCCGGCGATGGACGATGACGACCTGCGTCGCGGCCAGCCCACCACCCACAAAGCCTTTGATGAAGCCTATGCGATCCTGGCCGGTGACGGCCTGCAGAGCCTGGCGTTCAGCGCGTTGCTGGACCCAGCCTTGAGCAGCGTCAATGCCGAGATCCGCTTGCGCATGGTGACCAAGTTGGCTCACGCAGCGGGCCCGGCCGGCATGGTCGGCGGGCAGGCCATCGACATGGGTTCGGTCAGCCTCAAGCTCGACCAGCAAGCCCTTGAGCACATGCACCGCCACAAGACCGGCGCGCTGATCGAAGCCGCCGTGGAACTGGGCGCACTGGCCAGCGGCCAAGCGACCACTGCGCAATTGGCCGCCTTGCAGACCTACTCCCGCGCCATCGGCCTGGCGTTCCAGGTGCAAGACGACATTCTCGACGTAGAAAGTGACACCGCCACCCTGGGCAAGCGCCAAGGTGCCGACATCGCACGGGACAAACCGACTTATCCTGCGCTGCTCGGCCTGGACGCGGCCAAGGCCTACGCGCTGGAACTGCGCGACCTGGCCCTGGACGCCCTGCGACCTTTCGACGCGGCGGCCGAACCACTGCGTGACCTGGCGCGGTATATCGTCGAACGTCGCCACTGATAACGGCGGCCTTTACGGCCGCATATCGGCCAAGTTCGGCGCTCTGCGTGGGCAGTTTGCGATGCTTGAGGTAAACTGCCGCCTCTTCTATACCTATAACGATTCGCCTGATGCCCACGACGTTTCAAGAGATTCCCCGCAAGCGCCCGTCCACGCCCCTGCTTGACCGTGCTGTCACGCCGGCCGGCCTGCGTCGACTGGGTGAAGCCGAGCTGGAAACCCTGGCCGATGAGTTGCGCCTGGAATTGCTCTACACGGTCGGCCAGACCGGTGGGCATTTCGGTGCCGGCCTGGGCGTCATCGAGCTGACCATCGCCCTGCATTACGTGTTCGACACCCCGGATGACCGGCTGGTGTGGGACGTGGGCCATCAGGCGTATCCGCACAAGATCCTCACCGGTCGCCGCGAGCAGATGGGCACCCTGCGCCAGAAGGACGGCATTGCCGCCTTCCCGCGCCGCTCCGAAAGCGAGTACGACACCTTTGGCGTCGGCCACTCCAGCACGTCCATCAGTGCAGCGCTGGGCATGGCCATTGCCGCCCGCCTGCAAGGCAGCGATCGCAAGGCGATTGCGGTGATTGGCGACGGCGCGCTGACCGCCGGCATGGCGTTCGAAGCGCTGAACCATGCGCCGGAAGTGGACGCCAACATGCTGGTGATCCTCAACGACAACGACATGTCGATCTCGCGCAATGTCGGTGGCCTGTCCAATTACCTGGCAAAAATCCTCTCCAGCCGCACCTATGCCAGCATGCGTGAAGGCAGCAAGAAGGTGCTCTCGCGTCTGCCCGGCGCGTGGGAAATTGCCCGGCGTACCGAAGAATATGCCAAGGGCATGCTGGTGCCCGGCACCCTGTTCGAAGAGCTGGGCTGGAACTACATCGGCCCGATCGACGGCCACGACCTGCCCACCCTGATCGCCACGCTGCGCAACATGCGTGACCTCAAGGGCCCGCAGTTCCTGCACATCGTCACCAAGAAAGGCAAAGGTTTCGCCCCGGCGGAAGTCGACCCGATCGGTTACCACGCCATCACCAAGCTGGAACCCCTGGACGCCCCCGCCGCTGCGCCGAAAAAAGCCAGCGGGCCGAAGTATTCCGGCGTATTCGGCGAATGGCTGTGCGACATGGCCGCTGCCGACCCACGCCTGGTGGGGATTACCCCGGCGATGAAGGAAGGCTCCGATCTGGTGGCGTTCAGCGAGCGTTTCCCGCTGCGCTACTTCGACGTGGCAATTGCCGAACAGCACGCGGTGACCTTTGCGGCCGGCATGGCCTGCGAAGGCGCCAAGCCGGTGGTGGCGATCTACTCCACCTTCCTGCAGCGCGGCTACGACCAACTGGTCCACGATGTCGCGGTACAGAACCTTGACGTGCTGTTCGCCATCGACCGCGCAGGCCTGGTGGGCGAAGACGGCCCGACCCACGCCGGCAGCTTCGATTTGTCCTACCTGCGCTGCATCCCCGGCATGCTGGTGATGACGCCGAGCGACGAAAACGAACTGCGCAAGATGCTCAGCACCGGCCACCTGTACAACGGCCCGGCCGCCGTGCGCTACCCACGCGGCAACGGCCCGAATGCAGTGATCGAGAAGGACCTTGAGCCTATCGAAATCGGCAAGGGCATCGTGCGTCGCCAGGGCAGCAAGACCGCGTTTCTGGTGTTCGGCGTGCAATTGGCCGAGGCCTTGAAGGTGGCCGAGAAGCTCGACGCCACCGTGGTCGACATGCGTTTCGTCAAACCTTTGGATGAAGACCTGGTGCGTGAGATTGCCGGCAGCCATGAGTTGCTGGTGACCGTCGAAGAAAACGCCATCATGGGCGGCGCCGGTGCGGCAGTCAGCGAATTCCTGGCGCGGGAGAACATCCTCAAGTCGGTACTGCACCTGGGCTTGCCGGATGTGTACGTCGAACACGCCAAGCCGGCGCAGATGCTGGCTGAATGCGGGTTAGACGAGGCCGGGATCGAGGCGTCGGTGCGCGAACGCCTGGCGCTGCTGGGCCTGTAATCCAATGCCCCGGTAGAAACTGGGACTAAAATGTGGGAGCGGGCTTGCTCGCGAAAGCAGTGTGTCAGTTAAAGATAAGCTGACTGATACACCGCTTTCGCGAGCAAGCCCGCTCCCACATTTGATGTGTACCCATTTCAGATCTATGGACAGACCATGAAACGCCTGCACCTCGCCTTGCTGCTTCTCCCCACCCCCGAACTGCTCGCCGACACCCGCGACCAGGCCTTGAGCCTCCCCGACGTGGTCATCACCGCCAACCGCCAGGTACAGGCGCGCAACGACAGCAGCGCCGCCAACACCGTGTTCACCCGCGACGACATCGACCGCCTGCAACCCACCAGCGTCACCGACCTGCTGAGCCGCGTGCCCGGCGTGCAAATCGCACAAACCGGTGGGCGCGGCAGTTTGCCGGGGGTGTTCATTCGCGGCACAAAGTCAGCCCAAAGCCTGGTGCTGGTGGATGGCCAGCGCATCGCCAACGCCACCTCGGGCGACAGTGGGTTGCAGTTCCTCAGCGTCGACCAGATTGAGCGGGTGGAAGTGTTGCGCGGTTCGCGCTCGGTGATCTACGGCAGTGATGCCATCGGCGGGGTCATCCAGATTTTCACCCGGCGCAACGCCCAGGCTGGCGTTCATCCGCGCCTGCATGTGGGCTTTGGCAGCAATCAGACGTGGGAACGCAGCCTCGGCCTGTCCGGCGGCGATGAACGCACGCGCTTCAACCTCGGCGCCGGCCTGGATGAAACCCAAGGCATCAACTGGACCCATGAGTCGTTTGCCAGCGATGGCGATCATGATGCCTACCGCAACAAGTCCTTGAGCCTGAACCTCAGCCACTCGTTGAGCGATGACCTCGAAGTGGGCTTCAACCTGTTGGATGGCCGGGGCAAGTCGGAATACGACAACCCGTTCGGGCGCTACGTCAGCCCTGCAGAAACCGTCGGCCAGAAGCCCTACACCGACTACACCGTGAGCAGCGCCAGCGGTTATGTCGACGCCAAGCTCAACGACCGCTGGCAGACCCGCCTGGAACTGGGCCACAGCGAGAACCGCGACAAGAAGCGCGATCACCTCAGCGATGAGGGCAGCGCCTTCAACACTTATCGCGACTCGGTGAACTGGCAGAACGACCTGACCCTGGATGACCACAACAGCCTGATCCTCGGTGGCGACTGGTACGAAGACCGCGTGCGCGCCAGCACTGACTTCGACGAAGACAGCCGCTGGAACCGTGCGGTGTTCATCCAGCATCGTTTCGAGGCCGAGCGGTTTTCCACCGAGCTGGGCCTGCGCCACGACACCAACCAGCAGTTCGGCAGCCAGAACACCTGGAGTGGCACCCTGACCGTGCCGCTGAACCCGGACAACGACGTGCTGCTGTCCTACAGCGAAGGCTTCCGCGCGCCCAGTTTCAATGACTTGTACTACCCCGGCAGCAGCAACCCCGACCTCAAGCCGGAACACTCAAAAACCTACGAGGTGCAGTGGCGCAGCCAGCTGAGCGATACCACGCGCCTGGAAACCTCGCTGTATCGCACCGACCTGAAAGACGCCATCGTCGCCCAGCCGGTGGACTTCTACATCCCGCACAACGTGGCGTCCGCACGGATCAACGGCTTTGAAGCGGCGCTCAAGCAGCAGTTGTTCGGCTGGCAAGGCAATCTGGGCGTCTCGATCATCGACCCTCGCGACCGTGACAGCGGCCATACCCTGGCCCGTCGGGCGCGGCGCACGCTGAACCTGGATGTGGATCGGCAGTTTGACAAGCTGGGGGTGGGTGCCAGCTGGCAGGCCATCAGCCACAGCTATGACGATGAGGAAAACCGCAACCGGCTGGGCGGGTATGCCTTGCTGGGGCTGCGTAGCAGCTGGGCGTTGAACCGGGAGGTGCTGCTGTCGTTCAAGGTTGATAACGTGTTGGACAAGGCCTATGCGCGGGCGATGTACAGCTACCAGGACCCGAATTTCGAGAACAACCAGTATTATCGTGAAGAGGGTCGGGTGTGGAGGGTTGGGGTGACTTGGACGCCTGATATCTGAGTGGGCAAGTCCGGCCTCATCGCAGGCAAGCCAGCTCCCACAGGGGAAACGCGTTCCAAATGTGGGAGCTGGCTTGCCTGCGATAGCGGTATTACAGGCCCGGCGCAATCACCTGACACAACCGCCCCACCGCCTCCACCATCTGCCCACTCGGCCGCTCAAGCCCTTTATCCGGCACCAGCCGCACCCGCCCAGCCATCGCCGGCCAGACCTTCCAGGCGTCCTTCTGCACCTGATCCCCTACCAGAATCATCTGCGGGTCACGCTGCAACACCGACTCAACACTCACCTGCGGCGCCGGCAGCTTGAGGTCATCGAACACATTGCGCGCGCCGCACACGCTCAACGCATCGCTGATGATCTGCCCACCGCCCACGGTATACAGCGGCTGGTTCCACACCTGGTAAAACACGCGCAAGGGCTCGGCGCGCTGATAGCGCTGACGCAACTCGGCCAGGCGCTGGTGCAGTTGTGCGGCCAATTGTCGACCCGCCTCAGCACGCCCTAATTGGTCGGCGATGGCCTGGACCTGGGTAGTCAGTTGCTCAAGGCTATGGGGTTCGGCGACGTACACCGGGATATTCAGGCGTTGCAGCTGTTCGCGCTGGGCCGGGCCGACGCTGCCGGGCCAGAGCAGGATCAGATCCGGCTTGAGGCTGAGCAGGCGTTCCATGTCCAACTGACCGTAATGCCCCACTGAGGGCACGCTGGCCAAGGCCGCAGGCCGATCGCCGCCGTCGAGCACGCCCACCAGCAGGTCGGCAGCGCCCAGTTCAACCACGATTTCAGAAAGAGACGGCGCCAAGCTGATGACACGCTCGGCCGCCAGCATCGGCGCACTCAACACCAGCAGCAGAAGCGCCAGCCCGTAGCGCCTCATCCCAGCTGACGTGGAATGCGATAGAGGTAGAACAGCACCAGCGTCGACAGGGCCAACAGAAACAGCGGCACCGCTTCCAGGCCGACAAACACCGCCAACGCGCCGATCCACGCGGGAATGGCGGCAATCAGCAAGGCTGCACGCCGACGAGCCGCCAGGGTGATCCAGGCGGCTGGTTCGTCGGGGGTGTCGAGGGCTTTGGAGGTGGCGATCAGTGCGTGTTTATAGCCATGGAAATACCGCAGGCTCAGAAACATAGAGGCCACGCCGGCAATGAAAAACGGCATGGCCAATACGGGAAGCAATGATTCAGCCTGGCCAAACACCAGGTTGATCACAAACAGCGGGAGCAGCGCCAGGGCCAGGTACTGCCACCAATTGAAGGACAGTCGCCGTTTCACCTGGCCACGGGTCACGCGCGGTCGACCTCGCCCTGATGCTCGTTGCCCATCATGTGGTCGAGCTTGCTGGCCTTGGTGGCCAGGTACAGTTTGTTGTGCGGGTTGTGCCCGGTGTGCAGTGGCACGCGCTCGGCCACGGTGATGCCCATGTCGGTCAAGGCTTTGACCTTGCGCGGGTTGTTGGTCATCAGGCGCAGGGATTTGACGCCCAGGTGCTCCAGCATCGGCAGGCAGATCGCGTAGTCGCGCTGGTCAGCGGCAAACCCCAGGCGCTCGTTGGCTTCAACGGTGTCGGCGCCGCCGTCTTGCAACTCGTAGGCACGGATCTTGTTCATCAGGCCGATACCGCGGCCTTCCTGGCGCAGGTAAAGCAGAACGCCACGGCCTTCGCGGGCGATGGCGCGCATCGCGGCTTCCAGTTGCGAACCGCAATCGCAGCGCTGGCTGAACAGCGCGTCACCGGTCAGGCATTCGGAATGCACACGACCCAGCACCGGCGCGCCGTCAGCGATGTCGCCCAGGCTGAGCACAACGTGCTCGCGGCCGGTGGCTTCTTCGAGAAAGCCGTTCATGGTGAACGTGGCAAAAGGGGTAGGCAGCTTGGAAGCGGCGACGAAAACGACGGGCACCGTGTGCTCCTGATTTCAGTTTTTACGATGGCGGCCATTGTAACAGCAGGTTCCTACAGACGCTTAAGCTGAATTATCGCTGATAAAGATCAATCGGTTCGATTGGCCTTCATCCCGGTTCTATGCCCATCAGAACGGATAGGGCTGTTTCCAGCGCTCGAAAATCGGTTTCAACTCACCGTTTTTCACCAGCGCCGCCATGCGCTGGTCATACACGGCCATCAACGCCCGGCCGCGTTCGTTATCAGCAAACCCCACGTACAGCGGCAGTTCGGCGATGTGGGTGAGTTTGAATTGCGCGGGGTCGTCGGCCTGGCCGAGCACGTACTGGGCTTCGCTGAGGGCGTCGATGTAAAAGTCTGCGCGGGCGTGCTGCAGCATCGGCAGGATGCCGTCACGGCGTTCGATCTGGTTGAAGCGGTGCACGTTGGGCAAGTACTCCTCGTACTTGTAGCCGCGCACCCAGGCCAGGCGGTAATTGCCCAGCGTGGCCACGCTGGGCGTCGGCGCAGTGGCCAGCCCGAGGGCGTAGATGTGGTCGGAGTCGAAGTTCCAGTGAGGGTACAGCACGCCAGTCGCTTCATCACGGTAGGAACCGACCCAACCATCCACTTCGCCGCGCTGGGCCAGGCCGACCGAACGGGTATAGGGCACGCTGCGGGTTTGCAGGGTGATCCCAGCGGGCTCGAACACCTGGCGCAACACATCCCACGCCAGACCGCTGCCGTCTTTGTTGGTGTAGTCGTTCCACTCTTCGCTGGCCAGCATGATCTTGCCAGGTACCGGGGCCTCGTCCGCGCGCACAAGTGTCGCGACCGAGCACAGCACAATCAGCAGCCAACGGCGCACATCCATGGTGACAACCTCCTACACCTTGAGAACCGTATAGAGGGTAGCGCAGCTCGCCGAATCAGGGCGTCTCGCTGAAGTGTTGATAGCCGCGGACGGCCGGGGTGATGTCCTGCCCTTGGGCATCGAGCAGTGTCACGCCCTGCCCCGCCTCGACACGGCCGATCACATGCACCGGCCAACCGCTCGCCAACAAGGGCGCCAGCTCGGCTGGCGGCAGGGTGAACGCCAGCACGTAATCATCCCCGCCGCTCAGCGCGGCCACGCGGGCGGCCTCATCCCCGAAAAACGCCAGCAAGGCCTGGGACAACGGCAAGGCCTGGCGCTCGATCAACAGGCGGGCAGCCGACGCCTTGGCGATATGCCCGCAATCGGCCAACAGCCCGTCGGAGATGTCCATCGCAGACGTCGCCTTGCCCCGCAGCGCCAGCCCCAGGGCCAGCTGCGGCTGCGGTGACCAGTAATGGGCCAGCAACGGCTCGGCGACGGCGGCGTCAGCGACGCGCTGGCCCAGGACCAGCGGCAAGGCGCCGGCCGCATTGCCCAGCTCACCGCCGACACACAGCAGGTCACCGGGTTTTGCACCGCTGCGCGTCAGCGCCTGCCCGGCCGGCACACGGCCGAACACGGTCAGGGTCAGGCTCAACGGCCCGCGCGTGGTGTCGCCGCCCACCAAGCCCACACCGCAGCTTTGCGCCATGGCGTTCAACCCCTGGGCATAGCGTTGCAGCCAATCGGCATCGACCGTCGGCGTGGTAAGGGCAAGAGTAAATGCAAGAGGGTGCGCGCCCATGGCGGCCAAGTCGCTCACCGCCACGGCCAACGAGCGCTGGCCAAGCAGGAACGGATCACAGGGGTCGGCAAAGTGCACGCCGGCCACCAAAGTATCCGTGGAAATTGCCAACTGCTCCCCGGCGGGGAGCGCCAGCAAGGCGCAGTCATCGCCGATCCCCAACGCAATGCCTTCGCCGCCTTGCGCACAGGGCGCGGCGGCGAAGTAGTTGCGGATCAGCTCAAACTCACCCATTCAGGATTCAAGCGCTTAGCGCTTGTACGCCTTCACTTCGGCTTCACGCAGGCGCGGGGCCAGCTTGTCGAGCACGCCGTTGACGAACTTGTGGCCGTCGGTCGAACCGTAGACTTTCGCCAGTTCGATGCCTTCGTTGATCACCACGCGGTACGGCACGTCGACGCGATACAGCAGTTCCCAGGCCGACAGGCGCATCACGCACAGCTCAACCGGGTCCAGCTCTTCGATGGTCAGGTCCAGGCAAGGTGCCAGGGCCGTGTCGATCTCGGTCAGGTGGGCATGCACACCGTGCAGGATGTCGTGGAAGTACGGCAGGTCGGCAAAGGTGAAATCGTTGTCGACGCGAAACTGTGCTTCGATCTCGTTCAACGAAGCGCCGGCCAGGTGACGCTGGTACAGCGCCTGGGTCGCCAATTGACGAGCAGCGCGACGCTTCTCGTTCTTGGACGGCTTGCCAGCATCGGCTGGGCGTGGCTCGCGCGGGTTGAAACGATCGCTCTCGTCGGAAATCACTTGGCCTCCAACTGCGACAGCAGGCTGACCATTTCCAGGGCGGACAGGGCAGCTTCAGCGCCTTTGTTACCGGCCTTGGTGCCGGAACGTTCGATGGCTTGCTCGATGGAATCAACGGTCAGTACGCCGAACGCAACCGGCACGCCGAACTCCATGGACACCTGGGCCAGGCCCTTGGTGCACTCGCCCGCCACGTATTCGAAGTGCGGGGTACCGCCACGAATGACCGCGCCCAGGGCGATGATTGCCGCGTATTCACCCTGTTGAGCAACTTTTTGCGCAACCAGTGGAATTTCGAAGGCGCCAGGGGCACGGATCAGGGTGATGTCGCTTTCGCTCACACCGTGGCGAACCAGGGCGTCCACGGCACCGCTTACCAGGCTTTCAACAACGAAGCTGTTGAAGCGGCCAACCACCAGGGCGTAGCGGCCTTTGGGGGCGATGAAGGTACCTTCGATGGTCTTCAGGGTCATTCGACAAATCTCTTAAAGAGCAGGGACGCGAAAAGTGCGTCCCTCAGTGATGTGTTAACCGCGAACAAGGGGCAAAAATCGCCGGCCTTTATTCGGAGGGCACGTATTCTACTACTTCCAGATCGAAACCGGATATCGCATTAAATTTCATTGGCGCACTCATCAGGCGCATTTTGCGCACGCCGAGGTCACGCAGGATCTGCGAACCGGCACCGACGATGCTGTAGGTGGTCGGCGTCTTGACCTGGGTGTGCTCGGCGGTTTCACGGATATGCGCCAGCAGCACATCACCATCCACCGGGTTGCCCAACAGCAGCACCACACCGCTGCCCGCCTCGGAAACCGCGGCCATGGCGGCTCGCAGGCTCCAACGGCCCGGTTGCTTGACCATCAACAGGTCGCGCAAGGGGTCCATGTTGTGTACCCGCACCAGGGTCGGCTCTTCGGCGCAAATGGTGCCCAGGGTCAGGGCCATGTGCACGTCGCCTTCCACTGAATCACGGTAGGTCACCAAATTGAATTGGCCCAGTTCGCTGTCCAGCGGCTGCTCGGCAATCCGCTGAACGGTACGTTCGTGGATCATGCGGTAGTGGATCAGGTCGGCAATGGTGCCGATCTTGATGTCGTGTTCGGCGGCAAAGGCTTCGAGTTCAGCGCGACGGGCCATGGTGCCGTCGTCGTTCATCACTTCGCAGATCACGCCGCTTGGCTCGAACCCGGCCATGCGCGCGAGGTCGCAGGCAGCTTCGGTGTGGCCGGCACGGGCCAGGGTGCCGCCCGGCTGGGCCATCAGCGGGAAGATGTGGCCAGGGCTGACAATGTCTTCGGCCTTGGCGTCCTTGGCGGCAGCGGCTTGCACGGTGCGCGCGCGGTCAGCCGCAGAAATACCGGTGGTGACGCCGGTGGTCGCTTCGATAGACACGGTGAACTTGGTGCCAAAACCCGACCCGTTGCGCGGCGCCATCAATGGCAGCTTCAGCAACTCGCAGCGCTCGCGGCTCATGGGCATGCAGATCAGCCCACGGGCGTGCTTGGCCATGAAGTTGATGTGCTCAGGCTTGCAGGCCTCGGCGGCCATGATGATGTCGCCTTCGTTCTCGCGGTCTTCGTCATCCATCAGGATGACCATCTTGCCTTGGCGGATGTCTTCAACCAGTTCTTCGATGCTATTGAGCGCCACGTGGCACCCCCTTGGTCAGGATTTCAGGTAGCCGTTAGCGGCCAGAAAACTTTCAGTGATGTTACCGGCAGTAGGCTCTGCGGCCTTTTCGCCCAGCAACAGGCGCTCCAGGTAACGGGCCAGCAAGTCCACTTCCAGGTTCACCCGGCGACCCGGCTGGTAAGACGCCATGATGGTTTCGCTGAGGGTGTGGGGAATGATGGTCAGTTCAAATTCGGCGCCGTTCACGGCGTTCACGGTGAGGCTGGTGCCGTCGACGGTGATCGAGCCTTTGTGGGCGATGTACTTGGCCAGTTCTTTGGGTGCGCGAATGCGAAATTCCACGGCACGTGCATTTTCGCTGCGGGAGACCACTTCGCCGACGCCGTCGACATGGCCGCTGACCAGGTGGCCGCCCAGGCGGGTGGTCGGGGTCAGGGCTTTTTCCAGGTTGACCGGGCTGCCGGCCTTGAGGTCGTTCATCGCGGTGCAGTCCAGGGTTTCCCGGCTGACGTCGGCGGCGAAACCGTTGCCTGGCAGTTCGATAACGGTGAGGCACACGCCGCTGACGGCGATGCTGTCGCCCAGCTTGACGTCACCCAGGTCCAGCTTGCCGGTTTCAACCAGCAGGCGAACGTCGCCGCCTTTGGGGGTCATGGCGCGGATGCTGCCGATGGATTCGATGATGCCGGTGAACATGGCCTTCTCCTGGAATACGGTACGGGGCGCTTGAGCGCCCGGTCAGAATTATACGCTCGCTGCTGGCACAGGGATGGCAGTGACTCGCCAGTCGTCGCCTACAGCGCGCATTTGCGTGATCTTGAGTTGGGGGGCGTCCGCCAGTTTCTCAAGCGGCCAGTCGAGCAGAGGCCGGGCGGCGGAGCCGAGGAACTTGCCGGCGACGAATATCACGTACTCGTCCACCAGGCCTTGCTGGGCAAACGCGCCCGCCAGGCTCGGGCCGGCCTCCACCAGCACCTCGTTGACGCCACGGGCGGCCAACGCCACCAGGGCCGAGCGCAGGTCAACCTGGCCATCCACGCCCGGCACTACCAGGCACTCGGGACCACGGGGGAACTGGTTTTCCGGGGTTACGCAAGTAATGACCAATGCCGGGCCAGCCTTGAAGAACGGCGCGTTGAGCGGCACGCGCAGGCGGCCATCGATCAACACGCGCAGCGGCGGACGCGACATGGCCAGGGCGGTGGTTGCTTCATCCAGGCCCAGCTCGGCGGCGCGCACGGTCAGACGTGCACCGTCGGCCAGCACGGTGTCGGCGCCGGTCAGCACCACGCTGGCCTCGGCGCGCAGGCGTTGCACCGCTGCGCGGGCGTCGGGGCCGGTGATCCATTGGCTTTCGCCGCTGGCCATCGCGGTGCGCCCGTCCAGGCTCATCGCCAGCTTGACCCGCACAAACGGCAAGCCGTGTTCCATGCGTTTGAGGAAACCCGGGTTCAGTGCACGGGCTTCCTGCTCCAGCACGCCGCTGCGGGTCTCGATGCCCGCCTGGGCCAGACGCTGCATGCCGCGCCCCGCCACTTCCGGGTTGGGGTCCTGCATGCCGGCGACCACGCGCGCCACACCCGCACTCACCAGCGCGTCGGCGCAGGGCGGCGTGCGGCCGTGGTGGCTGCACGGCTCAAGGGTCACGTACACCGTCGCACCGCGCGCCTTGTCGCCAGCGGCGCGCAGGGCATTGGGTTCGGCATGGGGCTCGCCGGTGCGCTCATGCCAGCCTTCGCCGACAATTTGCCCATCCCGCACAATCACGCAGCCCACCCGAGGGTTGGGATGGGTGGTGTACAGGCCTTTGCGGGCCAGTTCCAGGGCGCGGGCCATGTAATGGGCGTCGAGGACAGCTTGTTCAGCGCTAGGCGAATTCATTCTTTGGCAGGCTCACGGGCCAGGCGGTCGATCTCTTCGCGGAACTCGTTGAGGTCCTGGAAGCGTCGATACACCGAGGCGAAACGGATGTAGGCAACTTCGTCGAGCTTTTGCAGCTCGCCCATCACCAGTTCTCCAACCACCAGGCTCTTGACCTCGCGCTCGCCGGTCGCACGCAGTTTGTGCTTGATGTGCACCAGCGCCGCTTCCAGGCGCTCGACACTCACCGGGCGTTTTTCCAGGGCGCGCTGCATACCGGCACGCAGTTTTTCTTCGTCGAAAGGTTGGCGGCTGCCGTCGGACTTGATCAGACGAGGCAACACCAGCTCGGCGGTTTCGAAGGTGGTGAAACGCTCACCGCAGGCCAGGCATTCGCGCCGGCGACGCACTTGATCGCCCTCGGCGACCAGACGCGAGTCAATGACCTTGGTGTCGTTGGCACCGCAGAAGGGACAGTGCATGGTTGGCAGGCAACAAAAAAAGGGAGGGCCATGGTAGCGCATCCCTGTGGCAAGACAAGCCATAGCCTTTACGGTATATAGGCTGGCTTATATGTTTCTTTGTGTTCAAGTCACGGATTTTGCCCTTTCTGGAGCCGTACATGCAGTTACGACCACTTGTTTTGCTCGCCCTGTTCAGTGTCCTGGTCGCCTGCAGCAGCGAAGCCCCCAAGCCAACCACCCCTCAACCGACGCCCGCCCAGGAGAAAAAAGTCCCGGGCATTGAAGACCTCGGCCCGTTGCCGGCGTATCAGCGTGAAATCAACGGCACCCTCAATGGCGTGCCTGCCGGTGCCGAAGTCGAACTGGCGCTGCTGGTGATCGATGACCGCTCGCGCCCGCAACAACTGCTCGCCAGCAGCGTGCTGACCGGCAACGGCAAGCCCCTGGCCTTCCGCTTGCGCTTCAACCCTGAAGCCTTCCCGGCCGGTGCCCGCGTTGAACTGCGTGGCCGCGCCAGCCAGTCCGGCCAGTTGATCCTGCACCTGCCTGCGGTGCGCATCACCCAGGCGATCACCCAGAGCACCGGCCCTCTGCAACTCGTCCCGGCACCATGACGCCACCGCTGGGCCTGCAACGTGCGCTCAGTGAGCTGATCGGCGACGCTCACTTGGTGCCCTGCCCGCTGCCGGGCACCGAGCTGTCGTTGTGGCTGCTGGACGCCGACAACATGGACCGCGCCTTCAGCCCCGAAGAAACCCGGCGCATCCTGCATGAACCGCCCTACTGGAGCTTTTGCTGGGCCAGTGGTTTGGCGCTGGCGAGGTATTTGGCGGCGAATCCTGAGTGGGTTGCCGGCAAGCGCGTGCTGGATTTCGGCGCGGGGTCTGGCGTGGCGGGGATTGCCGCCGTCAAAGCCGGCGCGCTGGAAGTGGTGGCCTGCGACCTGGACCCATTGGCGCTGGCATCCTGCCGGGCGAATGCCGAGCTTAACGGTGTGGCGTTGGATTACTCGGACGATTTTTTCGCCGAGGCTGACCGCTTCGATTTGATCCTGGTGGCTGACGTGCTCTACGACCGGGCTAACCTGCCGCTGCTGGATCAGTTTCTCACTCGCGGCCGAGAGGCGCTGGTGGCGGATTCACGGGTGCGGGACTTTCAGCACCCGGATTATCGGCGGCTGGAGATCCTGGACGCGCTGACGCTGCCGGATCTGGCTGAGCCTTGGGAGTTTCGCAAGGTGAGCCTGTACCATTCGCGCCGTGCTTGAAAGCACCTGTAGTGAGCGGGCTTGCCCCGCGCAGCGTTGTGTCAGGTTAGCCTGAGGCGCCTGGTCGATTGCGGCGCGGGGCAAGCCCGCTCACTACATTTCCCTGGCGCTTCCGATAGCCCTCGCCAGCCCTTATAGTTGCCCCCATTCCCGCTTTATTCGAGACGCCCCATGAGTGAGCCCACGCCGTACATCTTCGATGTCACCACCGCTACCTTCGATCAGGCGGTGATCGAGAACTCGTTCCACAAACCTGTGCTGGTGGACTTCTGGGCCGAGTGGTGCGCGCCGTGCAAGGCGTTGATGCCGTTGCTGGCGCAGATTGCCGAGAGTTATCAAGGCGAGTTGTTGCTGGCCAAGGTCGATTGCGAGGCCGAGCAGGACATCGTTGCGCGCTTCGGTATTCGCAGCCTGCCGACGGTGGTGCTGTTCAAGGATGGCCAGCCGGTGGACGGGTTTGCCGGTGCGCAACCGGAATCGGCGGTGCGGGCGATGCTGGAGCCCCATGTACAGATGCCACCACCGGCAGCAGCGGACCCGCTGGAGCAAGCCCAGGCACTGTTTGCCGATGGCCGCATCAGCGATGCCGAAGCCGTGCTGGTGGCCTTGCTGGGTGAGGACAACACCAACGCCGGCGCATTGATCCTTTACGCACGCTGCCTCGCCGAACGCGGTGAACTGGGCGAAGCCCAGACCGTGTTGGACGCCGTGAAGAGCGACGATCACAAAGCCGCCCTCGCCGGCGCCAAGGCGCAGATCACGTTCCTGCGCCAGGCGGCCGACCTGCCAGACGCCGCCGACTTGAAAAGCCGCCTGGCGCAAAACCCGCAAGACGACGAAGCAGCCTATCAACTGAGCATCCAGCAACTGGCTCGCCAGCAGTACGACGCGGCGCTGGAAGGCCTGCTCAAGCTGTTCATCCGCAACCGCAGCTACAGCGAAGGCTTGCCGCACAAGACCTTGCTGCAGGTGTTCGAACTGCTGGGCAATGATCACCCGTTGGTGACCGTGTACCGCCGCAAGCTGTTTGCCGCGTTGTACTAATCGCCGACCCAGCTGTACAGCGGCGTGTCTGCGCCGCTGGCCACTTTCACGTTTGAACTGTGGCGCAGGCGCACCAGCAGGCGTTTGCCTGAGGCGGCATCGCCGGCCAAGCCTTCCAACTGATCCAGTAACTCCAGGCCGCTAAGCTGCCCGGCGTTGCGCAACAGGTCCTGGGCGTTCTGCCACAAGTCGTCATTCCTCTTGACCGGTGCGGCTGCCGTTGCGGCGGGTACGGGGCCCGCCTGCAATTGCGCGCCCAGGCGTGCCCAATCGCTTTCGTCCAGCTCCAGGGTCAAGTCCACCGGCCAGTCGCCGACGGTTCCACGAATTCGCAACATCGTCCTTCCTCCTGCAGTTTTCTGACAGGCATGCTCCCACGCGGCTTGCGCAACGCCAAGCGGGCGGTCAAACTCTGGCACTATTGTTATAAGATCACATAACAAAACTTTCATGTTCTGGAGCCTTCTCATGCGCCGTCTGTTGCTCGCTTTGCCGTTTGCCCTACTGCCACTGGCTATCGCCCACGCCGCTGACGAACATGAACACGAGCACGGCAGCCTTGGCGCCCACGAACACGGCGTCGGCCGCCTGAATGCCGTGCTCGATGGCCAGGCCCTGGAGCTTGAACTGGACAGCCCGGCGATGAACCTGGTGGGCTTCGAACACCTGGCCACCACCCCGGCCGACAAAGCCAAGGTCGCTGCCGCGCGTAAACAACTGGAAAACCCGCTCGCCCTGTTCAACCTACCCAAGGGCGCCGGTTGCGTGGTCAGCACCCAGGAGCTCAACAGCCCGCTGTTCGGCGACAAGCCGGAAGCCGACCATGACGACGATGATGATGACCACGACCACGACGCCAAAGACGGCGCCCACGAGCATCATCACGATCACAGCGAAATCCACGCCCACTACCAATTCACGTGCGCCACGCCGACTGCGCTGAGCAACCTCGACCTGACCCAGGTGTTCAAGACCTTCCCTGCCACCCAGAAAATTCAGGTACAACTGATCGGCCCAAGCGGCCAGCAAGGTGTGCAAGCCACGGCACAGGCCGCTACCCTGAAATTCTGATGTAAGCCTGTAGGAGCCGGCTTGCCGGCGATGGCATCACCACGGTGTGCCTGATGCACCGCAGCGATGCCATCGCAGGCAAGCCAGCTCCCACAGGGGTCCAACCCAGCCAGCAGGCGAATTTGATTTCACATGACTCAAGCACTGATCGAACTGTCCGACCTGGCCTTCAACTGGCCCGGTCACCCACAGTTGCTGGACATCCCCGCGTTCCGCCTGGAAGCCGGGGAAACCCTGTTTCTCAAAGGCCCCAGCGGCAGTGGAAAAACCACGTTGCTGGGCCTGCTCGGTGGCGTGCAAAAACCTACGCGGGGCAGCATCCGCCTGCTCGGCCAACAGCTGACCGAGCTGTCGGCCGGCGCCCGCGACCGCTTTCGCGTCGACCACACCGGCTACATCTTCCAACAGTTCAACCTGCTGCCGTTTCTGTCGGTGCGTGAAAACGTCGAGTTGCCGTGCCACTTTTCCAAGCTGCGAGCACAACGGGCGAAGCAGCGTCACGGCAGTGTCGACAAAGCTGCCGCCGCCTTGCTCGCGCACCTGGGGTTGAAAGACAAGGACCTGCTGGAGCGCCGCGCCGACTCGCTGTCCATCGGCCAGCAGCAACGGGTGGCCGCCGCCCGCGCGTTGATCGGCCAGCCGGAACTGGTGATCGCCGACGAGCCCACCTCGGCCCTGGACTACGACGCCCGCGAAGCCTTCCTGCAATTGTTGTTCGCCGAATGCCGCGAAGCCGGCGCCAGCCTGTTGTTCGTCAGCCACGACCAGAGCCTGGCCTCGCTGTTCGACCGTAACCTGTCGCTGGCCGAACTCAATCGCGCCGCCACGCCCGCAGAGGTTTGAGATGTATCTGTTCCGTCTAGCCATGGCCAGCCTGGCTAACCGCCGCTTTACCGCGATCCTCACCGCGTTCGCCATCGCGCTGTCAGTCTGTTTGCTGCTTGCCGTGGAGCGTGTGCGCACCGAGGCACGCAACAGTTTTGCCAGCACCATCAGCGGCACCGACCTGATCGTCGGCGCGCGCTCCGGCTCCGTGAACCTGCTGCTGTACTCGGTGTTTCGTATCGGCAACGCCACCAACAACATTCGCTGGGACAGCTTCGAGCATTTCGCCGCCAGCCCCCAGGTGAAATGGGCGATCCCGATTTCCCTCGGTGACTCCCACCGCGGCTACCGCGTGATGGGCACCAACGAGTCCTACTTCGAGCATTACCAATACGGCCGCAAGCAAAACCTCGAACTGGCCAGCGGCCGCGCCTTCGCTACCGACCCCTTCGAGGTGGTGCTCGGCGCCGAAGTGGCCGACGCGCTGCACTATAAACTCGGCGACAAGCTGGTGCTGGCCCACGGTGTCGCGGTGGTCAGCCTAGTGAAACACGACGACAAGCCTTTCACCGTGGTCGGCATCCTCAAGCGCACCGGCACGCCGGTGGACCGCACGCTGCACATCAGCCTCGGCGGCATGGAAGCCATCCATATCGATTGGCACAACGGCGTGCCGGCCCAGGGCAAAGGCCGCATCAGTGCCGACCAGGCCCGCAACATGGACCTCACGCCGCAAGCTATCACCGCGTTCATGCTCGGGCTGAACAACAAGATTTCCACCTTCGCCCTGCAACGGGAAATCAATGAATTCCGTGGCGAGCCGATGCTGGCGATCTTGCCGGGCGTGGCGCTGCAAGAGCTGTGGAGCATGATGGGCACCGCCGAAAAAGCGCTGTTCGTGATCTCGCTGTTCGTGGTGCTGACCGGCCTGATCGGCATGCTCACGGCGATCCTCACCAGCCTCAACGAACGCCGCCGCGAGATGGCGATTTTGCGTTCGGTGGGCGCCCGCCCGTGGCACATCGCGACGTTGCTGATCTTTGAAGCGTTCGCCCTGGCCCTGTCCGGCGTGGTCGCAGGCGTGGGGCTTTTGTACGTGTGCATCGCCGCCTCACGTGGCTACCTGCAGGCCAACTACGGCCTGGACCTGCCGATGTCGTGGCCCAGCGAATATGAATGGACGCTGCTCGCCGGTATCCTGGCTGCCGCGCTGTTGATGGGCGCCGTGCCCGCGTGGCGTGCCTACCGACAATCCCTGGCCGACGGCCTGTCCATACGTTTATGAGGAAGGCTTCGATGCGTCGTGCGCTGTTTGCGTTGCTGTTGCTGGTGGGCGTGCCTGCCTGGGCTGATGAGCAGCCCAAGGACCTGTCGTGGCAGGAGATGATCCCGCCGGACGCGCCGCCGGAAATCCCCAACATGAAACCGTTGCACGACCTGTCGAACATGGCCGATGCGTTGTCCGTCGAGTCGGCGCCAGCGGCCAAGCAGGACTTGCCCAACGCGCCGGTGGTGCAGAGCCTCGACGGCCAGCACATCCGCCTGCCGGGCTATATCGTGCCGCTGGAAGTCAGTGAAGAAGGCCGCACCACCGAGTTCCTGCTGGTGCCGTATTTCGGCGCGTGCATCCATGTGCCGCCACCGCCGTCGAACCAGATCGTGCATGTCAAAAGCGAAGTCGGGGTGAAACTCGATGAGCTGTACCAGCCGTATTGGATCGAGGGTTCGATGCAGGTCAAGCCATCCACCAGCGAGCTGGCGGACGCCGGTTACCAGATGGATGCCGAGAAGATTTACATCTACGAACTGCCGGAATAGCGCTGATCGCCCTTTCATTGAGCTGAGTCAAAAGATCGAGTGGAACGATCTTTACCATTGGACGTACAACTTTTAAACGTCCTTTTGGAGCTCCCATGAACAAGTCCCTGCTCGGCGCGTCCCTCTTCGCGCTCGCCCTCATCGCCCCTGCCGCACACGCTCACGAAGCGGGCGACATTCTGATTCGTGCCGGTGCAATCACCGTGAATCCGAAGGCCGACAGCGGTCACGTGAAGGTTGACCAGGGTCCATTGGCGGGCGCCAACCTGGGCGGCAAGGCGACCATGAGCAGCGACACTCAGCTGGGTTTGAACTTCGCCTACATGCTGACCAACCACGTGGGTATCGAGCTGCTGGCCGCCACCCCGTTCGAGCATGACGTGAAGATCAAGAACACCGCCCTCGGCGCCGCCAACGGCAAGCTCGGCACCCTGAAACACCTGCCGCCGACCCTGAGCGTCGTGTACTACCCACTGGACAACAAGTCGGCCTTCCAGCCGTACGTGGGCGCCGGTATCAACTACACCTGGATCTACGACGAACACGTCGGCAGCCGTGCGCAGAGCGCAGGCTTCAGCAACTTCAAGGCTGAGAACTCCTGGGGCTGGGCCGCGCAGATCGGCGCCGACTACATGATCAACGACAAGTGGATGATCAACGCCCAGGCGCGTTACATCGACATCAGCACCAAGGCGACGGTGGACAACAACGCACTGGGCCAAGGCACTCGCGCCAAAGTGAACGTGGACGTCGACCCGATGGTTTACATGGTGGGTATCGGCTACAAGTTCTGATGCTCTAACCAACAGCACAAAACCAATGTGGGAGCGGGCTTGTGTGGGAGCTGGCTTGCCTGCGATAGCATCACCCTGGTCTGCCTGACAGACCGAGGTGCTTGTATCGCGGGCAAGTCGAGGCGTCGAACCGCCAGCTCCCACACAAGCCCGCTCCCACATTGGGGTCTATGTTTCTTCAGCTGTGGCGGTAGAAACGATCCAGCAACGCCGGCAACCCCGCACGCCACGCCCGTGGCTTGATACCGAAGGTGTGCAGGATCTTCTTGCACGCCAGCACCGCGTGTTGCGGCTCATCGGCTGCGTCCGGCCGGGCCGCGTGGGCCTGGGCGGTGGGTGACTCGATGGCCAGCGGGTGATAGCTGCGCGCTTCGGTAAGAATCGCCTGGCCCAGCGCCAGCGGTGTAGTCGCTTCATGGCCGGCGTAGTGGTAAGTGCCCCACAACGGCGCCGCACAATCGAGCTGCTTGAGCACCGAGATGATCACCCGTGCGGCATCGTCCACCGGCGTCGGGTTGCCGCGACGGTCATCCGCCATCAACAACTCATCCGGCTTCTCGGCCCGGGCCAGGAAGCGCCCGAGGGTGCCGTCCACGCTGTCATCGAGCAACCAGCCAAAGCGCAGCAGCACGTGCTGCGGGCAGGTGGCGCGCACGCTCTGCTCGATGCGCCACAGCGCCTGGCCACGCAGACCCAGGGGTACTGGCTCGTCTTTCTCGCTGTAGGCGGTGGCACGGGAGCCATCGAACACGCGGTAGCTGGACGGTTGCACCAGGGTGATGTTGTGGTGCTGGCACAGCTCGGCCAGGCGCTCGATGGCGAATTCCTGGGCGGCCAAGCGGGTTTCGCTGACCGCTTCGGCCTGGAACCAGTCGAAGTAGTAGGCGAGGTTGATCAACGCATCGGGACGGGTGTCGTCGAGCAGTTGGGTGAGACTCGCGGCATCCCAGCCGTCTTGGGGCGGTTTAGGAGCGAGGAAACCGATGTCTTCCTCTGCACCGAGGCGAATCAGCGCCTGCCCGAGGGCATTCCCGCCGCCCAGTAACATAAGGCGCATTCGCATAGATTGAGCAGGCCCGGTCTGTTGGAACGATGGTTATCTAGGTATTTGTAAGAATCGTTGCATTTTGCGGGTTTGTCGCGCAACCGTCACGGATAAAGTGTGGGGTTGCAACTTGTTGTATCGGGCGGGGTAGCAGGCGGTGCTGGAGAGGTGGATCAGGCATTGAGCCTGATGGTGTTATCACCGGCCTCATAGCAGGCAAGCCAGCTCCCACAGGTGAACAGGTTCACACAGCCCAAACTGTGGGAGCCGGGCTTGCCCGCGATGAGGCCAGGTCAGTCAATCTCAATCATTGAGTACGCGGCTGCTCGGTCAGCACCACCGACGCCGGCACCTCTTCACCCTGATCATCCACCTGTGGCCCGCGCTTGGGTAAAAAAACCTGCTGTGGATAAGTCTGCGCGAACTGCACCTCGGCGCAGTTATCCACAAGCTTTTTCAAGCGCTGGTTAAACGCGCGGCTCACTGCGTATTGGCCACCCGACACGGTGCGGAACTGCGCCGTGAGCACCACGCCGTTGAGGTCCATCTTGTCCACACCAAACACTTCCAGCGGCCCTTGCAGGTTGTACTTGAGGAACACGTCGTCGCGGATCGATTGCCCGGCCTCGCGGATCAGCTCCACCGCCTTGTCCACGTCGGTGTCGTAGGTGAACTGCACCGAGAAGAACGCATAGGCAAACTGCCGGGACTGATTGGTGACCGCCTTGATCTGCCCAAACGGCACCGAGTGCACAAACCCCTTGCCATCGCGCAGGCGCAGGGTGCGGATGGTCAGGCCTTCGACAGTGCCGGCATGCCCGGAGTCGAGCACCACCCAGTCGCCGATGGACAGCGTGTCTTCGATGATGATGAACAGACCGGTGATCACATCTTGCACCAGTTGCTGCGAACCGAAACCAATGGCCAGGCCCACCACGCCGGCACCCGCCAGCAACGGCGCGACGTTGATGCCGAGGTTGGCCATGGTGGTGATCGCGCAGATCACCACCAGGATGATCTTCACCGCATTGCGCACCAGCGGCAGGATGGTTTTTACCCGTGTGCTCGGCTGGCGGTTGGAGCGTTTATTCACCGGTGGTTTCAGCGCTTCCTGGATCGCGGTGTCGAGCACCACCCAGAACAGCCAGGTCATCAGCAGGATCAGGCCGATGCTGCTCAGCGAGTCGCTGATCGCCCGGCCCACCGAATTGCGCTGGGCGAATTCAAACAGCGACACGCCCCAGATCCGCCCGAGAATCTCGATAAAGGCGATGGCCATGACGATGCGCAGGATCGCGTGCAACAGGCTGAGAAAACGCTCCTTGTAGGCACTGCTGCGCTGGATCGCCACCTGGCTGCGGGACTTGAACAGGTGTTGCAGCACAGTGCTCAAAAATACCGTGCCGATCAGCAGGATCGTGGTGAACAGCGCGCAGCGCAGCGCCTTCTGGTTATCGTCGCCGGCCCCGATCAGGTTGATCGCCGAGACCAGCACCATCAACAGGATCGGCCAGTACCAGAGCCCGGAAAACACCCGCAACGATTGTTGCAGCGCCGGGTGTTTGAGGCGTTGGGCCAGCGGCCGGTTGCGGATCAGATGCGCCACCGGGCGGCGCAGGCGCACCACCAGCACACCGAAGATCACCGCCGCAAACAGGCCGGTGAACACCGCAATGCTGCTGGTGATATTACCGCCGAGCTGGCGGGCGATCTGCGGGCTGGTCAAGGCGTCACTGAGTGCAGCGAGAAAGCCGATCAGGAACAGTGGTTTGGGGCAGTAGCTACGGATGATCCGCACGGCCGGGCGTTTATGGCCGACGTTGAACATGACGATGACGCACAGCAGCATCGAGGTGGAAAAAATGCCACTGCTGGTGGCGTAGGCAAAGCATAGCGCCAGCGCGCGGCCCACGGACGTGGGTAAAAAGTGACTGACGTAGAGCGTCAGCGGCAGGCAAATCAGCGCAGGAAGCGTATAGGGCACCACATACCCGAGCACCGCTTGCAGGCGCCCGCGCCGTTCGACAAACGGCCGCCGGCTCAAGCGCTGCACGATGAAACGCCCGAGCAACGCCAGCACGGCGAAGGCGCCGATCCACACCCCGGAGAGCAACAAGAAGTCCCCGGCCACGCTCCAGGGCGAGCGTTCGGCGGTCTGGTCGACCAGGCGCCCCACTTCGTCTGCCGCACGGTCGGCACGCAGTCGCCAGGCGTCCACGAGGTTCTGGTTGAGGTCGAGCTTGTCTTGCACATCGTCGATGCTGGAACTGATGGCGCCGAGCAAACCGCCTTCGACCAGCAGCTCCGGTTTGGCAGGTGCGGCCGACGTCGGTGTAGGGGTTGCGGCTTGCAGTGCGCCGTTGCCACACAGCAGCAGCGCGCCGAGGAGTAATGCAGCTCTTAAATTCAGCAAAACACCGGGCTCCTTCAACAGGGTCTGTAAGGAACTGACGGGATTGAGCCTTGATCGTTCCCCACTTTCGTCATCTTGGGCGTAGGGTTGACCACTGAATCAGTCACCACACAGATCCCGTGTGGGAGCGGGCTTGCTCGCGAATGCGGTGGTTCAGTTGATGAATCTATTGACTGACACCCAGCTTTCGCGAGCAAGCCCGCTCCCACATTGGATTTATGCCGCCTGTAAGAACCTGGAAACTTTCCGTCAAAAACCGCAGTCAGCCATAAACGAGGGCCAGGCCCTCACGGTTTTTTCAGGAGCAACCATGGCTGCGAATCCCGACTGGATGCCCACCACACCCAGCATCGCCATCACGCGCTTCACGGTGCTGACGGTCAATATCCACAAGGGCTTCACCGCCCTGAACCGACGCTTCATCCTGCCCGAGCTGCGTGAAGCGGTGCGCAGTGTGGGCGCTGACATGGTGTTCCTGCAGGAAATCCACGGCACCCACGAACGCCACCCCCAGCGCTACAGCGACTGGCCGAACATGCCTCAGTATGAGTTCCTCGCCGACAGCATCTGGCCGCAGTTCGCCTATGGGCGCAACGCGGTCTACCCCCATGGCGACCACGGGAACGCGCTGCTGTCGAAATTCCAGATCGTGCGCTATGACAACCTCGACATTTCCCAGAGCGGCCACGAAAACCGTGGCCTGCTGCATTGCGTACTGCGCTTGCCGGGCACCGGCCAGGAGGTGCATGCGATCTGCATTCACCTGGGCCTGCGCGAGGTGCATCGCCAGCAACAACTGCGCTTGCTGGAACAGCGCATCGGGGAGATCCCGGCCGACGCGCCGCTGGTCGTCGCCGGCGATTTCAACGACTGGCGCCAGCGGGCCGACCTCAGCCAAAGCGGCCTGCGGGAAGTGTTTATCGAGGCTCACGGCAAATTGCCGCGCACTTTCCCCGCGCGCCTGCCGCTGCTGCCCCTGGACCGCATTTATGTGCGCAACGTGAAGGTGCATAACCCCCGGGTGCTGACCACTCGGCCCTGGTCTCACCTGTCCGATCATGTGCCGTTGTCGGTGGAGATCGAGCTATGAACGTTGCCGTCGAACACATCGCCACCGACCAACCACCGGACGAAGCCAAGGCCCGCGATCTGGATTACGGCTGGCAGAGCGGCAACCGCGTCGAGTTGCTGGAGAATGGCGAGGCATACTTCCCCAAGGTGTTCGACGCTATGCGCGGGGCCCAGCGCGAGATCCTGCTGGAGACCTTCATTCTGTTCGAAGACAAGGTCGGCGTTGAGCTGCAAGGCATCCTGATCGACGCGGCGCAGCGTGGGGTCAAGGTGGTGATGAGCCTTGACGGCTTTGGCTGCGGCGAGCTGAGCCCGACCTTTCTGGGTGAGCTGGCGGAAGCCGGGGTAACGGTGCAGATGTTCGATCCGGCGTCCAAGACCTTGGGTGTTCGCACCAACTGGTTTCGCCGCCTGCACCGCAAGATCGTGGTGGTGGATGCCAGCGTGGGGTTTATCGGCGGGATCAATTTTTCGGCCGATCACCTGGGCGATTTCGGCCCCGAGGCCAAGCAGGATTACGCGGTGCAAGTGACCGGCCCGGCCGTGGCCGACCTGCACCATTTTGCCTTGGCGCAAAGTGGTCGCCAGGTGCGCACGCGACGCGGTTGGCGACGGCGCCAGCAACGGCCATCGCCGTGGGCCACCGACAACAGCGACGGCCTGGTACGCCTGATCTACCGAGACAACGTGCAGCACCGCGATGACATCGAAGAGGCCTACATCCACGCCTTGAGCAAGGCGCAAACGCGCGTGGTCATCGCCAACGCCTACTTCTTCCCCGGTTACCGCCTGCTGCGGGAGATCCGCAACGCGGCGCGCCGTGGCGTGCAGGTGCAACTGATCATGCAGGGTCAGCCGGATGTGCTGTTGGCCAAGCTCGCGGCGCGCATGCTCTACGACTACTTGCTCAAGGACGGCGTGGTGATTCACGAATATTGCCAGCGCCCTCTGCACGGCAAAGTCGCGCTGGTGGACGACGAATGGAGCACCGTGGGTTCCAGCAACCTGGACCCGCTCAGCCTGTCGCTGAATCTGGAAGCCAACGTGCTGATTCGCGACCGTGCGTTCAATCAACACCTGTATGAACGCCTGGAAACACTCGCGAAAAATCATTGCCAGACCATGCCGGAAAACCGCACGCCGCGCCTGTGGCTCTGGCGGTTGACCGTGGGTTTCCTGGTGTTTCATGTGATGCGCCACTTCCCGGCATTGACCGGTTGGCTGCCGGCGCACAAACCACGCTTGAAACCCGTCGGGAGCCAGGCCCATGAGCAGTGAATCCAGGTTCAAGCGCTGGAAGAAACCCCTGACCCTGGTGTTCTTCCTGCTGCTGATCGTGCTGTTCACCCTGCTCGCCCGGCGCATCGACTGGAGCGAAGTGGTGCAGACCCTGGGCGACTTCAAGCTGCGCACGTTGCTGATAGCAGGCGCCTTGACGCTGTGCAGTTTCCTTGTGTACGCCAGCTTCGACCTGATTGGCCGCACCTACATCCGCCAGCCCCTGGGCTGGAAGCAGATCCTGCCGGTGGGGGTCATCAGCTATGCGTTCAACCTCAACCTGAGCGCGTGGGTAGGCGGCATCGCCATGCGCTATCGGCTGTATTCGCGGCTGGGGGTGAGCACCGGCAATATCGCCAAAATCCTCGGCCTGAGCCTGGCGACCAACTGGTTTGGCTACATGGCGTTGGCCGGGGTGGTATTCAGTAGCGGGCTGGTGACCATGCCCCCAGGCTGGAAGGTCAGCACCGTTGCGTTGCAGGGCATTGGTGCATTGTTGGTGTTGGCGAGCCTGGGTTATCTGGCGGCGTGCCAGTTTTCAAAGAAGCGCGCATGGTCGATTCGCGGCATGGAAATCAACCTGCCATCGGTGCGCATGGCCTGCCTGCAACTGGCGCTGGGCGCGCTGAACTGGTCGCTGATGGCGGCGGTGATTTTCACCCTGTTGCCGGCCAAGCTGGATTATCCGTTGGTGCTGGGCGTGCTGTTGATCAGTGCGATTGCCGGGGTGATCACGCATATTCCGGCCGGGCTGGGCGTGCTGGAGGCGGTGTTTATCGGGCTGTTGCAGCATGAGGCGTCACGGGGGAGTTTGCTGGCGGGGTTGATTGCCTACCGGGCGATCTACTTTATTTTGCCGTTGCTGATCACGCTGGTGATGTACCTGGTGGTGGAGGCCAAGGCCAAGGCGTTGCGGGTGAAGAAGGCACCGGCTTGAAAGGGTGTTGACGGGTTAATCGCCATCGCAGGCAAGCCAGCTCCCACAGTTGAAAGTATTCACAATTCAAAAGGTGTGAAACCCAATCAAATGTGGGAGCTGGCTTGCCTGCGATGGCGATTTCAAGAGCACAAAACTATCGAGACTGGATAATGCTCAACCGCTCCCCGACCACCATCTCGGTAATCCAATCCACCAGAATCGACGTATAGGCCTGCTGCGACACTGGATCGCTGAGCGCATGGTCGGCGCCATCGATAATGCGGTGGGTCAGCGAGTGCGTCTGCTGGCACGCCGCGCGGTAGCTCATGATGGTGGCGTGGGGCACGTGGTCATCGGACTCCGACTCCACGATCAACACATCACCGGTAAACGCCGAACACGCGTGCAACGCACGATTGGTCTCGGCATGCACTAGTGTGCTGCGGTAATCCATCAAGTCCGCCTTATCCAGGTCCCGCTTGGGCTTGAGCCACTCCTGATCGCGGTACAGCGCCGGCACACGCAGCGCCAGCCAGCGTACCGGGCGCAATGACGTGAGGATCGCCGCCAGGTAACCGCCATAACTGGTGCCCACCACCGCGACCGCCGAGGTGTCGATGGCCGGGTGAGACAGCAGCCGGTCGTAGGCCGCGAGCAGGTCGCGCAGGTTGTCTTCACGGGTCACGCGGGACAGCGGAATACCGGTGCCCGCATGACCGCGCAGGTCGAACGTGAGGCACACGCACCCCAGACCCGCAATGCCTTTGGCGCGCTCCAGGTCGCGCTCTTGGCTGCCGCCCCAGCCGTGCACGAACAACACGCCGGGCACTTTGGATTTGGGGCTCAGGAAGGTGCCGCTCATCTGTTCGTCGTCGATGTCGATCGCAATGCTTTCACTTCTAGCCGTCATAAGCCTTAACCGTCACATACTTGAGAAGAAAGTCGCTGTTTTGCGCTGGCCCGCGATACACCTCAATGGCGTCAGCCGGCAGGGGCTGGTCCACGTAGGTTTCCACCGAGGCCACCTGAATGGCGCGCAGGCCCGGGTGGTTAATAAAGCTCTGCAGCGCCGCGACTTCCGCGCTGCTGGCCCCGCCCATGCGCCAGGATTGCTCGAGCACGCCGCTGCGGCGTTGTCCGTCGCTGTCCAGGCCTTGGGCGATGTCGTAGTTGCGCCGCGACGCAAAGAAACCGGGGTAGGCCTCATCGGCGGCGTTGTCATAGACGCGGGCTTGTTCGATGGCTTCGCACACATCGTCGGGCAGTGGTAGGCGCAACAGGTCTTCGTAATAGCCAGGCACCACCAGCAGGTTGGAACCGCCGTAGACGTCCTCGCCCTGCCCGTCTTTTGTGAGGTACTGCTCGCCACAGTAGCTGAACACATGATCGCCGATGAAACTCTGGCCGACACTGTGGGTGATCACATCGCTCAGGTCTTGCTCCAGCACCACGCCGTCGTCGAACAGGCGCTCGCTGTCTGGTCGTGCCAGCACAGCCTCTAATTCGTCGAGGTTGTGGATAACTTCCTGGCCACGTCCGGCGCACCCATGCACCGGTTTCAAGCGGATGGGGCCGCTGTTGAGCAGATGCATGGCCGCTGGCCGGGCGTCGTCGAGGGCGAAGACGCTCAGGCCGTCGAGCACAACAGGCCGTACTCGCTCGCAAAACAACAGCGACCAGCCTTCGGGCGCCTTGGCGCCTGGGCCCAGCAGGCCGTGACTGATGGCCTTGGTGCAGATGAAGTCGTGCTCGACGTAGCCGCCCCACAGGTCTTGCGGCCCTTTGATATTGAGCTGGCGCGCTTGCTCAGCACCCACCAAGGTTTGCGTGGGGAGCAAGTAAAACTCACGGCCGGCATGCCGACCGGGGTCATAACTGCCGCCGAATTTGAGCCCGAGAATCTGCGCCAGCCAGCGCGCCAGGGCGAGGTTGGTCTGAACCTCGTGCAATGGCGCGCCCTCCCGCGTGGAGTGAGCAACGACGAGCTTTTTACGTTGAGTCGGGGTCATGCGTCCCCCTTGGCTATCCCGCCCTGTGTGTGAGGGGAAAGTTGCAGGGATCAGGCCAAGGCCGGTTCTGACGTGATGGTTTACAAATCAAGCCGTTGCGGGGGAAGCGATGGCAGTAGGCCTGTTTTATTCTGCACGACGGCCCGTGAATGGCGCGGCGTTCTGCACGATTCAGACGCCGAAGCGGCTGCGGTAATCGCTGGGTGCCAGGCCGGTGATTTTCTTGAACGTGGCGCGGAACGCACTGGGGTCCTGATAACCCACGGTCCAGGCGATGTGGTCAATGGTGCCGTTGGTGAATTCGAGCATCTGCCGCGCCTTGCCCACCCGCAGGTGCTGGCAATATTCGGTGGGCTTGAGCCCCGTCGCGTTGCGAAAGCGCCGCAGGAAGGTGCGCTCTTCCAGCCCCGCCTCCTGCGCCATCGCGCTGACCGACACGTCCACCGCGCCGCTGGCTTGCAGCCAATGCTGCACCTTGAGAATCGCGGTGTCGCCATGCCCCAGAATCGGCGCGAAGTTGCTGCCGCACTGGCTGGCGCTGTCGCTGTGCTCGATCACCAGGAACCGCGCCGTACTGGCGGCAATGCTCGGCCCCATCAAGCGATCAACCAGGCGCAGGCCGAGTTCGGACCAAGCCATCAGCCCGGCCGTGGTGATCAAGTCGCCGTCATCAACGATTGGCTTGTCGGCTTCCAGGCGCACGGCCGGGTAACGCAGGGCAAAGGATTTGGCCGAGGACCAATGGGTGGTGGCGCTGCGCCCATCCAGCAGGCCGCTGCGCGCCAGCATGATCGAACCGATGCACACGCCACCCAGCACGGTGCCTGCGGCATGTCTTTGACGAAGCCACTCCAGCAGAGCGGGTGGCGCTTGTTCTTCAGTGAATTCGCCGATGGAGGGCGGCACCAGCACGGCCATCATGGCTTGGTCTGGCCCGGGGTGGCTGTCAAATACGCGGGCCGGCGTGCCGGTGGCGTCTACCTGCCAATGGCTGACGCGCAACAATGGCAGTTGCGAGGATTGATGCTCGGCAGCGATCCGGTTGGCGACGCCGAACAGGTCCGTCAGGCCATGTACCGCAGCCAATTGCGCACCTCTGTAGATCAACACACCCAACTCAACAACCGCCATTGTCAGTTTTCCCCCTGTTATTGTCGGTGCGGCCAATCCCGGGTGCGGGCGCCAGCTAAGATACTAAGCCCCATCAACCCATCACGAGGCAACACACATGGCCAAGCAAGCGCTCATCCTAATCGATATCCAGAACGACTACTTCCCTCAGGGCAAGTGGCCGCTCGACGGCGTTGAAGCCGCGGCCGACAAGGCTGCGCAGGTGCTCCAGGCTTTTCGCCAGGCGGGGGATGCGGTGATTCATGTGCGCCATGAGTTCACCTCCGATGACGCGCCCTTTTTTGCCCCGGGCTCCGAAGGTGCGCACTTGCACCCCAAGGTGCTGAACGAAGGCAGCGAGCCGGTGGTGCTTAAACATTTCGTGAATGCGTTTCGTGAAACCAACCTGCGCACCCTGCTGGAACAGCGCAGCATCACCGACGTGGTCGTCGTCGGCAGCATGAGCCACATGTGCATCGACGCCGTGGTGCGAGCAGCGGCGGATCTTGGCTACAAGGTCACGGTGATTCATGACGCGTGTGCCACCCGTGACCTGGAATTCAACGGGCAGGTGATTCCAGCGGCGCAGGCGCACGCAGCTTATATGGCGTCGCTGGGGTTTGCGTATGCAGACGTGCTGTCGGCGGATGAGTACTTGAAAGCGCAAGCGGCGGCGGCATGACCGCCACTTGCCGGCCAGGTATCAGCGGGTCGCAATGATGAACAGGCGCGGGAATGGCAGCAGTACGGTGCCATCGCTCAGGGCTGGATAAGCTTGGGTGATCCGCGCCTTGTATTCCTGTAGGAAGGCGGCTTTTTCGCTATCGGTCAACGGTGCAAGGAAGGGCCTCAGGGCCGAGGCCTTGAACCATTCCACGACCGCCCCGTGATCGGCCAACGGATGCTGGTAGGTGGTGCGCCACACATCGACGGTGCTGCAGTGTTTGCTCAGCAGCTCGTAGTAGTAGCTCGCCGCATGCCGTTCGTTGTGCTTGACCGCGCCGATCTTCACGGACCACGGGCCATCGGCTGCCACTTCACGGGCCAGGCGGTGTGCAGGTTCGTCGAGATTGTCCGGAGTTTGTACCGCCAGCGTGCCACCGGGGGTGAGCTGGTGGACCAAGTGTGGATAAAGCGTGGCGTGGTCCGGCAGCCATTGCAGGGAGGCGTTCGCCAGTATCACGTCGTAGTGTTGCGCAGGGTTCCAGGCGCCAATATCCGCCAGTTCAAAGGCCAGTTCGGGTAGGCGCTTGCGTGCATCGACCAACATGTCATCGGAGCTGTCCATGCCAGTGACGTGGGCCTGTGGATAACGCTCGGCCAACACTTCGGTGGAGTTTCCCGGCCCGCACCCCAGGTCGACGGCGTTGCGCACTTCGGTATTCGGGATAGCCGCGACCAGGTCACGGACGGGACGGGTGCGCTGTTGTTCGAACATCGTGTACTGCTTGGCAGACCAGGTCATCACGGCTTTCCTTCTTTTTGAGGTTGGCTACAGCCTAAATCTTGTGAGCCATGAGAACAAATGCCAGGATTGGAGCACTCCCATACCCGGAAAGTATGACTATGTTGGAACTCCGCCAGCTCAAGGCCTTTGTCGCGATTGCCGAAGAAGGCTATATCACCCGCGCCGCCGAACGCCTGGGCATGCAGCAGCCGCCGTTGACGCGCCTGTTGCAAAGCCTTGAGGCGGAGTTGGGAGTGGTCTTGATGGAGCGCCTGCCCAGAGGCGTGCGCCCCACCACTGCCGGGCTGGCGCTACTGGATGAAGCGCGGGAAATTCTCTCCCGGGCTGAGGGCATCGCCGACGTGGTGCGCCGTGCCGCACGGGGTGAACGAGGGCGCCTGGCCATCGGTTTTACGAGTTCGGCGGCCTTGCACCCTTTTGTGCCGAGTGTGTTGCGGTTGTTTCGCGAAACTTTTGTCGGCGTCTCTGTGGTGCTGGAGGAAGCCGGTACTGGCGAACTGCTGGACGCGCTGGAGCACGAGAAGCTCGACGCGGCGTTTATTCGCTCGCCGCTGAGCGGCACTCAATCGCTGCAGGATGAACCGATCCTGGTGGAGCCCATGTTGCTGGCGCTGCCCACCGACCATCCGCTGGCACTCGATGCGGACTCTCCCCTGCCCTTGAAGGCCCTGGCGACCGAATCCTTTGTGCTCTATCGCCGTCGAGTGGGATTGGGGTTGTACGACGCAATCCTGGTGGCCTGCCGTGAGGCCGGGTTCAGCCCCCAGGTGGTCCAGGAAGCGCCGCGCATGACTGCGACACTCAGTTTGGTGGCGGCAGGCCTGGGCGTGTCCATCGTGCCGGCCTCCATGCAGCGGCTGCGTGGCGACGGAATCGTTTATCGAGCGCTGACGGAATGCCAGAGCCTGGTGGCGCCGCTGCATTTGGCAACACGGATCGGCGATGGCTCGGCGGTATTGCAACGGTTCAAGGAGATGGTGGTAACGGCCGCGTCGACGGATGCCTGATCACGGGCCATAAAAAACCCCCGGCGCTTTCGCGGTCGGGGGCTTTGGTGTTGCGGGTCTTAGACCTTAGAACGGGATATCGTCATCAAAGCTGTCGAAATCCGGAGCCGGTTGCGGAGCGGCCTGCTGTGGCGCTGGACGCGACTCACGCTGTGGCTGCTGGCTTGGCTGTGGACGCGACTGCTGTGGACGTGGTGCCGAGTTGGACATGCCGCCCTGGCCCTGTTGGTCGCCCTGTGGACGGCCGCCCAGCAGTTGCATGGTTCCTTGCATGTCGACCACGATTTCAGTGGTGTAACGCTTGATACCGTCTTTTTCCCACTCGCGGGTCTGCAGCTTGCCTTCGATGTAGACCTGCGAACCTTTGCGCAGGTATTCACCGGCGATCTCGGCGACCTTGCCGAACATCGACACACGGTGCCATTCGGTTTTCTCGACCTTCTGGCCGGTCTGCTTGTCGGTCCACTGTTCGCTGGTCGCCAGACTCAGGTTGGTCACGGCGTTACCGTTAGGCAAGTAGCGAACTTCGGGATCCTGGCCGCAAGTACCGACCAATATGACTTTGTTAACCCCACGGGCCATAACGTTCTCCTAGGCTGGGCGCGCTGTCGGCACTGGGTTGACCAGTTGCTCGAGCGTCGCGCGATCCAATAATTCGGTGTCCAATTTGATGTAGATGGCGGCTTCTTCGGCGATCACTACCGCATCTGTTACCCCAACAACGGCCTTAAGGCGCTCTACCAGGCCGGCTTCACGAATTGCTTCGGGCGACAAAGGCAGGCGCAGGCTTGTGACGTATGGCGGTTCGCGCATGGTAACAGCAAAGGCTAACCAAAGTGCAGCCAGCCCGGCGCATCCCAGGAAGACAACCGACAAACCGCCATGCTGGAACATCCAGCCACCCATGATGCCGCCCAACGCAGAGCCAAGGAACTGGCTGGTGGAATACACCCCCATTGCCGTGCCCTTGCCACCGGCCGGTGAAACTTTACTGATCAGCGAAGGCAACGAGGCTTCCAGCAGGTTGAACGCGGTGAAGAACACCACCGTACCGATCACCAGCGCCCGCAGGCTGTCGCCGAACTGCCAGAAGAATAGCTCAGTGAGCATCAGCGTCGCGACGGCGCCGAGCAGCACTTGTTTCATCTTGCGTTTTTTCTCGCCATAGATGATGAACGGGATCATGGCGAAGAACGAAATCAGCAGCGCGGTGAGGTAGACCCACCAGTGCTGTTCCTTGGGCAGGCCGGCTTTTTCGACCAGCGCCAGGGGCAAGGCAACGAAGCTGCACATCAGCATCGCGTGCAACACGAAGATACCTAAATCCAGGCGCAGCAGGTCCGGATGCTTGAGCGTCGGCAGCAACGCCTTGCGCGCCACACCGGATTCGCGGTGCTGCAAGGTGCCGGTAGAACGCGGCACCATGAAGGCCACGATCACGATGCCGAACAATGCCATGCCGCCCGTTGCGAGAAACAGACCGTGCAAGCCGAACGCACGTGTGAGCAAGGGGCCGACCACCATGGCCACGGCGAACGACAGGCCGATGGTCATGCCGATCATGGCCATGGCCTTGGTGCGGTGTTGTTCACGGGTGAGGTCCGACAGCAAGGCCATGACGGCAGCAGAAATCGCGCCGGCACCTTGCAGGACGCGGCCGGCAATCACGCCCCAAATAGAATCTGACTGAGCGGCGAGCACGCTGCCTAGGGCAAAGACGATCAATCCCAGATAGATCACCGGGCGGCGGCCGATACGGTCGGAAATGATCCCGAAGGGGATCTGGAAAATAGCCTGGGTCAGGCCATAGGCGCCAATCGCCAAGCCGATCAAAGCGGGGGTCGCGCCTGCGAGGTCCATCCCATAAGTCGCCAGCACCGGCAACACCATGAACATGCCAAGCATACGGAAGGCGAACACCAGGGCCAGACCGCTTGCTGCTCGGGTCTCGCCGCTACTCATGCGTTCGCTGTGGGGATCGTGCATGGAAAAACCTCGTGTGAACCGGCGGCGATTCTACCAGTCCCATCGATTGAGAGGGTATATGCGGCGCTTTGCCGCGCAGCTTTCATGTAAGGCTGCAAGCGGCCTTTTGACAGTGTATATTCATCCAGTCTTTAGCCGTATACTCCAGCATTATTTACGCCCGCCGAGCGAGGCCATCTTGGACAAGATCCTGATTCGTGGGGCTAGAACCCACAACCTGAAGAACATCGACCTGACCCTGCCCCGGGACAAACTGATCGTCATCACCGGCTTGTCCGGGTCCGGCAAATCGTCCCTGGCGTTCGACACGCTGTACGCCGAAGGCCAGCGTCGTTACGTGGAATCGCTGTCGGCCTACGCCCGCCAGTTCCTGTCGATGATGGAAAAACCCGACGTCGATACCATCGAAGGCCTGTCGCCGGCGATTTCCATCGAGCAGAAATCGACCTCCCACAACCCGCGCTCCACCGTGGGCACCATCACCGAAATCTACGACTACCTGCGCCTGCTGTATGCGCGAGTCGGTATTCCGCGCTGCCCCGACCACGACATTCCCCTGGAAGCCCAGACCGTCAGCCAGATGGTCGACCTGGTGCTGGCCCAGCCGGAAGGCGCCAAGCTGATGTTGTTGGCACCGGTGATCCGTGAGCGCAAGGGTGAACACCTCTCCGTGTTCGAAGAACTGCGCGCCCAAGGCTTTGTGCGCGCACGCATCAACGGCAAGCTGTATGAGCTGGATGAAGCGCCGAAGCTCGACAAACAGAAGAAGCATTCGATCGACGTGGTGGTCGACCGCTTCAAGGTACGGGCGGACTTGCAGCAGCGCCTGGCGGAGTCCTTCGAGACCGCGTTGAAGCTGGCGGACGGCATTGCCCTCGTGGCGCCGATGGATGACGAGCCGGGTGAAGAAATCATCTTCTCCGCACGCTTTGCCTGCCCGATCTGCGGCCACGCCATCAGCGAGCTGGAACCCAAGCTGTTTTCCTTCAACAACCCGGCCGGCGCCTGCCCGACCTGCGATGGTCTGGGGGTCAAGCAGTTCTTCGACATCAAGCGCCTGGTTAACGGCGAATTGACGCTGGCGGAGGGGGCGATACGCGGCTGGGACAGGCGTAACGTCTACTACTTCCAGATGCTCGGGTCGTTGGCGGCCCACTATAAGTTCAGCCTGGAAGTGCCGTTCAACCAACTGCCAGCCGAACAGCAGAAAGTCATCCTGCATGGCAGCGGTTCGCAGAACGTCGATTTCAAATACCTGAACGACCGTGGCGACATCGTCAAGCGGTCCCACCCGTTCGAAGGCATCGTGCCGAACCTGGAACGTCGCTATCGCGAGACTGAATCGGCGAGCGTGCGTGAAGAATTGGCGAAGTTCCTCAGCACCCAGCCCTGCCCGGATTGCCGCGGTACGCGCCTGCGTCGCGAGGCTCGCCATGTGTGGGTCGGTGAGAAGACGTTGCCGGCTGTCACCAGCCTGCCGATCGGCGATGCCTGCGAGTACTTCGGTGTGCTCAAGCTGACGGGACGCCGTGGCGAGATTGCCGACAAGATCCTCAAGGAGATTCGCGAGCGGCTGCAGTTCCTGGTCAACGTAGGCCTGGACTACCTGTCGCTGGATCGCAGTGCCGATACCTTGTCGGGCGGCGAAGCCCAGCGGATTCGCCTGGCCAGCCAGATTGGTGCCGGCCTGGTCGGCGTGCTGTACATCCTCGACGAGCCTTCGATCGGCTTGCACCAGCGAGACAACGACCGCCTGTTGGGCACGTTGAAACACCTGCGCGATATCGGCAACACGGTGATCGTGGTCGAGCACGATGAGGACGCGATCCGCCTGGCCGATTACGTAGTCGATATCGGCCCAGGTGCGGGCGTGCACGGTGGGCACATTGTGGCCGAGGGCACGCCGGCCGAGGTCATGGCTCACCCCGATTCGCTGACCGGCAAATACCTGTCTGGCCGAGTGAAAATTGAAGTGCCAGCCAAGCGTACACCGCGCAACAAGAAGCTGGCGCTGCACCTCAAGGGCGCGCGTGGCAACAACCTGCGCAATGTCGACCTGGAGATTCCGCTGGGCCTGCTGACGTGTGTGACCGGGGTTTCCGGCTCGGGCAAGTCGACGCTGATCAACAACACGCTGTTCCCGTTGAGTGCCACCGCCTTGAACGGTGCGACCACCCTGGAAGCGGCGGCACACGACAGCATCAAGGGCCTGGAGCACTTGGACAAAGTGGTCGATATCGACCAGAGCCCGATTGGCCGCACACCGCGCTCCAACCCGGCGACCTACACCGGCTTGTTTACGCCGATTCGCGAGTTGTTCGCGGGTGTTCCGGAATCCCGCTCACGGGGTTACGGGCCTGGTCGTTTCTCGTTCAACGTCAAGGGCGGCCGCTGTGAGGCATGCCAGGGCGATGGCTTGATCAAGGTGGAGATGCACTTCCTGCCGGACATCTACGTGCCGTGCGACGTGTGCAAGAGCAAGCGCTATAACCGCGAGACCCTGGAGATCAAGTACAAGGGCAAGAGCATCCACGAGACCCTCGAAATGACCATTGAGGAAGCCCGGGAGTTCTTCGATGCGGTACCGGCACTGGCGCGCAAGCTGCAGACATTGATGGACGTGGGCTTGTCGTATATCAAGCTGGGTCAATCGGCGACCACGTTGTCCGGTGGTGAGGCGCAGCGGGTGAAACTGTCCCGCGAGCTGTCCAAGCGCGATACCGGCAAGACCTTGTATATCCTTGATGAACCAACCACCGGCCTGCACTTCGCGGATATCCAGCAACTGCTGGACGTACTGCACCGTCTGCGCGATCACGGCAACACGGTGGTGGTGATCGAGCACAACCTGGATGTGATCAAGACCGCCGACTGGCTGGTCGACCTGGGGCCGGAAGGCGGCTCCAAGGGTGGCCAGATCATCGCGGTGGGTACGCCGGAGCAGGTCAGCGAAATGCCGCAATCCCATACTGGTTACTACTTGAAACCATTGCTGGCGCGTGACCGGGCCTGATCCCTCGGGCCCAATAAAAAGCCCCTGTCACCTCGCGGTGACAGGGGCTTTTTTGTATCTGGGAACTAGAACTGCGATTGCAGGTAGTTCTCCAGGCCAACCAGCTTGATCAGACCCAGCTGCTTTTCCAGCCAGTAGGTGTGATCTTCTTCGGTGTCGTTCAACTGCACGCGAAGGATCTCACGAGTGACGAAGTCACTGTGCTTCTCGCAGAGCTCGATGCCCTTGCAGAGCGCGGCACGCACCTTGTACTCAAGGCGCAGGTCGGCTGCGAGCATGTCAGGCACCGTCGTGCCCACGTCCAAGTCATCCGGACGCATGCGTGGCGTGCCTTCGAGCATCAGGATGCGGCGCATCAGCGCGTCGGCGTGCTGTGCCTCTTCTTCCATCTCGTGATTGATACGTTCGTAGAGCTCGGTAAAGCCCCAGTCTTCGTACATGCGCGAGTGGATGAAATATTGGTCACGCGCTGCCAGTTCGCCCGTCAGCAACGTGTTGAGGTAATCGATTACGTCGGGGTGACCTTGCATCGCCCTACATCTCCCTGCTTGAAAGTCTGTAGTTTGAACCATGATGACTCGGAGGTCACGGGACAAACGGCAGAAAAGTGAAGATTTTCAGAGAAAAGTAGCTGATTTAACGCAAAAACCGCCCAAATGAGGGCGGTTCTGCTTATCGTTTAGAGTCAGTTAAGCGATACACCCAGTGCCTTTGCGATTGCTTCTCCATAAGCCGGGTCTGCCTTGTAGAAGTGCCCCAACTGACGCTGGACCACATC
This sequence comes from Pseudomonas sp. P7548, assembly GCF_013386585.1. Classification (GTDB taxonomy): domain Bacteria; phylum Pseudomonadota; class Gammaproteobacteria; order Pseudomonadales; family Pseudomonadaceae; genus Aquipseudomonas. The sequence goes on along the minus strand of NZ_JACARO010000070.1, from coordinate 35,038 downwards.
ACTGGAAACCCCACCCATGGCGCCGGCGATGTTGTTGACGAGTAATGCTTTCTGCTCCTCGTTCATCAGGCGGAACAGCGCACCGGCGTGGCTGTAGTAGTCCGTGTCTTCGCGGTGATCGTAACGATCGGCGGCGCCACTCAGGGCCAGCGCTGGCTCTGCGTACTGAGGAGCCTGCTTCGGTGCGTCGCTGTAGCTGTTCGGCTCATAGTTTGGCGCTGAGCCGCCGTTGCTGCCGAAGGCCATCGAACCGTCGCGCTGATAGCTGTTCACCGGGCTGCGTGGGGCATTCACCGGCAATTGCTGGTGGTTGGTACCCACACGGTAGCGGTGCGCATCTGCGTAGGCGAATACGCGGCCTTGCAGCATGCGGTCTGGCGACAAGCCAACACCTGGAACCATGTTGCTTGGGCCAAAGGCTGCTTGCTCCACTTCAGCGAAGTAGTTTTGCGGGTTGCGGTTGAGTTCCAGTTCACCGACTTCAATCAGCGGGAACTCTTTCTGCGACCAAGTCTTGGTCACGTCAAACGGGTTCTCGTAGTGAGCGTTGGCCTGGGCTTCAGTCATGATCTGGATGCAGACGCGCCATTTCGGGAAATCACCGCGCTCAATCGCACCGAACAGATCGCGCTGGGCGTAATCAGGGTCGGTACCGGCAAGGCGTGCGGCTTCTGCGGGCGCCAGGTTCTTGATGCCTTGCTTCGTCTTGTAGTGCCACTTCACCCAGTGACGCTCACCATTGGCGTTAATCAGGCTGTAGGTGTGGCTACCAAAGCCGTGCATGTGACGGTAGCCATCAGGGATGCCACGGTCGGAAAACAGAATGGTGACCTGGTGCAGCGCCTCAGGTGAGTGCGACCAGAAGTCCCACATCATTTGGGCGCTTTTCAGGTTGCTTTGCGGCAGGCGTTTCTGAGTGTGGATGAAGTCAGGGAACTTCAGCGGGTCACGGATGAAAAACACCGGGGTGTTGTTACCCACGATGTCCCAGTTGCCTTCTTCAGTATAGAACTTCAAGGCGAAACCGCGTGGATCGCGCTCAGTGTCAGCCGAACCGCGTTCGCCCCCTACGGTGGAGAAACGCAGGAAGGTCGGGGTTTGCTTACCAACGGATTCGAACAACTTGGCGCTGGTGTATTTCGTGATGTCCTGGGTGACAGTGAAAGTACCATAGGCGCCTGAGCCCTTGGCGTGCACACGGCGCTCAGGGATGTTCTCGCGGTTGAAGTGAGCGAGCTTCTCGATCAGGTGAAAATCGTCGAGCAGCAGCGGGCCGCGTGGGCCGGCGGAACGGGAATTCTGGTTGTCCGCAACGGGGGCGCCGCTGGCGGTGGTAAGGATTTTATTCTGGCTCATGCTCAATTTTCCTCAGGTCGGACTTGGAACTGCCGGCTAATCGGCTTGGAGGGAGTATTGATCATCAACATGACGTCTACAAATTCATTAAATTGTAGGCACCAATAGAAAATTTCTACCAAACTCCAATCACCCCATAGTGCCAAGCACTGACCGTGAAATCGTGAACACGCCGCACTTTTTATTACGCGCACAAAAAACCGGGCACTAGGCCCGGTTCTTCGTTACAGCTTGTCGTCTTACTCGGCGCTTACAGCTTCGCCAGCAGTAGCACGATCAACCAACTCGACGTACGCCATAGGCGCGTTGTCGCCAGCGCGGAAACCGCACTTGAGGATGCGCAGGTAGCCACCCTCACGGGTAGCGTAACGCTTGCCCAGGTCGTTGAAGAGCTTACCAACGATAGCTTTCGAACGAGTACGGTCGAAAGCCAGACGGCGGTTAGCCAGGCTGTCTGTCTTAGCCAAAGTAATCAGCGGCTCAGCAACGCGGCGCAGTTCTTTAGCTTTCGGCAGTGTAGTTTTGATCAGCTCGTGCTCGAACAGCGACACCGCCATGTTTTGGAACATGGCCTTGCGGTGCGAGCTGGTACGGCTCAGGTGACGACCACTTTTACGATGACGCATGGTTCATTCCTTACCAAACTCACGTTCGGTGATTACGACGATCAGGCAGTCGCCTTGTCGTCCTTCTTAAGACTTGCAGGCGGCCAGTTGTCGAGGCGCATGCCGAGGGACAGACCGCGGGAGGCCAGAACGTCCTTGATTTCAGTCAAGGATTTCTTGCCCAGGTTCGGAGTCTTCAACAGTTCTACTTCGGTACGCTGAATCAGGTCGCCGATGTAGTAAATGTTTTCCGCCTTAAGGCAGTTAGCCGAACGTACAGTCAGTTCCAGATCGTCAACCGGGCGAAGCAGGATCGGATCGATCTCGTCTTCCTGCTCGATTACCACTGGTTCGCTGTCACCTTTGAGGTCGACGAACGCAGCCAACTGCTGTTGCAGGATGGTTGCAGCGCGGCGGATAGCCTCTTCAGGATCCAGAGTACCGTTGGTTTCCAGATCAATAACCAGCTTGTCCAGGTTAGTACGCTGTTCGACACGGGCGTTTTCCACCACGTATGCGATACGGCGAACCGGGCTGAACGAAGAGTCAAGCTGCAAGCGACCAATGCTGCGGCTTTCGTCTTCATCGCTCTGACGCGAGTCGGCCGGTTCATAACCACGACCACGAGCTACGGTGAGCTTCATGTTCAGGGCGCCGTTAGACGCCAGGTTAGCGATTACGTGATCGGGGTTAACGATCTCGACATCATGATCCAGCTGAATATCGGCAGCGGTAACCACCCCCGAACCCTTCTTCGACAAGGTCAGCGTAACTTCGTCACGGCCGTGCAGCTTGATAGCCAGACCTTTAAGGTTCAACAGGATTTCAATTACGTCTTCCTGTACACCTTCGATGGCGCTGTACTCGTGGAGCACACCGTCAATCTCGGCCTCGACTACTGCACAGCCGGGCATTGAGGACAACAGGATGCGGCGCAGCGCGTTGCCCAGGGTGTGGCCAAAACCACGCTCGAGAGGCTCGAGAGTGATCTTGGCGCGGGTTGGACTGACAACCTGCACATCAATGTGGCGGGGTGTCAGGAACTCATTTACCGAAATCTGCATGGATGCACCTATTTTCTAGCCCTTACTTGGAGTAGAGCTCGACAATCAGGCTTTCGTTGATGTCGGCGGACAGATCACTGCGAGCAGGAACGTTCTTGAAAACGCCCGACTTCTTCTCAGTGTCTACTTCTACCCATTCTACGCGGCCACGTTGGGCACACAGATCGAGAGCTTGGACAATGCGAAGTTGGTTTTTTGCTTTCTCGCGAACTGCAACCACGTCACCAGCACGAACCTGGTAGGACGGAACGTTTACGGTCTGACCGTTAACGCTGATCGACTTGTGCGATACCAGCTGACGGGATTCGGCACGAGTAGAACCAAAGCCCATACGGTATACAACGTTGTCCAGACGGCATTCGAGCAGTTGCAGCAGGTTTTCACCGGTTGCACCTTTCTTGCCAGCAGCTTCTTTGTAGTAGCCGCTGAATTGACGCTCGAGAACGCCGTAGATACGACGGACCTTCTGCTTTTCACGCAGTTGGGTGCCGTAGTCGGACTGGCGACCGCGGCGTTGGCCGTGGATACCAGGTGCTGCTTCGATGTTGCACTTCGATTCGATCGCGCGCACGCCGCTCTTCAGGAAGAGATCGGTGCCTTCGCGACGAGCGAGTTTGCATTTTGGACCAATGTAACGAGCCATTCTTTACAATCTCCTGGATTACACGCGGCGCTTCTTCGGCGGACGGCACCCGTTGTGCGGGATTGGCGTCACGTCGGTGATGCTGGCGATCTTATAGCCACAGCCGTTCAAAGCACGGACAGCAGACTCACGACCTGGACCTGGACCTTTGACGTTAACGTCGAGGTTTTTCAGGCCGTATTCCAGCGCAGCTTGACCAGCACGTTCAGCAGCTACTTGAGCAGCGAACGGAGTGGACTTGCGGGAACCGCGGAAACCCGAACCACCAGAGGTAGCCCAAGACAGCGCGTTACCTTGACGGTCGGTGATGGTCACGATGGTGTTGTTAAAAGAAGCATGGATGTGGGCGATGCCATCAACCACTGTCTTTTTAACTTTTTTACGAGGACGAGCAGCAGGTTTTGCCATGATAATTTTCCTGTCGATTCGCTGGGGCGATTACTTGCGGATCGGCTTACGCGGACCTTTACGGGTACGCGCGTTAGTCTTGGTACGCTGACCGCGTACTGGAAGACCACGACGATGACGCAGACCGCGATAGCAACCGAGGTCCATCAAACGCTTGATTTTCATGTTGATTTCGCGACGCAGGTCACCTTCAGTGGTGAACTTCGCCACTTCGCCACGCAGCTGTTCAATCTGCTCGTCGCTCAGATCCTTGATCTTAGCGGCTGGGTTTACCCCAGCAACTGCGCAAATTTTCTGCGCAGTAGTGCGACCAACACCATAGATGTAGGTCAGCGAGATAACAGTGTGCTTGTTATCTGGAATGTTAACGCCTGCAATACGGGCCATTCAGTGGGACTCCAATTGACAGCTACCTACGCCCCGGAAGCCAAGAAATAGGGCGCGAGATAATATCGCTGTAATAACAAATAATCAACCCGGCAGCGCACTAGCTGCCGGGCTTCAAGCGGATCACACTCAGCCTTGGCGCTGTTTGTGACGCGGTTCCGCGCTGCAAATTACTCGAACAACACCTTCGCGGCGAATAATCTTGCAGTTACGGCACAGCTTTTTCACCGATGCACGAACTTTCATCACCAACTCCTCGAACCTTATGGGTACTCAGCGCAACATGCCGCTGCCGTAACCCTTCAGGTTGGCTTTCTTCATCAGGGATTCGTACTGGTGCGAAACGAGGTGCGATTGTACTTGGGACATGAAGTCCATCACAACCACGACCACGATCAGCAACGAGGTCCCGCCAAGGTAGAACGGAACGTTTGCTGCAACCACCAGGAACTGGGGCAACAGGCACACGGCCGTCATATATAGAGCACCGAACAGGGTCAAACGAGTCAGAACGCCATCAATGTAGCGTGCAGACTGCTCACCTGGACGGATACCCGGAATAAAGGCACCGGACTTCTTCAGGTTTTCCGCTACGTCTTTCGGATTGAACATCAACGCCGTATAGAAGAAGCAGAAGAAAATAATCCCTGCACTAAACAGCAGAATATTCAACGGCTGACCAGGAGCGATCGACTGAGAGAGGTCCTGCAGCCAGCCCATATTTTCAGACTGACCAAACCAGGTACCCAACGAAGCCGGAAACAGCAAAATGCTGCTCGCGAAAATTGCCGGAATAACACCGGCCATATTCACTTTCAGCGGCAAGTGGCTGGTCTGCGCAGCAAAGACCTTACGGCCCTGCTGACGCTTGGCGTAGTGAACAGCAATACGACGCTGACCACGCTCAATGAACACCACAAAACCGATAATCGCTACTGCCAGCAAACCGATGGCAACCAAGGCGAAGATATTGATATCACCCTGACGTGCAGACTCGAAAGACTGCCCGATTGCTCTCGGAAGACCGGCGACGATACCTGCGAAAATCAACATCGAGATACCGTTGCCAACACCACGCTCAGTAATCTGCTCACCCAGCCACATCATGAACATCGCACCAGCCACAAATGTGGATACTGCGACGAAATAGAAGCCAAAGTCACCAGTGAACGCAACACCCTGCCCAGCCAAGCCAACGGACATGCCGATAGCTTGGACCAGGGCGAGGATGACAGTGCCGTAGCGGGTGTACTGGCTAATCTTGCGACGGCCAGCTTCACCTTCCTTCTTCAACTGTTCCAGCTGCGGGCTGACGGCGGTCATCAGTTGCATGATGATCGATGCCGAAATGTACGGCATGATCCCCAGTGCAAAAATGCTCATCCGCTCCAGCGCGCCGCCGGAAAACATGTTGAACAAGCTAAGAATGGTCCCCTCATTCTGTCGAAACAGGTCTGCGAGTCGGTCCGGGTTGATACCTGGAACCGGGATGTGTGCGCCTATTCGGTAGACGATAATCGCCAGGAACAGAAAACGCAGACGAGCCCAAAGTTCAGACATACCGCCTTTGCCGAGCGCTGAGAGAGCACCTTGCTTAGCCATTTATTCCTCGAACTTGCCGCCAGCTGCTTCGATAGCCGAACGCGCACCTTTGGTGGCGCCGATTCCCTTGCCGATAGTGACAGCGCGAGCCACTTCACCGGACAGCATGATTTTCACACGCTGTACGTTGACGTTGATCACGTTGGCATCTTTCAGGGTCTGCAGAGTAACGATGTCGCCGTCCACTTTAGCCAGTTCGGACAGACGCACTTCTGCGCGATCCATGGCTTTCAGGGATACGAAACCGAACTTAGGCAGGCGACGATGCAGCGGCTGTTGACCGCCTTCAAAGCCTGGAGCAATGGTGCCACCGGAACGGGAGGTTTGACCTTTGTGGCCACGGCCACCAGTCTTACCCAAACCGCTACCGATACCACGGCCCGGACGATGCTTTTCGCGACGGGAACCCGGCGCTGGACTCAGATCATTGAGTTTCATCGATTAACCCTCTACACGCAGCATGTAGTAAGCCTTGTTGATCATCCCGCGATTCTCGGGAGTATCCTGGACTTCTACAGTGTGACCGATGCGACGCAGACCCAGACCTTTAACACACAGTTTGTGGTTAGGGATGCGGCCGGTCATGCTTTTGATCAGCGTTACTTTAACGGTAGCCATGATCAGAAGATCTCCTTGACAGTCAGGCCACGCTTGGCAGCGATGGACTCAGGAGATTGCATAGCCTTCAGACCCTTAAAGGTGGCGTGAACCACGTTTACCGGGTTAGTCGAGCCGTAGCACTTGGCCAGAACGTTCTGAACGCCAGCAACTTCGAGGACAGCACGCATAGCGCCGCCAGCGATGATACCGGTACCTTCAGAAGCAGGCTGCATGTACACCTTCGAAGCGCCATGGGCAGACTTCATTGCGTACTGCAGAGTGGTGCCGTTCAGATCAACTTGGATCATGTTGCGACGAGCAGCTTCCATAGCCTTCTGGATTGCAGCAGGCACTTCACGCGACTTGCCACGGCCGAAGCCAACACGCCCTTTACCATCACCTACCACGGTCAACGCGGTGAAAGTGAAGATACGGCCGCCTTTAACGGTTTTGGCTACGCGGTTAACTTGAACCAGCTTCTCAATGTAGCCTTCGTCGCGCTTTTGGTCGTTATTTGACATAACTTAGAACTCCAGCCCAGCTTCACGAGCAGCATCAGCCAGCGCTTTCACGCGACCGTGGTACTTGAAGCCAGAGCGGTCGAAAGCCACTTGCGAGACGCCAGCGGCCTTAGCACGCGTAGCGACCAGCTGGCCAACCTTTGTGGCCGCGTCGATGTTGCCGGTGGCACCATCACGCAGTTCTTTATCCAAAGTCGAGGCGCTTGCCAGGACTTTGTTGCCGTCGGCCGAGATGACCTGGGCGTAGATGTGCTGCGACGAGCGGAACACGCAGAGACGCACGACTTCGAGTTCGTGCATTTTCAGGCGTGCTTTGCGAGCGCGACGCAGTCGAGTAACTTTTTTGTCGGTCATTTGCTATGCCCTACTTCTTCTTGGCTTCTTTACGACGGACGACTTCGTCCGCGTAGCGCACACCTTTGCCTTTGTACGGCTCTGGTGGACGGAAGTCGCGGATCTCAGCGGCCACTTGACCTACCAGCTGCTTATCGATGCCCTTGATCAGGATATCGGTCTGGCTAGGGGTCTCAGCAGTGATGCCCGCTGGCAGTTCGTAATCCACAGGGTGCGAGAAGCCAAGGGCCAGGTTCAAAACCGTGCCTTTTGCTTGCGCCTTGTAACCAACACCGACCAGCTGGAGCTTGCGCTCAAAGCCTTGGCTTACGCCTTGGACCATGTTGTTTACCAACGCACGCGTGGTACCGGCCATTGCGCGAGTTTGTTGATCGCCATTGCGAGCAGCGAAACGCAGCTCACCAGCTTCTTCAACGATCTCAACGGACGAATGGATGTTCAGTTCAAGAGTACCCTTGGCACCCTTCACCGAAAGCTGTTGGCCTGCGAATTTGACTTCGACACCGGCTGGCAGCTTAACGGGGTTCTTAGCGACGCGAGACATGCTTATCCCCCCTTAGAACACAGTGCAAAGAACTTCGCCGCCGACACCGGCAGCGCGCGCAGCACGATCCGTCATCACACCTTTGTTGGTGGAGACGATAGACACGCCCAGACCGCCACGAACTTTCGGCAGATCTTCAGCGGACTTGTACTGACGCAGGCCTGGACGGCTAACGCGCTTCACTTCCTCGATGACCGAACGGCCTTCGAAGTACTTCAGCTCGATGGACAGCAGTGCTTTTACATCGCTGCTGATCTGATAACCCGCAATGTAGCCTTCGTCTTTCAGGACTTTGGCAACAGCTACCTTCAACTTGGAAGATGGCATGCTTACGACGGACTTTTCAGCCATCTGGGCATTACGGATACGAGTTAGCATGTCCGCTAACGGGTCCTGCATACTCATGGGCTAGACGCTCCTAATACAAAAAAATTAGCCTTGCGGCTACATATGTCGCCGAGAATCTCCGGGCATAGAAAACACGGGCTCAGGCGAGCCGGGTATTCTAGACACACTCCGGAAATGAAACAAGCCCCAAAAGGGGCTTGTTCCAGATTCAAGGTCACCGGTGGTCGCTATCTTGCGACGCCAACCACCCGGACTTTGAAAGTACTTACCAGCTGGCTTTAACCAGACCTGGTACGTCACCACGCATTGCCGCTTCACGCAGTTTGTTACGGCCGAGGCCGAACTTGCGGTAAACGCCGTGTGGACGACCGGTCAGGCGGCAGCGGTTACGCATGCGCGAAGCGCTTGCGTCACGTGGCTGCTTCTGCAGGGCAACTGTAGCTTCCCAACGCGCTTCTGGACTTGCGTTCAGATCAACGATGATTGCTTTCAGTGCTGCACGCTTCTTGGCGTACTTGGCAACCGTGAGCTGACGCTTCAGCTCGCGGTTTTTCATGCTCATCTTGGCCATGGTCCTACTCCAATCAGTTGCGGAACGGGAATTTGAAAGCACGCAACAGGGCGCGACCTTCATCATCGTTCTTGGCAGTGGTGGTCAGGGTGATGTCCAGACCGCGGAGAGCATCGATCTTGTCGTAGTCGATTTCCGGGAAGATGATCTGCTCTTTCACGCCCATGCTGTAGTTACCACGACCGTCGAAGGACTTGGCATTCAGGCCGCGGAAGTCGCGAACCCGAGGCAGGGAGATCGACAGCAGACGATCCAGGAACTCGTACATACGCTCACGGCGCAGGGTCACTTTGACGCCGATCGGCCAACCTTCACGGACTTTAAAGCCAGCGATGGATTTCCGAGCGTAGGTCACAACGACTTTCTGGCCGGTGATCTTTTCCAGGTCAGCAACAGCGTGCTCGATGACTTTTTTGTCGCCGATCGCTTCGCCCAGACCCATGTTCAGGGTGATTTTGGTGACGCGCGGAACTTCCATCACGTTCCCGAGCTTAAGTTCTTCCTTAAGCTTGGGGGCGATTTCCTTCCGGTAAATCTCTTGTAGTCGTGCCATGGTCTTATCTACCTAGCAGTGTTCAAGCATCAACCGCTTTTTGGGTCGACTTGAAGACACGAATTTTCTTACCGTCTTCTACTTTGAAACCAACGCGGTCAGCCTTGTTGGTTTCGCCGTTGAAGATGGCGACGTTAGAAGCGTGCAGTGGCGCTTCTTTCTCGACGATACCGCCCTGTACGCCCGACATCGGGTTAGGCTTGGTATGACGCTTGACCAGGTTCAGACCACCAACGACCAGACGGTCGTCAGCGAGAACCTTCAGCACCTTACCGCGCTTACCTTTGTCTTTGCCGGCGATCACGATGATCTCGTCGTCACGACGAATCTTTTGCATGTCGGATCTCCTTACAGCACTTCTGGGGCGAGCGAGACGATCTTCATGAACTTCTCAGTACGAAGTTCACGGGTCACTGGCCCAAAGATACGGGTGCCGATCGGCTCTTGCTTGTTGTTCAGAAGAACAGCAGCGTTGCCATCAAAGCGGATAATGGAGCCATCTGCACGGCGTACGCCGTGACGAGTGCGGACTACAACAGCAGTCATCACTTGGCCTTTTTTCACCTTACCGCGAGGAATTGCTTCCTTCACGGTAACTTTGATGATGTCACCGATACCAGCGTAACGACGATGGGAGCCACCCAGCACCTTGATGCACATAACACGGCGAGCGCCGCTGTTATCGGCCACATCGAGCATGGATTGAGTCTGAATCATATAATTTCTCCGACCCCTAGTCCTTAGACTTCCACAGCGCGTTCGAGAACATCAACCAGTGCCCAAGACTTGGTCTTGGCCAGCGGACGAGTTTCACGAATAGTGACTTTGTCGCCGATGTGGCACTGATTGGTTTCGTCGTGCGCGTGCAGCTTAGTCGAACGCTTAACATATTTACCGTAGATCGGGTGCTTAACGCGACGCTCGATCAGAACGGTGATGGTTTTGTCCATCTTGTCGCTGACAACACGGCCAGTCAGCGTACGGACAGTCTTTTCGGCTTCAGCCATGATCACTTACCTGCCTGCTGGTTGAGCACAGTCTTCACGCGAGCGATGTCACGCTTAACTTGCGAGAGCAGATGAGACTGCCCCAACTGGCCAGTTGCTTTCTGCATACGCAGATTGAACTGGTCGCGCAGCAGGCCGAGCAGTTGCTCGTTCAGCTGCTGTGCGGATTTTTCACGAAGTTCATTCGCTTTCATCACATCACCGTCCGTTTAACAAAGGAGGTGGCGAGCGGCAGCTTTGCAGCAGCCAGGGCGAAAGCCTCACGCGCCAGCTCTTCAGAAACACCCTCGATTTCATACAGGACTTTGCCTGGCTGAATCTGGGCTACCCAGTATTCCACGTTACCCTTACCTTTACCCATCCGAACCTCGAGAGGCTTTTTGGAGATCGGCTTGTCCGGGAATACACGGATCCAGATCTTGCCACCACGTTTTACGTGACGGGTCAGAGCACGACGCGCTGACTCGATCTGACGAGCGGTGAGACGACCACGAGCTACAGACTTCAGCGCGAACTCGCCGAAGCTGACTTTGCTACCGCGCTGAGCCAGACCACGGTTGTGGCCTGTCATCTGCTTGCGGAACTTCGTACGCTTAGGTTGCAACATTTGGCGTACCCCTTACTTAGCAGCTTTTTTACGAGGCGCTGGTGCTTGTGGTTTCAGTTCTTCTTGGCGACCACCAATTACTTCGCCTTTGAAGATCCAAACCTTTACACCGATCACACCGTAAGTGGTGTGAGCTTCGTAGTTGGCATAGTCGATGTCGGCACGCAGGGTGTGCAGTGGCACACGACCTTCGCGATACCATTCAGTACGTGCGATTTCAGCACCGCCGAGACGACCGCTCACTTGGATTTTGATGCCTTTGGCACCAATGCGCATGGCGTTCTGTACGGCGCGCTTCATAGCGCGACGGAACATTACGCGACGCTCCAGCTGCTGAGCTACGCTCTGCGCAACCAGCATACCGTCGAGCTCCGGCTTGCGGATCTCTTCGATATTGATGTGCACAGGCACACCCATTTGCTTGGTCAGGTCCTGACGCAGTTTCTCAACATCTTCACCTTTCTTCCCGATAACGATACCTGGACGAGCGGTGTGGATGGTGATACGTGCAGTTTGGGCCGGACGATGGATATCGATACGGCTTACGGACGCGCTTTTTAGTTTGTCTTGGAGATACTCACGCACCTTCAGATCAGCGAACAAGTAGTCCGCATAAGTCCGACCGTCTGCGTACCAGACGGAGGTGTGCTCCTTGACGATTCCCAGGCGAATGCCAATGGGATGTACTTTCTGACCCATCTCTTCGACTCCGTTACTTGTCAGCAACCTTGACAGTGATATGGCAAGACCGCTTGACGATGCGATCAGCACGGCCTTTGGCACGTGGCATGATGCGCTTCAGCGAACGCCCTTCGTTGACGAAAACGGTGCTGACCTTCAGGTCATCAACGTCTGCGCCTTCGTTATGCTCGGCGTTGGCTACGGCCGACTCCAGCACTTTCTTCATGATCTCGGCGGCTTTCTTACTGCTGAAAGCCAACAGGTTGAGCGCTTCGCCCACCTTCTTCCCGCGGATCTGGTCGGCGACCAAGCGGGCTTTCTGGGCGGAGATTCGAGCGCCCGACAACTTAGCGGCTACTTCCATTTCCTTACCCCTTAACGCTTGGCTTTCTTGTCTGCCACGTGCCCACGATAAGTGCGGGTACCGGCGAACTCGCCCAGTTTGTGGCCGACCATGTCTTCGTTAACGAGAACTGGGACGTGTTGACGACCGTTGTGTACTGCGATGGTCAGACCGACCATTTGTGGCAGGATCATCGAACGACGCGACCAGGTCTTAACTGGTTTGCGATCGTTCTTTTCCGCCGCCACTTCGATCTTCTTCAGTAGGTGAAGATCAATAAAAGGACCTTTTTTCAGAGAACGTGGCACTGTCGTATCCCTCTATTTACTTGCGACGACGGACGATCATTTTGTCGGTACGCTTATTACCACGAGTCTTCGCGCCCTTAGTCGGGAAGCCCCATGGCGATACCGGATGACGACCACCAGAGGTACGACCTTCACCACCACCGTGTGGGTGGTCAACCGGGTTCATGGCAACACCACGAACGGTTGGGCGAACGCCACGCCAGCGTTTGGCACCAGCTTTACCCAGCGAACGCAGGCTGTGCTCGGAGTTCGAGACTTCGCCCAGGGTCGCGCGGCACTCAGCCAGCACTTTACGCATCTCACCAGAACGCAGACGCAGGGTCACGTAGACACCTTCACGAGCGATCAGCTGAGCCGAAGCACCAGCGGAACGAGCGATCTGTGCGCCTTTACCTGGCTTCAATTCGATGCCGTGTACGGTGCTACCAACTGGAATGTTGCGCAGTTGCAGAGCGTTGCCCGGCTTGATCGGTGCCAAGGCACCTGCGATCAGCTGGTCGCCAGCGCTCACGCCTTTAGGGGCGATGATGTAGCGACGCTCGCCATCTGCGTACAGCAGCAGAGCGATGTGAGCAGTACGGTTTGGATCGTATTCGATACGCTCGACAGTGGCAGCGATGCCATCTTTGTCGTTGCGACGGAAATCGACCAGACGATAATGCTGCTTATGGCCACCACCGATGTGACGAGTGGTAATACGACCATTGTTGTTACGACCACCAGACTTCGATTTCTTCTCGAGCAGCGGTGCGTGAGGAGCGCCTTTATGCAGCTCCTGGTTGACCACCTTGACCACAAAACGGCGGCCAGGGGAAGTCGGTTTGCATTTAACGATTGCCATGATGCACCCCTTCCTTACTCAGCACTGCTGCTGAAATCGAGATCTTGGCCTGGCTGAAGGGAGATAACTGCCTTCTTCCAGTCATTACGCTTGCCCAGACCGCGAGCAGTGCGCTTGCTCTTACCCAGAACGTTCAGGGTAGTAACACGCTCTACTTTCACGCTGAACAGGCTTTCGACGGCCTTCTTGATTTCCAGCTTGGTTGCGTCAGTTGCAACCTTGAAAACGAACTGGCCTTTCTTGTCAGCCAGAACCGTAGCCTTTTCGGAAACGTGCGGGCCAAGCAGAACTTTAAATACGCGTTCCTGGTTCATCCCAGCAGCTCCTCGAATTTCTTCACGGCCGACACGGTGATCAACACCTTGTCGTATGCGATCAGACTAACTGGATCGGAACCTTGCACGTCACGTACATCAACGTGTGGCAGGTTACGAGCAGCCAGGTACAGGTTCTGATCAACAGCTTCCGACACGATCAAAACGTCGGTCAGGCTCATGTTGTTCAGTTTGCCCAGCAGATCTTTGGTTTTCGGGCTTTCAACAGCGAAGTCCTGAACCACGACCAGGCGGTCGGTACGCACGAGTTCAGCAAGGATGGAGCGCAGAGCTGCGCGGTACATCTTCTTGTTGAGCTTCTGCGAGTGATCCTGCGGACGAGCTGCGAAAGTGGTACCGCCGCCACGCCAGATTGGGCTACGGATAGTACCGGCACGAGCACGGCCAGTACCTTTCTGACGCCAAGGGCGCTTACCGCCACCACGAACGTCGGAACGGGTCTTTTGCTGCTTGCTACCTTGACGGCCGCCGGCCATGTAGGCCACGACTGCTTGGTGAACCAGCGTCTCGTTGAATTCGCCGCCAAATGTCAGTTCGGAAACTTCGATCGCTTGAGCGTCATTTACATTTAATTGCATGTCAGCTTCCCCTTAACCGCGAGCCTTGGCCGCTGGACGTACAACCAGGTTGCCGCCAGTAGCGCCAGGAACAGCACCCTTGACCAACAACAGATTGCGTTCAGCGTCGACGCGCACTACTTCGAGGGACTGCACGGTCACGCGCTCAGCGCCCATATGACCGGACATTTTCTTGCCCTTGAATACACGACCAGGAGTCTGGCACTGGCCAATAGAGCCCGGGACGCGGTGGGAAACGGAGTTACCGTGAGTGTTGTCTTGGCCACGGAAATTCCAACGCTTGATCGTACCCTGGAAGCCTTTACCTTTGGACTGACCGGTTACATCAACCAGTTGACCAGCAGCGAAGATTTCAGCGTTGATCAGATCGCCAGCCTGGTAGTCGCCGTCTTCAAGACGGAACTCCATGACAGTGCGACCAGCTGCAACGTTTGCCTTAGCGAAGTGACCTGCTTGAGCAGCAGTCACGCGCGAAGCACGACGCTCGCCGACAGTGACTTGCACTGCACGATAGCCATCGGTTTCTTCAGTTTTGAACTGGGTGACGCGATTCGGCTCGATCTCAATGACCGTGACCGGAATGGAGACACCTTCTTCGGTGAAAATACGGGTCATACCGCATTTACGACCGACTACACCAATAGTCATGTTGTAAACCTCATGAGTGTACGGGGCTTTCACCCGCTATGGCCGCCCATTTCAGAGCGTTACACGACTAAGACCCGAGTCTTAGCCGAGGCTGATCTGTACTTCCACACCGGCCGCCAGATCGAGCTTCATAAGTGCATCAACGGTTTTATCCGTTGGCTGGACGATGTCCAGTACGCGCTTATGAGTACGGATCTCGTACTGGTCACGCGCGTCTTTGTTGACGTGCGGGGAGACCAGAACGGTGAACCGCTCTTTACGGGTAGGCAGTGGAATTGGACCACGCACTTGAGCACCAGTACGTTTCGCGGTTTCCACGATTTCCTGGGTGGATTGGTCGATCAGGCGATGGTCAAAAGCCTTCAACCTGATACGGATTTGCTGATTTTGCATTGGATTTCAGACTCCGGCTGCTATTCCCACCGGGCGCAATGCGCCCGTTAAAAGGAGGCGCAATTCTATAGACGCCCCAGATAGGTGTCAACCCAATAAAAAAGCCCCCGCTGAGCGGGGGCTTTCTCAAAACATCAGCACTATCTCAGAAGAGATAATTACTCGATGATTTTAGCTACAACGCCAGCACCAACGGTACGGCCGCCTTCACGGATAGCGAAGCGCAGACCGTCTTCCATTGCGATGGTTTTGATCAGGGTAACAGTCATTTGAATGTTATCGCCTGGCATTACCATTTCAACGCCTTCTGGCAGCTCGCAGTTACCGGTCACGTCAGTAGTACGGAAGTAGAACTGTGGACGGTAGCCTTTGAAGAACGGGGTGTGACGACCGCCTTCTTCCTTGCTCAGAACGTAAACTTCTGCGGTGAACTTGGTGTGCGGCTTAACCGAACCTGGCTTAACCAGAACCTGGCCACGCTCAACGTCGTCACGCTTGGTACCACGCAGCAGAACGCCGCAGTTCTCGCCAGCACGACCTTCGTCGAGCAGCTTACGGAACATTTCAACACCGGTGCAGGTGGTAACGGTAGTGTCACGCAGACCAACGATTTCCAGTGGATCCTGAACGCGAACGATACCGCGCTCGATACGACCAGTCACAACAGTACCGCGACCGGAGATCGAGAACACGTCTTCGATTGGCATCAGGAACGGCTTGTCAGTCAGACGAACTGGTTCTGGGATGTAGCTGTCCAGGGTTTCAACCAGTTTACGAACGGCAGTGGTGCCCATTTCGTTTTCGTCGTTGCCTTCCAGAGCCATACGAGCAGAACCGATGATGATCGGAGTGTCGTCACCTGGGAAGTCGTAAGTGCTCAGCAGATCGCGCACTTCCATCTCAACCAGTTCCAGCAGCTCAGCGTCGTCTACCAGGTCAGCCTTGTTCAGGAAAACCACGATGTACGGAACACCTACCTGACGGGACAGCAGGATGTGCTCACGGGTTTGTGGCATCGGACCATCAGCGGCCGAGCAAACCAGGATCGCGCCGTCCATCTGGGCAGCACCGGTGATCATGTTCTTCACGTAGTCAGCGTGACCTGGGCAGTCAACGTGAGCGTAGTGACGAATAGTCGAGTTGTACTCAACGTGAGCGGTGTTGATGGTGATACCACGAGCTTTTTCTTCTGGTGCGCTGTCGATCTTGTCGAAGTCAACACGAGCCGAACCGAAAACTTCGGAGCAGACGCGAGTCAGAGCAGCGGTCAGAGTGGTTTTACCGTGGTCAACGTGGCCGATGGTGCCAACGTTTACGTGCGGTAGGGAACGATCAAATTTTTCTTTAGCCACGACAATTAACTCCTTGCCTAAAGGACTGAATCAGCCTTGTTTTTTGGATACAGTTTCAGCGATGTGCGCCGGAGCTGTGTTGTATTTTTTGAATTCCATAGAGTAGCTTGCGCGACCCTGGGACATGGAGCGAACGTCGGTCGCATAACCGAACATCTCACCCAACGGAACCTCGGCGCGAATCACTTTGCCGGAAACCGTGTCTTCCATACCCAAGATCATGCCGCGACGACGGTTAAGGTCGCCCATGACATCACCCATATAGTCTTCAGGTGTAACAACTTCTACCGCCATGATCGGCTCAAGCAACTCACCACCGCCCTTCTGGGCCAGTTGCTTGGTAGCCATGGAGGCAGCCACCTTAAACGCCATCTCGTTGGAGTCGACGTCGTGGTAAGAACCGTCAAAAACGGTTGCTTTCAGGCCGATCAGCGGATAGCCGGCGACAACACCGTTCTTCATCTGCTCTTCGATGCCCTTCTGGATAGCCGGGATGTATTCCTTAGGAACCACACCACCCACTACTTCGTTCAAGAATTGCAGACCTTCCTGACCTTCGTCAGCAGGAGCAAAACGGATCCAGCAGTGACCGAACTGACCACGACCGCCGGACTGACGAACGAACTTGCCTTCGATTTCACAGTTCTTCGTGATGCGCTCACGATAGGAAACCTGAGGCTTACCGATGTTGGCTTCGACGTTGAACTCACGGCGCATCCGGTCAACCAGGATGTCCAGGTGCAACTCGCCCATGCCGGAGATGATCGTTTGACCAGTCTCTTCATCAGTCTTGACGCGGAAAGATGGATCTTCCTGAGCAAGCTTGCCCAGAGCGATACCCATTTTTTCCTGGTCATCCTTGGTCTTAGGCTCTACGGCAACCGAAATAACCGGCTCCGGGAAGTCCATGCGAACCAGGATGATTGGCTTGGCAGCGTCGCACAAAGTCTCACCAGTGGTGACGTCCTTCATGCCGATCAGGGCCGCGATGTCACCAGCGCGTACTTCCTTGATCTCTTCGCGGGCGTTTGCGTGCATTTGCACCATACGACCCACACGCTCTTTCTTGCCTTTGACCGAGTTGATCACGCCGTCGCCGGATGCCAACACGCCCGAGTAAACGCGGACGAAAGTCAAAGTACCCACGAATGGGTCGGTAGCGATCTTGAACGCCAAAGCCGAGAACGGCTCGTCATCACTTGCGTGACGCTCCATCTCTTCTTCCTCGTTATCAGGGTTCGAACCCTTGATAGCAGGAATATCGGTTGGAGCAGGCAGGAAGTCGATAACGGCGTCGAGAACCAGGGGAACACCCTTGTTCTTGAACGAGGAACCGCAAACAGCCAGGACGATTTCGCCAGCGATGGTACGCTGACGCAGAGCGGCCTTGATTTCCGCGTTGGTGAGTTCTTCACCTTCGAGGTACTTGTTCATCAGTTCTTCGCTGGCTTCGGCAGCAGCCTCAACCATGTTGTTGCGCCACTCGTCAGCCAGCTCTTGAAGCTCGGCAGGGATCGGCTTGCGAACAGGAACCATACCTTTGTCAGCGTCATTCCAGTAGACAGCTTCCATGTTGATCAGATCGATCTGACCCTGGAAGTTATCTTCGGAACCGATAGCCAACTGGATCGGCACCGGAGTGTGACCCAGACGCTGCTTGATCTGACCGATCACGCGCAGGAAGTTGGCACCAGCACGGTCCATCTTGTTTACGTAAACAAGACGTGGAACGCCGTATTTGTTGGCCTGACGCCATACGGTTTCCGACTGAGGCTCAACACCCGAGGTACCGCAGAACACAACGACAGCGCCGTCGAGTACGCGCAGGGAACGTTCTACTTCAATGGTGAAGTCTACGTGGCCCGGGGTATCGATAACGTTGAAGCGGTGCTCGTCTTTGTACTGCTTCTCGGAACCTTTCCAGAAGGCGGTAATAGCAGCAGAAGTAATGGTAATACCACGCTCCTGCTCCTGAACCATCCAGTCTGTGGTCGCGGCGCCGTCATGCACCTCGCCCATTTTGTGACTTTTGCCGGTGTAAAACAGTACGCGCTCGGTGGTGGTGGTTTTACCAGCATCCACGTGAGCAACGATACCGATGTTACGGTAGCGGCTAATCGGAGTAGTACGAGCCATAAAGCCCTCGCAAAATTAGTGAAGCTAAAATTAGAAGCGGTAGTGCGAGAAAGCTTTGTTAGCTTCAGCCATACGGTGCACGTCTTCACGCTTCTTAACAGCAGCACCTTTACCTTCAGCAGCGTCCAACAGTTCGCCAGCCAAACGCAGAGCCATAGACTTCTCGCCGCGCTTACGGGCGAAGTCTACCAACCAGCGCATTGCCAGAGCGTTACGACGGGACGGGCGAACCTCAACCGGAACCTGGTAAGTAGCACCGCCTACACGGCGCGACTTCACTTCGACCAGCGGAGCGATGGCGTCGAGAGCTTTCTCGAAGATTTCCAGGGGGTCGCTGTTCTTGCGTTCTTTAACCTTTTCCAGCGCGCCATAAACGATACGCTCGGCAACGGCTTTCTTGCCGCTTTCCATCACGTGGTTCATGAACTTGGCCAGAATTTGGCTTCCGTATTTTGGATCGTCAAGCACTTCGCGCTTGGCTGCTACGCGTCTTCTTGGCATGGATAAGCCCTCAAACGGTCTTCAGGTTCGCTCGGAATCGGTGCCCTTTCGGGACGCCTCCGACCTTACTCTTATCGACTCAGAAAATTAGATGATTCAGTGTTACAAAAAGCCGCTACTACTTAGGCTTCTTGGTACCGTACTTCGAACGACCCTGGTTACGACCTTTAACGCCGGAAGTATCCAAGGAACCGCGTACGGTGTGGTAACGAACACCTGGCAAGTCTTTTACACGACCGCCGCGGATCAGTACCACGCTGTGCTCTTGCAGGTTGTGACCTTCACCGCCGATGTACGAGGAAACCTCGAAACCGTTGGTCAGGCGCACACGGCATACTTTACGCAGTGCCGAGTTAGGTTTTTTCGGCGTAGTGGTATACACGCGAGTGCATACGCCACGACGTTGCGGGCAGTTCTGCAGCGCAGGTACGTCGGATTTCTCGACGATACGCTTACGCGGCTGACGTACCAGCTGGTTGATAGTTGCCATCTACTAGCTCCACTGTTGTCTTGCGACGCTATTGTCTTGCAAGAAAAGCAAAATGGCAGGAACGAATTCCCGCCAAATTTAGGGGTACAAGAGTCTAAAGAGGATCTTGCCCCCAGTCAAGGCAAGGCCCCGACCTCCCCTCTCATCGAACCGGGGCAAAATTGCCTCGATCCGACGAATGGAGCTGCCAGGGCCCGGACTTATTTATCGCAGAACTCAGTTACCGCTGGAGTTCAGCGCTTCGGTCAGTGCAGCTTCCACTTCACTGGCGCTTACGCGCAACGGCTTGTCAGCATCACGGCGACGCTTACGTTCGCTGTGGTAAGCCAAGCCGGTACCGGCCGGGATCAGACGACCCACAACCACGTTTTCTTTCAGGCCGCGCAGGTAATCGCGCTTGCCGGTTACCGCTGCCTCGGTCAGTACGCGAGTGGTCTCCTGGAAGGAGGCCGCCGAGATGAACGACTCAGTCGACAACGACGCCTTGGTGATACCCAGCAGCACGCGAGTGAACTTGGACACGAATTTGTCTTCGTTCGTCAGGCGCTCGTTTTCCACCAGTACGTGAGTCAGTTCCATCTGGTCGCCCTTGATGAAACTGGAATCGCCGGATTCGGCGATTTCAACTTTACGCAGCATCTGACGCAGGATGGTCTCGATGTGCTTATCGTTGATCTTCACGCCTTGCAGGCGGTAAACGTCCTGGATCTCGTTAACGATGTATTTGGCCAGCGCACTCACACCCAGCAGACGCAGAATGTCGTGTGGATCGCTCGGACCGTCGGAGATAACTTCGCCGCGGTTTACCTGTTCGCCTTCGAACACGTTCAGGTGACGCCACTTCGGAATCAGCTCTTCATACGGATCGCTACCGTCGTTCGGGGTAATGACCAGACGGCGCTTGCCCTTGGTCTCTTTACCGAACGCGATGGTGCCGCTGACTTCAGCCAGGATCGACGCTTCTTTCGGACGACGCGCTTCGAACAAGTCGGCAACACGCGGCAGACCACCGGTGATGTCACGGGTCTTCGAAGTTTCTTGCGGGATACGCGCGATAACATCACCGATCGCGATCTTCGCACCATCCGCTACACCGACCAGGGCGTTGGCTGGCAGGAAGTACTGAGCGATAACGTCAGTGCCTGGCAGCAACAGATCCTTGCCGTTGTCATCGACCATCTTCACGGCTGGACGGATGTCTTTACCGGCAGCTGGACGATCTTTCGCGTCGAGTACTTCAATGTTGGTCATACCGGTCAATTCGTCAGTCTGACGCTTGATCGTGATGCCTTCTTCCATGCCCACGTAGGTCACGGTACCTTTCATCTCGGTAACGATTGGGTGAGTGTGCGGATCCCACTTGGCCACGATTGCGCCAGCGTCGACCTTGTCACCCTCTTTAACCGAAATCACAGCACCGTACGGCAGCTTGTAACGCTCACGCTCACGACCGTAGTCATCAGCGATTGCCAGCTCACCGGAACGGGACACAGCTACCAGGTGGCCATCCACTCGCTCAACGTGCTTCAGGTTGTGCAGACGGACGGTACCGCCATTCTTCACCTGAACGCTGTCGGCTGCGGAGGTCCGGCTTGCCGCACCACCGATGTGGAACGTACGCATGGTCAGCTGGGTACCCGGCTCACCGATGGACTGGGCAGCGATAACGCCGACCGCTTCACCGATGTTCACCTGGTGACCACGAGCCAAGTCACGGCCGTAGCACTTGGCGCAAATGCCGTAGCGGGTTTCGCAGCTGATCGGCGAGCGAACGATCACTTCGTCGATGCTGTTGAGTTCGATGAACTCGACCCACTTTTCGTCTACCAGGGTGCCAGCAGGAACGATAACTTCCTCGGTACCTGGCTTGAATACGTCACGGGCAATAACACGACCCAATACGCGCTCACCCAGCGGCTCTACAACGTCACCGCCTTCAATGTGCGGTGTCATCAGCAAGCCGTGCTCGGTGCCGCAATCGATCTCGGTCACAACCAGATCTTGTGCAACGTCTACCAGACGACGAGTCAGGTAACCGGAGTTAGCGGTTTTCAACGCGGTATCCGCCAGACCTTTACGAGCACCGTGAGTGGAGATGAAGTACTGGAGTACGCTCAAACCTTCACGGAAGTTCGCAGTAATCGGCGTTTCGATGATGGAACCGTCCGGCTTGGCCATCAGGCCACGCATACCGGCGAGCTGACGGATCTGCGCAGCAGAACCCCGTGCGCCCGAGTCGGCCATCATGTACATCGAGTTGAAGGACTCTTGGTCAACTTCGTCGCCGTGACGGTCGATGACTTTCTCTTTCGAGAGGTTGGCCATCATCGCCTTGGAAACTTCGTCGTTCGCCTTCGACCAAAGGTCGATTACCTTGTTGTACTTCTCGCCCTGGGTTACCAGGCCGGAGGCGTACTGGCTTTCGATCTCTTTCACTTCGTCGGTGGCAGCACCGATGATGCGGGCTTTTTCATCCGGGATAACGAAGTCGTTAACACCGATGGAAACGCCGGAAATGGTCGAGTAAGCAAAACCGGTGTACATCAACTGGTCAGCGAAGATCACGGTCTCTTTCAGACCAACCACGCGGTAGCACTGGTTGATCAGCTTGGAGATCGCCTTTTTCTTCATCGGCAGGTTGACGACGTCGTATGACAGACCTTTTGGTACAACTTGATACAGCAGCGCACGACCGACAGTAGTGTCGACGATACGGGTGCTGGTCACGCTGCCGCCATCACGGTCGTTGACGGTTTCGTTGATCCGCACTTTGACCTTGGCGTGCAGTGCGGCTTCGCCGGCACGGAACACACGGTCAACTTCTTGCAGGTCAGCAAACACACGACCTTCGCCCTTGGCGTTGATCGCTTCACGGGTCATGTAGTACAGACCCAATACAACGTCCTGCGACGGAACGATGATTGGCTCACCGTTGGCTGGCGACAGAATGTTGTTAGTCGACATCATCAACGCACGCGCTTCCAACTGGGCTTCCAGCGTCAGCGGTACGTGCACGGCCATTTGGTCGCCGTCGAAGTCGGCGTTGTACGCAGCACAGACCAGAGGGTGCAGCTGGATAGCCTTACCTTCGATCAGTACCGGTTCAAACGCCTGGATACCCAAACGGTGAAGGGTCGGTGCACGGTTGAGGAGAACCGGGTGTTCACGGATCACTTCAGCGAGAACGTCCCAAACCTCTGGCAGTTCGCGCTCGACCATTTTCTTGGCCGCTTTGATGGTGGTCGCGAGACCGCGCATTTCCAGCTTGCCGAAGATGAACGGCTTGAACAGCTCCAGAGCCATCTTCTTAGGCAGACCGCACTGGTGCAGACGCAGGGTCGGGCCTACGGTAATTACCGAACGACCGGAGTAGTCAACACGCTTACCGAGCAAGTTCTGACGGAAACGACCTTGCTTACCCTTGATCATGTCAGCCAGGGATTTCAGAGGACGCTTGTTGGAACCTGTGATAGCGCGGCCACGACGACCGTTGTCGAGCAAGGCATCGACCGCTTCCTGCAACATACGCTTTTCGTTGCGCACGATGATGTCCGGAGCGGACAGATCGAGCAGGCGCTTCAAGCGGTTGTTACGGTTGATCACGCGGCGGTACAGGTCGTTGAGGTCGGAGGTCGCGAAACGACCACCGTCCAACGGTACCAGCGGACGCAGGTCTGGCGGCAGAACCGGCAGAACGGTCAGCACCATCCACTCTGGCAGGTTGCCGGAACCTTGGAAGGCTTCCATCAACTTCAGACGCTTGGACAGTTTCTTGATCTTGGTTTCGGAGTTGGTTTGCGGAATTTCTTCGCGCAGACGGCCAATCTCGTGCTCCAGGTCGATAGCGTGCAGCAGTTCGCGGACAGCTTCGGCACCCATGCGGGCATCGAAATCGTCGCCGAACTCTTCCAGCGCTTCGAAGTACTGTTCGTCGTTCAGCAGCTGACCTTTTTCAAGGGTGGTCATGCCTGGATCGATAACGACATAGCTCTCGAAGTAGAGAACGCGCTCGATATCACGCAGGGTCATGTCCATCAGCAAGCCGATACGGGACGGCAGCGATTTCAGGAACCAGATGTGGGCAACCGGCGAAGCCAGCTCGATGTGCGCCATGCGCTCACGACGAACCTTGGCCAGTGCAACTTCAACGCCGCACTTCTCGCAGATCACACCACGGTGCTTCAAGCGCTTGTACTTACCGCACAGGCACTCGTAATCCTTTACCGGGCCAAAGATCTTGGCGCAGAACAGGCCGTCACGCTCAGGTTTGAACGTACGGTAGTTGATGGTTTCCGGCTTTTTAACTTCACCGAACGACCACGAACGGATCATCTCAGGCGATGCCAACCCAATACGGATGGCGTCGAACTCTTCGACTTGACCCTGGTTTTTCAGCAAATTCAGTAGGTCTTTCAAGGCCTTTCCTCCTGGCGGAGCAGAGAGCGGGCCAAACAGCCCCGCTCTCGATTCGCGTCACGTGTTATTCGGTTTCCAGATCGATATCGATGCCGAGGGAACGAATTTCTTTGATCAACACGTTGAAGGACTCGGGCATGCCCGGCTCCATACGGTGATCGCCGTCCACGATGTTTTTGTACATCTTGGTCCGACCGTTCACATCGTCCGACTTCACTGTGAGCATTTCTTGCAGAGTGTAAGCAGCACCGTATGCTTCCAGTGCCCAGACCTCCATCTCCCCGAAACGCTGACCACCGAACTGAGCCTTACCACCCAGCGGCTGCTGGGTAACCAGGCTGTACGAACCGGTAGAACGAGCGTGCATCTTGTCGTCTACCAAGTGGTTCAGCTTCAGCATGTACATGTAGCCAACAGTAACCGGGCGCTCGAACTTGTTGCCGGTACGGCCGTCGAACAGCTGCATCTGGCCGCTTTCTGGCAGGTCTGCCAGTTTCAGCATGGCCTTGATTTCGCTTTCCTTGGCACCGTCGAACACCGGGGTAGCCATTGGAACGCCGCCGCGCAGGTTCTTCGCCAGATCCAGGATTTCCTGGTCGGAGAAGGTGTCCAGCTCTTCGTTGCGACCGCCGATCTCGTTGTAGATCTCGTGCAGGAACTTGCGCAGGTCAGCAACCTTGCGCTGCTCTTCGATCATACGGTTGATCTTCTCGCCCAGACCTTTGGCCGCGAGGCCCAGGTGGGTTTCAAGGATCTGACCAACGTTCATACGCGAAGGTACGCCCAACGGGTTGAGGACGACGTCGACCGGGGTGCCATTGGCATCGTGCGGCATGTCTTCAACCGGCATGATCACGGAGACCACACCTTTGTTACCGTGACGACCGGCCATCTTGTCGCCCGGCTGGATGCGGCGACGGATTGCCAGGTAAACCTTGACGATTTTCAGCACGCCTGGAGCCAGGTCATCGCCCTGCTGCAGTTTGCGCTTCTTGTCTTCGAACTTGTCGTCCAGCAGACGGCGGCGATCAACGATGTAGGCCTGGGCCTTCTCGAGCTGCTCGTTCAGCGCATCTTCAGCCATGCGCAGTTTGAACCACTGGCCGTGCTCAAGACCGTCGAGGATTTCGTCGGTGATGTCCTGACCTTTCTTCAGACCTGCGCCGCCTTCAGCCTTGTGGCCTACCAGAGCGGAACGCAGACGTTCGAAGGTCGCGCCTTCAACGATACGGAACTCTTCGTTCAGGTCCTTGCGGATCTCGTCGAGCTGGGTCTTCTCGATGGACAGTGCACGAGCATCACGCTCAACGCCGTCACGGGTGAAGACCTGTACGTCGATGACAGTACCTTTGGTGCCAGTCGGCACGCGCAGGGAGGTGTCTTTAACGTCGCTGGCTTTTTCACCGAAGATGGCACGCAGCAGTTTTTCTTCCGGAGTCAGTTGAGTCTCGCCTTTCGGAGTGACCTTACCGACCAGGATGTCGCCTGCGCCTACTTCAGCACCTACATAAACGATACCGGCTTCGTCCAGCTTGTTCAGTGCGGCTTCACCCACGTTCGGGATGTCTGCAGTGATTTCCTCTGGGCCAAGCTTGGTGTCACGCGCCACACAGGTCAGTTCCTGAATGTGGATCGTGGTGAAGCGGTCTTCTTGAACAACACGCTCGGACAGGCAGATGGAGTCTTCGAAGTTGAAGCCGTTCCATGCCATGAACGCGATGCGCATGTTCTGACCCAGTGCCAGTTCACCCATGTCGGTGGACGGGCCGTCGGCCATGATGTCGCTACGCTGAACGCGATCACCCTTGCTCACCAGCGGACGCTGGTTGATGCAGGTGTTCTGGTTCGAGCGGGTGTATTTGGTCAGGTTGTAGATGTCGACACCGGCTTCGCCAGTTTCAACTTCGTCATCGGCAACACGAACCACGATACGGCTGGCATCAACGGAGTCGATCACGCCGCCACGACGAGCCACGACGCAAACGCCGGAGTCACGGGCTACGTTACGCTCCATGCCGGTACCTACCAGCGGCTTGTCAGCGCGCAGGGTGGGTACAGCTTGACGCTGCATGTTGGAACCCATCAACGCACGGTTGGCGTCATCGTGCTCCAGGAACGGGATCAGCGACGCTGCAACCGAAACTACCTGCTTCGGCGAAACGTCCATCAAGGTGACGTCTTCCGGCGCCTTGACGGTGAACTCGTTCAAGTGACGAACAGCTACCAGCTCGTCGACCAGGACTTTCTTGTCGTTCATCGTGGCCGAAGCCTGAGCGATCACGTGATCAGCTTCTTCGATGGCCGACAGGAACACGATCTCGTCGGTGACCAGAGCGTCTTTCACCACGCGGTACGGGCTCTCGAGGAAGCCATACTGGTTGGTACGCGCATACGCGGCCAGGGAGTTGATCAGGCCGATGTTCGGACCTTCCGGCGTCTCGATCGGGCAAACACGACCGTAGTGCGTCGGGTGTACGTCACGCACTTCAAAGCCTGCACGCTCACGGGTCAGACCGCCCGGGCCCAGTGCGGATACACGGCGCTTGTGGGTGATCTCGGAGAGTGGGTTGTTCTGGTCCATGAACTGGGAAAGCTGGCTGGAACCGAAGAACTCTTTCACCGCCGCAGCCACTGGCTTGGCGTTGATCAGGTCTTGCGGCATCAGGCCTTCGCTTTCTGCCATCGACAGACGCTCTTTGACCGCACGCTCAACACGTACCAGGCCTACGCGGAACTGGTTCTCGGCCATTTCGCCTACGCAGCGAACACGACGGTTACCCAGGTGGTCGATGTCATCGACGATGCCTTTACCGTTACGGATGTCGACCAGGGTCTTCAGTACCGCGACGATGTCTTCCTTGCACAGCACGCCCGAACCTTCGATCTCGGTACGACCGATACGACGGTTGAACTTCATCCGGCCGACCGCAGACAGGTCATAGCGCTCAGGGCTGAAGAACAGGTTGTTGAACAGGGTTTCGGCAGCGTCTTTGGTTGGTGGCTCACCTGGACGCATCATGCGATAGATCTCGACCAGCGCTTCCAATTGGTTGCTGGTGGAGTCGATCTTCAGTGTGTCGGAGATGAACGGACCGCAGTCGATATCGTTGGTGTACAAAGTCTCGATGCGAACAACCTGAGCCTTGGCGATCTTGGCCAGGATCTCGGTGTTCAGCTCGGTGTTGCACTCGGCCAGGATCTCGCCTGTTGCCGGGTGAACGATGACCTTGGCGGTAGTACGACCCAGGACGTAGTCCAGTGGCACTTCCAGCTCTTTGATACCGGCTTTTTCGATCTGGTTGATGTGGCGCGCAGTAATACGACGGCCAGCCTCAACAATGACCTTGCCCTTGTCATCCTGGATGTCCAGAACAGCAATTTCACCACGCAGGCGCGAAGCGATCAGCTCCAGCTTGAGGGTTTCATCCTTCAGGCTGAATACGTTGGTGGTGTAGAAGGCGTCCAGCACCTGCTCGGTGGTATAACCGAGCGCGCGCAGCAGTACCGAAGCCGGCAGCTTGCGACGACGGTCGATACGCACGAACACGCAGTCTTTCGGGTCGAACTCGAAGTCCAACCACGAACCGCGGTACGGAATGATCCGCGCGGAGTACAGGAGCTTGCCGGAGCTGTGCGTCTTGCCGCGGTCGTGGTCGAAGAACACGCCCGGGGAACGGTGCAGCTGGGAAACGATCACACGCTCGGTACCGTTGATAACGAAGGTACCGTTCTCTGTCATCAATGGGATTTCGCCCATGTAGACTTCTTGCTCTTTGATGTCCTTGATCGCTTTGTTCGACGATTCTTTGTCGAAAATGATCAGGCGCACTTTTACCCGCAAAGGTACGGCGTAAGTAACACCGCGCAACACGCATTCTTTGACATCAAATGCCGGTTCGCCCAGGCGATAACCGACGTACTCCAGCGCAGCATTGCCGGAGTAGCTGATGATCGGGAAAACGGATTTGAAGGCCGCATGCAGGCCCACGTCGCGGAACTGATCTTTGGTCGCTCCCGCCTGCAAGAATTCACGATACGAATCCAGCTGGATAGCCAGAAGGTACGGGACATCCATGACGTCCGGCAACTTGCTAAAGTCCTTGCGGATACGTTTTTTCTCAGTATATGAGTAAGCCATCAGCGTTCCCCAGCTTGGTCACCTGCTTGTTTGGCCCCTCCGACGGGAGCAGCCAGAAAATCTCGCAAACCCCATGGTTTGCACCACCGCATCGGGTGGCTACAGCGCGTTAATGGCGGCGACCGAGTCGACAGCCAAGAACGGAAAAAGGCCGGTGGCAAGAGCCACCAGCCATCAGCCTTCAGCTTAACGCTTGGGCTGGAGACGCAAGGTCGATGCTTACTTCAGCTCGACTTTAGCGCCTGCTTCTTCCAGTACTGCTTTGGCTTTGTCAGCTGCGTCTTTGGCAACAGCTTCCAGAACCATGGCAGGAGCGCCGTCAACTACAGCCTTGGCTTCTTTCAGGCCCAGACCGGTCAGTTCACGTACTGCCTTGATCACGTTTACTTTCTTCTCGCCAGCTTCGGTCAGCATGACGTTGAATTCGGTTTGCTCTTCAACAACGGCAGCAGCAGCAGCTGGGCCAGCGGAAGCAGCGGCAGCGGAAACGCCGAATTTTTCTTCGAAAGCTTTGATCAGCTCAACAACCTGCAGAACCGACATTTCAGCTACGGCGTTGAGGATATCGTCTTGGGAGATAGACATTGCTGTATTTCCTGAATTGGGGGACGGCCTACTCGGCCATCGAAATAAACAAAAATACGCGAGAGAAGTCGCTCAGCCTTAGGCTGCGGCAGCTTCTTTTTGCTCGCGAACTGCGGCCAGAGTACGAGCCAGCTTGCTGGTAGCGCCTTGAATCACGCTCATCAGCTGCGAAATGGCTTCGTCACGGGTCGGCAGTGTTGCCAGTACGTCGATTTGGTTAGCTGCGAGGAACTTGCCCTCGAACGCAGCTGCCTTGATCTCGAACTTATCCTGACTCTTGGCAAACTCTTTGAACAAACGGGCAGCAGCGCCTGGATGTTCTTTGGAGAACGCGATCAGAGTCGGGCCAGTGAACACGTCGTTGAGAACACTGTATTCAGTGTCAGCAACAGCGCGCTTGAGCAGGGTGTTACGTACAACACGTACGTATACGCCAGCTTCACGAGCCTCTTTACGGAGTCCGGTCATAGCGCCTACTGTCACACCACGGGCATCAGCCACGACAGCGGACAGAGCAGCTTTGGCAGCCTCGTTGACTTCAGCGACGATGGCCTTCTTGTCTTCGAGATTAATTGCCACGGGTTTAACTCCTGCTTGTTACCGTTTCATCTGGCCGGAGCCGGATGTCGTTTTGGTGTCTGATTCGGTAAGGAACCGGGAGCACCATCTGCGTAGGCTTGTGGTTTAAGACTTGCGTCGCCTACGGTCTTGGATAGCCCCCGCCAGGCAGGGACCCCAATTTTTCAATTGGCGCAATCTCTCGCGCCAATCTGTGTCTTATACGTCCAGCGAGCCTTGGTCGATGACCAGACCTGGGCCCATAGTGGTGCTCAGGGTAACGCGCTTGACGTAGATACCTTTCGAGGAAGCTGGCTTGATACGCTTCAGATCAGCGATCAGGGCTTCAACGTTTTCCTTCAGCTTGACGGCGTCGAAACCGACCTTGCCAACGGAGGTGTGGATAATGCCGTTTTTGTCGGTGCGATAACGAACCTGACCAGCTTTGGCGTTTTTAACGGCGGTAGCTACGTCTGGGGTTACGGTGCCGACTTTAGGGTTAGGCATCAGACCACGTGGACCGAGGATCTGACCCAACTGACCTACAACGCGCATTGCATCCGGGGAGGCAATAACTACGTCGTAGTTCAGGTCGCCGCCTTTCATTTCGGCAGCCAGGTCATCCATGCCAACGCGGTCAGCGCCGGCGGCCAGAGCAGCTTCAGCTGCCGGGCCTTGGGTGAAGACAGCTACACGTACAGTCTTGCCAGTACCGTGTGGCAGCACAGTTGCGCTACGAACGACCTGGTCGGATTTACGTGGGTCAACACCCAGGTTTACAGCAACGTCAACGGACTCGCTGAACTTGACAGTCGACAGCTCGGTCAGCAGGGCGGCAGCGTCTACAAAGTTGTAGGACTTGCCCGCTTCGATTTTGCCGGCGATAGCCTTTTGGCGCTTGGTCAGCTTAGCCATTACACACCCTCCACGTTAAGGCCCATGCTACGAGCAGAACCGGCGATGGTACGCACGGCTGCATCCATATCAGCTGCAGTCAGATCCGCGTTTTTGGTTTTCGCGATTTCTTCCAGCTGAGCACGAGTTACGGTGCCAACCTTAACGGTGTTAGGACGAGCGGAACCGCTAGTCAGACCAGCAGCTTTCTTCAGCAGAACCGAAGCCGGGGTCGACTTGGTTTCGAAAGTGAAGCTACGGTCGCTGTATACAGTGATGATCACCGGAGTCGGCAGACCTGGCTCAAGACCCTGAGTACGGGCGTTGAAGGCCTTGCAGAATTCCATGATGTTCACGCCGTGCTGACCCAGAGCTGGACCGACGGGTGGGCTTGGGTTGGCCTGAGCGGCCTTCACTTGCAGCTTGATGTAAGCGGTAATCTTCTTGGCCATGAGGCACTCCAATTACGGGTTCAAACGCCTCGAAAGGCTCCCCGG
Source organism: Pseudomonas sp. P7548 (assembly GCF_013386585.1). GTDB lineage: Bacteria > Pseudomonadota > Gammaproteobacteria > Pseudomonadales > Pseudomonadaceae > Aquipseudomonas. Next base: position 4,174 of record NZ_JACARO010000070.1, on the reverse strand, counting down.
TTACTTGCGCGTTTATCCCAGTGACGACAAAACCCCACAGCCTAGGACTGTGGGGTTGGGATGCTTGCTCAGCTAGACCTTCTCGACCTGACTGAACTCCAACTCTACCGGAGTAGAGCGACCGAAAATGAGCACAGCCACTTGGATCCGGCTCTTTTCGTAGTTAACTTCCTCGACAGTGCCGTTAAAATCAGCAAACGGACCATCTGTAACACGAACAACCTCACCCGGCTCGAACAACGTCTTCGGCTTGGGCTTGTCGCTGCCATCAGCAACACGACGCAGAATTGCTTCCGCCTCTTTGTCAGTGATTGGAGCAGGTTTATCAGCGGTACCGCCGATGAAACCCATGACACGAGGGGTATCTTTGACTAAGTGCCAAGTACCTTCGTTCATATCCATTTGAACCAGCACGTAGCCTGGAAAGAACTTGCGTTCGCTCTTGCGCTTCTGGCCATTCCGCATTTCGACCACTTCCTCAGTGGGAACCAGAATTTCGCCGAAGCCATCTTCCATGCCTGCCAGCTTTACGCGCTCCAGCAAAGAGCGCATAACATGCTTCTCGTAACCCGAGTAAGCATGCACAACGTACCAACGCTTAGCCACGGGACACCCTTAGCCAACAATCAAGGAAACAAGCCAACCGAGCAGGGAATCAAGACCCCACAACAGCAACGCCATAACCAGAACAACAGCCACCACAATCAGGGTGGTCTGCGTGGTTTCTTGGCGAGTCGGCCAAACGACTTTACGAATTTCGGTGCGAGCTTCCTTTACCAGGACCGCGAAAGACTTGCCTTTAGCGGTCTGCAGGCCTACAAAGGCAGCTACAGCAGCAAGAGCAAGCAATGCGAGCACACGGTACAGGATCGGCGAAGCAGAATAGTACTGATTGCCGACAACGCCTACGACCACCAACGCGACTACGGCGAGCCACTTGACCAGATCGAAACGAGAGCTTTGAGCTTCAGCCTTAGGAGTCATCTATGAAGATCCTGTGAAAAGAAAGCCAGACACACCACGTGAATCTGGCAGGTCAGGAGGGAATCGAACCCCCAACCTACGGTTTTGGAGACCGTCGCTCTGCCAATTGAGCTACTGACCTAAAACAAAATCAGGCCGACCATTATGCAGGCCTGAAAAAGACTTTACAACAACCAACCCCAAGAGACTTGAAATCACCCAGCAACAAAGCCAAGCAGAACACCATCAAGCCGAGGCAGCTGTTAAAACAAAGGCAGATATTTTCATATCTGCCTTGTTATATGGAGCTCTTGAGCGGATTTGAACCGCTGACCTCACCCTTACCAAGGGTGTGCTCTACCAACTGAGCTACAAGAGCGAAACACATTGCACAACCTGCAAACTTGGAGCGGGTAGCGGGAATCGAACCCGCATCATCAGCTTGGAAGGCTGAGGTTCTACCACTAAACTATACCCGCGGAGCTTGCAGCTCACGCTAAAAATGGTGGAGGGGGAAGGATTCGAACCTTCGAAGTCGTAGACGTCAGATTTACAGTCTGATCCCTTTGGCCGCTCGGGAACCCCTCCTAAGCGAGCCGGCATTTTACATCACGCCGACCTTCTGTCAAGCATTTTCTCATTTAAAAATATGAGGTTAGCTGCATTGACCTTCGCTTCACACCGTTGACCGTAAAGGTCTTCACTGCGAAGCGGGCGCCATTCTATGCAAACTAATCGAGAGTTGCAACGCCTTCGCACAACATTATTTTATGTTTTAACTCATTGAATTCCTTAGCAAGGTTTTCAAAGGGCAGATCATCAGCGAGGCGCCTGCTTTCAGGGGCAACACGGAGCCAGTAACCAGAGGCCTCCTGCGTATTGAGCAATTGCATCTTGACCTTTATATCCAGACTGATGAGGCGCTGCTCAAGCATTAATGCTTGTCGCTGATCCGCAAAGCCACCCAGGTACAAACAGGCATTCACCTCAGAGGCCTTGGCCCTGTCGCGCTTTTGCACCGCATCGGAGGATTCACTCAGAAGGCGGATATCCTGCTGCGAGCCCCTGTAGAGACTCAGAGGAGTGACATCCTTTGCCCGTAACGGCGCCTCTTGCTGATGCCAAATGTAGTAGAACGCATTGAGGACCAGCAAAAGCAAAAACAACCAACGCATAAACACCTCAGGACAAAGGGCACGCCATCGCCAGGCCAACGAAGACCAGATCCGGAACAAGCCGAGCTTGAGGCACGGCCTCCGAAACGAGCTCGGCATCCCCACCGGTGAGAAACACCGTGAACTCATCCCCCCAGTAACTTCGAGCAAGCTCCAGCTGAGTCAGCACAAACCCTCTCAGCATGAGCGTACAGCCGCGCTCGACCGCCTCTACGGTGGTACGACCTGGCGACAAGCGCGCCAATGCCTGCTCGGCTGCAGCATCGTCGTAACGTATCTTGCGGGTATGAGTTCGCAACTGGTTACGCATTAGCGGCATGCCAGGACAAATGAAGCCTCCTAGGTGCTCACCATCTGCAGCAATAAAATCGGCCGTTGCCGCAGTACCGAAATCAAGTACCAGGCAGGCACCCGAGGCCAATTTGAAAGCACCGAGCATTGCCAACCAGCGATCAAGCCCGAGGCGCTCAAACGCCTCATACCCGTTGCGAACGCCCGCCATGTCGCGCGCGGGCGCAGCACAGGACACGACAACCCCAAAAGCGGCCTCCAAGGCCGCCACCAACTTGCTCGTTTCCTCCAACGCGCGAACACTCACCAAACGGCAGCGTGTCAGCAAGAGGCCTGGCAGCGCTGACAAGCTATCTATCAACGCGACATCCGAACCGACAACGCCTTCTGCAAACGCACCTACCGCTGGCAAATCAAGCACACGCCACTTGATGAAGCTGTTCCCACAGTCGAGCTCAAGAATCATCACGCAACCTCAGGCTTAATTCACCACCGCTGTACGTCTTTTCGACCCCCTCAACACTCAACCGCAATGCCCCCTGACGATCGACGCCCAAGACCACCCCGTCAATGTGAGTAACCCCCGCTATAAGGGAAACAGCCTTACCCTGCCACAAATGATTCTGCTCCCACTCTTCCTGGAGCGCCGCAAACCCGGAGGCCTTATGCCGGTCCAGGTAGCGCTGCAGTTGCAGGCCAAGTCTTGCAACAAGAAGGTTGCGGTCAAGGGGTAAACCCGCTTCCAACTGCACCGAGGTCCACTGCTGATCAACGTCTGCAGTCCTCTGCATATTCACGTTAATTCCAACCCCAAGGACAACGTGACAGATATCAGCGGGATCCCCGACTAACTCCAGCAAGATTCCGGCAATTTTCTTCCGACCGACCAGAACGTCGTTTGGCCACTTCAGCGCTGCGCCTTGCACCCCAGACTCACGCAGAGCCTGCATGACAGCCAACCCGACGACGAGACTCAATCCCTCCAGCTGCCTCAGCCCACCCTCAATGCGCAGTACGAGGCTGTAATACACATTTTGCGCGAATGGGCTGGCCCACGTCCGACCTCGCCGTCCTCTCCCTGCCGTCTGCTGCTCTGCGAGCACCAGGAGCGGCGCGGCACAGCCAGTCTCGACAAGGCGCAACGCTTCAGCATTGGTGGAGTCAATGGAGTCTGAAATATGGACGGGCCAGCCCAAGGCAGGCGCATTTGAGTTGATCTCTTCGGCACTCAAAAAGATCAAAGGCGATGCCAGCTGATATCCCCGCCCTCGAACTTTATGGATAGGCAGGCTCAATTCGGTCTCCAGATGCTGCAGTTGCTTCCAGACAGCACTGCGACTGATGCCCAAGGCGGCACCCAATGCCTCTCCAGAGTGGAATCGACCGTCTTTCAAGAGTTTCAACAACGTCAGCATGCAAGTATCGCCTCACAATGAGGCACGCATGATAGCCATGCGTAAGGCCATTGCATAGAAAGGCGGGAGCTTAGCGCGAAAAGGTTATGCAACAAAAACGTCAAATACGTTTCGACCGCCCAAAACAAAACCCCATCTGCTTTCGCAAATGGGGTTTCGGAATTTAATCTTGACGATGACCTACTCTCACATGGGGAAACCCCACACTACCATCGGCGATGCATCGTTTCACTACTGAGTTCGGGATGGGATCAGGTGGTTCCAATGCTCTATGGTCGTCAAGAAATTCGGGTACTGAGTCGTGACCGGTTGGCCTCGCTTCAGCAAATT
>NZ_JACARO010000007.1 GCF_013386585.1 Pseudomonas sp. P7548 | reverse complement strand
CCCCAACCCTTTTCGCCCAGCGGGCTGCCGCTCCCCCCCATTTCCCGTTATACTCGCCGGCTTTCAAAAGTTCGCCAACGAGTGCTGCCCGCCATGGAAATCAACCCGATCCTTAACACCATCAAGGACCTGTCCGAGCGCTCCGAAACTATTCGGGGGTATCTTTGACTACGATCAAAAGCATGAGCGTCTGACCGAAGTCAATCGCGAGCTTGAAGATCCGAGCGTCTGGAACAAACCTGAATACGCCCAGGAATTGGGCCGCGAGCGCGCTGCGCTGGCGCAGATTGTCGACACCCTCGACGAACTGAACACCGGTCTGGCCGATTGCCGTGACCTGCTGGACATGGCCGTCGAAGAAAACGACGAAGGCGCAGTGGGCGATGTCGTCGCCGAGCTGGCCCGTCTCGAGGAAAACCTCGCCAAGCTTGAATTTCGCCGCATGTTCAGCCATGAAATGGACCCGAACAACGCTTACCTGGATATCCAGGCCGGCTCCGGTGGCACCGAGGCCCAGGACTGGGCCAACATCCTGCTGCGCATGTACCTGCGCTGGGCGGACAAACGCGGTTTCGACGCGACCATCATGGAGCTGTCGGCCGGTGAAGTCGCCGGTATCAAGGGCGCGACCGTGCACATCAAGGGCGAATACGCCTTTGGCTGGTTGCGGACCGAGATCGGCGTGCACCGTCTGGTGCGCAAGAGCCCGTTCGACTCCGGCAACCGTCGCCACACGTCGTTCTCCGCTGTGTTCGTCTCGCCAGAGATCGACGACAAGGTGGAAATCGAGATCAACCCGGCTGATCTGCGGATCGACACCTACCGTTCCTCCGGTGCCGGTGGTCAGCACGTAAACACCACCGACTCGGCCGTACGTATCACCCACGTACCGACCAACACCGTGGTCAGCTGCCAGAACGAACGTTCCCAGCACGCCAACAAGGACACCGCCATGAAAATGCTGCGGGCCAAGTTGTACGAGCAGGAAATGCAGAAACGCAACGCCGCGTCGCAAGCGCTGGAAGACACCAAGTCGGACATCGGCTGGGGTCACCAGATCCGCTCCTATGTGCTCGATGCGTCGCGGATCAAGGATCTGCGCACTAACATCGAACGCAGCGACTGCGACAAGGTGCTCGACGGCGACATCGACGAATACCTGGAAGCCAGCCTGAAATCAGGCCTGTAACACCCCTGTAGGAGCCGGCTTGCCGGCGATCCCCGGCCGCAGGCCGGGGGCAACGAACCTGATGGAAAATCTAAAGACATGAGCGACCAACAACTCGACCCGCAAGCCCTGCAACAGGAAGAAAACTCCCTGATCGCCCTGCGCAAGGAAAAGCTTGCTGCCGAGCGCGCCAAGGGCAATGCCTTCCCCAACGACTTCCGCCGCGAAAACTACTGCGATGCCTTGCAGAAACAGTACGCGGACAAGACCAAGGAAGAGCTGGCAGAGGCTGCGATCCCGGTCAAGGTGGCAGGTCGCATCATGCTCAACCGTGGCTCGTTCATGGTGATCCAGGACATGACCGGTCGCATCCAGGTCTACGTCAACCGCAAGACGCTGTCCGAAGAAACCCTGGCCTCGGTGAAAACCTGGGACATGGGCGACATCATCGCGGCCGAAGGCACCCTGGCCCGCTCCGGCAAGGGCGACCTGTACGTTGAAATGACCAGCGTGCGCCTGCTGACCAAGTCCTTGCGCCCGCTGCCGGACAAGCACCACGGCCTGACCGACACCGAGCAACGCTACCGCCAGCGCTACGTTGACCTGATCGTCAACGAAGAAGTACGCCAGACCTTCCGCGTACGTTCGCAAGTAATCGCCCACATCCGCAGCTTCCTGATGAAGCGTGACTTCCTGGAAGTGGAAACCCCGATGCTGCAAACCATCCCCGGTGGTGCCGCAGCCAAGCCGTTCGAAACCCACCACAATGCGCTGGACATGGAAATGTTCCTGCGTATCGCGCCAGAGCTGTATCTGAAGCGCCTGGTGGTTGGCGGCTTCGAAAAAGTGTTCGAGATCAACCGCAACTTCCGTAACGAAGGCGTTTCCACTCGTCACAACCCCGAATTCACCATGTTGGAGTTCTACCAGGCCTACGCCGACTACGAAGACAACATGGACCTGACCGAAGAACTGTTCCGCGAGCTGGCACAGCTGGTCCTGGGCAGCACCGACGTGCCGTACGGCGACAAGGTGTTCCACTTCGGCGAACCGTTCGTGCGCCTGTCGGTGTTCGACTCGATCCTCAAGTACAACCCTGAGCTGACCGCCGACGACCTCAACGACATCGACAAGGCCCGTGCCATTGCCAAGAAAGCCGGCGCCAAGGTGCTGGGCTTCGAAGGCCTGGGCAAGCTGCAGGTGATGATTTTCGAAGAACTGGTGGAGCACAAGCTGGAACAGCCGCACTTCATTACCCAGTACCCGTTCGAAGTGTCGCCGCTGGCCCGTCGCAACGACGACAACCCGAACGTCACCGACCGTTTCGAGCTGTTCATCGGCGGCCGCGAAATCGCCAACGCCTACTCCGAGCTTAACGACGCAGAAGACCAGGCCGAGCGCTTCATGGCCCAGGTGGCCGACAAGGATGCTGGCGACGACGAAGCCATGCACTACGACGCCGACTTCGTGCGTGCCCTGGAATACGGCATGCCGCCAACGGCCGGTGAAGGTATCGGCATCGACCGCCTGGTGATGCTGTTGACCAACTCGCCGTCGATCCGCGACGTGATCTTGTTCCCGCACATGCGGCCACAAGCGTAACCGTAGCGAAATCCGAAGCCGCCTTTTATAAGGCGGCTTTTTTATGTGGCGTTAATAAGCGTCAAGCGAACAGCGCCAGGTTTTGATCTATTCAAGGATGTGTGTCGTGAACCGCGTAATGGCTCAAGAAGGCGCCGCCGGCATTGCGGCTGCCGTGGCTGAAAGTGTCCAGTACCAGGGCCGCAAGGCCAGTCGCCGGGGCAGCGAGCAACGCAGGCAAGACATTCTCGATGCGGCCATGCGCATCGTGGTCCGCGAAGGCGTGCGTGCGGTACGTCACCGGGCGGTGGCGGCGGAGGCGGGGGTGCCGTTGTCGGCCACGACCTACTATTTCAAGGACATCGACGACCTGCTCACCGATACCTTCGCCCAGTACGTCGAACGCAGCGCCGCCTTCATGGGCAAGCTGTGGGTGCGCAACGAAGGGCTGCTGCGTGAGATGGTCGCCTACGGTGATGGCAGCCCGCAGTCACGCTCGCAACTGGCCGATGACATTGCGCGCCTGACCGCCGACTACGTGATGCGCCAACTGACCAACCGCCGCGAACACCTGATGGCTGAACTGGCTTTTCGCCAGGAAGCCCTGCTGAACCCGCGCCTGGCGGAGCTGGTGCGCTCCCACCAACAAATCCTGCTGCAGGGCACTGGGCAGTTTTTCCAGGTATTGGGCTCTCGAGAGCCGCAACAGGATGCCAAAGTGTTGACGGCGATAATCAGTCGGATGGAATATCAGGGCCTGCTGGGCGGCGCAGAGCCTCTGACCGGTGAAGAGATGCTTGAGATCCTCAAGCGTTACATGCATTTGGTGTTGGCCTCGGTCTAGACGAAGACGGGATTTGCTTTGTGTGGGAGCGGGCTTGCTCGCGAATGCGCAGTGTTAGTCGATACATGTTTGGCTGAACCACTGCTTTCGCGAGCAAGCCCGCTCCCACATAAAGCGGTTCACCCTATACCACCCGTGGAGTACTTGATGAAAACCTGGCGCGTCGCGGTAATCGCCTTATCGTTCCTGCTACTGAGCGGTTGCCTGGTGACCTTCAAGGACCCGCTGCCGGCCCACGAAGCCGCGCCGTCCGGGCTGATCGGCCAGTGGGCCAGCAAAAACGCCTGGGGCGAACCGCTCAACCTGCACATTACCGCCGCCGGTGATCACCGTTACAAAGCCGTGAGCTACCCTACAGGCAAACCGGGCCAGCGCGATGAGTACCTGTTTACCGTGTCGCGCCACGGCAGCCGCTGGTATTTGTCGGCAGCGTTGCCGGCAAAACTCGGTGGGCATTACATCCTGGCCGGCTTCGAATTCGACGAAAAACACGAATTAGTGGTCTACAACCTGGACCTGGAGCAGATCCACCAGGCCATCGGCCAGAAGGCCTTGCATGGCGCCACCGTGGACACCGTCGAAGGTGCCGGTGTCGTGGTCGACAGCCCCATGGACCAGGTGTTTGCCTACCTGGATGACCCGGCCAATGCCGATGTGTTCGTTGAAGCCGTGCGCTACCAGCGCTCGGGCAAATAACGTTTAAAGAGGAAGCAACGGGTGGACGATTACCAGCAGACGATACGCACCTTGTCTGATCGCATTGTGCTGGCGCAAACACCGATTCGCGTCCTCGACGCCGTGAAGTGGGACGAGAACATTCGCCAGGGTTTCCTCAAGGCCAAGGGCAAGGCCATGCCTGCCGTAGACCGTGATTACTACCTGAACCGGCCGCTGTCGTTCGATTCCAGCGCGGTAAAGCTGGAGTTCCAGAACATCGAGCGCGACATCACCCGTCGCCTCGGCCAGTTCAGCCCGGTAGGGCAGATCATGCGCCGCATGTGCAAGGAATATCGCATGGTGGTGCGCATGCTCGAAGCGCGCGGCACCGAGGACTTCGGGCTGATTTCCCAGGAGCTGTACGGCGCCGCGTCCGATGCGTTTCACGCCGGCGACCCGACGCTGGCCGACCTGGGCCTGATGCTCTCCGACTACCTCAACAACATCGACGGCCGCGGCGACTTGAAGGATGAGGCCAAGACCCTCACCGCCAAGGACGCCGTCAGCTTGTTGCAAACCCGCCTGAACAAGGTGTTCGGCGAAGCCGAAGAGACCATCCGCGTGTTCGAGTCCGACGGTATCGTCGCCGACGCTGCGGCGGGTGCCGACTACATCAAGATTCGCGCCGACGCGATGTTCAATGACCGCGATGTGCGCGCCCTGGAAGTGCATGAAGGCCTGGTGCACGTCGGCACCACCCTCAACGGCCAGAACCAGCCGATCTGCACCTTTCTGTCCAAGGGCCCGCCGTCGTCCACCGTGACCCAGGAAGGCCTGGCGATCCTGATGGAGATCATCACGTTCGCCTCCTACCCGAGTCGCCTGCGCAAACTCACCAACCGCACCCGCGCCATCCATATGGTGGAGGAGGGCGCCGACTTCCTGCAGGTGTTCGAATTCTTCCGCGAGCAAGGCTTTGAAATGGCCGAAAGCTACGGCAACGCCAGTCGCGTCTTCCGTGGCTCGGTGCCGACCGGTCTGCCGTTTACCAAGGATTTGTCCTACCTCAAGGGCTTTATCATGGTCTACAACTACATCCAGCTGGCCGTGCGCAAAGGCAAGTTGGAGCAAGTGCCGCTGCTGTTCTGCGGCAAGACCACTTTGGAAGACATGCGCACCCTGCGCCAATTGGTGGATGAAGGCCTGGTGGTGCCGCCTAAGTACCTGCCGGAACAATTCCGCGACATGAATGCACTGGCGGCCTGGATGTGTTTCTCCAACTTCCTCAACCACTTGAGCCTGGACCGGATCGAGGCGGACTACTCCAATATCCTCTGACGGCACCCCATCACCCTGTAGGAGCCGGCTTGCCGGCGATAGCGGTGCATCAGCCACCCGTGTTTTAGCTGAAAAAACGCCATCGTCGGCAAGCCGGCGCCTACAGGGTTAGTGGTTGTGGCCGACGAAACCGAACCAAAATGTGGGTTTTGCTGGTTCAGGCTGACGAAACCGGTTCAAAAATGTGGGAGCTGGCTTGCCTGCGAAAGCGGTCTTTCAGCTAAAGCAACGGCGACTGATACACCGTTATCGCCAGCAAGCCGGCGCCTACAGGTGACCTTCTGCGCTCTCAATTACGAGGTTTCAACGGATGAGAATCCTCGGCATTCTATGCCTGCTACTCACTTTGAACGGCTGCAGCTCCCTGCTGTTCTACCCCGAACCCGGCCTGCCGTTCACGCCGGAAAAAGCCCACTTGGCCTACCGCGACGTCACTGTGGTCACCGCCGACGGCGTGAAGCTGCACGCCTGGTGGCTACCGGCCAAGCCCGGCGTGCCGCTCAAGGGCACGGTGCTGCACCTGCATGGCAACGGCGGCAACCTGGCCTGGCACTTGGGGGGGAGCTGGTGGTTGCCGGAGCAGGGCTATCAGGTGCTGCTGCTGGACTATCGTGGTTATGGCCTGTCCGAAGGCAAGCCGTCATTGCCAGCGATCTACCAGGACATCGATGCGGCGTTCAACTGGCTCGACAAGGCGCCTGAAACCCAAGGCCAGCCGGTGATCGTACTGGGCCAGAGCCTGGGCGGTGCGCTGGCGGTGCATTACCTGGCGGCCCACCCCGAGCGCCAGCCCCGGATAAAGGCCTTGGTACTGGACGGCGTGCCGGCCAGTTATCGTGACGTAGGACAATTCGCCCTCAGCACCTCGTGGTTAACATGGCCTTTCCAGGTGCCCTTGTCCTGGCTGGTGCCGGACGCCGACAGTGCGATCAACGCCATGCCGCAGCTGACCGGTGTGCCGAAGTTGCTGTTCCACAGCCTGGATGATCCGATCGTGCCGCTGTCCAACGGCATCCGCCTGTACCAGGCCGCGCCACCACCCAGGGTGCTGCAACTGACCCGGGGCGGGCATGTGCAGACCTTTGCCGACAAGACCTGGCAAACCGTGATGCTGCGTTATCTGGACGACCCACAGCACTTCAACGGCCTGCGCCGCCTGGGCGAGATTCCGAATTACCCCCTTCCTAACATTGATTCATCAGAGAGCCCGCAATGAGCGAAGAACGCAATATGATCCCGCTGATCCTCACCGGTATCGGCACCATCATCGGCACAGTCGGTTGCCTGTGGTACTACGGTTACCTGCACTTCGCCAAGCCGGAAGACGCGTTGCTGCTCAGCGACTTCACCCTGCTCAAGACCATCCCCGGCGAGGACTACAAGATTTCCCTGACCCCGGCCGCACAAGTGGCGCAGTGCGTCGATGGCGTGCTGGTGATGTTCGACACCGAGCAAAAAGGCCTCAGCGGCGTGCTGGTGAACAACAAGAAGCAAGCGGTGCGTTGCATGGGCCAGGAGACGCCACAGCTGGAGCAATAACGCCGATTTTGGAAATATCTGGAACCGTATTGCGCAAGACGCCACAGATCCCCTGGTAACTTTTGCAGAACGGGGGAAGGGACGGTGGCGATAACCATTGGCGCGATACGCAACATGCTGGATATGGCCAGGGGGCAGGAGGCGCTGGAGCGTGAGGATGCACAAGCCGATGCGCTCAGTGAGCTGTTGGAGAAACTCTCGGACAATGCCTATGGCGTGAAGGCAATCGAACTGCCGGACGAGGCGGACGTTCCCATCACCTTTGGCTAGCCAAAAAAAACCCACCATAAGGTGGGTTTTTTTAGCGCCGGGACGACTCAGTAAGCGACGGAAGACCGTGGCTTGACCGGCTGGTTGTCGTTGGAAATGGTCACTTCCACACGGCGGTTCATGGCGCGGCCCGATACGCTGCCGTTGTCGGCAACCGGGTATTCCTTGCCATAACCCTGGGTCACGATGCGCGAGATATCCACACCTTGTTGCGCCAGTGCACGTTGCACGGATGCCGCGCGGCGCTCCGACAGGCTCTGGTTGTACGCATCGGAACCGGTGCTGTCGGTGTAGCCTTCGACGATCACTTTACGGTCCGGGTTGTCGCGCAGGAACTGCGCCAGCTTGGTGATGTTCACCAGGCCGCTGGACTTGAGGTCGGACTTGTTGGTGGCAAACAGCACGTCACCAAAGGTCACCAGCGTACCGCGATCGGTCTGCTTGGCATTCAAGCTGTCTTGCAGTTGCTTGATCTGCGCGTCACGGGCTTGCAGCAGGGCGCGGGCACGTTCGTCACCGGCGTTTTTCAACTTGGCTTCGGATTCGCGCAGCACGATGGTGTCTTTGGCCACTTCAACGCGCTGGTTGGTCAGGTAGGCCAGTTGGTCGACTTTCTTCTGGTCTTCGTTGTCGCGGTAGGCTTTGTCAGCCTTGTCCAGCCATTCGCTGGCGTCCTTGGTTTCCAGCGCCGCGAGCTTGGTGGCCTGCGGGTTGGTCTGCAGGGACGAGAAGTTGGTCCGTGCGTTTTCCAGGTTCGCGTTCGGCGGGGTGGAGCACGCCGCCAGGGCAACGCTCATCGCCAGCAGGGCAGGGATCATCAATTGTTTACGCATAGTCGTGTCGTCCTTTCAATTCGATATCGGGTGCAATGCAATCAGGGGCGGCGGCTTATTGCTGCGGGATAACAGCCGGGCGCATGCCTTCCTGACGCAGCTCCTGAACAGCTTTCTGGGAGTCCTTCACAGCCTGTTCAGCCTTGGCGGCCTGGGACTTGCGTTCGGCGACGCGAGCGTCCCATTCGGCTTGTTCGGCCAGGCGACGGGCTTCGTCATAGTTCTTGTCGTGCATGGCGATTTCGGCTTGCTTGAGCTTGTCCTGGGCCGACTTCATTTCCACGGCGGCGTATTCGGTACCGCCGGCGCTGACGGCGCTGTTGACCGCCGATTGGGTGACCGCGTATTGCTCGGTCGGCGGGTTACCGGCGCAGCCCGCCAGAACGAAGCTGGTGCCGATTGCCAGCGCGGCCAATTTGAGCCCGCGCAGGTGGTTAAACGAGGATTTGGCAGTGCTGGTCTTCATCGTCTTCAACTCCATTGGATAACTCCTGAAAAACATCAACATCCATCTCAGGTGGTCAGCGGCCGAGGGCCCGGCAGTGATGCGCGTGGCGCCTTTCAAACGGCTGTTCCAAGTGATGGCTTACTCGGTGTGACCGAAGGCTTTTTTGAATAGTTCAGAGAAGATGGCGATTTGCCTAAAAAAATATCTGACTGTTTGGTCAGCGTATAAAAGTTGGAACTTTCAAGGCGCGCAGCGGTACACCGAGCCTCTGTGAGGCCCGGAATACGCGGGTCAGGTGGGATTCAGCGGATGTTTATCAGTGCTTCTTCTCGTCAGCACTGGCTGACAAATCATGTAGATAGCGCCGTGACAAGGTGAGAAAGCGCGGCGTAGGGCCGACGTCTTCGTACAGCGGATCGCCCTCTTCATCGGTGGCAATCACCTGTTGCCCCTTGATGTAGGGAAAGCTCGCTTCCAGCTCTTCCAGGGCGGCGCCGATCAGCTCGCCGAGCAGCTCTTCGGTGCGGCGCTTGGGGTACATTTCGGCGATCGCCGCCAGGCGTGCGGCAGATTCCACGTCCAGGTGGATCGCGTATTCAGTCTTGGTCAGGCGACCCTTGGCATTCTCTTCCCACTGTTGGGCCAATTCTCGAATTTTCATGGCAACCTCAATAAAGCCCGCGATAGCAGGCGGTGATGAGTGACCCGCCGCCCGCGTGGATAAACACAGGCGACGTAGTGTTGAGACTAGCTGCAACCCACAAGGTTTAAAGTCTTGTCATAAATGGATGCTGGCGGCACTCTGGAAACCCTGCGCGTCCCGGATTTCTGGCTGGAGATTGGCTGATGAGTGATATCGATGCACGCTTGCGTGAGGATGTTCACCTGCTGGGTGAGCTGTTGGGCAACACCATTCGAGAGCAGTACGGCGATGAGTTTCTCGACAAGATCGAGCAGATTCGCAAAGGCGCCAAGGCCGACCGTCATGGTGCTGGCGATGAATTGAGCGCCAGCCTCAACCAGTTGCAGGAAGACGAACTGCTGCCCGTGGCGCGGGCGTTCAACCAGTTCCTCAACCTGGCCAATATTGCCGAGCAGTACCAATTGATTCACCGGCGAGATGAGACGCAACCGGCACCGTTTGAGTCCCGTGTGTTGCCCGAGTTGCTGGCACGTTTGCAGAGCGAAGGCCACAGCAACGAATCCCTGGCCCGCCAGTTGGCGCGGCTGGACATCGAGCTGGTGCTCACCGCTCACCCCACCGAAGTTGCTCGCCGTACCCTGATCCAGAAATACGATGCGATCGCCGCGCAACTGGCGCTGCAGGACCATCGCGACCTCACCGCGGCCGAGCGTAAGCAGATCCGCGAGCGCTTGCAACGGCTGATTGCCGAAGCCTGGCACACCGAAGAAATCCGCCGCATTCGGCCCACCCCGGTGGACGAGGCCAAGTGGGGCTTTGCGGTGATCGAGCATTCGCTGTGGCACGCCATCCCCAACTACCTGCGCAAGGCCGACCAGGCGCTGCACGCCGCGACGGGCCTGCGTTTGCCGTTGGAGGCGGCGCCGATCCGCTTTGCCTCGTGGATGGGCGGCGACCGTGATGGCAACCCGAATGTCACCGCGCCTGTCACCCGCGAGGTGTTGTTGCTGGCGCGCTGGATGGCTGCCGATCTGTACCTGCGTGATGTCGATCACCTGGCCTCGGAGTTGTCGATGCGCCAGGCCAGCCCGGCCCTGCAAGCCAAGGTCGGCGACAGCGTCGAGCCTTATCGCGCGCTGCTCAAGCAGCTGCGTGAACGCCTGCGCGCCACCCGGCAATGGGCGCACACCGCGTTGACCTCCAACACCGTGGCGCCGGCTGATGTGCTGCAAAACAACCGCGACCTGTTGGACCCGCTGGAGCTGGTCTACCAATCGCTGCATGAGTGCGGCATGGGCGTGATCGCCGACGGCCCGTTGCTCGATTGCCTGCGCCGCGCGGTGACGTTTGGCCTGTTCCTGGTGCGCCTGGATGTGCGCCAGGATTCCAGCCGTCATTGCGCGGCCATGACCGAAATCACCGACTACCTGGGCCTGGGCCGCTATGAAGACTGGGATGAGGAGGCGCGTATCAGCTTCCTCACCCAGGAGCTGGCCAATCGTCGGCCGTTGCTGCCGGGCTACTTCAAACCGTCGGCAGACACGGCTGAAGTCTTGAACACCTGTAAGGAAATTGCCGCTGCACCGGCCGCTTCGCTGGGGTCGTACGTCATCTCCATGGCGGGGGCGGCGTCGGACGTATTGGCGGTGCAATTGCTGCTTAAAGAGTCGGGGGTGCAACGGCCGATGCGCGTGGTGCCGTTGTTCGAAACCCTGGCCGACCTGGATAACGCCGGGCCGGTGATGGAGCGGCTGCTGCAATTGCCGGGTTACCGCGCACGCTTGCAAGGCCCGCAGGAAGTGATGATCGGCTATTCCGACTCGGCCAAGGACGCTGGCACCACCGCAGCGGCCTGGGCGCAGTACCGCGCGCAGGAGAGCCTGGTGGATATCTGCCGTGAGCAACAGGTGGAACTGTTGTTGTTCCACGGCCGCGGTGGCACCGTTGGCCGTGGCGGCGGCCCGGCCCATGCGGCGATCCTGTCGCAGCCACCGGGTTCGGTCGCGGGGCGTTTCCGCACCACCGAGCAGGGCGAGATGATCCGCTTCAAGTTCGGCCTGCCGGACATTGCCGAGCAGAACCTCAACCTGTACCTGGCGGCGGTGTTGGAAGCCACCTTGCTGCCACCGCCTCCTCCGGAGCCGGCCTGGCGCCATTTGATGGATGAATTGGCGGCAGATGGGGTCAGCGCCTACCGCGCCGTGGTGCGGGAAAATCCGCAGTTCGTCGAGTACTTCCGCCAATCCACCCCTGAGCAGGAACTGGGGCGCTTGCCGCTGGGCAGCCGCCCCGCCAAGCGGCGTGCCGGGGGGATTGAAAGCCTGCGTGCGATTCCGTGGATCTTCGGCTGGACCCAGACCCGCCTGATGCTGCCGGCCTGGCTGGGCTGGGAGGCGGCGCTGAGCAAGGCGCTGGAGCGCGGCGAAGGCGAGTTGCTGGAGCAGATGCGTGAGCGTTGGCCGTTCTTCCGTACCCGCATCGACATGCTGGAAATGGTGCTGGCCAAGGCCGACGCCGACATCGCTCAGCTTTATGACGAACGTTTGGTGCAACCAGACTTGCTGCCGTTAGGTGCGCACTTACGCGACCTATTGTCGCAGGCGTGCAGCGTGGTGCTTGGCCTGACTGGCCAGTCGCAACTGCTGGCCCATAGCCCAGACACCCTGGAGTTCATCCGCCTGCGCAACACCTACCTCGACCCCTTGCACCTGCTGCAGGCCGAGTTGCTAGCGCGGTCACGTCAAAAGGAAGCGGCGCAGGACAGCCCTCTGGAACAGGCGCTGCTGGTGTCTGTGGCGGGTATTGCCGCCGGGTTGCGCAACACCGGTTGAGGTTTCTTGCGTGTTCTCAATAGCTTGCAGATGAAGCATACAGGCCGTCCCGAGAGGGGCGGCCTGCGTTTGCAGGTCGGGGTTGCACCCAGGCGCACCCTGCCTGTGGCGTATGCCCGACGAGGGTTCCTGCGACTTTTGGCGGCTTGTATGGTGAGGGCCCGCTGTGTATCTTGATCAGCCTTTGGCCGTTTGATCGGCCTGGACCCATTTCTACGAGATTGGCCCCATGCGGCGAATCCGAGCGTCATCTCTATAAAAAATTGAGGAGCACATCGATGCGCGTCATTCTGCTGGGAGCTCCCGGGGCCGGTAAAGGTACTCAGGCAAAGTTCATCACTGAAAAATTCGGCATTCCACAAATCTCCACGGGCGACATGCTGCGCGCTGCCGTCAAGGCCGGCACCGAGCTGGGCCTGATCGCCAAGAGCGTGATGGACAGCGGTGGCCTGGTCTCCGATGACCTGATCATCAACCTGGTCAAGGAACGCATCAGCCAGGAAGACTGCAAGAACGGTTTCCTGTTCGACGGTTTCCCACGCACCATTCCCCAGGCTGAAGCCCTGGTGAAGGCCGGCGTCGAGCTGGACGCTGTGGTTGAAATCGCCGTTGAAGACGAAGAAATCGTCCAGCGTATTGCCGGTCGCCGTGTTCACGAAGCCTCGGGCCGCGTGTACCACACCGCCTACAACCCGCCAAAGGTTGAAGGCAAGGATGACGTCACTGGCGAAGACCTGGTGCAGCGTAAAGACGACACTGAAGAAACCGTGCGTCATCGTCTGTCGGTCTACCATTCCCAGACCAAGCCGCTGGTGGATTTCTACCAGAAGCTGTCTGCAGCCCAGGGCAAGCCGAAGTACAGCCACATCCCTGGCGTTGGCTCGGTAGAAGCCATCACCGCCAAGGTGCTGCAAGCGTTGAGCTGACCCTTCGGTCGGCTTCACAGACAACGGCCCGCTTGCGGGCCGTTGTTGTTTATACTGGCGCACTTTTTTTCGACCTGGACACCCGCACCGATGAGCACCCTGTTGGCCCTGGATACCGCGACTGAAGCTTGCTCCGTTGCCCTGCTGCACGACGGCAAGGTCACGAGCCACTACGAGGTGATCCCGCGCCTGCACGCGCAGAAGCTGTTGCCGATGATCAAACAACTGTTGGAAGACGCCGGCACCACCCTGTCAGCCGTGGACGCCATCGCCTTTGGCCGTGGCCCGGGCGCGTTCACCGGTGTGCGCATTGCCATCGGTGTGGTGCAGGGCCTGGCGTTTGCGCTGGAGCGTCCGGTGTTGCCGGTGTCCAACCTGGCGGTGTTGGCACAGCGCGCTTTGCGTGAACACGGCGCCAAGCAAGTGGCAGCGGCAATCGATGCGCGCATGGACGAAGTCTATTGGGGCTGCTACCGCGAAACGGCGGGGGAGATGCGCCTGGTAGGCGAGGAGGCCGTGCAGGCGCCCGAGGCGTCGACACTGCCGCAGGATGCCAGCGGTGACTGGTTCGGTGCTGGCACCGGTTGGGGGTATGGCGAGCGCATCGGTGTTAAAACGGTTGGCCAGGACGCCACGATGCTGCCCCACGCTGAAGACTTGCTGGCCCTGGCGCGCTTTGCGTTCGACCGCGGCGAAGCCATCCCGGCCGACCAGGCGGCACCGGTTTATCTGCGCGATAAAGTGGCGCAGACCAAGGCCGAACGCGGGATTATTTGACGCCAAAAATGCTGGCATTTTGGTGTTAATTTCACCAATCGTCAGAATTTGCCCGCGCTTTTAAACCTTTTTCAAATTATGTGTTCTAGTTATCACCAGAGCATTTGCGCACTACGGACAGTGCTGCCAAAATGCCATTACTGATAGCGAGTTCGCGCCCATGCGTATTGATGGCTTATCCTCACAGTCGTACCCGATCAAGCGCAAGCCGCGTAAGGCCAACGCTACGGTGGACGATTCCGTCGAGGATTCGCCGGACTTCATCGAAGTCCAGTCCGATGCGCAAGCCAATGCCCAAGCGCGTATCAGCGGCCTTCCCGCACGTCAGCAAGACATGGTCTTCCCCCGCTCCATGAGCAAAAGCGTCGCCACCGCCCTGGCCAGTTACCTGACCACCGCCGGTTTTGTCGAATGGGATATGGAAGTGCTGGGTCTCGATATCCACATCTGATGCGCCTGCCTTACTACATCGGCTGTCCGTCCTGGAGTGAAAACGCCTGGCGCGAGTACCTGTACCCCGCCGATGCCCGGTCCAGCGATTACCTTGGCCTGTATTCCCAAGTCTTCAACGCCGTTGAAGGCAACACCACGTTTTACGCTCGCCCCTCGGCCGCCACGGTGCAGCGCTGGGCCGAAATCATGCCCGATGATTTTCGGTTCACCGCCAAATTCCCGGGTGATATCAGCCATGGTGGCGACTTGCGCGAACAGTTGCCGGCTGCCGAAAGCTTTGTCGGTTTGATGAGCCCGTTGGGGGAGCGTGTTTCACCGCTGTGGCTGCAACTGTCGGCGAGTTTCTCGCCGCAACGCCTTGGCGAACTGGCCGGGTTTATCGATGGGCTTGAGCGGCCGTTGGCAGTCGAAGTACGCCATCCGGAGTTCTTCGCCAAAGGCGATGCCGAGCGCATGCTCAACCGCTTGTTGCGTGACCGGGGTGTGGAGCGCATCTGCCTCGATCCGCGCGCGTTGTTCAGTTGCACCTCGACTTCGGCGGCGGTGCTGCATGCCCAATCGAAAAAGCCCAAGGTGCCGCCCCGTCCGGCAGCGCTCACTCAATTCCCACAGGTGCGTTTCATCGGCCATCCGGAATTGGAAGCCAACGATCCGTTCCTGATCCCCTGGGTTGAAAAGATCGCCACCTGGATCGAAGAAGGGCGCACGCCCTACGTCTTCCTGCACACCTCGGATAACCGCCTCGCCGCCCAACTGGCGCTGCGCTTTCACGACAAGCTGATGGCGCGCCTGCCCGGTTTGCCAGCGTTGCCGACCTTGCATCGGGAACCCGCTGCGGAGCAACTGGGGTTACTCTAAGGCTCCTTTTTCGCCTGGAGTCAGCCATGGATGCCCAAACCCTTCGCGCCGAAACCTTCAAGGCCCTGCATGAACGTGAGCGTGCCTTCGTGATGCCCAACCCGTGGGATGCGGGCTCCGCGATCATGCTGGCCAGCCTTGGCTTCGAAGCCCTGGCCACCACCAGTGCGGGTTTTGCCTTCAGCCTCGGCCGGCCGGATGCAGAAGGGGCGTTGTCCCTTGAAGACACCCTGGGCAACGCCGGCACCATCGCCCGGGCGACTTCGCTGCCAGTGGCGGCGGACCTGGAAAACGGCTTCAGCGATACGCCCGAAGGCTGTGCCCAGACCATTCTGCGGGCTGCGGCCACCGGCATTGTGGGCGGCTCGATCGAAGACGCCACCGGCATTGCCGCTGACCCGATCTATCCTTTTGACCTCTCCGTCGAGCGCGTAGAAGCCGCGGTTGCTGCCGCGCGCAGCTTGCCGTTCCCGTTCACGCTGACGGCGCGCGCGGAAAACCTCCTGCACGGTCGCCTGGATTTGCCCGACACCCTTCGCCGCCTGCAAGCCTACGCCGAAGCCGGTGCTGACGTGCTGTATGCGCCGGCGTTGCGCAGTGCCGAAGAGGTGCTGGCGGTGGTCAAGGCGGTCGCGCCCAAGCCGGTGAACGTGTTGATGTCCGGTGGGCTGAACCTCAGCGTGGCGCAACTGAGCGAGATGGGGGTGCGGCGTATCAGCGTCGGCTCGGCCCTGGCCTTGGCGGCCTATGGCGAGTTTTACCGTGCAGCGCAGGAGGTGTATGAGTTGGGCACTTTCACGTTTACCGACCGCAAGATGCCCTTCAGCCAGGCCAACGCTTTTTTCAAGGGGTGAATCAGGCGGCCAGGCGCAGGTTCTGGGTGACCAGCGGGCGCGCCCAGTAGTAGTCGAAGTCCAAGGCCTTCTGTTGTGCCACCAGCTCTTCGGTGGGATACGGGGTTGCAGCCGGTGGCAAGAGGTCCAGTTCGAACTCGGCAATCGGCAGGTGCAGGGGGCGCGGGTCGGGTGCCGGGCCTGGTTCTGGCAGCGGCTGGCCTGCATTCAATACGAGCGGGCGGACCCATTCGCTTTCGAAATTCTGTTGGCGTTGTTGCGCGACGATTTCTTCCTGCGGGAATGGCGTCGCGGCCGGTGGCAGCAAATCGGTTTCGAACTCGGCGATTGGCAGGAACAACGGCTCAGGCGGAGCGATTTCGGTGTCTGTCACGTCGCACTCACGCTGGGTGAGGATCTGCGACAGCAGGTCGGCGCCTTCGCGCGGTTCTACCGCGGGGTCCGCCGGTGCTGGCGCCTTGGCGGCGAGCGCGTCCGGCGTTTCGCCAAGCTGCTCGGCCAGTGCGCGGGCGAAGAAGTCCTGCCACACATGGCTCACCCCGGCCAGCGCTTGAGTATTGCGCAGGCCGTAGTGGTTGTGGGTCGGCAGTACACCGATGGTTAGGGGAAGAATGTCTGACATTTTTCTCGGTCGACGCTCAGCTCTGGCAAAATACCTGACTGTTGTTTTTATCGGCCGTTGTTTGCCGATCCTTAATATTTTTGAGCGTAGCGATTGATGAGCGAACAACCAGCGGCCAGCCGCATTCAGGTCGAAGCCTTGGCCGAAGGTTTCCAGGCCCTTGCCGAGCAATGGGCGGCGCGACTTGGCTTGCCGTTAGCGCTGGCGGATGCGGACTTTTCCCTGCAAGTCGGTGAACAGGGCCTGCAGTTGCAACAGCTCGGGCCTGACGCGCCGGGGCCGGTGCGGGTGGACTTTGTTGAAGGTGGCGCGGCGCATCGGCGGTTGTACGGCGGTGGCAGCGGGCAGATGATCGCCAAGGCGGTCGGCATTGCCCAGGGCGTGCGCCCACGGGTGCTGGATGCCACGGCGGGTTTGGGCAAGGACGCGTTCGTGCTGGCCAGCCTGGGCTGCGACATGAGCCTGATCGAGCGTCAACCGCTGATTGGCGCTTTGCTCGAAGACGGCCTGGCACGCGGTGCGGACGATTTTGAAGTGGCCCCCATCGTGGCACGCATGAAGCTGCTCAAGGGCAATTCCATTGAGGTGATGCGCGACTGGGAAGGCGAGCCGCCCCAGGTGATCTACCTCGATCCGATGTTTCCTCATCGTGAGAAAACTGCCTTGGTGAAGAAGGAAATGCGCCTGTTCCGGCCTTTGGTGGGGGATGATCCGGATGCCCCTGCGTTGCTGGCCGCAGCACTGGCCTTGGCCAGCCACCGGGTGGTGGTCAAGCGCCCGCGCAAGGCGCCGTGCATTGAAGGGCCCAAGCCGAGCCATGCACTGGATGGGAAATCCAGCCGGTATGACATTTATCCGAAGAAGGCGCTCAAGGCCTGATTCTTTGTTGGCCTTTAGGGCCTCATCGCCGGCAAGCCGGCTCCTACACGGAAATGTGCAGCCCTTGTAGGAGCCGGCTTGCCGGCGATAGCGGTCTCAGGGGCGATACGCCCGCATAAACAACCCCACCACATCCTGCACATGCGCCTCGGCGGCTTCCTCACTCAGGTGACCGCCACAGCCATACAGCAGACAGAAATTTGCCGTGCCCTTGAGCAGGCAGAAGAAGTGCTCGGCTGCCGTAAACGGCTTGTCGATGCTCAGGGCGCCGCTCTGGTCGATCCGGCTGAGCAGGCGCTCCATACCTTGAAGCATGCGCATCGGGCCCGCTTCGAAGAAGATCTGCGAGAGCTTCACGTCTTGGTTGCCGGTGGTCATCATCAGGCGATGCAGGTTCACCGACTCCTCGCTGTTGATCAGCCGATGGAAGCCCCGCGCAATATTCAGCAGCACCGTTTCCACGGGCATGCCTTCGGGCAATTCGAAATACATCACCGGTAACTGTTCCTCGCACGTCGCCACGACGGCGGCGGTGAACAACGTCTCTTTGTCGGTGAAGTGGCTGTAGACGGTCAGCTTCGACACGCCGGCTTCCAACGCCACGGCATCCATGCTGGTGCTGGCGTAGCCATTGCTCAAAAACAGGATTTTCGCGGCTTCGAGGATAGCCTGGCGTTTTGCCATGTCCTTGGGACGCCCGGGGCTATTGGTGTTGATGGGATTGTCGGACATTTTCACCTTTAATACTGGACTGGTGAGTTTGGTATTAATAACATACCCGCCAGTATAATTATTCCTAGCTCCATTTGCGAAAGGTCCTTCAGCATGCGCAGTACTTTCCTGCCCCTTGCGTTGCCTGCCAGCCTGGTTTTCCTCTTGGCCGCCTGCGGCCATGAAGAAGCGGCCCAGACCACTGTCCGCCCGGCCATGGTGGTGCAACCGCAGCCGTCGGCGCAGGCGATGGACAGCTACCCAGGCGAGGTGCGGGCGCGCTACGAGCCGGACCTGGCGTTTCGCATCGGTGGCAAAGTCAGCAAGCGCCTGGTGGAGGAAGGCGAACGGGTCAAGGCCAACCAACCGCTGGCCGAGCTCGACCCTCAGGACGTGCGCCTGCAACTGGAAGCCACTCGCGCGCAGGTGGCCGCCGCCGAGGCCAACCTGAGCCTGGTGCGCGCCGAGCGCGACCGCTACAAGACCTTGATGGACCGTCAGATGGTCAGCCGCTCTCAGTACGACAATTCTGAGAACCTCTACCGATCCGGTGAAGCACGCCTCAAGCAGATCAAGGCCGAGTTTGACGTGTCCAGCAACCAGGCCGGCTATGCCGTGTTGCGGGCGCCCCAGGACGGAGTGGTCGCCAAGCGCGCGGTTGAAGTGGGCCAAGTGGTGTCCGCAGGCCAGACGGTGTTCACCCTGGCTACCGACGGCGAGCGTGAAGTGTTGATCAGCCTGCCCGAGCAAGGCTTCGGCCGTTTCAAAATCGGCCAACCGGTGTCGGTGGAGTTGTGGAGCCAGCCCGACCAGCGTTTTGCCGGGCGCATCCGTGAGTTGTCCCCCGCGGCAGATCCCAAATCCCGCACCTTTGCCGCCCGTGTGGCCTTCACCGGCGGTAAAGTCCCCGCCGAACTGGGCCAGAGTGCCCGCGTATTCGTCCAGGCCGACGGCGTGATTCCGCTGTCGGTGCCGTTGTCGGCCCTCAGCGCAGAGAACGGCGCGTCCTACGTCTGGCGCGTGCAACCGGACAACACACTCAAACGTACCCCGGTGCGCATCGGCGCGTTTGGCGAGAAAACCGTGCCGGTGCTCGAAGGCTTGAGCCCCACCGACTGGGTGATCGCCGCAGGTGTGCATGTACTCCATGAGGGCCAGCAAGTGCGCCCGGTGGATCGCTCCAACCGAGTTGTGAATCTGGCGGCCAAGGAGTAGTCCCCGATGGGTTTCAATCTTTCCGAATGGGCGTTGCGTAATCGCCAGATCGTACTGTTCCTGATGATCCTGCTGGCCGTAGTCGGCACCTTGTCCTACACCAAGTTGGGGCAAAGTGAAGATCCCCCCTTCACCTTCAAGGCCATGGTCATCAAAACCAACTGGCCGGGAGCGACGGCCCAGGAAGTCTCGCGCCAGGTCACCGAGCGTATCGAAAAGAAGCTGATGGAAACCGGTGACTACGAGCGCATCGTGTCATTCTCGCGCCCAGGGGAATCCCAGGTCACCTTCATGGCCCGCGATTCCATGCACTCGGCGCAGATTCCCGAGCTGTGGTACCAGGTGCGCAAGAAGATCAGCGACATCCGCCAGACTTTGCCGCCGGATATCCAGGGGCCGTTTTTCAATGATGAGTTCGGCACCACCTTTGGCAACATCTACGCCCTGACCGGTGATGG
Organism: Pseudomonas sp. P7548; assembly: GCF_013386585.1. Lineage (GTDB taxonomy): Bacteria > Pseudomonadota > Gammaproteobacteria > Pseudomonadales > Pseudomonadaceae > Aquipseudomonas. The sequence continues at coordinate 105,526 of NZ_JACARO010000007.1, read as the reverse complement.
CTTCGACTACGCCGTGCTAAAGGACTACGCCGACCGCATCCAGATTCAACTGCAACGCGTGCCGGATGTGGGCAAGGTTGAGTTGCTGGGCCTGCAAGACGAGAAGATCTGGATCGAACTGTCCAACCTCAAGCTGGCCACCCTCGGCTTGCCGTTGGCGGCAGTGCAGCAGGCCTTGCAGGAACAGAACGCGGTCTCCACCGCAGGCTTCTTTGAAACCCCGACCGAGCGTGTGCAGTTGCGCGTGTCGGGTAACTTCAAAAGTGTGGAGGAGATCCGCAATTTCCCGATTCGCGTGGGTGACCGAACCTTCCGCATCGGCGATGTCGCCGACATCCACCGTGGTTTCAACGACCCGCCCGCGCCGCGCATGCGCTACATGGGCGCCGATGCGATCGGCCTGGCCGTGGCCATGCGTGACGGCGGCGACATCCTGGTGCTGGGCAAGGCGCTCGAAGGCGAATTCGCGCGGCTGCAGAAGAACCTTCCGGCAGGCATGGAGTTGCGCAAGGTGTCAGACCAGCCGGCCGCGGTGAAAACCAGTGTCGGTGAATTCGTCCAGGTGTTGGCCGAGGCACTGGCCATTGTGTTGCTGGTGAGCTTCTTCTCCCTCGGCGTGCGCACCGGCATGGTGGTAGCCCTGGCAATCCCGTTGGTGTTGGCGATGACCTTCGCCACCATGTATTACCTCGGCATCGGTTTGCACAAGATTTCCCTGGGCGCGTTGGTGCTGGCCCTGGGCTTGTTGGTGGATGACGCGATCATCGCCGTGGAAATGATGGCGATCAAAATGGAGCAGGGGTACGACCGGCTCAAGGCTGCCAGCTTTGCCTGGACCAGCACCGCGTTCCCGATGCTCACCGGCACCCTGATCACGGCGGCCGGGTTCCTGCCGATTGCCACCGCGCAATCGAGTACTGGCGAATACACCCGCTCGATTTTCCAGGTGGTGACCATCGCGCTATTGGCCTCGTGGGTCGCGGCGGTGGTGTTTGTGCCGTACCTGGGGGAAAAACTCCTGCCAGACCTGGCGAAGATTCACGCGGCCAAGCATGGCACCGACGGCCCTGATCCCTACGGCACGCCGTTCTATCAGCGTGTAAGGCGCTTGGTGGAGTGGTGCGTGCGTCGGCGCAAAACTGTGATCGTCCTGACCCTGCTGCTGTTTATCGGCTCGGTTGCGCTGTTTCGTTTTGTGCCGCAACAGTTCTTCCCGGCTTCCGGTCGCCTGGAGTTGATGGTCGACTTGAAACTGGCCGAAGGCGCCTCCCTGAGCAACACCGCCGATCAGGTCAAGCGCCTGGAGGCACTGCTCAAGGAGCACGCGGGCATCGATAACTACGTGGCCTATGTCGGCACGGGCTCACCGCGCTTCTACCTGCCCCTGGATCAGCAATTGCCTGCCGCCAGCTTCGCCCAGTTTGTCGTGCTGGCCAAAACCATCGAGGAGCGTGAAAGCCTGCGCACTTGGCTGATCGAGACCCTCAACGAACAATTCCCCGACCTGCGTTCGCGCGTCACCCGTTTGGAAAACGGCCCGCCCGTGGGCTACCCGGTGCAGTTCCGCGTGACGGGCGAGCACATCGAAGAAGTGCGTGCGCTGGCGCGCAAGGTGGCGGCCAAGGTTCGCGAAAACACCCATGTGGTCAACGTGCACCTGGACTGGGAAGAACCGAGCAAGATCGTCTACCTCAATATCGACCAGGATCGCGCCCGCGCCCTCGGCGTGAGCACCGCCAACTTGTCGAAATTCCTGCAGAGTTCGTTGACCGGCTCCAGCGTCAGCCAGTACCGGGAGGACAACGAATTGATCGAAATCCTCCTGCGTGGCACCGCGCATGAGCGCACCGAATTGTCGCTGCTGCCAAGCCTGGCGGTGCCGACCGACAACGGCAAAAGCGTCGCGCTGTCGCAGATCGCCACCCTCGAATATGGGTTTGAGGAAGGCATCATCTGGCACCGCAATCGCCTGCCAACGGTCACCATCCGCGCCGATATCTATGGCAAGGAACAGCCGGCCACCCTGGTCCAGCAAATCCTGCCGACCCTGGAAGGTGTGCGCGCCGAATTGCCGGACGGCTACCTGCTGGAAGTGGGCGGCACGGTTGAAGACTCCGCTCGTGGACAGAACTCTGTCAAAGCCGGTGTGCCACTGTTTATCGTGGTGGTGCTGACGTTGCTGATGCTGCAACTGCGCAGTTTCTCGCGCACCGCGATGGTGTTTCTGACCGCGCCATTGGGCTTGATCGGGGTGACCCTGTTCCTGCTGGTGTTCCGCCAGCCCTTCGGTTTCGTGGCCATGCTGGGCACCATCGCCCTGTCGGGGATGATCATGCGTAACTCGGTGATCCTGGTGGACCAGATCGAGCAGGACATCAAGGCGGGCCTGGCACCGTGGCAGGCAATCATCGAGGCCACCGTCCGACGCTTCCGGCCGATCGTTCTCACCGCCCTCGCGGCGGTGCTGGCGATGATCCCGCTGTCGCGCAGCGTGTTCTTCGGCCCGATGGCCGTGGCGATCATGGGCGGTTTGATCGTGGCGACGGCGTTGACCCTATTGTTCTTGCCAGCCCTGTATGCTGCGTGGTTCCGAGTGAGGAAGGACGTCGCGTAATCATGCTGGCCACCGTTTCAGCCCTGCTGTTGTTGCTGCTTGCCCCTGGCCCGACCAATACCCTGTTGTTTCGCGCCGGGGTGTTGTTCGGGTATCGGGCGTCGTGGCGGCTGGTGCTTGTCGAATGCCTGGCGTACCTGCTCCAGGTCTCCGCGTGGGGCGTGGCGCTGCAATACCTGGCGGCCTATTCGCCGTGGGCGTTGAAGCTCACCCAGTTGGTCGCGGCCTGCTACCTGCTCTATATCTCGTTCAAGTTATGGCAACGCAACAGTGGCGATCGCGATCCGGGAAGGGATCGCTTCAGCGGGCTGTACTTTTTCTGGCTGACGGTGATGAACCCCAAAGGCCTGTTGATAGTTTCGTTTATCGCACCGGCGAACGCCTTTGCCACGCTGCAAGGGTATACAGGGTTCATGCTGACGCTTGCGGTGGTGGTGATACCGGTAGGGACGGCCTGGATCCTGCTGGGCAGTCGGTTCGAGGGCCTTCAAAAGGCGTGGCTGACGCCATTGAGGATCAACCGTGTGACCTCCGTGGCGATCTGCTGCTTTGCCACGCTCATGATGGGACGGCTGGCCGACTCGGTATTTCACTGAAGCACACTGTGCGGCGTTTACATGCAGACGCAAACAGGTGTCAGGGCATTCGGAACGTTTGCCCGTCGCACTCCACTCAGATTTGCCTGATGGACAGGCACGGGCCAGGACCTCGCCAGTGGCGAGCCAGCCTATTTCAATGAGTGTATGGAGTGTCACATGACGATCTTATCAGCGATTGCGGCTTTCAAAGGCGCGTTTCTCGGGGCCTTGCTTGGGAACAACCTGCCGCACAAGGGCTTTGAACCTGCTAACCCACTGAGGCCTGGGTATGGCCATCATCACCGCCCCTATCCAACCGGGCCAGGGTACGGCCACGACCCTCACTGTAAGCCAGGACACGGCGAGCCGTTTCCCGACCCGGGGCACCTTTACCCTACTCGGCCTTCGTATCCGCTGTTTGCGTTTAATCGCTAAGCGGCTGGCCTGAAACAACTGCGCCCAGATCCGTAGCCAGCGATCTGGGCGCAGTGAAAGGGCAGGGCAGTTACAGCGCGCCAAACACCTTTTTCGCCAGGCTGGTGGCTGCCGCCGCCGGGTTCTTGCGAATGGTTTCTTCTTGCTGGGCAATCATCTTGAACAGGCCGTCCAGCGCTTGTTCAGTCACGTAGTTCTCGACGTTTGCGCTCTTGGCATCCACTGCGCCAAAGGCTGCGGCCTTGCCGGCCAGTGCGTTGTATTGCTGGGCTACGCCAACCTTGTCGGTTGCGGCCTTGACGATCGGCAGGAACTTGGCGCGGATCTGTTCGCGGCTGCTCTTGTTCAGGTATTGCGTCGCCGAGTCCTGGCCACCGGTGAGGATGCCCTTGGCGTCAGTCACGCTCATGTTCTTCACCGCATTGACCAGGATCGGCTGAGCCTGGGTCACGGCGGATTCGGCCGCCTTGTTCATGCTGGTTTCCAGTTGCGTGACTTGGTCACCCATGCCGAACATCTTCAGCTTGTCGGCCACCTTGCCCAGTTTGCCTGGCAGGCCGATCTTCACTTCCGGGTTGTTGCTGAAACCACCGGGTACACCCAGCTGTTTCACGGCGATCTGCGCGCCTTGGGTCAGCGCGTCCTTGAGGCCGCCAGAGGCATCGCCCTGGGACAGGCTGCCAAGGTCCAGGGCCAGGGCGTTGGCGCCGAGCAGCAGGCCGGCACACAGGGCAGTGAGGCGAAGGGAGTTACGGAGCATGGGCGCTTCCTTTTGATCGGGTGTACTGGAAAGTGTCAGTGCGCGACGGCATCAACCCGCAGGCGCAGCGGTTGTGGGTCCTGGCCGTTGAGTTGCACGGTGTGTCGCTCGGTGGTGATAAACAGTAGCTTGCCATCGAGCTCGATGCGAGCGCTCACCGAATAACTGTGGCCCGGCTTGACCTGGGCAGGGTCGTAGCTCAAGTGAAACGGCAGCGGCACCTGGCCTTTGACTGGGCCTTTCTGTTCGGCGAGGGTCACGGCCGGCGCGTCCATCAACGACACGTCCTGCAGGCTGACACTCAGGGTGGCGGCAGGCGGCAGGGCGATGCGTTGCAGGTAGAACACCTCGCCGTCGAGGCTGGCCTTGGGCGCAGGATTCATCGATTGGCAGGCTCCGAGCAAGGCCGTGAGGCCGAGGAGAATGATCTTTTTCATGGTACAGCTCCTTGTCAACGGCGTCGGAAACCGCCCGACGCCTTATTCAATCTAGCGGCTTTCTTCAGGTTTGGGCGCTTCAGGCTCCACCGGCGCCTCCGCAGCACCGTCGACGCGATGCAACGCCACTTGGCGAATCGACAGGCGAATCTCGGCGGGCAGCACACGTTTTGCCGCGCCTTCGGCCAGTTCGCCGAGCAGGTCGTGGTAGCTCAGCTTGCCGGCTTCATCGCGGCGCAGTACATCTTGCTCCAGCAGGGTCTGGATGAAATGTCGGAAAAGGCTCTTGTCGAAGAATTCCGGCGCGTTCAGGCCATGCAGGATCGACAGGCGTTGGGCCATGATGGTGCACAGGTCTTCCAGCTCTTCGGCGCTGATGCTGTTCTGGCCGCTGTTGAGCAGCAACGAGATCGCCATGTAGAAGCGCTGCAGGGTCTGGGCAATGCTCTTGGACAGCAGGGTCAACAACACAAAGTGCCGCGAACTTGGCGCCGGACGCAGGTACACGTTGTTCTCGAAACGCAGCAGGCCTTGCTCGACAAAGGCTTCCAGCCATTGGTCGATCACTGTGTCCAACTCGTCCAGCGACCAGCGGATGAACAGCTCCGATTGCAGGTACGGGTACAACGCGTGGGTGTAGCGCAGGATCTGTTCGCGACTCATGCGCGAGCTGCTCTGGAAGAAGCTCGCCAACAACGCCGGCAGGGCAAAGATGTGCAGCACGTTGTTGCGGTAGTAGGTCATCAGGACGGCGTTTTGTTCGTCCAGGTACAGGATCTTGCCCAGAGCATCACTTTGCTCCGACAGCAGGTCCATGTCCTTCACATGCTTGATCAGCGCCAGGCCATCGCCTTCCGGCAGCGTGGTATGGGGCGAGTAAGGCACACGGCGCAACAAGGCCAGGTACAGGTCGAGCTGGCGCGCCATGGCCTGTTCGTCCAGGGCCAGGCGGGTGGTGGACAACAACGCCAGCGCTACCAGGTTCACCGGGTTCACCGCGGCGGCTTCGTTCAAGTGGCGCGCCACCTGTTCGCCCAGGCGGTTGGTGGTCTCGTTGAGCCAGGCCGGTTTGTAGTTCGGGCCCAGGTCCTGGGTGCGCCAGTCCGGCTGCTCGGCGTCGAGGAATTCGGCCAGCTTGATCGGTTCGCCGAAGTTGACCGCGACCTGGCCAAAGCGCTGCTTGAGCGCGCCGACCACTTTGAAGATATCGAAGATCGATTCTTTCTTCTTGCTCGCGCCTCGCAGTTCGCCGAGGTAGGTACGGCCTTCGAGCACGCGCTCATAACCGATATACACCGGCACGAACACGATCGGCATGCGCGAGGAGCGCAGGAAACTGCGCAGGGTAATCGCCAACATGCCGGTCTTGGGTTGCAGCATGCGCCCGGTGCGCGAACGGCCGCCTTCGACGAAGTACTCCACCGGGAAGCCTTTGGTGAACAGCGTGTGCAGGTATTCGTTGAACACCGAGGTGTACAGCGGGTTGCCCTTGAAGGTGCGGCGCATGAAAAACGCACCGCCACGGCGCAGCAGGCTGCCGATGACGGGCATGTTCAGGTTGATGCCGGCGGCGATGTGCGGCGGGGTCAGGCCGTTCTTGAACAGCAGGTAGGACAGCAACAGATAGTCGATGTGGCTGCGGTGGCAAGGCACGTAGATGACCTCGTAGCCCTGGGCAACCTTTTGCACACCTTCGATGTTATTGACCTTGATGCCGTCGTAGATCTTGTTCCAGAACCAGCTCAATACCACTTCAAGGAAGCGAATCGCGGTGTAGGTGTAGTCCGAGGCGATCTCGTTGCCGTAGCGCAGGGCCTGGGCCTTGGCTTTTTCGGGGCTGATCTTTTCCCGCTCGGCTTCGTCGGCGATGGCCTGGCGCACCAGTGGCATGTTGACCAGGCCTTTCACCAGGTTGCGACGGTGTGACAAATCGGGACCGATTACGGCAGTTTTCAGGTTACGAAAGTGCACGCGCAGGATGCGCTGGGCCATGCGCACGGTGCGTTCGTGGCCTTTATTGTGCTCGATCAATTCACGCAGGTTGATAGGCGCAGAGAATTGCACGCGGGTCTTGCGGCCCAGGATCAGGATGCTCAACAGCCGGCGCAGACGCCCGGTCACAGCCCAACTGTCGGCAAACAGCAGCTTCCACGGGCTGGACTCGCTTTCGGGTGACTGGCCCCAGAACACGCTGACCGGAATGATTTGTGCATTCTCTTCGGCGTGTTCGGTCAGGGTGTTGACCAGCCGGGTCAGGGTGGGCGGTGCGCCGCGTTTGTCCTGGCGGCCGAGCCAGTCGGGATCTGGCGTGAGGTAGAAGAACGCCGCCGGTTCCATCAACGGGCCGACCGACACCGGCAGCACCGGGCGCGGCAGGCCGGCCTTGGTGCACTCGGCATCGACCACCGCCAGTTCGGTGAGGGAGGGCGATTGCAGGACGTAGAACACCGGCCGGCTGCGGTCCAGGTTAAGGGTTAGGGACGACTGGTTGATCGTCTCCGAGCGAACCCAGAGGTACAACAGTCGGCGCAAGGTGCCAAACACCAGACGGCGGAACGGGGAGCGGGTCATAGGCGTGCTGCTTCAAGTGGAAAAAACCGAGCAGGTGCTCGGGCGGGTAGTGTGCCGTATTCGCCGAAAATCGGCAAAAAAGCGGCTAAATAAACTTGAGTTGAAGCTTTTTGAGCCTGTCATATACTCGGCAGTTCAATGCGACTGACTCAACAATAAAAAGCATGTGGGAGCAAAACAGATGGCAACGCGCGAAACCGGCAATGTGAAGTGGTTCAACGATGCAAAGGGCTATGGTTTTATTCAGCGCGAGGATGGCAAGGATGTGTTCGTGCACTACCGCGCCATTCGCGGTGAAGGCCACCGTTCCCTGGCTGAAGGCCAGCAGGTGGAGTACGCCGTGGTGACCGGCGAGAAGGGTTTGCAGGCTGAGGATGTGGTGGGTCTTTAAGCATCACCACAATCAACTGTGGGAGCTGGCTTGCCTGCGATAGCATCACTTTGGTCTGCCTGAAAGACCGAGGTGCTTGCATCGCAGGCAAGCCAGCTCCCACATTGATTGGGTTTGCAGTGTTAAATCAGGCTGTTTTCCAGGTGATCTGCTCTTCACCGTCGGCGCTGATGCGAATCCAGGTGTCGGCGCTTTCTTCACCTTCTTCCTCGACCCAGGTCCCCGGTGCGCAACGCACTTCAACGTTCAGCACAGCAAACGCAGCTCGGGCGCAGGCGATGTCGTCGTCCCACGGGGTCTGGTCGCTTTCCAGGTACAGGCTGTTCCATTTGCCTACAGCTTTCGGCAGCCAGGTGACGGGCACGCTGCCGGCCTTGCACTTGTAGGTCTGGCCCTTCTGGACCCAGTCGGAGCACGGACCCAAGGCGGCGCCCAGCCAGGCGGCGATGGCCTTGTGGTCGACGTCGGCGTCCTTCAGGTAAATCTCGATATCAGGTTGGCGCATGGATATTCCTCGTTGCGGGATTCGAAAATCCATTCGCGGAAAAGTCGGTTATTGAAGCACGAAATAATCGTAGCGCATCGACACCGTGACCTTCAGCGGTTCGACGGCCTCGATCACTTCGTTGCGGCGCTCGGCGCTGGCCCGCCAGCCGTGGGGCGTCATGGCCAGCAGGTTGGCGCGGTCTGCAGGCTCGGCCAGGCTCAGGGTGAACTCAAGCGTCTCGCTGTGGGCCAGGCTCATGCCCTCCGGCACCAGGGCCAGGTGCTTGTCGTCGGTGTACTCGCGCACTTCGTCGTACAACCGCTCGCGCAGTTCCATCAGGTGACCGCTGGTCGGGCCAACCTTCATCAAACCGCCGCCTGGGCTGAGCAGGCGCTTGGCCTCTTCCCAATCCAATGGGCTGAACACGCTGGCCAGAAACTGGCAGCTGCCTGACGCCAACGGCACGCGGGCCATGCTGGCGATCAACCAGGTCAGCGCCGGGTTGCGCTTGCAGGCCCGCTTGACCGCTTCCTTGGAGATGTCCAGCGCGTAGCCATCGGCCTGGGGCAGGGCATCGGCGATCTGCGCGGTGTAGTAACCCTCGCCACAGCCGATGTCCACCCAGCGTTGTGGTGCGCGCTCGGCGGCCAGTTCCGCCAGGCGCCTGGCCACCGGAGCGTAGTGCCCGGCGTTGAGGAAGTCGCGGCGCGCCGCCACCATCGCCAGGTTGTCTCCCGGGTCGCGGCTGTTCTTGTGCTGCACCGGCAACAGGTTCAGGTAGCCCTGGCGCGCGCGGTCGAAACGGTGCCCGGCCGGGCAGGCCACACCGTTGTCCACCGCGTTGAGCGGGGCGCTGCAAAGGGGGCAGGCGAGCATCAGGCGAGCAACTTGATCAGGGTCTGGTAGTAGATTTCGGTCAGCACATCGAGGTCGCTGGCCAGGATGCGTTCGTTGACCTGGTGGATCGTCGCGTTGACCGGACCCAGCTCGACCACTTGGGTGCCGAGGGTGGCGATGAAACGCCCGTCGGACGTGCCGCCACTGGTCGAGGCCTTGGTGTCACGGCCGGTGACCGCCTTGATGCTGGCCGAAACGGCATCCAGCAGGGCGCCGGGTTCGGTGAGGAACGGCAGGCCCGACAGCGCCCACTCCACGTGCCAGTCCAGGTTGTGCTTGTCGAGGATCGCCGCCACGCGTTGCTGCAGGCCTTCGACGGTGGACTCGGTGGAAAAACGGAAGTTGAACACCGCCGTCAGGTCGCCCGGGATCACGTTGGTCGCGCCGGTACCGGAATTGAGGTTGGAGATCTGGAAACTGGTTGGCGGGAAGAAGGCATTGCCGTCATCCCAGTGCTCGGCCGCTAGCTCTGCCAGGGCCGGGGCGGCCAGGTGGATCGGGTTCTTGGCCAGGTGCGGGTAGGCCACGTGGCCTTGTACGCCGCGTACGGTCAGGGTGGCGCCGAGGGAACCGCGACGGCCGTTCTTGACCACATCGCCCACCAGGGTGGTGCTCGACGGCTCGCCGACGATGCACCAGTCCAGGCGTTCCTTGCGGGCTGCCAAGCGCTCGATCACGGCCTTGGTGCCATGGTGCGCCGGGCCTTCTTCATCGCTGGTGATCAAGAACGCGACCGAGCCGCGGTGGTCCGGGTAGTCGGTGACAAAACGCTCCGATGCCACGAGCATGGCCGCCAGGCTGCCCTTCATGTCCGCCGCGCCACGCCCGCAGAGCATGCCGTTTTCGTCGATCAGCGCGTCGAACGGGTCGTTCTGCCAGGCGTTCACCGGGCCGGTGGGCACCACGTCGGTGTGACCGGCAAAGCACAGCACCGGGCCTTCGTGCTTGCCGTGGGTGGCCCAGAAGTTGTCCACGTCTTCAATACGCATCGGCTCGAGCGCAAAACCGGCGTCGCCCAGGCGCTGCATCATCAGCTTCTGGCAATCGGCGTCGATCGGCGTGACCGAGGGGCGACGGATCAGGTCGATGGCAAGTTGAAGGGTCGGCGAAAGGTCGGCATGGGCCGTCATGGAAAGCTCCGGAAGCGTGTAATGGGCGCAGGACGCATGTGGAATACAGAACTTGAAATGGCGAAATTCTAATGTGGGAGCAGGCTTGCTCGCGAATGCGGAGTGTCAGCTACGCATGTATTGGCTGATATACCGCATTCGCGAGCAAGCCCGCTCCCACATAAGGCAATCGGCGCTTGGCTGATCCAACAAAACGGCCGTTATCTTATAGCAAAACGGCGGCCAGAGGCCGCCGTTTAGTGCATTGCGCAAGTTTTTACACGGCCGGTTCAGGCGCCGGCGTCGCTGCAGGTTTGGGCAGCGACGAAAGGAACGCCATGATCAGCGCCGCCACGTACGGCAGCGACTGCACCAGCAGCATCACCACCCAGAAGCGGATGTCGTTGCTGGGCAGGCCCTGCACCAGGTAGATCCCCAGCGCCGCGCCCCACAGCAGCAGCATGATGAACATCTCTTCCCGGGCTTCGGAAATCGCGACCCAGAAGCCGTGGTTATCGGCGTTCTTGGGTGTACGGAAGAACGGAATGCTGCTGGTGAAGAAGCCGTACAGCACCGCCTTGGCGATGGTGTGGGACAACGCCAGGCCAGCGAGGGCCGCGCAGAACGCATCCTTGAGGTTCACGCCAACGGCGCGGCGGTACAGGAAGATGATCTTGCCCACTTTGAACACGAACAACGCCAAGGGCGGGATCGCGAAAATCAGCAGCGGCGGGTCGACGCGCGTCGGCACGATGATCATCGCCGCCGACCACAACAGGGCGCCCACGGTGAAGAAGATGTTCATGCCGTCCGCCACCCACGGCAGCCAGCCCGCGAGGAAGTGGTAGCGCTGGCCACGGGTCAGCTCGGTGTCCTTGCCGCGCAGCAGGCTGGCGGTGTGGCGCTTGATGATCTGGATCGCGCCATAGGCCCAGCGGAACCGCTGCTTCTTGAAGTCGATGAAGGTATCCGGCATCAGGCCTTTACCGTAGCTGTCGTGGTAATACGCCGCCGACAGGCCTTTTTCGAATACGCGCAGGCCCAGTTCGGCGTCTTCGCAGATGCACCAGTCGGCCCAGCCCAATTCTTCGAGCACCGAGCGACGGGTCATGGTCATGGTGCCGTGCTGGATGATCGCATCACGGTCGTTGCGGGTGACCATGCCGATATGGAAGAAGCCTTTGTATTCGGCGTAGCAGAGCTTCTTGAAGGTGCTTTCGTTCTGGTCGCGGTAGTCCTGCGGCGACTGCACCACGGCGATTTTCGGGTCGGCGAAGTGCGGCACCATGTGCTTGAGCCAGTTCGGCGACACGCAGTAGTCCGAGTCGATCACCGCGATCACTTCGGCATCCTTGGCGGTGTGCGGGATCAGGTAGTTCAGCGCGCCGCCCTTGAAACCGGCCAGGGGCGAGACGTGGAAGAACTTGAAGCGCGGGCCGAGGGTTTCGCAGTAGTCGCGCACCGGCTCCCAGACGGCCGGGTCCTTGGTGTTGTTGTCGATGATCAGGACTTCGTAGTCCGGGTAATCGAGGGCTGCCAGGGCGTCGAGGGTCTGTTTGACCATCTCCGGCGGCTCGTTGTAGCACGGCACGTGGATCGACACTTTTGGGCGGTAGTCTGAATCCCCTTCAACCGGCAGGAATTCACGCCGACGTTTGTGGGTCCACACCGCCTCGGCCAGCTCATGGGCTTCGGTCAGCAACACGATAAACACGCCGAGGGCGCCGAGTGCCAGCAAGACGCCGACCGTCACGCTGAACCAGGTGCTGTATTGCTGGCTGTAGTCGTAGCCGATCCACACCAGCACCGAACCGCACAGGAATGCGATAAAGGTCAGGAAGGTACGGCCTCGCTGGCGCAGGGCCGAGCCGTCGATCATCAGCAAGGTCAGCGACAGCAGTGCCAGTACCACCGAGCCGATGGCCAGTACGCGCCATTGCGGGATCGCGACCACCGGGCCTTCAAAGTTGAATTTCTGCTGGCGCGCGGCGTTGTACACGCCCCAGTAGGCGCCGGCGGAGCCTTCGTCACTGACTTTCCACGGCTGGTCGAACGCCTCGATCACGAAGTAGTTGTAGCCCTGGCGGTTGAGCTTGTTCACCAGCGTGCGCAGGTAAATGGCCTGGTCGGCCGGCGATGTTTCGTTACCACCGCGCATACGGCCGTTGCTCGGCCAGCCGACTTCCGACAGCAGCAAGGGCTTTTTCGGGAACAGTTTTTTCAGGTCACGGGCACGGTCGAGTACGTATTGGCCGGCCTTGTCCATCGGGATGTATTCCCAGAACGGCAGGATGTGCGCGGCGATCAGGTCGACGTGCTTGGCCAGTTGCGGGTTCTTTTCCCAGATGTGCCATTGTTCGGAGGTGGTCACCGGCACTTTCACGGCGGCACGCACCCGGTCGAGCAGCACGATCAGCGCTTCGGGGGTGATTTCTTCGCGGAATAGCGCTTCGTTGCCGACCACCACCCGTACCACGCTGCGCGAACTGTTGGCCAACTCGATGGCGCGCTGGATTTCACGTTCGTTGCGTTCCAGGTCCGGGCTGATCCAGATGCCCAGGGTCACCCGCAGGCCGAATTCTTCCGCCAGCTTGGGGATGTCTCCCAGGGTGCCGTCAACCGAGTAGGTACGGATGTTGTCCGTCAGCTTGCTCATGATCGCCAGGTCCTGGCGCATCTGATCGTCAGTCGGGTATTGGTCTTTCTGTGGGAACTGGCCTTGTTGGAACGGCGAGTACGAAAACCCGGAGATCTGTTCAGGCCAGTTGGGGGTGGTGACCGGGCGGTTGATCAGCGCCCAGAAGCCGGTGAACAGCGCGGCGATTGCCAGCACGATCACCAGGTTGAGTCCAAATTTACGCGATGCCATAGCTATTTCGGGTTCCAAAGGGTGTGGAACGAAAAGAGGTGTCGGCCTGCGCCGAACGGCGCGCATCCTACACCGGCCTTTCCCTGACCGTACAGCAAGCAGAGAAAAACCGGACATTAGTCAGCGAAAGGCCATCTAAGTTCTTTACTTGTAGCTTGTCGCTTCGAACTTGTCGCTCTGTAGTCCATAATGCGCGCCGGTTTTTGGGGTAATGGTCATGAGTACAGAAGATCCACGGTTTGCAGGCGTCGCCCGCTTGTATGGCATTGAAGGCCTGGAACGCTTGAAAGCGGCCCATGTGGCGATCGTCGGCGTCGGCGGCGTGGGTTCCTGGGCGGCGGAAGCCATGGCCCGTTGCGGGGTGGGCGAGATTTCGCTGTTTGACCTGGACGACGTCTGCGTCAGCAACAGCAACCGCCAGTTGCATGCCCTGGACAGCACCGTGGGCAAACCCAAGGTCGAGGTGATGGCTGAGCGCCTGCGCGGCATCAACCCGGATTGCACGGTGCACGCGGTGGCGGATTTCGTCACCCGCGACACAATGGCTGAATACATCACGCCAGACATCGACTGCGTGATCGACTGCATCGACGCGGTCAACGCCAAGGCGGCGCTGATTGCCTGGTGCAAGCGCCGCAAGATCCAGATCATCACCACCGGCGGTGCCGGCGGGCAGATCGACCCGACGTTGATCCAGGTGTGCGACTTGAACCGCACCTTCAATGACCCGCTGGCCTCCAAAGTGCGCTCAACCCTGCGCCGCGACTATGGTTTCTCGCGCACCGTGACCCGCCACTACAGCGTGCCGTGTGTGTTTTCCACCGAGCAACTGCGCTATCCCAAGCCGGACGGCAGTATCTGTTTGCAAAAGAGCTTTGTCGGGGATGGGGTGAAGCTGGACTGCGCGGGTGGATTTGGCGCGGTGATGATGGTGACGGCGACGTTTGGCATGGTCGCGGCGACCAAGGCCGTGGATAAGATCGTCGCCGGGGTGCGTAGGCCGTCGGAGCGGGTCAAGCCTGCTTAACTATCCTGCCGAACCAAGCTCAAAATGTGGGAGCGGGCTTGCTCGCGAATGCGGTGGCTCAGTCAATCATGTATAGACTGACACGGCGCTTTCGCGAGCAAGCCCGCTCCCACATTTGGTTTTAGGTATGGCCCAACGCTCGCATGCGCTGCAGGACAGCGTTAAGGCCATTGCTGCGGGACGGTGACAATTGGCGGGAAAGCCCCAGCTGGTTGAACCAGTCCGGCAGATCAACGGCCTGCAACTCGGCGGCCGTCAACCCATTCACCCGCGCCAGCAGCAACGCCACCAACCCGCGAATCATCCGTGCATCGCTGGCGGCAGCAAACTGCCAACGGCCATCCTGCAAGTGCCCCGCCAACCACACCAGGCTTTCGCAGCCCTGCACCAGGTTGGCGTCGACTTTATCCCCGTCGGCCAGGGCCGGCAGACGCTCGCCCCATTGCATCAGCATCCGCGCGCGCTGTTCCCAACTGCCGACAGCCTGGAAGGCGTCAAGCGCGGTCACTGCATCCACCGGCAAATTCATCGCAGCATATCCAGCGCTTGATCCAGCGCTTCAAAGAAACGCTCCAGATCATCGGAGTCGTTGTACAGCGCCAGGGACACACGAATCGCCCCCGACAGATGCATCGCCTTGAGCAACGGCATCGCACAGTGATGTCCGGCGCGCACGGCAATGCCTTGCTCCGTCAGCAGGTGGGCGAGGTCAGCGTTGTGCACGCCATCGACCACGAAGCTGACCAGGGCCACCTGGGGATATCCCAATACTTGCACACCGTTGCGCGCTTTGAGCCCGCGCAACAGGTAGTCGTGCAGGGCTGCTTCATGGGCGATCACGGCGTTGGGGTCCAGCGAACTCAAGTAGTCCAGGCTGGCCCCCAGGCCGATCACGCTGGCGATCGGCGGCGTGCCGGCTTCGAAACCCAGGGGCGCCGGGCGAAAGCTGGCGCTGTGGTAGTCGGCCTGTTGCACCATCTCGCCACCAAACTGCCAGTGGCGCAGGTGGTGCAGGGCTTCGTTGCGGCCAAACAGCACGCCGACGCCGTCCGGCCCGTAGAGTTTGTGGCTGGAGAACACATAGAAGTCGCACCCCAGGGCCTGCACGTCGTGACGGCCATGGACGATGCCCTGGGCACCGTCTATGACGGTCAGCGCGCCGTGTGGCTGGGCCAGCGCCAACAGGGCCTCCAGGGGCTGCCAGGCGCCGAGCACGTTGGACAACTGGCTCACCGCCAGCAGGCGCGTGCGTGGGCCGATCAGTTCGGCGGCGACGGCAAGGTCAATCACGCCGTCGTCACCCAGGGGCAATACCACCAGGTTCAGCGCGCGGCGTTTGGCCAACTGCTGCCAGGGCAGCAGGTTGGCATGGTGTTCCAGGGCGCTGATGACAATCTCATCGCCCGCATTGAATAAGTGCTCAAGGCCATAGGCCAAGAGGTTCAGCGCCGATGTCGCGCCGTGGGTAAACACGATTTGCCCGCTGTCACCTGCGTTCAGCCACTGCGCGACCTTGTTGCGGCTGTCTTCAAAAGCCTGTGTCGCGTGAGCCCCCGGCAAATGCTGGGCACGGTGCACATTGGCTGCGCCATTGGCGTAGTAATGGCTGATGGCATCCAGCAGGGCTTGGGGTTTTTGCGTGGTGGCGGCGTTGTCCAGGTAGGTCTGGTCTTGCCGTTGCAGGGTGGCGATGGCCGGGAAGTCGGCGCGCCAGGGAGAGGGCACAAGCATGGTGATAAAGACTCGTATAAGCGAGCCCCTGGGTGGGGGCCCGCTAGTGGCATCGAGTGGCTGCTTAGTTGTGAGCGTGCAGCGCTTCGTTCAGTTCGATGGCCGATTTGTGGGTTTTGCACTCCACGGCACCGGTCTCGGAGTTGCGGCGGAACAGCAGGTCCGGCTGGCCGGCCAGTTCGCGTGCCTTGACCACCTTGACCAATTGATTCTGCTCGTCCAGCAACGCAACCTTGGTGCCGGCGGTGACGTACAGGCCCGACTCCACGGTGTTGCGGTCGCCCAGCGGGATACCGATACCGGCGTTGGCGCCGATCAGGCAGCCTTCGCCCACCTTGATCACGATATTGCCGCCGCCCGACAGGGTGCCCATGGTGGAGCAACCGCCGCCCAGGTCCGAGCCCTTGCCGACGAACACGCCAGCCGACACACGGCCTTCGATCATGCCCGGGCCTTCGGTGCCGGCGTTGAAGTTGACGAAACCTTCGTGCATCACGGTGGTGCCTTCGCCCACGTAGGCGCCCAGGCGCAGACGCGCGGCGTCAGCGATCCGTACGCCGGCCGGAACCACGTAGTCGGTCATTTTCGGGAACTTGTCCACCGAGAACACTTCCAGCAGCTCGCCACGCAGGCGTGCTTCCAGTTGGCGTTCGGCCAGTTCGGCGATGTCGATCGCGCCCTGGCTGGTCCAGGCCACGTTCGGCAGTTGCGGGAACACACCGGCCAGGCTCAGGCCGTGTGGCTTGACCAAGCGGTGGGACAGCAGGTGCAGCTTGAGGTAGGCCTCAGGCGTGGAGGTCAGTGCGGCGTCTTCAGCCAGCAGGGTGGCGACCAGCGGCGTGTGACTTTCAGCCAGGCGGTTGAGCAACGCGGCTTGGGTGGCGTCGACATTCTTGAGCGCATCAGCCAGCTGCAGTGCTTGGCTGATGGTGAAGGTAATGGCCTGGTTGCCTTCGGTGTAACCGAGGATCGGCGCGATGGCTGCGACGATTTCAGCCGAAGGGTTGAGCAGCGGCTGCGCGTAAAACACTTCCAGCCAAGCACCTTGGCGGTTCTGAGTGCCGACGCCGAAGCCCAGGCTGAACAGGGAATTGGACATGCTGTTACCTCTACAAAATGGAAAGGGCTGGCCTACTTGAGGGCCGCCGAATAACTATCTGGCTTGAAGCCAATCAGGGTTCTGTCACCGAGATCAAGCACCGGGCGCTTGATCATCGAAGGTTGCGCGAGCATCAATTCAATGGCTTTCGACTGATCGAGATCGGCTTTGCGTTCGTCTTCGAGTTTGCGAAAGGTGGTGCCCGCACGGTTCAAAACCACCTGCCAACCGTGCTCGTTGCACCATTGGGTCAAGTGTTCGCGGTCGATACCGGCTGTTTTGTAGTCGTGGAACTCATAGCTCACAGCGTGCTCATCGAGCCAGGTGCGGGCCTTTTTCATGGTGTCGCAGGCTTTGATGCCGAAAAGGTGCAACGTTTTGCTTGAAGCGGTCAAGGAATTGCCCCCTTTGAGCGTGTGAAAACGGAAGGTCACGGATTATGCCACGACCAGCGGGTTTGGGTGCCGCTCGTCATGCCGGCGTGCGACTTATGTGCAAATGTCAGGCTGCAGCCAGGTGGGTAACATAGCTGGGTTATATGGCACTTCAACGGCGAGTTGTTGCCGTATGTGTGTCGTTGCACGTCGATTGTCCGGGAAACCCGCGTTATGCAAACCGCCTACACCGTTCTTATTCTGCTGATGCTGGTCAGCGTTTCGCGTCTGGTCGGGCGTGTCATTCCTCTGCCGTTGCCCTTGGTGCAGATTGCCGCCGGCGCCTTGCTGGCGTGGCCTACGCTAGGGTTGCACGTGGCACTGGACCCGGAGCTGTTCCTGTTTCTGTTCCTGCCGCCGTTGTTGTTCTCCGATGGTTGGCGCATGCCCAAGCGAGAGCTTTGGCGGCTGCGCGGGCCGATCCTGACGTTGGCGGTGGGGCTGGTGCTGTTCACG
Source organism: Pseudomonas sp. P7548 (assembly GCF_013386585.1). Lineage (GTDB taxonomy): Bacteria > Pseudomonadota > Gammaproteobacteria > Pseudomonadales > Pseudomonadaceae > Aquipseudomonas. The sequence continues at coordinate 87,631 of NZ_JACARO010000007.1, read as the reverse complement.
GTAGTCGGTGCCGGTTACTTCATTCACTGGATATTGCCTACGATCCCGCTGCCGGTGGCCTTCGCCCTGGCGGCGGTTTTGTCGCCGACGGATGCTGTGGCCGTGTCCGCCATTTCCCAGAACCGTTTGCCTACTCCGCTGATGCACATGTTGCAGGGCGAGGCATTGATGAATGATGCGTCGGGCCTGGTGACCTTCAAGTTCGCCCTGGCGGCGGCGTTGACCGGGGTGTTTTCCCTGGCCGATGCCAGCCTCACGTTTGTCTTGGTGGCCGTCGGTGGCCTGGCCGTGGGGGTCGCGCTGAGCTGGCTGGTGGGCCGCTTGCGCACCTGGATGATCGCCCGGGGTTGGGACGACCCGGCGACGCATGTAGTGTTCATGTTGCTGCTGCCGTTTGCCGCGTATGTGTTGGCTGAGCGTTTGGGTGCATCGGGGATTTTGTCGGCGGTAGCAGCGGGCATGATGCAAAGCTGGCTCGACCTGCTGCCGCGCCAGACGAGCACGCGTTTGCTCAACCGCAGCGTCTGGTCGTTGTTGGAGTTTGCTTTCAACGGCTTGATCTTCCTGCTGCTGGGCCTGCAACTGCCGGACATCATCAAGGCGGTGGTCAGCCATGAGCCGACGTTGTGGCCGACCTTGTTGTATCGCTGCCTGGACGTGGTGGCGATCTTCCTGGTGTTGCTGGTGCTGCGCTTTATCTGGGTACAGAGTATTTGGCGGCTGTCGGGTTTGCTGCGCAGGCTGCGAGGCAAAGGTGAGCTGACGCTGGTGCCAACGGCGCGTTCATGCTGGTTGCTCACCGTCGGTGGCGTGCGCGGTGCAGTGACGCTGGCCGGTGTGATGTCGGTGCCGCTGCTGCTGGCGCCGGGGCAGGACTTTCCCGAGCGTGACCTGCTGACCTTTATCGCGGCAGGGGTGATCCTGTTATCGCTGATTGCTGCGTGCATTGCCTTGCCACTGTTGTTGCGCGGCGTCGAAAAGAGTCCCGATGAGAAGCGCCACAACGAGGTTCGCGAGGCCTGGAAGAAAACCGCCGTGGCCGCGATTCATGCCCTGGAAACCGAGGAACTTGCTGAAACCGAAACCCAGGACGCCGCCCAGGCCGCGCTCGCTGCTGAGTTGAAGGCACGCTTGATGTCGGAATACCGCCACCAGTTGGAAGTGTTCAACGACTCGGCCGAGGCCCAGGCGCTGGCGCAACAGATGGACCTGCTTGAGCGCAAGTTGCGCCTCAAGGCCCTGCGGGCGCAGCGCCTGGAATTGTATAGCTTGAGCCGTCATCACCAGATTGGTGATGACGTGTTGCGGGAGGTGTTAGCGGAGCTGGATATGAGCGAAGCGAACCTGGGATCGCTGAAATAAGTCTCAGGGGCTCTATCGGTTTTTAGGGTACAGCGCACGGATGAACTGTTTGTCGGTTTCTGACAGTTCATAGTTCTCGGATGTGGGCATGCCGTTAGTGAAGTACTCCCCCGGCATGCTGTAGTGCATGATTGAGCGCGGGTCATACTGAGAAGAATAAACCTGGCGAGGATCAAATTTTTTCAGTATTTGGTCGTCAGCCTCTTTCCTGGGTTGTTTGTAGCGATCGTGCTCTTGATAGACGTTTTCTGCATTGAACTCTAAAGTCCGGTAGGGATGTTGGTGCTCATGCTTCAAACCCAAGGCATGGCCGAACTCATGCGCTACCGTCTGGCTGGTTTTTGCAACCAAGCCGTGTGCAAAACCGATAACCATCGTGGGCTTTTGGGCGGGAACCTTCTTCGCATTTACGCCGACTGTCGATGAGCCCCCATAGGAATTATTGTCCGCTGCAATCCTGATATCGGCGTCGGGTGATTGGGTGAACTCAAACGTCAGATTGACGTGAGGCGCCCACTTATTGATGCTGGTTTTGGTGAGTTGCTCTTGCTCCGGCGTCATGCCAATCAACGAGATCTTGAGTGTCGAGTGTTGTGGCCAAAGGTCCGCAGGGAATGCCACGCCACGTTTTTTTCTACTGAGCGCGGATGTTTCCGGCGCCTGGTTGTTGTAGGCATGCTCAGGGGCGGCGGCTGTTGGATGGGCAGTAGGGTTGATGCTCAAAATGCACGGCCTCGCTGACGAAAGGAGTCTGGAGTCCATGTAGTGGTGCTGTTTGAGGGAAACGTTCCAACAAAGGCGTAGCTTAATACTTGTGGCGCTGTAGGAAATGCTCAGCATCCCGCACTGCATTGCGCAGTGCGGGCGTGTTTGATGACTGATGACGCTGAATAAACGCACGAACCCGCTCCGCCGCTTTCACATGTTCGCATCGAGGCGATGCCATCGCAGGCAAGCCAGCTCCCACATGAGCCACGTCCACAACATTAAAATTTATATAGTCAGGCGCGTGAGCTCGACGCCAGGCTCCTGGGTCACGACGATGGCTTCCTGCGAGCGCAGGCACAGCTCCGGGTCGGACAGCGGCTGGTTATCGGCGTCGGTGATGAAGAACACGTCTTACGCGCTCGCCGAGGGTCGCAATCGTGGCGTTCTGCAACGACTCGGCCCAAGCCCAGGCGCTGGCGCAACAGATAGATCTGCTTGAGCGCAAGTTGTGGCTCAGGGCCCTGCGGGCGCAGCGCCTGGAGTTGTATAGCTTGAGCCGTCATCACCAGATGGGTGATGACGTGTTGAGGGAAGTGTTGGCGGATCTGGATATGAGCGAAGCGAACTTGGGAGTGATGAAGTAGAGGTTCGCACTGAGTAACTATCAGGTGGGTAATTTGTATAGTTTGCGTACGATGGCTTTGTCTCCTTCCGAGAGATGGGTATTGGCACCGACACCTCTTCCATCAAGGGTGACAATATCCGGGAAGTCGTAATGCATGATGGACTTACTGTCATAGCGGGTGACGAGCAAATGGTCGCCAACAGGTAGTTTCAGGAACTGACTATAGACGAGCTCTTTCGGGAAGTGCTCGCTGGTGTAACCTTCGTAAACAGCGTCTATGTCCCAGTTGATATCGTGCTCAGGGTTTTGGTGTTCGTGCAGCAGCCCCAGGGCATGGCCGAATTCGTGCAGCGCATTTGCACGGAATTCCCTCGAATCATCGAGTCGTTCCAAGTGCATCGTCGGTTCGCTCAGCGGCACGTTTTTCGCGTCGGTGCCAATCGCGGACCAGTTTCTCTTGATGCCTGGGTCATCAGAGATTCGAATATCGCCCTCTCTGCCATCGACAACCCGAAATTGAAGGGCGGGAGTGTTATGCGCCCACTCCCTGATCGCATCTATCACCAGAGCCTTGCTTTTCTGGTCTCTAAGGTCAATAGCAACGGTTATGACGCCTGCGGGCCAGCGTTTGGTTGTGTCTGCGAGGCCTCTTTTGGTCCGGCCGGTGCGCGCAGAGGTGGGAGTTTCGCTATCTAAGGGCGGCAGTGGGAAATGAACGTTGCCAGAAAGTTGAGCGGTCGGGTTCATGCGCTGTACTCCAAGGGAATGTCCCAATGAGTGTTAAGCGCGAAATTCTGGTTCCCCTTGTTCAAGTGAGCAAGGCCCCGCACTGTGTTGCACAGTGCGGGGTTGGCAAGGGTTACTGAGTGCGCTGGACAAAATCGCGAATTCGCTCAGCCGCCTCCACGCACTCCGCCAGTGGTGCAACCAGTGCCAAACGCACTCGCCCTGCACCCGGGTTGAAGCCATCCACTTCCCGCGACAGGTAGGAACCCGGAACCACGGTTACGTGTTCTTGCTCGAACAGGTCGCGACAAAAGGTGGCATCGTCTCCATTCACATTCGGCCACAGGTAGAACCCGCCATCCGGTGCCTGCACATCCAGTACCGGCTTGAGAATGGCTAGCACGGCGTCGAATTTCTCGCGGTACAGGTCACGGTTGGCCAGCACATGGGCTTCGTCTTTCCAGGCTGCAATGCTGGCCAGCTGGGTTTGCACCGGCATCGCGCAGCCGTGGTAGGTGCGGTACAGCAGGAAGGCCTTGAGGATGTCGGCGTCGCCGGCCACAAAACCGGAGCGCAGGCCTGGCAGGTTGGAGCGCTTGGACAGGCTATGGAACACCACGCAGCGCTTGAAGTCCTGGCGGCCCAGCTCGACGCAGGCGCTCAACAGGCCCGGTGGTGGGGTTTGTTCGTCGAAGTACAGTTCGCTGTAGCACTCGTCGGCGGCGATGACGAAGTCATGTTCGTCGGCCAGGGTGATGAGTTTTTTCAGGGTATCGACCGGGATCAGCGCGCCGGTCGGGTTACCCGGGGAGCACAGGAACAGGATCTGGCAGCGCTTCCAGATGTCCGGCGTCACGGCATCGAAATCCGGGTTGAAGCCGTTGGCATCCAGGCAAGGCAGGTAGTGCGGCTTGGCCCCGGCCAGGAACGCCGCGCCTTCGTAGATCTGATAGAACGGGTTCGGGCTCACCACCAGGGCGTCGTCACCGCGATTGACCACGGTCTGGGTGAAGGCGAACAGCGCCTCGCGGGTGCCGTTGACCGGCAGGATGTTGCGCGCCGGGTCGAGCCAACCCTTGGGTACATTGAAGCGGCGTTCGCACCAGGCGCCAATGGCCTCGCGCAAGGCCGGGATGCCCAGGGTGGTCGGGTACACCGCCATCTGGTCAAGGCTGTCGGCCAGGGCCTTGGCGACGAACTCAGGTGACTTGTGTTTGGGTTCGCCGATGGACAGCGCAATCGGGCGCTTGTCCGGGTTCGGCGTGACGCTGCCCAGCAGGGCACGCAGTTTTTCGAACGGGTAGGGCTGGAGCTGGTTCAGGGCGTTGTTCATAAAAGTCTCTTAGGTAAGCGCAGACCCTGTGGGAGCTGGCTTGCCTGCGATGGCTTCGCCTCGCTGTGCCAGATACACCGTGGCGGCCCTATCGCAGGCAAGCCAGCTCCCACATGAATCGGGTTAACACATTCAATAATCAAATAGTCAGCCGGGTGAGCTCGACCCCAGGCTCTTGGGTCACGCTCAACTGCTGCACGATGGCTTCCTGCAAGCGCAGGCACAGCTCAGGGTCGGACAGCGGCTGGTTATCGGCGTCGGTGATGAAGAACACGTCTTCCACGCGCTCGCCGAGGGTCGCAATCTTGGCGTTCTGCAACGACAGGTCGAACTCCAGGAAGATCCCGCCGATGCGTGCCAGCAACCCCGGGCGATCCGGTGCGCTGAGTTCCAGCACGGTTACCGGCCGCTGGGCGTCGTTGGAAATGGTCACCTGGGGCGCAAACGCAAAGTGCTTGAGCTGGCGCGGTACCCGGCGCTGGATGATGGTCGGGTAGTCGTCAGGGTTGCGCAGGGCCTCGGTAAGGCCTTCGCGGATCTTTTTCACCCGCACCGGGTTGTCACCAATCGAGTCGCCGTCGGTGTCGAGCACGATGTAGGTGTCGAGGGTGAACTGGCTGCTGGAGGTGATGACCCGTGCGTCATGAATGTTCAGGTTGAGCTGGTCCATGGCGGCCACGGTCACGGCGAAGAAGTCGTGCTGGTCCGGCGCATAGATGAAGATCTGCGTACCGCCTTCGAATTCGCGCTGGGTGGTTTCCTTGATCAGCACCAAAGGCCCGCCATCGGCCGGCTGCTGCAGGATCGCGTCACTGTGCCAGGCCACATCGCCGGCGGTGTGGCGCAGGAAGTAGTCGTCGCCCAGTTGCGACCAGAGTTGCTCGACATCGTCCGGGTCGTTGCCGCCACGCACCAAGATGTCCAGGGCGGCGCTTTGGGTGCGGCGGATCTGCTCTTCGCGGTCCACCGGGTTTTCCAGGCCACGGCGCAAGGCGCGCTTGGTCTCGGTGTAGAGCTGGCGCAACAGGCTGGCACGCCACGAGTTCCACAGCGTGGGGTTGGTGGCGTTGATGTCGGAGACGGTCAGTACATACAGGTAGTCGAGACGGGTTTCATCGCCGACGATGCCGGCGAAGTCGTGGATCACCTGCGGGTCGGACAAGTCCTTGCGCTGGGCAGTGGTGGACATCACCAGGTGGTTCTGCACCAGCCAGACGATCAGGCGGCTGTCCCACAGGGGCAACTGGTGGCGCTGGCAGAACGCCTCGGCGTCGACGGCGCCGACTTCCGAGTGGTCGCCATGGCGGCCCTTGCCGATGTCGTGGTACAGGCCAGCGAGGTAGATCAGCTCCGGCTTGGGCAGCTTGGCCATGAGCTTGCTGGCCAGCGGGAATTTCTCTGACACCTGGGTGTACTGCAGCTTACGCAGGTGCTTGATCAGGTTCAGGGTGTGGGCGTCCACGGTGTAGATGTGGAACAGGTCGTGCTGCATCTGCCCAACGATAAAGCCGAATTCCGGCAGGTAGCGCCCGAGGATGCCGTAGCGGTTCATGCGCCTCAGGTTGCGGTGGATGCCGATCTTGCACTTGAACAGCTCGATGAACAGGCTGGTGTTGCGGATATCGTTGCGAAAGTCATCGTCGATCAGGTGACGGTTTTCCCGCAGCAAACGGATGGTGTCGGCGCGCACGCCCTTGATTTCCGGCTGCTGGGCCATCAGCACGAAGATCTCCAGCATGGCGAACGGGGTGCGTTTGAAGACGTTGTCGTTGCGCGCCTCGATATAGCCGTCGTGCAGTTGGAAACGCGCGTTGATCGGCTGCGGCGGCGCTTCATCCTCGGGCGCCAGGATCACTTCTTCGAAGTGCTGGATGATCAGGTCGCTGAGCTGGGCAATGCTCATGACCACCCGGTAATACTGCTGCATGAAGCTTTCGATGCTGGTCTTCGCGTCTTCACCTTCAAAGCCCAGCAGGGTGGCGATGGAGCGCTGGTGGTCGAACAGCAGGCGGTCTTCGGAGCGTCCGGCGAGCATGTGCAAGGCGTAGCGCACTTTCCACAGGAACTCCTGGGAGGAGGCCAGCAGGGCGTTTTCGCTTTCCACCAGGAAACCTTCGCCGGCCAGGGCCCGCAGGTTCAGGGTGCCGTACTGGCGACGGGCAACCCACAAAATCGTCTGGATATCCCGCAGGCCACCGGGCGAGCCCTTGACGTTGGGTTCCAGGTTGTATTCGGTGTCGTTGTATTTGTGGTGCCGGGCCTTCTGCTCGGCGCGTTTGGCCAGGAAGAAGTCCTTGCTTGGCCACATGTGCGCGGTGCTGGTGACTTCGAGCATGCGCTGGCGCAGGCGTTCGGGGCCGGCGATGGTGCGGCTTTCCATCAGGTTGGTGATGACGGTCAGGTCGGCGCGGGCCTCTTCGGCGCATTCGTCCACCGAGCGCACGCTCTGGCCGACTTCCAGGCCGATGTCCCACAACAGGGTGAGAAAGCGCTCGATAGAATCGCGAAAGATCTCATGGTCGGCGCTGTCCAGCAGGATCAGCAGGTCGATGTCGGAGTAGGGGTGCAGCTCGCCGCGCCCGTAGCCGCCGACCGCCACCAGGGCGATGTCGGCGTCCTCGCTCCAACTGAATTGCTCCCAGGCCTTTTGCAGGATGTTATCGACGAACCAGGCGCGGTCCTCGATCAGCCTGCGGATGTCCCGGCCGCTGCGAAAGCGCTCATCGAGCACCTCGCGGGCCTGGCGGATAGCCTTCTTGAAGGCGGCGATGGGGCTTGCCTTCAACGCCAGTTCGGCCTGGAACTGGCCGCGGTCGAAGAGTTCGGGATCCACCTGGGGCATCGATCGGTTTTCCTTTCTATCTATCAGTCAGTCACAACACAGTGGGGGGAAAACCTAAGCAAGCTTTACGCCGAAGCCGCACCCGACGTGCGCGGGATCGTGTCGTCGGCGCGCAGGGTGAAGATCTCGTAGCCGGTGTCGGTGACCAGCAGGGTGTGCTCCCACTGGGCCGAGAGCTTGCGGTCCTTGGTGATGGCGGTCCAGCCGTCGCCCAGCACCTTGGTGTCGGCCTTGCCCTGGTTGATCATCGGTTCGATGGTGAAGGTCATGCCTGCTTTCAGCTCCATACCGGTGCCGGCGCGGCCGTAGTGCAGGATCTGTGGCTCTTCGTGGAACACAGTGCCGATGCCGTGGCCGCAGAACTCGCGCACCACCGAGAAACCGTTCTTTTCGGCGTGCTTCTGGATCACTTCGCCGATGTCGCCCAGGCGGCAGCCGGGTTTCACGATCTCGATGGCCTTGTACATGCATTCCTGGGTCACCTGGGACAGGCGCTCGGCCCAGACCGGCACGGTGCCGACGTGGAACATGCGGCTGGTGTCGCCGAAGTAGCGGTCCTTGATCACGGTGACGTCGATGTTCAGGGTGTCGCCGTCCTTCAGGGGCTTGTCGCCCGGGATCCCGTGGCAGACCACGTGGTTGACCGAGGTGCAGATGGACTTGGGGAAACCCTTGTAGTTCAACGGGGCAGGGATGGCCTTTTGCACATTGACTATATAGTCGTGGCAGATCTGGTTCAGGGTGTCGGTGGTGACGCCGGGCTTGACGTGTTCGGCGATCATTTCCAGCACGTCGGCAGCCAGTTTGCCGGCGATGCGCATGCCGGCGATGTCTTCGGCGGTTTTCAAACTTACGGTCATACAGGCTCTCTCTAGCGCGACGCGCTGAAATCAATACGGTTTACGGGCGTGCGACAAAAGGTTACAGAATTCGCACAAGCCACAAAAAACGCGATTCTATCAGACGATGGCCTCAAATCATGAGCCTCTGATAATCGCTTCTCTCTATAAGGTAGGGGGTTGTGGGCTCTATTCAAGGGCTTGCGTGAACGCGGTTGGCGGCAGATGTGATTGCGGGTTTCGTTTTCGTCGATGCTGTGGTATAAAATGCGCCGCTTTCCGGGGATACCCCGCAAAGCTTAAATCCACACACGTGTCGACACGATGACCTGGGTGCCGGAGGCCTTGATGCCGCTGGTTGGTCATTGGGATACGTGGAGGCCAAACCCGACTTATTAAGGAACTATCATGTCCCAAGTCAATATGCGCGATATGCTGAAGGCCGGTGTGCACTTCGGTCACCAGACCCGTTACTGGAACCCGAAAATGGGTAAATACATTTTCGGCGCGCGTAACAAGATCCACATCATCAACCTTGAAAAAACCCTGCCAATGTTCAACGAAGCTCTGACTTTCGTAGAGCGTCTGGCCCAGGGCAAAAACAAGATTCTGTTCGTCGGCACCAAGCGTTCCGCTGGCAAGATCGTTGCTGAAGAAGCAGCACGTTGCGGTTCGCCGTACGTCGATCACCGCTGGTTGGGCGGCATGCTGACCAACTTCAAGACCATCCGTGCTTCCATCAAGCGTCTGCGTGACCTTGAAGTACAAGCCGAAGACGGTACTTTCGCCAAGCTGACCAAGAAAGAAGCGCTGATGCGCTCCCGTGACCTGGAAAAGCTCGATCGTTCCCTGGGTGGTATCAAGGACATGGGCGGTCTGCCTGACGCACTGTTCGTTATCGACGTTGATCACGAGCGCATCGCGATCACCGAAGCCAACAAGCTGGGCATCCCTGTTATCGGCGTAGTCGATACCAACAGCAGCCCGGAAGGCGTTGACTACATCATCCCAGGCAACGATGACGCAATCCGCGCTATCCAGCTGTACATGGGTTCGATGGCTGACGCTGTAATCCGTGGTCGCAACCACGTTGCTGGTGGTACCGAGCAGTTCGTTGAAGAAGCTCCGGTAGCTGCCGCTGAGTAATAGCGCCCTGGCGTTGACTCAGTAAGCAAAAAGGGGGCTTGGCCCCCTTTTTGCCACCTCGAAAACCATTTGTCGGCAGCGCAGCTACATCATTTGTAACGTGCAGCGGCCTACAAGGGTGGTTCGGGAAGAATTGATCGCCCGTTTGATCGGGTGGAATGGTTGAAAACCTATCCAAGAGGATTTTGAAATGGCAGAGATTACTGCAGCGTTGGTTAAAGAACTGCGTGAGCGTACCGGCGAAGGCATGATGGATTGCAAAAAGGCCTTGACCAAGGCCGGCGGCGACATCGAAAAAGCCATCGACGACATGCGTGCTTCGGGCGCCATCAAGGCCGCCAAGAAAGCAGGCAACGTAGCTGCTGAAGGCGCTATCGCTCTGAAAGAAGACGGTAAGTCCGCTGTTCTGCTGGAAGTGAACTCGCAGACCGACTTCCTGGCTCTGCAGGACGACTTCAAGGCATTCGTGGCTGCCAGCGTTGAAAAAGCATTCGCTGACAAGCTGACCACCGTTGAGCCTCTGATCGAAGCTCAAGAAGCTGCTCGCCTGGTACTGGTCGGCAAGGTTGGCGAAAACGTCAACATCCGTCGCCTGGCCCGCGTTGAAGGTGACGTGGTTGGTGGTTACCTGCACGGCAACAAGATCGGTGTAGCGGTTGTTCTGAAAGGTGGCGACGTAGAGCTGGCCAAAGACATCGCTATGCACGTTGCTGCAAGCAACCCTGAGTTCCTGCTGCCTTCGGAAGTTTCGGCCGAAGCGATCGAGCGTGAAAAAGCTGTGTTCCTGCAGCTGAACGAAGAAAAAATCAAAGGCAAGCCAGAAAACATTGTTGAGAACATGGTCAAAGGCCGTATCAGCAAGTTCCTGGCTGAAGCAAGCCTGGTTGAGCAGGCGTTCGTCAAGAACCCTGAAATCAAGGTTGGCGACCTGGCCAAGAAAGCCGGTGCTGAAATCGTTTCCTTCACCTACTTCAAAGTAGGCGAAGGCATCGAGAAGCCGGTCGACAACTTCGCTGAAGAAGTTGCTGCCCAGCTGGCTGCCGCCAAGCAATAAGACAGTTTTAAACTGTCGCCCGAAAGAGGCTGCCCGCTCACGCGCGCAGCCTCTTTTCAAATGGGAAGGCTGATTTTATTTGGCTTCCCCTCGGAACTGGCTTACAAAGCCGTGTTCCGATGGCGCTGTGATAGCGTCCAGCTAGAGTGAACGCAAGCCGTAAACGGCTCGCCAAGAATTTTTAAAAAATACGCCGCAGGAGAGATTCGCAATGGCTCAGCAGGGCAGTGGTTATCAGGCTCGCTATAAACGCATTCTACTCAAGCTTAGCGGCGAGGCCCTGATGGGCTCGGAAGAGTTCGGGATCGATCCCAAGGTGCTCGACCGCATGGCGCTGGAGGTCGGCCAGTTGGTCGGAATCGGCGTACAAGTCGGTCTGGTGATCGGTGGCGGCAACCTGTTCCGCGGCGCTGCACTGAGTGCGGCCGGGATGGATCGGGTCACGGGCGACCACATGGGCATGCTGGCCACTGTGATGAACGCCCTGGCCATGCGCGACGCTCTGGAGCGCGCCAATATCTCGGCCATCGTGATGTCGGCTATTTCCATGGTCGGCGTGACCGATCACTATGATCGTCGTAAAGCCATGCGCCACCTGAATGCCAAGGAAGTGGTGATCTTTGCCGCTGGCACGGGTAACCCGTTCTTCACCACTGATTCGGCTGCTTGCCTGCGTGCCATCGAGATCGATGCTGACGTGGTGCTCAAGGCCACCAAGGTGGATGGTGTGTACACCGCAGACCCATTCAAAGACCCGCATGCCGAGAAGTTCGATCATCTGACCTACGATGAAGTGCTGGATCGCAAGCTGGGCGTGATGGATCTGACGGCAATTTGCCTGTGCCGCGACCACAAGATGCCGCTGCGCGTATTTAACATGAACAAGCCCGGCGCCCTGCTGAATATCGTACACGGCGGCGCGGAAGGGACTCTGATCGAGGAAGGCCAACAATGATCAACGAAATCAAGAAAGACGCCCAAGCGCGTATGCAGAAATCCCTGGAGTCTCTGAGCCATGCATTCGGCCAGATTCGTACCGGCAAGGCGCACCCAAGCATCCTGGGCAGCGTGATGGTGCCTTACTACGGCGCCGACACTCCGCTGAGCAGCGTGGCCAACGTCACCGTGAAAGACTCGCGCACCCTGCAGGTCGTGGCATTCGAGCGCAACATGCTCGCTGCCGTTGACAAGGCAATCCAGAGCGCTGGCCTGAACCTCAACCCGACCAACCTGGGTGAGTTGCTGCTGATCTCCATGCCTGCCCTGACCGAAGAAACCCGCAAGGGCTTCACCAAGCAGGCACGCAGCGCTGCAGAAGATGCCCGTGTGGCCGTGCGCAACATCCGTCGCGATGCCTTGGGTGACCTGAAGAAGCTGGTCAAGGACAAGGAAATCAGCGAAGACGAAGAGCGTCGTGCCGTTGCCGATATCGACAAGCTGACTAAAGATGCCGAGGCCCAGATCACCAAGGCCACGGAAGAAAAAGAAAAGGACCTGATGGCCGTATAAGGGGTCAGGACGCCTTCATGGAAAAGACCAAGCAGACTGTACCCTCTGTGGTGCCGCGCCATGTCGCGATCATCATGGATGGGAATAATCGCTGGGCGAAGAAACGCTTTATGCCGGGTGTAGCCGGGCATAAAGCGGGTGTCGATGCGGTGCGGGCCGTGATTGAGGTGTGCGCCGAAGCCAAGGTCGAGGTGCTGACCTTGTTCGCCTTCTCCAGTGAAAACTGGCAGCGGCCTGCCGAAGAAGTCAGCGCTTTGATGGACCTGTTCTTCAAGGCTCTGCGTCGTGAGGCCAAGCGTCTCAACGACAACAACATCAGCCTGCGCATCATTGGTGATCGCTCGCGGTTTCATCCGGAACTGCAGGCTGCCATGCGCGAGGCCGAGGCTATCACGGCTGGCGCCAATCGTTTTGTGCTGCAGATCGCAGCCAACTACGGTGGCCAGTGGGATATCGCCCAAGCGGCGCAACGCCTTGCCCGCGAAGTGCAGGCCGGTCATCTGCGGCCGGATGACATCACGCCTGAACTGTTGCAGACCTGCCTGGTCACCGGTGACTTGCCGTTACCTGACCTGTGCATTCGTACCGGTGGTGAGCATCGCATCAGCAATTTCCTGCTGTGGCAGCTGGCTTACACCGAGCTGTACTTCTCCGACCTGTTCTGGCCGGACTTCAAACACGATGCCATGCGCAATGCGCTGGCCGATTTCGCTTCCCGTCAGCGTCGCTTCGGTAAAACGAGCGAGCAGATCGAAGCTGGAGCCCGGGTTTAAATGCTTAAACAACGAATCATCACTGCACTGATCCTGTTGCCGATCGCCTTGTGCGGGTTCTTCCTGCTCGATGGTTCCGGCTTTGCGCTGTTTATCGGCCTGGTCGTGACCCTGGGCGCCTGGGAATGGGCGCGCCTGGCGGGTTTCAATGCGCAATTGCCACGCGTGGTGTACGCCGCGGTGGTCGCGGTGCTGCTGTTTCTGATGCATACCCTGTCGAGCATCGTCGTGCCTTGGGTGTTGGGGGCGGCGGTGTTGTGGTGGGCGCTGGCGACCTTCCTGGTGCTGACGTTTCCGCGTACCAGTGGTCACTGGTCCAGTGTTGCCAGCAAGCTGGTGATTGGTTTGCTGATTCTGCTGCCGGCCTGGCAAGGGTTGGTGGAGATCAAGAATTCGCCCATGGGCAACTGGCTGATCATGGCGGTGATGGTGTTGGTGTGGGGTGCTGATATCGGTGCGTACTTCTCGGGTCGGGCCTTTGGCAAGCGCAAGCTAGCGCCGGCCGTGAGCCCGGGCAAGAGCTGGGAGGGCGTGTACGGTGGTCTGGCGTTGACTCTGGTCATTACGCTGGTGGTCGGTGTTGTGCGCGATTGGTCGGTGAGGGAGATTTTCCTGGCCTTGTTGGGCACCGCTGTCGTCGTGTTTATTTCGGTGGTTGGCGACCTCACTGAGAGCATGTTCAAGCGCCAGGCCGGGATCAAGGACAGCAGCAACCTGCTGCCAGGTCACGGTGGTGTGCTGGACCGTATCGACAGCCTGACTGCTGCGATCCCGATCTTTGCAGTGCTGTTGTGGATGACCGCTTCGTGAGCCGCCTGCAGCAAGTGACCGTGCTGGGTGCAACCGGCTCGGTAGGGTTGAGCGCCCTTGATGTGATTGCTCGCCACCCGGACCGTTATCAGGTCTTTGCCCTGACCGGGTTTACGCGTCTGAGTGAGCTGCTGGCGTTGTGCGTGCGCCACGCGCCGCGTTTTGCTGTAGTACCTGAGGCGGCGGCAGCCCGTGGCTTGCAGGACGACCTGCGCGCTGTCGGGCTCGCCACTCAAGTGTTGGTGGGCGAGGAGGGGCTTTGCCAGGTTTCGGCGGATGCCGAGGTCGATACCGTCGTGGCAGCCATCGTTGGCGCTGCGGGCCTGCGTCCGACGCTCGCGGCTGTCGATGCGGGCAAGAAGATCCTGCTGGCCAATAAAGAAGCGCTGGTGATGTCTGGCGCACTCTTCATGCAGGCGGTGCGCAAGAGCGGCGCCGTACTGCTGCCTCTCGACAGTGAGCACAACGCGATTTTCCAGTGCATGCCGGGGGATTTTTCCCGTGGTCTGAGCCAGGTAGGCGTGCGTCGCATTCTGCTGACCGCTTCGGGTGGCCCGTTCCGTCAGACGCCTTCGGCGGAGTTGGAGCATGTCTCTCCGGATCAGGCCTGTGCTCATCCGAACTGGTCCATGGGGCGCAAAATCTCCGTAGACTCAGCCAGCATGATGAACAAGGGCCTGGAGCTGATCGAAGCCTGCTGGCTGTTCGATGCCCGGCCGGACCAGGTCGAGGTGGTGATTCACCCGCAAAGTGTGATTCATTCCCTGGTCGACTATGTGGATGGTTCGGTATTGGCGCAGCTGGGTAACCCCGACATGCGCACACCGATCGCCAATGCCTTGGCGTGGCCTGAGCGGATCGACTCCGGGGTTGCGCCTCTGGATTTGTTTGCCATCGCCCGCCTGGACTTCGAGGCGCCGGACGAGCAGCGCTTCCCATGCCTGCGTCTGGCGCGGCAAGCGGCCGAGGCGGGCAACAGCGCGCCAGCCATGCTCAATGCGGCCAATGAAGTGGCGGTGGCGGCGTTTCTTGATGGGCGCATCCGCTTTCCGCAGATCGCGAGTATCATCGAGGACGTGCTGAGCCTTGAACCTGTGGTCGCGGTGAATGATCTGGGCGCGGTGTTTGAGGCGGATGCAAAGGCTCGAGCGCTGGCCGGGCAATGGTTGAACCGCAATGCGCGTTAGTCTGTCGGCGCAGTAGGCCTTCAGGCACTGGATTGGAATGCGGAGAAATTAGATGAGTGCGCTCTACATGATTGTCGGCACCCTGGTTGCTCTGGGTGTGCTGGTTACCTTCCACGAATTCGGCCACTTTTGGGTGGCGCGTCGTTGCGGCGTCAAGGTATTGCGCTTTTCCGTCGGTTTCGGCATGCCGTTGGTCCGCTGGCACGATCGCCATGGTACCGAGTTCGTGATTGCAGCCATTCCGCTGGGCGGCTACGTCAAGATGCTCGATGAACGTGAAGGCGAAGTGCCGGCCGATCAACTGGACCAATCCTTCAACCGCAAGACCGTTCGTCAGCGTATCGCCATTGTGGCTGCGGGCCCGATTGCCAACTTCCTGTTGGCGATGGTGTTCTTCTGGGTCTTGGCCATGCTGGGCAGCCAACAGGTGCGCCCGGTCATCGGTGCGGTCGAGGCGGACAGCCTGGCGGCCAAGGCTGGCCTGGTTGCCGGGCAGGAAATTGTTTCCATTGATGGCGAACCTACCACTGGCTGGGGCGCGGTCAACCTGCAGTTGGTTCGTCGCCTGGGCGAAAGCGGCACCGTCAATGTGGTAGTGCGTGAGCAAGACTCCACCACTGAAACCCCGCGTGAGCTGGTCCTGGATCATTGGCTTAAGGGCGCTGATGAGCCTGATCCGATCAAATCCCTGGGTATTCGCCCATGGCGTCCTGCGCTGCCGCCGGTACTTGCCGAGCTGGACCCGAAAGGTCCGGCCCAGGCTGCAGGCCTGAAAACCGGCGATCGCCTGCTGGCGCTTGATGGTCAGTCGCTGGGTGACTGGCAGCAAGTGGTCGATCTGGTGCGTGTACGCCCTGATACCAAAATTGTGCTGAAAGTTGAGCGCGATGGTGCTCAAATCGACGTCCCTGTGACCTTGTCGGTACGCGGGGAAGCCAAGGCGGCCGGGGGCTACCTGGGTGCTGGAGTCAAGGGCGTAGAGTGGCCGCCGTCGATGGTTCGGGAGGTCAGTTTCGGGCCTTTGGCAGCGATTGGCGAAGGTGCAAAACGCACTTGGACCATGAGCGTGCTGACCCTCGAATCCCTCAAGAAAATGTTGTTCGGCGAGCTCTCGGTAAAAAACTTGAGTGGACCGATAACCATTGCTAAAGTGGCGGGCGCTTCTGCCCAGTCGGGTGTCGCAGATTTCCTGAATTTCCTGGCTTATCTGAGTATTAGCCTGGGGGTTCTGAATTTGCTGCCCATTCCAGTATTGGATGGGGGGCATCTGTTGTTTTATCTGGTCGAGTGGGTGCGTGGTCGCCCCTTGTCGGATCGGGTGCAGGGTTGGGGGATACAGATCGGTATCAGTTTGGTGGTCGGGGTGATGTTGTTAGCCCTGGTCAACGATCTGGGACGACTGTAACGCTTCGCTGAATTGCGAATCTGCCGCATTTTGCGGCAGTTTGTTTATTGCCAGTTGGAATAAGAAAGGACTTCATGAAACGTCTGCTGCTAACTGCGGTTCTCACCGTATTGATGATCGCCGAAGTTCACGCCGAGTCCTTCACTATCTCCGATATTCGCGTCAACGGCCTCCAGCGGGTTTCCGCGGGTAGCGTCTTTGGTGCCTTGCCGTTGAACGTCGGGGAACAGGCTGATGACCGTCGCCTGGTGGAATCCACTCGTGCGCTGTTCAAAACCGGGTTCTTTCAAGATATCCAACTGGGTCGCGAAGGCAACGTCCTGGTCATCACCGTCGTCGAGCGACCTTCCGTCGCCAGTATCGAGATCGAGGGCAACAAGGCGATCTCCACTGAAGACCTGATGAAGGGCCTCAAGCAATCCGGCCTGGCCGAAGGCGAGATCTTCCAGCGCGCCACCCTTGAGGGTGTGCGTAACGAACTGCAACGCCAGTACGTTGCCCAGGGCCGCTACTCCGCGACCGTGGAAACAGAAGTGATCCCGCAGCCTCGCAACCGTGTCGGCCTGAAGGTCAACATCAACGAAGGCACCGTGGCTGCCATTCAGCACATCAACGTGGTGGGCAACACCAAGTTCTCTGATGACGACCTGATCGATCTGTTCGAACTCAAGACCACCAACTGGTTGTCGTTCTTCAAGAACGATGACAAGTACGCCCGTGAAAAACTCTCCGGTGACCTGGAGCGCCTGCGTTCCTACTACCTGGACCGTGGCTATATCAACATGGATATCGCTTCGACCCAGGTGTCCATCACGCCGGACAAGAAACACGTCTATATCACTGTCAACGTCAACGAAGGCGAGAAGTACACCGTTCGTGACGTGAAGCTCAGCGGCGACCTGAAAGTCCCTGAAGACCAGGTCAAGGCCCTGCTGCTGGTGCAGAAGAACCAGGTGTTCTCGCGCAAGCTGATGACCACCACTTCCGAACTGATCACCCGCCGCCTGGGTAACGAAGGCTATACCTTCGCCAACGTCAACGGCGTGCCGACCCCGCATGATGATGACCATACCGTGGACATCACCTTCGTTGTCGACCCAGGCAAGCGTGCCTACGTGAACCGTATCAATTTCCGTGGCAACACCAAGTCTGCGGACGAAGTGCTGCGCCGTGAAATGCGCCAGATGGAAGGTGGCTGGGCGTCGACTTACCTGATCGACCAGTCCAAGACCCGTCTTGAGCGCCTGGGCTTCTTCAAGGAAGTCAACGTCGAGACACCGGCTGTACCGGGTGTGGATGACCAGGTTGACGTGAACTACGCCGTGGAAGAACAAGCGTCGGGTTCGATCACCGCAAGCGTCGGCTTTGCACAGAGTGCGGGTCTGATCCTCGGTGGTTCGATTACCCAGAACAACTTCCTTGGTACCGGTAACAAGGTGTCCATCGGCCTGACCCGAAGCGAATACCAGAGCCGCTACAACTTCGGTTATGTCGACCCCTACTGGACTGCTGACGGTGTGAGCCTGGGCTACAACGCCTTCTACCGCACCACCGACTACAAAGACCTCGACGTTGACGTTGCAAGCTATGCGATCGACAGCCTGGGTGCCGGTGTCAACATCGGTTACCCGATCAGCGAAACTTCGCGTCTGACGTTCGGCCTGACCGCGCAACAGGATGAGATCAAGACCGGTGTGTACACCGTGGACGAGATCTTCAACTTCGTGCGTACCGAAGGTGACAAGTTCCTGAACTTCAAGGCATCGGCCGGCTGGTCTGAGTCGACCTTGAACAAAGGCGTACTGGCAACCCGTGGCCATTCCCAGAGCCTGACTTTGGAAGCAACCACGCCGGGCAGCGACCTGTCGTTCTTCAAGCTCGACTACCGTGGCCAGTTGTTCCAGCCATTGAGTGACAACTACACCATGCGCCTGCACACCGAATTGGGTTATGGCGATGGTTATGGTTCGACTCATGGTCTACCGTTCTACGAGAACTACTACGCAGGTGGCTTCAACTCTGTACGTGGTTTCAAGGACAGCACCCTCGGCCCGCGTGGTAC
Source organism: Pseudomonas sp. P7548 (assembly GCF_013386585.1). GTDB lineage: Bacteria > Pseudomonadota > Gammaproteobacteria > Pseudomonadales > Pseudomonadaceae > Aquipseudomonas. The sequence continues at coordinate 69,250 of NZ_JACARO010000007.1, read as the reverse complement.
TCCGAGCCGTGGTGTTGGCGTAACCGGCAACAATGGCACAGTGGCTGACTCGGACAACGACCCGCTGCCGTTCGGTGGCAACGTGTTGATCCAGGGTGGTGCGGAAATTCTGTTCCCGCTGCCATTCGTCAAGGATCAGCGTTCGCTGCGGACCTCGGTATTCTGGGACGTGGGTAACGTGTTCGACTCCAAGTGCGACCAGATCACCAACCCGAGTGGCGTGAAGTCTCAGACCCAGTGCAACGACATCAGTCTGAGCAACCTCGCCAGTTCTGTGGGTGTGGGTGTGACGTGGGTGACTGCGCTCGGCCCGTTGAGCTTTGCTCTGGCCATGCCGATCAAGAAACCGGATAACGCTGAAACCCAGATTTTCCAATTCTCCCTCGGCCAGACGTTCTAAGCGTCTGACCCAAGATAACGACAACGGATTCTGTAGGAGTACATCGTGCGTAAGTTGACTCAATTGGTTCTGCTGGCCACTGTGCTGGTAACCACCCCGGCCTTCGCCGAAATGAAAATCGCCGTCCTGAACTATCAGATGGCCCTGCTGGAATCGGACGCGGCCAAGAAATACGCCGTGGATGCCGAGAAGAAGTTCGGTCCGCAACTGACCAAGCTCAAAACCCTGGAAAGCAGCGCCAAGGGTATACAGGATCGTCTGGTTGCCGGTGGTGACAAGATGCAGCAAGGCGAGCGCGAGCGTCTGGAGCTTGAATTCAAGCAAAAGGCCCGCGATTACCAGTTCCAGTCCAAGGAGCTGAACGAAGCCAAGGCTGTTGCCGACCGTGAAATGCTGAAACAGCTGAAGCCGAAACTCGACAGCGCTGTGGAAGAAGTCATCAAGAAAGGTGCCTTTGACCTGGTGTTCGAGCGTGGCGCTGTGATTGACGTCAAGCCTCAATACGACATCACCCGTCAGGTGATCGAGCGCATGAACCAGCTGAAGTAAGCCATGACCGCGACTATCAAGCTCGGCGAGTTGGCCGAGTTCCTGGGGGCCACCTTGCGTGGCTCCAAGGAGAAAGAAATCACTGGGCTAGCCACCTTGCAGGAGGCTGGCCCAGCTCAGTTGAGCTTCCTCGCAAATCCCCAATACCGTAAATACCTGGTCGACAGTCAAGCCGCAGCCGTGTTGCTGAAGGCCGCCGACGCCGAAGGGTTTGCCGGGGATGCCTTGGTGGTAGCTGACCCCTACCTGGCCTATGCACGGGCATCGCACCTGTTCGATCCCAAGCCCAAGGCCGTAGCCGGGATTCACCCGTCTGCGGTGATCGCCGATGATGCCCAGGTTGATCCGGCGGCAAGTATTGGCGCCTTTGCGGTGATCGAAAGTGGCGCGCGTATTGCGGCTGGGGTAACGGTGGGTGCGCATTGCTTTATCGGCGCACGCTGCACCATTGGTGCCGATGGCTGGTTGGCGCCCCGTGTGACCCTGTACCACGATGTGCGTATCGGTGAGCGCGTGGTGATTCAATCGGGTGCCGTGATCGGGGGCGAGGGCTTCGGCTTCGCCAATTCGAAAGGCGTCTGGAACAAGATCGCCCAGGTGGGCGGTGTATTGATCGGCGATGACGTGGAAATCGGCGTCAATACCGCTGTTGATCGCGGGGCACTGGCCGATACCGTGCTTGGCAATGGCGTGAAGCTCGACAACCAGATTCAGATCGCCCACAACGTACAGGTCGGCGATCACACCGCCATGGCCGCGTGCGTAGGTATTTCCGGCAGCACCAAGATCGGCAAGCATTGCATGCTCGCCGGTGGCGTTGGGCTGGTGGGGCATATCGAAGTGTGCGACAACGTCTTCATTACCGGCATGACCATGGTGACCCACTCGATTACCGAGCCCGGGGCCTATTCATCCGGTACCGCCATGCAGCCCGCAGCTGAATGGCGCAAGAGCGCAGCGCGCTTGAGGCAGCTCGACGACATGGCTCGACGTCTCAAACAGCTGGAAAAGCGTGTTGGGGACGTGACCCCTGGCGGTAATGCTTCATCAGAAGGCTGATACCATTTCCATATCAAGTGTGCACAGCCGCTAGACTGCCTCCTTGATTTGCTAGCGGGGCGTGCTTTTAGTCCGCCCGCCCCCAATCTTTATTACAGGCTTCCCCCCGAAATGATGGACATCAACGAGATTCGCGAATACCTGCCTCACCGTTACCCGTTCCTGCTGGTGGACCGCGTAGTGGACCTCAATGTCGAGGAAAAGCGCATTCGTGCCTACAAGAATGTCAGCATCAACGAACCGTTCTTCAACGGTCACTTTCCTGCGCATCCAATCATGCCGGGCGTGCTGATCATCGAAGCGATGGCCCAGGCTGCCGGTATCCTTGGTTTCAAAATGCTTGACCTCAAGCCTGCCGACGGCACGCTTTACTATTTCGTGGGCTCCGACAAGTTGCGTTTCCGCAACCCGGTCACGCCCGGTGACCAGTTGATCCTGGAAGCCAAGTTCATCAGTTGCAAGCGTCAGATCTGGAAGTTCGAATGCCAGGCCTCGGTCGACGGCAAGCCAGTGTGCTCCGCCGAGATCATCTGTGCGGAACGCAAACTATGAGTTTGATTGACCCTCGCGCAATCATCGATCCGTCGGCCGTACTGGCCGCCGACGTTGAGGTCGGCCCGTGGTCGATCATCGGCGCAGGTGTGGAAATCGGCGAGGGGACAGTCATCGGGCCGCACGTGATCCTCAAAGGTCCGACCCGCATTGGCAAACACAATCGCATCTACCAGTTCTCCTCGGTAGGCGAAGACACCCCGGACATGAAGTACAAGGGTGAGGAAACGCGCCTGGTAATCGGTGATCACAACATCATTCGTGAAGGCGTGACCATTCACCGTGGCACCGTGCAGGATCGTGCCGAGACCACGCTGGGTGACCACAACCTGGTCATGGCCTATGCGCACATCGGCCACGACAGCGTGATCGGCAACCACTGCATCCTGGTCAACAACACCGCCCTGGCGGGCCATGTGCACGTTGATGATTGGGCGATCCTGTCCGGTTTCACCTTGGTGCATCAGTACTGCCATATCGGCGCCCACAGCTTTTCCGGCATGGGCACCGCCATCGGCAAGGATGTACCGGCGTTTGTCACGGTATTCGGCAACCCGGCTGAAGCGCGCAGCATGAACTTCGAAGGCATGCGCCGTCGTGGTTTCAGTGAAGATGCGATTCACGCCCTGCGTCGTGCCTACAAAGTGGTCTACCGCCAGGGGCTGACCGTTGATCAGGCGTTGGCCGAACTGGCCGAGCCTGCAGCACAGTTCCCGGAAGTCGCTGTGTTCCGCGACTCGATCCAGGCGTCGACTCGCGGCATCACTCGCTGATCATGGCCAATCTGCGTATCGCGCTGGTGGCCGGGGAAGCTTCCGGCGATATTCTGGGCGCAGGTTTGATGCGGGCCCTCAAGGCCCAGCATCCTGCAGTGGAATTCATCGGGGTTGGTGGCCCATTGATGCAGGCCGAAGGCCTCACCTCTTACTTCCCCATGGAACGCCTGTCGGTCATGGGGCTGGTGGAAGTGTTGGGCCGGCTGCGTGAGTTGCTGGCCCGCCGCAAGTTGTTGATCCAGACACTCATTGAAGAAAAGCCTGACGTTTTCATCGGAATCGACGCGCCCGACTTCACCCTCAATATCGAACTCAGGTTGCGTCAGGCCGGCATCAAGACCGTGCACTACGTCAGCCCGTCCGTGTGGGCGTGGCGGCAGAAGCGCGTGTTGAAGATCCGTGAAGGCTGCGACCTGATGCTGACCCTGCTGCCGTTCGAGGCCAGGTTCTATGAAGAGAAGGGCGTGCCGGTGCGGTTTGTCGGGCATACCCTGGCCGATACCATTCCGTTGCAGGCCGATCGCGCGGCGGCCCGGGCCGAACTGGGCTTGGCCGATGGCCCGCTGGTTGCGTTGATGCCTGGCAGTCGAGGCGGGGAAGTCGGCCGCCTGGGTGCCCTGTTTTTCGATGCGGCCGAGCGTCTGATGGCCTTGAAGCCTGGGGTGCGTTTTGTGCTGCCCTGTGCCAGCCCGCAACGCCGAGTACAGATCGAAACACAGCTGGAAGGCCGCAACCTGCCGTTGACCTTGCTTGATGGCCAGTCGCACCTGGCGCTGGCGGCCTGCGATGCAGTGCTGATCGCCTCCGGCACGGCTACCCTGGAAGCCTTGCTGTACAAGCGCCCGATGGTCGTGGCCTATCGTCTGGCGCCGCTGACCTTTTGGATTCTCAAGCGCATGGTCAAAAGCCCTTACATCTCCTTGCCCAACCTGCTGGCCCAGCGCCTGCTGGTGCCGGAGTTGTTGCAGGACGATGCGACGCCGGACGCCCTGGCGCAAACCCTCTTCCCGCTGATCGAGGGTGGCGAAGAGCAGACCCGCGGCTTCGACGAGATTCACCGCACCCTGCGTCGTGATGCGTCGAACCAGGCGGCAGATGCCGTGCTGACCTTGATCGGCCACAAACAGGAAACCCTATGACGACGCAAATGGGCCTGGATTTCAGCCTGGTTGCCGAAGCCCACGAACTGGTGGCTGGCGTTGATGAAGTCGGACGCGGCCCGTTGTGTGGCGCCGTGGTGACGGCTGCGGTGATTCTTGATCCGAACCGCCCGATCCTGGGCCTTAACGACTCGAAAAAACTCACCGAAGCTCGTCGCGAAAAGCTTTTTGACGAGATCTGCGAGAAAGCCCTGAGCTGGCATATTGCCCGAGCCGAAGTCGAAGAAATCGACGAATTGAACATCCTCCACGCCACCATGCTGGCCATGCAGCGCGCGGTGGAAGGCCTGCACGTCACGCCAAAACTGGCGATGATCGACGGCAACCGTTGCCCCAAGCTGGCCATGCCGGCGGAAGCGGTGGTGAAGGGGGATAGCAAGGTGCCAGCCATTGCCGCCGCCTCGATCCTGGCAAAGGTCAGCCGTGACCGTGAAATGGCGGCTTTCGAATTGATCTACCCCGGCTACGGCATAGGTGGACATAAAGGCTACCCGACGCCCGTTCATCTGGAAGCCCTGGCTCGCCTGGGGCCCACGCCGATCCACCGCCGCTCGTTCGCCCCGGTGCGCCAGGCTTACGAGGCGCGGGAGAGCCTGAGCGAGGTTTAGTCGCGAGGCTGATGTTTTTGCCAAGGCCCGGTACAATCCGGGCCTTGTTGTTTTCCACGTATAAGAGATCACTATGCCGGCTTCATTCGTACACCTACGCCTGCACACTGAATACTCCCTGGTCGACGGCCTGGTACGGATCAAACCGCTGGTCAAGACTCTGGTGGGCATGAACATGCCTGCGGTCGCGGTGACCGATCAGAACAACATGTGTTCCCTGGTCAAGTTCTACAAGAACGCCATGGGCGCCGGCATCAAGCCGATCTGCGGCGCTGACCTGTGGCTCTCCAATAAAGACCCGGATAACCCACTGAGCCGCATCAGCCTGCTGGCGATGAATGGCGTCGGTTACCGCAACCTCACCGAATTGATTTCCCGCGGTTTTATCGACGGCCAGCGCAATGGCTCGATCATCATCGAGCGCGAATGGGTCGCCGAGGCCAACGAAGGCCTGATCATGCTCTCAGCCGCTAAAGAGGGCGAAATCGGTATCGCGCTGCTGGGTGGCAACCCCCAGGAAGCCGAAGTGCTGGCCAGTGAGTGGATGCAGGTCTTTCCCGAGCGTTTCTACCTGGAAGTCCAGCGCACCAACCGCCCCAACGATGAAGAGCACCTGCACGCCGCCGTCGCCCTGGCCGACAAGCTGGGCGCACCCCTGGTGGCCACCAACGATGTGCGCTTTATCAAGAAGGAAGACTTCGAGGCCCACGAAACCCGCGTGTGCATCGGTGAAGGCCGAGCGCTGGATGACCCGCGCCGCTCCAAGAACTACAGCGAAGAGCAGTACCTCAAAAGCGCCGAGGAAATGGCCGAGCTGTTCAGCGACCTGCCCGAGGCCCTGGAAAACTCCGTCGAAATCGCCAAGCGCTGCAATATCGAAGTGAAGCTGGGCAAGCACTTCCTGCCCAACTTCCCGATTCCCGATGGCATGACCATCGATGAGTACTTCCGCAAGGTATCGTTCGATGGCCTGGAAGAGCGGCTCACGGTCCTGCTGCCCAAGGACACTACCGAAGATTACGACGCCAAACGTCAGGTCTACGTCGACCGGCTGAATTTCGAGCTGGATATCATCATCCAGATGGGGTTCCCCGGTTACTTCCTGATCGTGATGGACTTTATCCAGTGGGCCAAGAACAACGGCGTGCCGGTGGGCCCTGGCCGGGGGTCAGGTGCTGGCTCGCTGGTGGCCTATGTGCAGAAGATCACCGACCTCGACCCGCTGGAATATGACCTGCTGTTCGAACGGTTCCTGAACCCGGAACGGGTTTCCATGCCCGACTTCGACGTCGACTTCTGCATGGACGGTCGTGACCGCGTGATCGAATATGTGGCCGAAAAATACGGCCGCAACGCGGTCAGCCAGATCATCACCTTCGGTTCGATGGCCGCCAAGGCTGTAATTCGCGACGTGGCGCGGGTGCAGGGCAAGTCCTACGGCCTGGCGGACCGCCTGTCGAAGATGATTCCGTTTGAAGTCGGCATGACCCTGGAAAAGGCCTTTGAGCAGGAAGAGATCCTGCGTGACTTCATCAAGGTCGATGAAGAAGCCGCCGAAATCTGGGACATGGCCCGCAAACTCGAAGGTGTGGTGCGTAACGTCGGCAAGCACGCCGGTGGTGTGGTTATTGCGCCCACCAAACTCACCGACTTTTCGCCGATCTATTGCGACGAAGAAGGCGACGGCCTGGTAACCCAGTTCGACAAGGATGACGTGGAGGCGGCCGGCCTGGTGAAGTTCGACTTCCTCGGCCTGCGAACCCTGACGATCATCGACTGGGCGCTCAAGACCATCAACCGTGACCGCGCCAAGGTGGGCGAAGAGCCGCTGGACATCGCGTTCATCCCGCTGGACGACAAGCCGACCTACACCCTGCTGCAAAAAGCCGAAACCACGGCGGTGTTCCAGCTTGAATCCCGCGGCATGAAGGAGCTGATCAAGAAGCTCAAGCCCGACTGCCTGGAAGACTTGATCGCACTCGTGGCCCTGTTCCGTCCGGGCCCGCTGCAATCGGGCATGGTGGATGACTTCATCAACCGTAAGCACGGCCGCGCCGAGCTGGCGTATCCGCACTCCGACTACCAGTACGAAGGCCTCAAGCCCGTACTGGCACCGACCTACGGCATCATCCTGTACCAGGAACAGGTGATGCAGATTGCCCAGGTGATGGCCGGCTACACCCTCGGCGGCGCAGACATGCTGCGTCGAGCCATGGGTAAGAAAAAACCCGAGGAAATGGCCAAGCAGCGCGGCGGTTTCATTGAAGGTTGCGCCACCAACAATATTGACGCGGACCTGGCCGGTAACATTTTCGACCTGGTAGAGAAATTCGCGGGTTACGGCTTCAACAAATCCCACTCCGCCGCCTACGGCCTGGTGTCGTACCAGACCGCCTGGCTGAAAGCCCACTACCCGGCGCCGTTCATGGCCGCGGTGCTCTCGGCGGATATGCACAACACCGACAAGGTCGTGACCTTGATCGAGGAAGTGCGCACCATGAAGCTGCGCCTCGACGCGCCGGACGTGAACGCCTCGGAGTTCAAGTTCACGGTGAACGACGAAGGCCGCATCATCTATGGCCTGGGCGCGATCAAGGGCGTGGGCGAAGGCCCGGTGGAAGCCATCACCGAAGCGCGCCAGGACGGGCCGTTCAAGGATCTGTTCGACTTCTGCGCGCGGGTCGACCTCAAGCGCATCAACAAACGTACCCTCGATGGCCTGATCCGCAGCGGCGCGCTCGACCGTCTTGGCCCGTATTTTCATGATGAGCCCAAGGCCTACCAGGCGAACATCGATCGCAATCGCGCGGTGCTGCTGACCGCGATGGAGGAAGCGATCAAGGCCGCCGAGCAAACCGCGCGCACCCACGACAGTGGTCACGCCGACCTGTTTGGCGGGCTGTTCGTCGAGGAAGATGCCGATGTGTACGCTAACCACCGCAAGGCCAAGGAGCTGACCCTCAAGGAGCGCCTCAAGGGTGAAAAAGACACCTTGGGCCTGTACCTCACCGGTCACCCGATTGACGAGTACGAAGGCGAGATCCGCCGCTTTGCCCGTCAGCGCATCATCGACCTCAAGCCTGCGCGGGATACCCAGACCGTTGCCGGCATGATCATCGCCCTGCGGGTAATGAAGAACAAAAAGGGCGACAAGATGGGCTTCATCACCCTCGACGACCGCTCGGGTCGTATCGAAGCGTCACTGTTTGCCGACGCATTCCACTCCGCCCAGTCGCTGCTGCAGACCGACGCCATGGTGGTGGTGGAAGGTGAGGTCAGCAACGACGACTTCTCCGGTGGCCTGCGCCTGCGGATCAAGCGGGTGATGAGCATGGAAGATGCCCGTACCAACCTGGCCGAAAGTCTGCGCTTGAAGGTGAAAACCGAGGCGCTCAAGGGCGATCAGCTACGCTGGTTGGGTGACCTGCTCAAACGCCACCGTGGCGCGTGCCCGGTGACCATGGAGTACACCGGCAGCGACGCCAAGGCCATGTTGCAGTTTGGCGAGACCTGGCGAATTGATCCCGCCGATGGCTTGATTCAAGCTTTGCGTGACCAGTTCGGGCGAGACAACGTCTTCCTCCAATACCGTTGACGGTCAGGGCACCTGATCTCGACTGAACATTTAATCTCGACCTAAACGCGCCTCTCCCTTAAGGTAGGGCGCGAATAGACAACCGGCTGGCCAGGCACTCCCTGGCCGTCGACCCAAGACGGACGCTTATGAACCCGAATTTTCTTGATTTCGAACAGCCGATCGCTGACCTGCAAGCCAAGATCGAAGAGCTGCGCCTGGTCGGCAATGACAATTCGCTGAATATCGGCGATGAAATCTCCCGCCTGCAAGACAAGAGCAAGACGCTCACCGAAGACATCTTCGGCAAGCTGACCAGCTGGCAGATCGCGCGCCTGGCCCGCCACCCGCGCCGTCCGTACACCCTGGACTACATCCAGCACATCTTCACCGAGTTCGACGAGCTGCACGGCGACCGTCACTTCTCCGACGACGCGGCCATCGTGGGCGGTATCGCTCGCCTGGACGACCAGCCGGTGATGGTGATCGGCCACCAGAAAGGCCGTGAAGTGCGCGAGAAGGTGCGCCGCAACTTCGGCATGCCGCGTCCGGAAGGCTACCGCAAGGCGTGCCGCCTGATGGAAATGGCTGAACGTTTCAAGATGCCGATCCTGACCTTCATCGACACCCCGGGTGCTTACCCAGGTATCGACGCCGAAGAACGCAACCAGAGCGAAGCCATCGCCTGGAACCTGCGCGTCATGGCCCGCCTGAAAACCCCGATCATCGCCACCGTGATTGGTGAAGGGGGTTCCGGTGGTGCACTGGCCATTGGCGTGTGCGACCAACTGAACATGCTGCAATACTCGACCTACGCGGTGATCTCGCCGGAAGGTTGCGCCTCGATCCTGTGGAAAACCGCAGAAAAGGCGCCGGACGCTGCCGAAGCCATGGGCATCACCGCAGATCGCCTCAAGGGCTTGGGCATCGTGGACAAGGTCATCGCCGAGCCATTGGGCGGTGCCCACCGCGACCCGGCTGCCGCGTCTGCCACCATCCGTGCTGAACTGGCATCGCAACTGGCGATGCTTAAGAAGCTGGATAACGAAGCGCTGCTGGCCCGTCGCTACGAGCGCCTGATGAGCTACGGTCTCTAAGACCCACGCAATACCCAATGTGGGGGCCAGCTTGTGTGGGAGCGTGGCTTGCCCGCGATGCAGGCGCCTCGGTTATGCAGTTGTACCGAGGTGATGCTATCGCAGGCAAGCCAGCTCCCACACAAGCCAGCTCCCACATTTGCTTTGTGTATGCTGGGCTGACGTACTCCAGATTTGCAGCGGTAACCTGTGATGAAACCAGCTCTGTCCGGCAAACTCCTGCAAACCCTGGCCCCCTGGCGCAATGCCCCGGCCTGGCACATCGCATTCTCGGGTGGCCTTGATTCCACCGTCCTGCTGCACCTCCTGGCCTCTTTGGCAAACACCGAAACCTTGCCACCCCTCAGTGCTGTGCATGTTCACCATGGCCTGCAAGCAACTGCTGACCTGTGGCCGGAGCATTGCCAGTCGGTATGCGACACGTTGGGCGTGCCCCTGCGGATCATGCGCGTGCAGGTCCGGCCCGGTGCCAGCCTTGAGCGTGCTGCCCGCGACGCACGCTACCAGGCCTTCGCCGAAGTGATCGGGGCAGGGCACGTGCTGCTGACGGGCCAGCATCGCGATGACCAGGCTGAAACCCTGCTCTTCCGCTTGCTGCGCGGGGCAGGTGTGCGCGGGTTGGCGGCAATGGCGGTGCAGCGCCCATTGGCGGATGGTTACCTGGTGCGGCCACTGCTGGATGTCTCCCGTGAAGCGCTGGAAGCCTACGCCCACGCGCATCAGCTCAAATGGATCGAAGACCCCTCCAACGCCGACCCGCGATTCTCCCGCAATTACCTGCGTCATCGCGTGTTTCCCGTGCTCACCGAGCGCTGGCCCCAGGCCGTCTCAAGCCTGGCGCGTACTGCGGAGCATCTGAGTGAAGCCCAGGGCCTGCTGGATGAGCTGGCTCGGATGGATCTGCACGCTGCCGATCAACCCTCACCCTCACCCTTTCCCTGGCTGCCCTTGCCGTCCTTGGCTCTTGCGCCCTTGTGCGAGCTTTCCGGCGCCCGCCAGCGCAATGCCTTGCGTCATTGGCTGAACCCACTGACCCGTTTGCCCGACAGTGACCACTGGGCTGGCTGGGATGCCTTGCGCGATGCCAAGGGTGACGCGCAGCCCCTATGGCGCCTGGCGGACGGTGAATTGCACCGTTGTGGCGAGCGTATCTGGTGGTTGCCTGTCACTTGGTCGGATTTTTCGGGCGACGCAGTGAGTTGGACTTGTCCAGAAAAAACATTGGCGTTGCCCGGTAATGGCGAGCTGGAAATCGTCGGCAAGGTGCCCGAAGGGCCGTTCGAGGTTCGCTATCGCCGGGGAGGCGAAATCGTGGAAGTGCCAGGTCGCGGCCGGCGAGACTTGAAGCGCCTGCTGAATGAGTGTGGGTTGCCGGGGTTCGTGCGTGGCAGATTGCCGCTGCTGTATCAGGGCGAGCAATTGCTGGCTGCCCCAACCCTTGCCGGGCTGTGGCGCGGCCCGGCAAGTGACTGGCAATTGCATTGGGTGCCACAGAGCTGCGATAGAGGTTTGAGCTGATAGAGCCTTTCCGGTAGACTACGCTCCCTTCTTGATACAACTTCTGTGGATTCTCCTGAATCGCAGCAGTTGCCGATTACCAAGCAGTCTTTGCTGGGCGATTCCAAAAAATGTGTAGCGATCAACGTACCGGTGTTTCACTGCTGGTCTGTCACAACGCGGCGGTTTTTTTGAAAGGTGCACTGTGATTAATGCAGGTGATCGGGGGCTTCGGCCTTCCTTCGCTTTCCCCGGCGGCTCGGACCGCTTTAACGCAGACTTCTAGGGTTTTTCATGACGCGCTACATATTCGTCACGGGCGGTGTTGTTTCTTCATTGGGGAAAGGCATTGCCTCCGCTTCATTGGCGGCCATCCTGGAGGCGCGGGGACTTAAGGTCACCATGCTCAAGCTGGACCCGTACATCAACGTTGACCCGGGCACCATGAGCCCGTTCCAGCACGGTGAAGTGTTCGTCACCCACGACGGCGCCGAGACCGACCTGGACCTGGGCCACTACGAGCGGTTCATCCGCACGACCATGACCCAGAACAACAACTTCACCACTGGCCGTGTCTACGAGCACGTGCTGCGCAAAGAGCGCCGTGGTGACTACCTGGGTGCAACCATCCAGGTGATCCCGCACATCACCGACGAGATCAAGCGCCGCATCATCAAGGGTGCAGGCGATGCCGACGTGGCGATGGTCGAGATCGGTGGCACCGTGGGTGACATCGAATCCCAACCGTTCCTCGAAGCCATCCGCCAGTTGCGTTTCGAAGTCGGCGCCAAGCGCGCGATGCTCATGCACCTCACCCTGGTGCCGTACATCGCCACCGCCGGCGAGACCAAAACCAAGCCAACCCAGCACTCGGTCAAGGAACTGCGTTCCATCGGCCTGCAGCCGGACGTGCTGGTGTGCCGCTCCGATCACCCGATCGACATTTCCTCGCGTCGCAAGATCGCGCAGTTCACCAACGTTGAAGAACGTGCGGTGATCGCGCTGGAAGACGCCGACACCATCTACAAGATCCCGGGCATCCTGCACTCGCAGGGCCTGGATGATTTTGTGGTCGAGCGTTTCGGCCTGCAATGCGGTGGTGCGGACCTGTCCGAGTGGGACGCCGTGGTCGACGCCAAGCTCAACCCTGAGCACGAAGTCACCATCGCCATGGTCGGCAAGTACATGGAGCTGCTGGACGCGTACAAGTCGCTGATCGAAGCGATGAGCCACGCCGGTATCAGCAACCGTACCAAGGTCAACCTGCGCTACATCGACTCTGAAGACATCGAGAACCAGGGCACTGCGCTGCTCGAAGGTGTCGACGCGATCCTCGTCCCGGGCGGTTTCGGCCTGCGTGGCGTGGAAGGCAAGATCACTGCCGTGCAGTACGCTCGTGAGAACAAGGTGCCGTACCTGGGGATCTGCCTGGGCATGCAAGTGGCCGTCATCGAGTTCGCCCGTAACGTGCTGGGCTGGAAAGACGCCAACTCCACCGAGTTCGACAGCAAGAGCGGCCACCCGGTCGTGGGCCTGATCACCGAGTGGGAAGATGCCACCGGCGCTGTTGAAGTCCGTACCGAAGCGTCCGACCTGGGCGGCACCATGCGCCTCGGCGCGCAAGATTGCCTGCTGGAGCCGGGCTCGCTGGTTCACGACTGCTACGGCAAGGACGTGATCGTCGAGCGTCACCGTCACCGCTACGAAGTGAACAACAACCTGCTGCCGCAGATCAAAGAAGCTGGCCTGAAAATCTCCGGCCGCTCCGGTGATGGCGCGCTGGTTGAAGTGGTTGAAGCACCGGATCATCCATGGTTCGTGGCGTGCCAGTTCCACCCTGAGTTCACTTCGACGCCGCGTGACGGTCACCCGCTGTTCAGCGGTTTCGTCAAGGCTGCACTGACGCAACACCAGAAGAAGGCGTAACCCTGATGGCCCAGAAGATCATTCGCGTCGGCGACATCGAGATTGCCAACGACAAGCCCATGGTGCTGTTTGGCGGCATGAACGTGCTGGAAAGCCGCGACATGGCGATGCAGGTCTGTGAAGAGTACGTCAAGGTCACCGAGAAACTCGGTATCCCTTACGTATTCAAGGCCAGCTTCGACAAGGCCAACCGTTCGTCCGTGACCTCCTATCGCGGCCCGGGCCTTGAAGAAGGCATGCGGATCTTCCAGGACATCAAGCAAGCCTTCGGCGTGCCGATCATCACCGACGTCCACGAGCCTGAGCAGGCTGCCGTGGTCGCCGAGGTGTGCGACATCATCCAGTTGCCGGCCTTCCTGTCGCGCCAGACCGACCTGGTCGTCGCGATGGCCAAGACCGGCGCTGTGATCAATATCAAGAAAGCCCAGTTCCTCGCGCCCCAGGAGATGAAACACATCCTGAACAAGTGCGTGGAAGCGGGTAACGACCAGTTGATCCTCTGCGAGCGGGGTTCGAGCTTCGGCTACAACAACCTCGTGGTGGACATGCTCGGTTTCGGCATCATGAAACAGTTCGAATACCCGGTGTTCTTCGACGTGACCCACGCGCTGCAAATGCCCGGTGGTCGTGCCGACTCCGCGGGCGGGCGTCGTGCCCAGGTGCTGGACCTGGCCAAGGCGGGCATCAGCCAGTCGCTGGCGGGCCTGTTCCTGGAGGCCCACCCGGACCCGGACAACGCCAAGTGCGATGGCCCTTGCGCCCTGCGCCTGGACAAGCTGGAGCCGTTCCTGGCCCAGCTCAAGCAGTTGGACGAACTGGTCAAGAGTTTTCCGACGGTAGAGACCGCGTAAGCCGCGTTTCTCCGGTAGAATTTCCCACGCTTTACGCTCAGGCCTACGGGCCTGAGCCTTGTCGTCTGCAAGCCTGCCTCGTTGTTCCACCCTTGCGGTCGGTCAAAAGATTTCCTTCAGCTGCGTCGTTTTCGTCAACTTTGGAGTGTTTACAACAATGGCAAAAATCGTCGACATCAAAGGTCGTGAAGTTCTCGACTCCCGTGGCAACCCCACCGTCGAAGCTGACGTGCTTCTCGATAACGGCATCATCGGCAGCGCCTGCGCGCCGTCCGGTGCTTCTACCGGTTCGCGCGAAGCGCTGGAACTGCGTGATGGCGACAAGAGCCGTTACCTGGGCAAGGGTGTACTCAAGGCTGTAGCCAACATCAACGGCCCGATCCGTGACCTGTTGCTGGGCAAGGATCCGCTGGACCAGAAAGCCCTGGACCACGCGATGATCAAGCTCGATGGCACCGAAAACAAAGGCAGCCTGGGCGCCAACGCCATCCTCGCCGTGTCCCTGGCCGCTGCCAAGGCTGCTGCCCAGGACCAGGACCTGCCGCTGTACGCTCACATCGCCAACTTGAACGGCACCCCGGGTGTGTACTCGATGCCGGTACCGATGATGAACATCATCAACGGTGGCGAGCACGCCGATAACAACGTCGACATCCAGGAATTCATGGTGCAGCCGGTTGGCGCCAAGACCTTCTCCGAAGGCCTGCGCATGGGCACCGAGATTTTCCACCACCTCAAGGCTGTGCTGAAGGCCCGTGGCCTGAGCACTGCAGTGGGTGACGAAGGTGGTTTCGCACCAAACCTGGCGTCCAACGAAGATGCACTGAAAGTGATCTCCGAAGCCGTGGCCAACGCTGGCTACAAGCTGGGCACCGACGTGACCCTGGCCCTGGACTGCGCGGCCAGCGAGTTCTATGAAGACGGCAAGTACAACCTGTCCGGCGAAGGCCAGGTGTTCAACTCCGAAGGTTTCGCTGACTACCTGAAAGGCCTGACCGAGCGCTACCCGATCATCTCGATCGAAGACGGCCTGGACGAGTCCGACTGGGACGGCTGGAAAATCCTCACCGACAAGATCGGCGAGAAAATCCAACTGGTGGGCGACGACCTGTTCGTGACCAACACCAAGATCCTGAAAGAGGGCATCGACAAGTCGATCGCCAACTCGATCCTGATCAAGTTCAACCAGATCGGCACCCTGACCGAAACCCTGGAAGCCATCCAGATGGCCAAGGCTGCGGGTTATACCGCCGTGATCTCCCACCGCTCCGGCGAAACCGAAGACTCCACCATTGCCGACCTGGCCGTGGGTACTTCGGCGGGCCAGATCAAGACCGGTTCCCTGTGCCGTTCCGACCGTGTTTCCAAGTACAACCAATTGCTGCGCATCGAAGAGCAACTGGCTGGCAAGGCCAAGTACAACGGTCGTGGCGAGTTCCGCGGCTGATCGCTACTTGATGTAAAGCATGGTAAAAAGTCGACGGGTTGCGTCGGAAAAAACTCGATGGAGTGGATTTCGGCGCTAATCTGATGGCTATCAAGCACAAGCCTGGTTTTTCCAGGCTTCGTGCTATCAGTTGCTTCAAAAGTTTTGCATGGCTGTCTTTTTTTACTGGATACCCGGATTTCGATGCGCAGTCCCAATTGGTTGTTCCTCGTCTTGCTCTTGTTGCTGGCTGGCCTGCAATACCGCCTTTGGGTGGGTAATGGTAGCTTTGCGCAGGTGAAAGAACTGACCCAGCAAATTGCCGACCAGCATGCCGAAAACGAACGTCTGCTGGAGCGCAACCGCGTCCTCGATGCTGAAGTGCTTGAGTTGAAAAAAGGCACGGAGACCGTTGAGGAACGGGCTCGTCATGAATTGGGCATGGTCAAGGAGGGCGAAACCCTCTACCAGTTGGCCCAATGAGCAACTCCCTACCGGCCTTCTGGGCCGTGATTCCTGCCGCGGGCGTGGGTGCCCGTATGGCTGCGGACCGTCCCAAACAGTACTTGCAACTGGGCGGGCGCACTATTCTTGAACACAGCCTCGGCTGTTTCCTCGACCATCCTTGCCTCAAGGGCCTGGTGGTCAGTCTTGCTTCTGATGATCCTTATTGGCCTGCCCTGGCGTGTGCGGCCGACCCGCGCATTCAGCGTGCGGACGGCGGCTCGGAACGATCGGGCTCGGTGCTCAATGCCTTGCTGCACCTCAATGCCCTGGGTGCCAGCGATGACGACTGGGTGTTGGTGCATGATGCGGCGCGGCCGAACCTGAGTCGCGATGACCTGGACCACTTGCTTGCCGAGCTGGCGGACGACCCGGTGGGCGGCCTGCTGGCGGTGCCGGCCCGCGACACGCTCAAGCGCGTCGACAAGCGCGGTCGGGTGGTGGAAACCGTCGACCGCAGTTTGATCTGGCAGGCCTACACGCCGCAGATGTTCCGCCTGGGGGCCTTGCACCGTGCGCTGGCTGACAGCCTGGTGGCCGATGCGGTGATCACCGACGAGGCCTCGGCTATGGAATGGTCGGGCCAGGCACCGCGCCTGATTGAAGGGCGCTCGGACAATATCAAAGTAACCCGGCCGGAAGATCTGGAGTGGCTCAGATTGCGGTGGGCTAACCGGCACTAGTCAATTGCACCGCGTCGACTCTTTCGCGAGCAAGCCCGCTCCCACATTTGACCGCGTACATTCTGGAGAAATACGGTCGAATGTGGGAGCGGGCTTGCTCGCGAAGAGGCCAGCACAAACAACCCATACTTACACGCTGTACTCAGGCCGCTGTGCCAACCCCACCTTCAAAAAATCCACCAACTTGCGCACTTTCGGCGACAGATGCCGCTGCTGCGGATACAACGCCCACACCGCCGTATTCGGCGGTTGATGCGCTTCCAACAGAGACACCAGCGCACCGCTGTGCAAATGCTCCAGCACGTAATAATCCGGCAACTGGCACAACCCCACGCCCTGAAGTGCGGCATCCAGCACCGCCTGCCCACTGTTGCAGCGCCAGTTTCCCTGCACGCGCTGGGAGAATTCCCGCCCGTCCTGAGCCAGTTGCCAGATATCCGAGCTGCCGATCAGGCAATTGTGCCGACTCAATTCCGACAAGCTATGTGGCCGACCATACCGTTCCAAGTAGGACGGCGAAGCGCACAAGTACATGCGCCGGGGCGCCAGGCGGCTGGCAACCATGCGTGAATCCTGCAGGCGGCCCAGGCGGATCGCCAGGTCGAGGCCTTCGTGCACCAGGTCCAATTGGCGGTTGGTCAGCTCAATGTCCACGCGCAATTGCGGGTAGAGCGCCATGAACCGCGTGACCAGCGGCACGATAAAGCGCTCGCCGTACGCCACGGCGCAGGTCATGCGCAACATGCCCTTGGGCTCACTGGTGAGGTCGCCGACTGCGCGCAGGGCTTCTTCGCGGCCATCCTGCAGGCGCTGGCAATGCTGCAGAAAGGTCTGGCCGGCCTCGGTCAGGGTGACCTTGCGCGTACTGCGATAGAGCAGGCGGGTTTGCAGGCGTTCTTCCAAGCGTGCCACCTGCCGGCTGATGTGGGACGAAGACACCCCGAGTCGCTCGGCCGCGGCGGTGAATTGGCTGCATTCGGCTACAGCGACGAACTCATCGATGCCTTCCCAGCGGTTTTCCAGCATGGTGATTATCCCCGTACAGCAATAAAGTTTTGCTTTTGGTTGGATTATTAATCAACAGGCCATGTTTTACACTCGCCGTCTCAGTTTTTAACCCCCTGGAGAAACCCGGATGATCAAGTCCCGCGCCGCCGTAGCCTTCGAAGCCAAGAAGCCCCTCGAGATCGTTGAAGTGGATGTGGCCATGCCCAAGGCGGGCGAAGTGCTGTTGCGCGTGGTTGCGTCCGGCGTATGCCATACCGACGCCTACACCCTGTCGGGCGCAGACCCGGAAGGTATCTTCCCGTCGATCCTCGGCCACGAAGGCGGCGCGGTGGTTGAAGCGATCGGCGAGGGCGTGACGTCGGTGGCCGTGGGCGACCACGTGATCCCCCTGTACACCCCGGAATGCGGCAAGTGCAAATTCTGCCTGTCGGGCAAGACCAACCTGTGCCAGGCCATTCGCTCCACCCAGGGCAAGGGCCTGATGCCGGATGGCACCACGCGCTTCTCCTACAAGGGCCAGCCGATTTTCCACTACATGGGGACTTCGACCTTCTCCGAGTACACCGTGCTGCCGGAAATTTCCGTGGCCAAGATTCCTAAAGAAGCGCCGCTGGAAAAAGTCTGCCTGCTGGGGTGCGGCGTCACCACTGGCATCGGTGCGGTGATCAACACCGCCAAGGTCAAGCCAGGCGACACCGTGGCCATCTTCGGCCTGGGCGGTATCGGTTTGTCAGCGGTGATCGGCGCGGTGAAGGCTAAGGCCGGTCGCATCATTGCCATCGACATCAACCCGGCCAAGTTCGAAATCGCCAAGCAGCTGGGCGCTACCGATTGCATCAACCCGAAAGACTACGACCGCCCGATCCAGGACGTGATCGTCGACCTCACCGACGGCGGCGTGGACTTCTCCTTCGAGTGCATCGGCAACGTGCAACTGATGCGCGCCGCCCTCGAGTGCTGCCACAAGGGCTGGGGCGAGTCGGTGATCATCGGCGTGGCCGGTGCCGGCCAGGAAATTGCTACCCGCCCATTCCAGCTGGTTACCGGGCGCGTCTGGCGCGGTTCGGCGTTCGGCGGCGTGCGCGGCCGCAGCGAGTTGCCAAGCTACGTGGAAATGGCCCAGACCGGCGAGATCCCGCTGGACACCTTCATCACCCACACCATGGGCTTGGAAGACATCAACAAAGCGTTTGACCTGATGCATGAAGGCAAGAGCATTCGTACCGTCATCCACTTCTGAGGTCGGCCATGAGTCTGGAAAACCTGTCGTGCCAGAAGAGCTTCGGCGGCTGGCATAAACGCTACAAGCATCATTCCGATGTGCTCGGTTGCGACATGACCTTCGCCGTCTACCTGCCGCCGCAAGCGGAGCAGGGCGGCAAGCTGCCGGTGTTGTACTGGCTGTCCGGCCTGACCTGCACGGATGAAAACTTCATGCAAAAGGCCGGCGCCCAGCGCATGGCGGCCGAACTGGGGTTGATCATCGTGGCACCGGACACCAGCCCCCGTGGCCCCGGTGTGCCGGGCGACCCGGACAACGCCTGGGATTTCGGCCTCGGTGCGGGCTTCTATCTGAATGCCACGCAGGAGCCTTGGGCCAAGCACTATCGGATGCATGACTACGTAGTGCAGGAATTGCCGGCACTGGTTGAAGCGCATTTCCCGGCTTCGGACAAGCGTGGCATCAGTGGTCACTCCATGGGTGGCCACGGCGCGCTGGTGTGTGCGCTGCGCAACCCCGGGCGTTACCAATCGGTGTCGGCGTTCTCGCCGATCAACAACCCGATGGATTGCCCGTGGGGCCAGAAGGCCTTCTCGCGTTATTTGGGCGAAGAGCGCTCTAAGTGGCGCGAATGGGACGCCTGTGTGCTGATCAGCGAAGCCTCGGAAAAACTGCCACTGCTGGTGGACCAGGGCGACCGCGACGATTTCCTCGCGGTCCAGCTCAAGCCCGAAGCCCTGCAGCAAGCTGCCAAGGCGGCCAACCATCCGCTGGAACTGCGCCTGCAACCCGGCTATGACCACAGCTACTTCTTTATCGCCAGCTTCATTGACGATCATTTGCGTCATCACGGACGTGCTTTGCTCGGTTAATGTGAGGCAAAAGTAGGTAGAATCACGCCCTGAATTAAATCGGGGCGTTTTTTTATGCGTATTGGTCACGGCTATGATGTGCACCGTTTCGCCGACGGCGATTTCATCACCCTGGGTGGCGTGCGCATTGCACATCACCATGGGTTGCTGGCTCATTCCGACGGCGATGTCGTGTTGCATGCCTTGAGCGATGCCTTGCTCGGCGCTGCGGCGTTGGGCGACATCGGCAAGCATTTTCCGGACACCGACCCGACCTTCAAGGGCGCGGACAGCCGTGTGCTATTGCGTCACGTGGTCGGCCTGATCCATGCCAAGGGCTGGAAGGTCGGCAACGTCGACAACACCATCGTGGCCCAGGCGCCGAAAATGGCGCCGCATATCGAGTCGATGCGGGCGCTGATCGCCGCAGACCTGCAAATTGAACTGGATCAAGTGAACGTGAAAGCCACCACCACCGAAAAGCTCGGGTTTACCGGTCGTGAAGAGGGCATCGCGGTGCACGCCGTTGCCTTGTTGCTGCGCGCATGAATGACCTGCAACTGCTGGGCCCGCGGGCCTATGGCGAGGCCTTGGGCAGCGCGGTACTCAAAGCCACGGCTGAAGACTTCCAGGTCGACGAAGTGCTGGACATCCCGCTGACCGGCGACGGCGAGCACCTCTGGCTGTGGGTGGAGAAGCGCGGGCTCAATACCGAAGAGGCCGCACGGCGTATCGCCAAGGCGGCGGGCGTGCCGTTGCGCACGGTCAGCTATGCCGGGCTCAAGGATCGCCAGGCGCTGACCCGCCAGTGGTTCAGCGTGCAACTGCCCGGCAAGGCCGACCCGGACATGAGTGGTGCGGAAAACGACACGCTCAAGATCCTGAAAATCGTGCGTCACAAACGCAAGCTGCAACGCGGCGCGCATTCGGCCAATGGTTTCACCCTGCGCCTGACCCAGCTGGCCGGTGACACCGCTGCCATCGATGCGCGGTTGCAACTGATTGCGCAACACGGCATTCCCAACTATTTCGGCGCCCAGCGCTTTGGCCACAACGGTGGCAATGTGGTGGACGCCCGTGAGTGGGCGGCGCGCAAAGCCTTGCCGGAGCAGCGCAATGTGCGCTCGCGCCTGCTGTCCACGGCACGCAGTTACCTGTTCAACAAAGTGCTGGCGGCGCGGGTGGCCGATGGCTCCTGGCAGCGTGCGCAAGTCGGTGATCTGCTGGCGTTCACCGACAGCCGCAGTTTCTTCCCGGCCGGGGAGGCTGAATGCAGCGACCCGCGCCTGGCGATTCTCGACCTGCATCCCACCGGGCCACAGTGGGGCGAGGGTGATTCACCGGCCACGGGCGCAACCTTTGAACTGGAGCAGTCGGTCGCCGCCGGTGAAGCGGACTTGCGCGATTGGCTGGCGAAGGCGGGCATGAGCCAGGAACGTCGCATTCTGCGACTGCCCATTGGCGGGTTGACGTGGCATTATCCGTCGCTGGACATTCTGCAATTGGAATTCGTCCTGCCGGCCGGATGCTTCGCCACTGTCTTGGTGCGCGAGCTTGTTGATCTGGTGCCGGTGGGGCAGACGGACAACCCATGCGTATTCTGATATCAAACGATGACGGTGCCACCGCACCTGGCCTTGCCGCGCTCTATGCTGCGCTGCAGGATTATGCCGAATGCGTGGTGGTCGCCCCGGACCAGGACAAGAGCGGCGCCAGCAGTTCGCTGACGCTCGACCGTCCGCTGCACCCGCAAGTCCTGGCCAATGGCTTTATCAGTGTGAACGGCACGCCCACCGACTGTGTGCATCTGGCAATCAACAGCCTGCTGGACCTTGAGCCGGACCTGGTAGTGTCGGGGATCAACCTCGGCGCCAACCTGGGCGATGACGTGCTGTATTCCGGCACGGTGGCGGCGGCCCTTGAAGGGCGCTTTCTCGGCCGGACCTCGTTTGCCTTTTCGTTCGCTTCGCGGCAACTGGATAACCTGCCCACAGCCGCCTATTTCGCGCGCAAGCTGGTGGAGGCCCACGGTTCACTGGACCTGCCGCCGCGCACGGTGCTCAACGTCAATATTCCCAACCTGCCGCTCGACCACATCCGCGGTATCCAGCTCACGCGCCTGGGCCATCGTGCCCGTGCCGCGGCGCCGTTGAAGGTGGTCGACCCGCGTGGCAAGGAAGGCTATTGGATTGCCGCAGCGGGCGATGCCGAAGACGGTGGCTCCGGCACGGACTTTCATGCGGTGATGCAAGGTTATGTCTCGATTACCCCGCTGCAACTTGATCGCACCTTCAGTGATGCCTTCAGTGGTCTCGATGGCTGGCTGGAGGGGCTGCGCTGATGGCTCGTGAACAGGATGACCTGTTGCGCCGTGGCATCGGGATGACCTCCCAGCGCACCCGTGAGCGTTTGATCCAGCGCCTGTATGAAGAAGGCTTGTCCAATGCGCAGGTGCTGGAAGTGATCCGGCGCACGCCACGGCACTTGTTTGTCGATGAAGCCCTGGCGCACCGCGCCTACGAAGACACCGCTTTGCCGATCGGCCACAACCAGACCATCTCCCAGCCTTATATGGTTGCGCGCATGAGCGAGTTGCTGCTGGCGGCGGGGCCGTTGGACAAGGTGCTGGAGATCGGCACCGGCTCGGGCTACCAGACCGCCGTGCTGTCGCAACTGGTGGAGCGTGTGTTCTCGGTGGAGCGCATCAAGGTCCTGCAGGACCGCGCCAAGGAACGCCTGGTGGAGTTGAACCTGCGCAACGTGGTGTTCCGCTGGGGAGATGGCTGGGAAGGCTGGCCGGCACTTGCGCCGTACAACGGCATCATTGTCACCGCCGTGGCGACCGATGTTCCCCAGGCACTGCTCGATCAACTGGCGCCTGGCGGGCGGTTGGTGATCCCGGTGGGCTCCGGCGAAGTGCAACAATTGATGCTCATTATCCGTGAGGACGAAGGTTTTTCACGGCATGTACTGGGCGCCGTGCGCTTTGTGCCGTTGCTCAATGGCCCGCTGGCCTGATCATTTGTTCGCGGGCAGTGAATTCTGTCGGTGGCGATGTGTCTTACGGCGGGGTCTATAGAGTCAACATGCTTGGCTTTCGGTTTTAAACACGATGAATTTTTCGTTTCAGCCGTGTGCCGGTAAAAAACCAATGCCCAGTTATACTTGCGTCATATTTCAAGCCTGATACAGGCATTCATGTTCAGCCACCACAAAGGGAGCGGCGGGTGAGTCTCACAGGTCTTGCGCAGCGTATGAGTAAAACAAGTTTTCAGCGACTGGTGCTTGGCCTTGTCTTGAGTTCCTTGTTGGCGGGCTGCTCCAGCTCTCCCTCCAGTGGTGCGCGGGTTGTCGACCGCAACAACGCCAGTGCCGTACCCCAGAAGCCGACGGTCACCACCGGGCAATATGTAGTACGAAAGGGGGACACGCTGTTCTCAATCGCCTTTCGCTACGGCTGGGATTACAAGGCGCTCGCAGCTCGTAACAATATTCCTGTCCCCTATACGATACAAATAGGTCAGGTCATTCGCTTTGACGGGCGTACGGGTTCAACGCCTACGAGAGTTGTGACAAACACCGGATCTTCGCCCTCGTCTTCGAGCAAGACCACCATCATCACCCGCCCTGCAGGCACCGCTGCGCCTACGGTTGCGAGCAAGCCGACACCTGCGCCGTTGCCACCTCCAGGCCCTGCGCCGACGGGTTGGGGATGGCCTTCAAACGGCGTGTTGATTGGAAAATTCTCTTCAAACGGTAGTTTGAATAAAGGCATTGATATCGCCGGAGATTTGGGACAGCCTGTTTTAGCTGCGTCTGATGGGACAGTGGTGTACGCCGGGAGTGGTTTACGGGGCTACGGCGAGCTGGTCATCATCAAACACAGCGATACCTACGTCAGTGCTTACGGTCACAACCGTAGGCTGTTGGTTCGGGAGGGGCAGCAGGTCAAAGTCGGACAGACAATTGCCGAAATGGGGTCAACTGGTACAGACCGGGTGAAACTGCACTTTGAGATTCGCCGCCAAGGGAAGCCTGTAGATCCGCTGCAATTCCTGCCCCGTCGTTGATGTGTTGCACAGCCTGTTCCCTCACGTAGAAGGAACAGGCTCCAGCGTTGCCAAGGATAAAGGCGTCGCTTGAGCTTGAGGTCGAACTCACCAAAGGACTATAACAATGGCTCTCAGTAAAGAAGCGCCGGAGTTTGACATCGACGATGAGCTTCTCCTTATGGGAGAACCCATCGATACGGAATCGATGTCGAATAATGAGGGGTCAGCTGCACCTTCAGTTCGCACCAAATCCAAGAACTCCACCGCGTTAAAGCAACACAAGTACATTGACTACACACGGGCGCTCGACGCGACCCAGCTGTACCTCAATGAAATCGGCTTTTCCCCTCTGCTGACTCCCGAAGAAGAAGTCCATTTTGCGCGATTGTCGCAAAAGGGCGATCCGGCTGGGCGCAAGCGCATGATTGAAAGCAACCTGCGGCTGGTGGTGAAAATCGCCCGACGCTATGTCAATCGTGGGCTCTCCCTGTTGGATCTGATCGAGGAGGGCAACCTGGGCCTGATCCGGGCGGTGGAGAAGTTCGACCCTGAGCGGGGTTTCCGCTTTTCAACCTATGCTACCTGGTGGATTCGCCAGACCATCGAACGGGCGATCATGAATCAGACCCGCACGATCCGGTTGCCGATCCATGTGGTCAAGGAGCTCAACGTCTACCTGCGGGCGGCGCGTGAGCTTACCCAGAAACTCGATCATGAACCTTCGCCCGAAGAAATCGCCAACCTGCTGGAAAAACCGGTAGGGGAGGTCAAGCGCATGCTTGGTCTGAACGAGCGTGTGTCTTCGGTCGACGTCTCGCTGGGTCCGGATTCGGATAAAACCCTGCTGGACACCCTGACGGATGATCGTCCTACAGATCCTTGCGAGCTGTTGCAGGACGATGATCTTTCCCAAAGCATTGACCAGTGGCTGTCGGAGCTCACGGACAAGCAGCGTGAGGTGGTGATTCGCCGCTTCGGTCTGCGCGGCCATGAGAGCAGCACTCTGGAGGATGTAGGCCTGGAGATCGGCCTGACCCGCGAGCGGGTGCGCCAGATCCAGGTGGAGGGCCTCAAGCGCTTGCGTGAGATCCTCGAGAAGAATGGCTTGTCGAGTGAGTCGTTGTTCCAGTAACGATTAAGACGGCTATAACAAAACGCCCGGTGCATGGGAGTGCACCGGGCGTTTTGCTGTGTGCTGATCATTCATAACCAACACGTCCCCTGTAGGAGCCCGGCTTGCCGGCGATGGCAGCTCTGAGATCGCCATCGCCGGCAAGCCGGGCTCCTACAAGGGGTACCAACACCAAATTACAGGCATAAAAAAACCCCGCTTTTAAGGGCGGGGTCTTTTCGACTAAGTCAGTACAAGTTAGATAACTTGAACTTCTTCAGCTTGCATGCCTTTCTGACCGCGGGTAGCGATGAAAGAAACCTGTTGGCCTTCTTTCAGGCTTTTGAAGCCGTCGGATTGGATAGCTTTGAAGTGAACGAACAGGTCGTCACCGGATTGTGGAGTGATGAAGCCGAAGCCTTTTTCATCGTTGAACCACTTAACGGTACCAGTTTGGCGATTAGACATGGTGTATCTCCTTGGACAAAGTTAACTGCGACTCAGGAAAAGCCCTGGCCGAGACTGAGTGCAAAGAGCAGGAAAAATTCTTGGAGATGGTTGGATCGAAATTCAACATATCGTGTAGAGATTCTCAGTGACACAAGCAGCACAGTGGCGCCACCTTAACCCTTTTTCCGGAACGTGCCAATGATATTTCCGAAGGTTTCTCCATTTTCGTGACTGGCGGTGGTATTTACGGTCACCGGTCGCGTACAACCTGGGTCCCGGCCCCGCTGGCTGCGGCTTATAGCCATGCACGCATTCATCAAGAAAAGCCCGGCGGCCTTTGAACCCCGGGGCCAGCCCCGGTAAGATGCCCAACAGAATTTTTCCACCTCGCTATTCAGGACACCCGCCATGAGCATCAAATCGGACAAGTGGATTCGCCGCATGGCGCAAGAGCACGGCATGATCGAGCCCTTCGTAGAGCGCCAGATGCGCGGCGAAGGCGCCGAACGCCTGATTTCGTACGGGGTTTCCAGCTACGGCTACGACGTGCGTTGCGCCGATGAGTTCAAGGTGTTCACCAACATCAACTCGGCGACCGTCGATCCGAAAAACTTCGACGAAAAAAGCTTCGTCGACATCAAGAGCGACGTGTGCATCATCCCGCCAAACTCCTTTGCCCTGGCGCGCACCGTGGAGTTCTTCCGTATTCCCCGCGACGTGCTGACCATCTGCCTGGGTAAAAGCACCTACGCGCGTTGCGGCATCATCGTCAACGTGACGCCGCTTGAGCCTGAGTGGGAAGGTCATGTGACCCTGGAGTTCTCCAACACCACCACGTTGCCGGCCAAGATCTACGCCAACGAAGGTGTGGCGCAGATGCTGTTCCTGCAGTCCGATGAGGCCTGTGAAGTGTCCTATAAAGACCGTGGCGGCAAGTACCAAGGCCAGCGCGGCGTTACTCTCCCACGCGCTTGATCGAAAGGTCTTACACGTAAAGGGAATTTGTCTGCGGGAAGTGACTCTATTAAGTGTACTGCCTCGGCGCGTGCAAAACGCGCCGAGCCACGCTTGAGGAGTACCTTATGAAGCTCGACCCGCGAATAAGCGCCGAACTCGCTCGGCTTGAACCCAACCAGATTGGTGTTCTGGCCTGGTCCCTGATGGCTGACCCAGCGTTTGCGGGCGGCATTCCCGGCCAACCCGACGAGGACTGGCCACAGCAGCCCACCGAACCGGGTGAGCCCACCCTTCCAGATGAACCGCCACCCGCGCCCGTCGCCTGATTTGATTGGGCAGCAGGCATGGCCGGCTCTTCAGCGTACCGGCCATACCTCGTTGCCGCCGATCACAAACACCTGCTGATCCTTGCCCACCTGCACTGGATAGCCGCCCGTAAAAGCGCCAAACGCTGGCAGCACGCTCACCCGCTGGCCGATCTGAAAGCACGGCAGGCGCAAGCTTTGCCGGCCTTTGCCGCGCAAGCGATACACCGGGTGCACATGCCCCGCCAGCACGTGGTGGCTGGGATGGACCTGCGGTTCATGCTGCAGGGCAAATGGCCCCATCAATAAAGGCTCTTCAACCACCTCAATGCCCAAATCCGCAGGCGGGTCGCCCGCACGTTTATCGTGATTGCCGCGCACCAGCACCAGGATCAGCGAGCGGTGGTGCGCTCGCCACGCCCTCAAGGCCCCAAGGGTGCCCGAAGCGTGGGAGCCTGGACCGTGCAGGAAGTCACCGAGAAAGATCACCTGCTCGCACGTAACAGCGGCCAGAAGCCGATCCAGCGTTGCCAGGTTCTCGGTGGTGGTGCCTTGCGGCACCGGCTGCCCCAGGCTTCGATAAGCCGACGCCTTGCCCAAGTGCGCATCGGCAATCAGCAGGCAGCGGCGGGCGGGCCAGTACACGGCCTTGTCCGCCAGCAGCCACAGCTCTTCACCCTCAAGCATCACTGAACAGGTCATCAACGTTTCCCGTTGTCCGCGACGTTTTCCAGGTCCTTGACCATCCGCGCGATGCGCTCCGACAGTTTTTCCGAGCTCATGCTTTCGCGCATGCGCTCCACCAGCAGGGGGAAGGCCAGGGGGGTAGGCCGTTCGATCAGGTGCATGTCCAGTTTCAGTGTCGACAGGTGATGTAACGTCTGTTCCAACCGGTGAATATCCAACTCATTGCGCAGGACTTCTTCCCCCGCCTGGGTCAGCAGCAGGTTCTGTGGGTCATATTGCTTGAACACCTCAAAGAACAACCCGCTGGAAGCCTGCACCTGACGCGTGCTTTTCGGCGAGCCGGGGTAGCCGGCGAATACCAGGCCGGCGATGCGTGCGATCTCGCGAAAGCGCCGCAGGGCCAGTTCTCCTGCGTTCAGGCTGGCAACAACGTCTTCCAACAGATCGTCGGGGCTCAACAACGCCTCGTCCAGCAATGCCGGCCATTGCACTTCTGTGGCGCTTAACAACTCCAGCCCGTAATCGTTGACCGCGATCGAAAAGGTAACCGCCTGATGCCGGCTGACCCGCCACGCCATCAGGCTCGCCAACCCCAGGTGTACCTGCCGCCCGGCAAAGGGATAGAGAAAAAGGTGCCACCCCTCGCGCGACTTGAAGGCCTCGGCCAGTAAATGCTTGCGCGTCGGCAGCCCGGACCAGCGCAATTGCGTCTGCAACAAGGGTTGCACTGCCTGCATCTCCGGGCCGTCGAAATGCCCGTGTGCAGCAGCGTCAAAACGTTCCACCACCGCCTGGCCCAACTCATTGGAAAGCGGCATTCGCCCGCCATTCCAGCGTGGTACAGCGGCCTTTTTCGCGGTGCTGCGCCGTACATAGGCGGTCATGTTTTCCACCCTTACCAGTTCCAGCAGCCGCCCGGCAAACAGAAAGCCATCTCCCGGCTTGAGCCTGGCGATGAAACCTTCCTCGACACTGCCCAGGTTCTTGCCGCCGCCGCCCTTGCTCCAGAATTTCAGGTGGATACTGGCATCGCTCACGATAGTGCCCACGCTCATGCGATGACGACGCGCCAGGCGTGCATCGGGGACGCGCCAGGTGCCGTGCTCATCCGGCTCGACGCGACGGTAATCCGGGTAGGCCGTCAGCGACAGGCCGCCATGCCGTACAAACCCCAGGGCCCAGGCCCAATCGGCGTCCGTGAGATCGCGATACGCCCACGCACTGCGAACTTCAGCCAATAGCGCTGGCGGTGTAAACCCACCGCCCAAGGCCATGCTTACCAAGTGTTGTACGAGTACATCCAACGGTTTGTGGGGCGATTCGCGGGCTTCGATATGCCGCAGGGCAATCGCATCCTGCGCAGCGGCCGCTTCCACCAGTTCCAGGCTATGGGTCGGCACCAGTGTCACCCGTGAGGGCCGCCCTGGCGCATGCCCCGAACGCCCGGCGCGTTGCATCAGGCGTGCGACGCCTTTGGCCGATCCGATTTGCAGCACCCGTTCCACCGGCAGGAAATCCACCCCCAAGTCCAGGCTGGAGGTGCACACCACCGCCTTGAGCTGGCCGTCTTTCAATGCTCGTTCGACCCAGTCGCGGGTTTCCCTGGACAACGATCCGTGGTGCAGGGCAATCACCCCAGCCCAATCAGGGCGAGCCTCCAGCAATGCTTGATACCAGATCTCCGATTGCGCCCGTGTGTTGGTAAACACCAGGCAACTGGCACAAGCGTCTACCTCGGCGACCACTTGCGGCAGCATCTTCAAACCGATATGCCCTGCCCACGGGAAACGTTCGGTGACAGGCGGTAGCAGTGTGTCCACGTGCAATTGCTTGGCGGTTCGTCCCTGCACATTAATCCCGCCACCTTGTGGGACCAATACCTCTAACGCGTGAGCCTGATTACCCAGCGTCGCGGATATCCCCCACACCACTAACTCAGGGTGCCAGCGCCGCAACCTCGCCAACGCCAGTTGCAACTGCACACCGCGCTTATTGCCGATCAGTTCATGCCATTCATCCACGATGACCATGCGCAGATGCCCCAGGCTTGCTTCGCTGTCGGCCCGCGCCAGCATGAGGGTCAGGCTTTCTGGTGTGGTGACCAGTGTGCTGGGTTGACGTCGCGTCTGGCGTGCGCGTTCGCTGCTGCTGGTATCGCCGGTGCGCAGGCCGACACTCCAGGGAATCTGTAGGCTGGCCAACGGCGCCTCCAGGGCACGCGCGGTGTCGGCAGCCAAGGCGCGCATCGGCGTGATCCACAGGACGGTCAGGGGTTCGGCCGGCGGCTTGCGTTTACCGACGACGGGTGGGCGGGTGATGGCGAAGCGGTTAAGTGCGGCAAACCACAGCGCATAGGTTTTACCGGCCCCTGTGTTGGCGTGCAGCAAACCTGAGCGGCCGTCCATGACCGCCCGCCACACTTCTTTCTGAAACGGGAATGGCTTCCAGCCTTTGGCGGCAAACCATTGCTTGGCGTAGTCGTGATGAGGGGCCATGCGGCAGCTGACGCTCTGGAGGGCTTATTTCACAGACCCCTCTGCTGCACCAAAGGTTTAACTAAAGCTCGACGGCGCGACAGTAGTGCAGTTGCGAGCCATTGGCCTGGCCCACGGTGTGACAGGTCGGCGGCAAGGGTTGCAGCTTGTCCAGGCGTTGCACCAGATAGAAGCCCTCGGTCTTCGGCAGTTGTTGCAGGCTCTTGCTGTGACGTGCCCAGCCGGCGCTGTAGAATTCGGCCGAGTAGGAGCGTGAACCCAGGTAGATCAGGTCTCCGGGGGTAGCCGCCTGTTGCGCCTTCCAGAGCGCCACGATGGCTTTCTGGTTCTGAGGGCGGTCGGCGACCTTGCCGCTGATGATCAGGCCACAGCCGGCCAGCGGCAGGGCCAACGCCAAGGCGACGATAACGGCCGGGCGCATGTGTCGGTAGATCACGTCGGCCAGTAGTACCGACCAGGCCGGCAAGGTGGGCAGTATATAAGTCCAGAGAATGTTGGTGGACATGGTGAAAAACAACGGTGCCGAAATAGCCCACGCCATCACGAATATGAAGTACTCGGGTTGAGCCCCAAGCTGCCCGCGCAGCTTTACCAGCAGGGGCAGGAAAAGCGCCCAGGGCATGAGCCCGCCCAGCAGGTGTAACCAGATCATCCCGATGGGTTCGGCATGGGCGCTGCCATAAAGATCGCCCTGCCATTGGCTGATGACATAGCGACTCAAATGCTCACCGACGATGAAGTACTCCAGGAACCCCGGTGTTTTTTGCTCCGCCAGCCAATACCAGGGTAAGGCCACGGCGAGCGTCAATGCACCGCCACGCAGCCAGGGCAGGCCCAACAGTCGGCGCCAGTGGGCGGTGATCGCCAACCATATGGCGGCGGGCAGCGCGATCAGCACCAGCGCCAACGGGCCTTTGGCAAGCAGGCCCAGGCCCAGGCCGAAAAAGCCGGCCAAGGCCCATCCCCGATCACCGTGCATCAACCCGCGCCACATGCCCAGATGCGCGAGCGTCAGGGCGAACGCCAAGGCCACGTCGGTCAATACGGCGCCGCTGGAGAGGAACCCGAGCGTGCACGTCGAATAAATGATCGCGGCGATCAACCCGACCTGCAGGCTTCGCTCCTGACGGGCGAAGTGCACAATCAACAGACAGCTTGCGACGTGCAGCAGCCAACTTGAAAAGCGACTGGCGAATTCCTGGATTCCGAGCACTTTCATGCTCAGTGCCTGTACCCAGAACGACAGTGGCGGTTTGCCCCAGAACGGTACGTCGTGATCGAACATGGGCGTGATCCAGTCGTTGGACACGAGCATCTTGCGGGCAATTTCCGCGTAGCGCGCCTCTGATGTATCCATGAGCGGATAAAGCCCCAGCGTCCCCAGGCGCAGGAGCAGTACGCCAAGCAAGATTGCCCAGAGCAGACGAAGGGAAACGGAAGGGTTCATGCCGGTAGCCTCCTGAGTGGATGAAGAGGTTCAAGGTTGATCGCGTTTGCACAGGGAGGAGGGCCTGGGGCTGACCACGGTCAGCACCCGACCGACGTACTCACCGACCACGGCGGTACCCAGGCACAGCAGCAGGATTGCCTGCACTTGGAGATGCTCAAGGGTCAGTTCGCCCGATGCCGCCACGCCCGCGACCCACAGTGAGCCGACCAGGAAGCTGATGCCGCTTATGTAGCTGTACATCCGCAAGGGGCGGGTGGAGAACGCGAGAATCGAGTCCGCCGCCAGGTTCAGCAACGACAGCGACGACCATTTGGTCTGGCCCGCCTGGCGCGGTTTGCGGTCGTAATCCACTTCGATGGTGGGGTAGCCGAGCCAACTGACCAAAATCTTCAACACGCCGGCGTTGTCGTCCATGGCACGAATGTCGGCCAGCGCATTCGGTCCGATCAGTCGGAAGTCGCTGACTTCCCTCGGCACATCGAAGCCATCGATCAACTGATCCATGGCGGCGTAATAGAGCCTGGCCGCCGTGCGTTTGAGCCAGGAATCGCAACGCCGTGAGCGGCGCTGCATGTTGACGATTTCAAATCCGCGGTGCCATTCCTGCACCATCAATGGGATCAATTCCGGAGGGTCTTGCAGGTCGCAGTCCAGGATGATCACCGCACGGCCCCGTGCTTCGTTGATACCTACGCGCATGGCCGCCTCCTTGCCGAAGTTGCGGTTCAGGTGCAGGGTTTTGATGCGTGGATCTTGAGCAAACCCGTCGATGATTGCAGCTGTTGCGTCTTGACTTCCGTCATTTATATAAAGTACTTCGACAGTAACTTTCAAATGTTCGAGGGTGGCTAGAAGGCGCGTGTGAAATTGCGCCAGTACGCACTGTTCGTTAAAGCAGGGGATCAGCAGTGTAAGTTCTATCGGTAATAAGGCATCACTGGGGGGGTGTGCGCTGGATGTCATGTTTGAATACCCAAAAGAGATTGATCGTAAAACCCTGTGCGGTAACGACTGCCATGGCGGTTAGTTGTGCGAGATAGGGCGATGCGCCTCCGTGAGTCAATAACCCGACAATGAGCGTATTCGATGCTACTTGGCTGGCTGCCGTGACGGTGAAGCGCAGGCCACTGCACGGGCGTGCGACGAATACCCAATGCCGATTGAGGTAATAGGCCGCTCCTGCCCCGCCTGCGCCGGCGCAGAGGGTTGACACTATCGGGCCGCACCCGGGCAGCAGGAGCGCAAATACCATCAGATGAATGAGCGTGGCGATGCAACCGGCGCCCAAATAGCGAGTTAATAATTCAAGTGTCTTTGGCATACCGGGAATGTATAAGGTTGCATGTGAATCAAATGTCACTTCGCGTAAATATAGTGCGGTGTTTTTGTAGGAATTTAGTTTGTTGTTGAAGGAATAATCCTTGCTGTATGTATGAATTTGGAGTTTGCTCTAATGGAAATATTACTGGTAGAAGATGATCACGCGTTGGCGGGTTCACTGGGGGATTACCTGACGGAATTTGGTTATGACGTGGACTTTGCTCGCAATGGGAAAAGTTGCCTGGAGCGTGTGCGGCAGCATGAGTACGACCTGATTGTGATGGACGTCGCTATGCCCCGGCTGAACGGGTTTGATACCTGCCGCCAATTGCGCAGCGAAGAGGTCCAGACCCCGGTGATCTTTTTGACGGCACGCGATGCGTTGCTCGACAAGGAAGAGGGCTATGCGGCCGGTGGCGACGACTACCTGGTCAAGCCTTTCGAGCCCCAGGAGTTGCTGTGGCGCATTCGTGCGCTGATGCGTCGCAGTGCCCCGCGCCCGTTGCGGGCCCCAAGGCAGCTGGGTGACCTTGTGCTTGATCCTGCGATGCAGTCCTTGCGGCACAACGGTGCCGTCATTGCATTGCCGGCGCTTCAGTTCAGCCTGCTGAGCCTGCTCGCCGATGTGGCCCCGCAGCCTGTCAGCCGACGCAGGCTCGAGGCGGCGCTGTGGCCCGGAGGCGACCTGCCCGACAGTGACGCATTGCGCACTTACATCTACCGACTCAGGCAAGCCCTGGGCAAACCTCACGGTAATGACTTGATCCGCACCGTCCACGGTAAAGGGTATCGCCTTGCTATCCCCTACTGACTCGTTCTTTGCGCGCATCCTCTACGCGCTGTTGCCGTTCATGGCGCTGATAACCCTGTTCTACAGCCTGCTGATCTGGGCCGCCGTGATCCTCACCGAAGACTACATCGTCTCCAGCTACCTCAACCTGGAGGCGCAGGAGTTCCAGGCCAAATACGCTCAATTGGGCCGCGCTGCGGTGATGCCCAATGCGATCTACCTCAAGGGTTACTGGTCAACGGACGCCAACCTGCCGGCCAAGGTTCGGCACTTGCCCGTCGGCCATCATGAAATCGAAAAAGAGGACATTCATGTGCTGGTCAGTGAGGTGGCAGGCGTTGCGGCGTTGCTGGTGCTGGTCATGGATGAGTCCAGTC
The DNA here is from genome assembly GCF_013386585.1 of Pseudomonas sp. P7548. Taxonomy (GTDB): domain Bacteria; phylum Pseudomonadota; class Gammaproteobacteria; order Pseudomonadales; family Pseudomonadaceae; genus Aquipseudomonas. The sequence continues at coordinate 35,513 of NZ_JACARO010000007.1, read as the reverse complement.
TCAGTCAAACCGAAGGCTACCGTGGGCAGGTCTTCGGGCTCCTGTGTGCAGTGGCCGGCCTGATCCTTATCCTGGGTGCGATTCTTGCCATCGCGATTGCCCGGGCCATCGCCCGGCCAATCAGCCAATTGGCGGCGCAGGTGGCTGGGTCGCCCTCTGGCCCACCCTGTTTCAGCGGTGTAGAGCGCAAAGATGAAATCGGCACCTTGAGCCGCACGCTGTCGTCATTGGTGGCCCAGCAAAACACGGCGTTGCTGCGCGAGCAGGCTTTTACCCGGCACGTCAGCCACGAGTTGCGTACGCCCCTGAGTATCCTCAACAACAGCCTGGCCATCCTGCGCCTGCCGGGGTGCGGGGCGGATAAAACGACGCGCTGCCTGCAGCGTATGGAAGGGGCGTTGGTGGGGATGAAAATGACGATCGAGCTGTTCCTGAGCCTGGCCCGGGCGCCGCATCAATCCAGGCATGAAGCGGTAGACGTGGGGGCGATTGTCGTCGAGCAGATCGAAAAGTACCGACTGCTCTATCCGTTCGCGGCAGGCGCCCTGGTGTTTACTGGCACCGCGTCTTTCACGCTGGCCGCCAGCGAGGCGATTGTCCGCAGCGTGGTGCAGAACCTGCTCGGCAACGCGGCCCAGCATGGCGCCGGGAAAGTCCGGGTGATCCTCACTGAGCAGCGCCTGGTGATCCTCAACAACCGTGACGAGCAGGTGCAGTCACAGGGCTACGGGTTCGGTCTGGAGATCGTCGCCCGCGCCTGTGCGCATACCGGTTGGCAGCTCGAAACCGCCTGTACGCGCCACACGTTCCGGGCGTGCATCACCTTTACTTGAGGTTGCCGCTGAGAAATTGCTGGAGGCGTTCGCTCTTCGGGTTGCCCAACACGTCTTCAGGCGCGCCTTGTTCTTCCACCAGGCCCTTGTGCAGGAACAGCACCTGGCTCGACACCTTGCGCGCAAAGCTCATCTCGTGGGTCACCATGATCATGGTGCGGCCTTCCTCGGCCAGGCCCTGGATGACCTTCAACACTTCACCCACCAGCTCCGGGTCAAGGGCCGAGGTGGGTTCGTCGAACAGCATCACCTCCGGCTCCATGGCCAGTGCGCGGGCAATGGCTACCCGTTGCTGCTGACCGCCGGACAGGAATGCCGGGTACTGGTCGGCCACGCGTGCTGGCAGGCCCACCTTGTCGAGGTAGCGACGGGCGCGATCTTCGGCGTCCTTCTTGCTGCAGCCCAGCACCCGGCGCGGGGCCATGGTGATGTTTTCCAGCACGCTCATGTGGCTCCACAGGTTGAAGTGTTGAAACACCATCGCCAGGCGCGTGCGCAGGCGTTGCAGTTCGGCGTCGTCGGCCACGCGCATGCCGTGGCGGTCGCTGACCATGCGGATCGGCTGGCCGTCGAGGGTCATCGCGCCGTCATTGGGGGTTTCCAGGAAGTTGATGCAGCGCAAAAAGGTGCTTTTGCCCGAGCCGCTGGCGCCGATCAGGCTGATCACGTCACCGGTCTTGGCTTTGAGCGAGACACCTTTGAGCACTTCATTGTCGCCATAGCTTTTATGCAGGCCTTCAACGGTCAATTTGTACATGGGGCGTGCATCCTCAAGGCGAAAGTAGGTAGCCGCTGCGGTAGGCCTCACTGCCTGCGACATGGCTGATGACCATTCCGGCAGTGGCCATGCGGCGTAGCGAACGGGCGTAAAGCAGGCCGGCCTTCTGGCAGTGCACAGGCGTTACGCGGTCAGTAATGGGGTCGATGATTTCGGCGATCAGTTGCCCGGCTTCCAGGTATTCGCCGGGCAGGGCGCTGAATACCAGCAAGCCGCCGACAGGCGTGGCCACCGGTTCCACCCCCGCCAGCGGCGTCGCCGGGTAGGGCAGGTCGGGCAGTGGCGTCACGTCACCGGCAATCGCGCCGAAGTGGATCAGGTAGTCGATGATCGCCTGGCAGTCGAGGGCGGCCAGGCCGTGGTTGACGTCGCCTTGGCCGCGCAGTTCGACGGTCACCGAGAAGCTGCCCATGGGGATCGGGAAGCGCTCGCCGAAGCGTTGCTGCAGTTGCCACCACACCAGGGTGAAACACTCATCGAAGGACTGCCCGCCCGAATCGGTCGCGAGCAGGTTGGCTTCCGAACCGATATAGCGCGCCAGCGGTTCCACCTGCGGCCAGGCTTCAGGCGTGGTGTACAGGTGCGCCACGGCTTCGAAGTCGCAATGCAAGTCCAGCACCATGTCGGCATCGCAGGCCAGGCGTTGCAGCACCAGGCGTTGGGAATGCAGCTGGGTGTCGGCGGTGTGTGCTGCCAGGGCAGTGGACAGCGCGGCGCGGATCAGTTCGACGTTGTGCTGTGGATCGTCCCCCAGCAGGTCCTCGACCCTGTTGCCGACTTCGTCGCTGAGGTCCACGAACCAGCGGTTGAAGTTCTGCCCGCTTTCCAGCTCGTAGCGGCCCAGGGGAATATCCATCAGCACCTGTTCCAGGCCCACCGGGTTGGCGACGGGCACGAGCACGATTTCACTGCGCAGGCGCCCGGCGGCGGCCAACTCGGCCAGGCGTACTTTCAAGTGCCAGGCCACCAGCATGCCCGGCAGCTCATCGGCGTGCAGCGACGATTGGATGTAGACCTTGCCAGCGGCGTCTTGCGGGCCGAAGTGGAAACTGTGAATCTGCCGCGCCGTGCCTGGCACCGGCGCGATCAGATCATGTACCTGATGACGCATGAAGACTCCTTAGTGGCTCGGCCCGAGGAAGGCCAGCCAACGGCGCTCCGCCAGGCGAAACAGACCGACCAGGGCAAAGGTCACGGTCAGGTAGATCAGCGCGGCGATGCCGAATGATTGAAAGGTCATGTACGTGGCCGAATTGGCGTCCCGGGCCACCTTGAGAATGTCGGGCACGGTCGCGGTGAAGGCCACGGTGGTTGAGTGAAGCATCAGGATCACTTCGTTGCTGTAGTAGGGCAACGAGCGGCGCAATGCCGAGGGCATGATCACGTAGGCATACAGCTTCCAGCCGGTCAGGCCATAGGCCTTGGCCGCCTCGACTTCGCCGTGGGCCATGCTGCGAATCGCACCCGCGAAGATCTCCGTGGTGTAGGCGCAAGTGTTGAGGGCAAAGGCCAGGATGGTGCAGTTCATCGCGTCGCGAAAGAACGCGTCCAGCACCGGTTGCGCACGCACCGCCGCGATGCTGTAGATGCCGGTGTAGCAGATCAGCAACTGGATATAGAGCGGCGTGCCGCGAAACAAGTAGGTATAGAACTGCACCGGCCAACGGATGTAGCGCTTGCGCGAAACCCGGGCGATGGAGAGCGGGATCGACACCACGAAACCGATGACCAATGCCGCGCTGAGCAGCCACAGGGTCATGGCCAGCCCGGTGATGTGCTGGCCGTCGCTATAAAGGAAAGGCCGCCAGTATTGCTGGATAAGTTCGATCATCGCACGGCCTCCCGGGCCCCAGCGGAGTAACGGCGTTCAAGCCAGCGCAGCACGACGTTGGACGCGCTGGTGATCAGCAGGTAGATCAAGGCGGCGAGCACCAGGAAATAGAACAGTTGATAGGTACTTTTGCCCGCATCCTGGGCGGCCTTTACCAGGTCTGCCAGGCCGATGATCGACACCAGCGCCGTGGCCTTGAGCATCACGCACCAGTTGTTGTTAATGCCGGGCAGGGCAAAGCGCATCATCTGCGGGAAGGTCACGAAGCGAAACCGCTGGCCACGGCTGAGCCCGTAGGCGGTCGCCGCTTCGAGCTGGCCACGGGGCACTGCGAGGATCGCGCCGCGAAAGGTCTCGGTGAAATAGGCACCGTAGATAAAGCCCAGGGTAATGACCCCGGCGCTGAATGGGTCGATCTCGATGTACTCCCATTCCATGAAGTCGGTGAGGCCGGTCAGCCAGATCTGCAGGCTGTAGAAAATCAGCAGCATCAGCACCAGGTCGGGTATGCCGCGAATCAGGGTGGTGTAGATCTGCGCCGGAACGCGCAACAGGGCGACGCTGGAGAGTTTGGCGCTGGCGCCGAGCAGGCCCAGCAAGACGCTGACAGCCAGGGAGGCGACCGACAACTTCACGGTCATCCACGTACCTTGCAGCAACAGTGGGCCGAACCCTTTCAAGCTGAAGGCACTCAGCCCCAGGGTTTGTAAAAGATCTTCAAACATGAATTCAGGACCTATGGCGATAAAAAAGCGCCCACCTGAAACAGGTGGGCGCCGGGGTGTTATTTACCGCTGTACAGGTTCAGGTCGCCGAAGTGTTTCTTCTGGATGGTGGCGTAGGTGCCATCATCGTGTAACGCTTTGATACCTTTATCGAGCAAGGCCTTGAGCTCTTTGTTACCTTTTTTGATACCGACCGCAGTTTTGGACGGCAGCAGTGGGTCGTCGATGGCCTTGCTGACTTCGTAGTCAGCACCGGCTGGCGACTTCAGGAAACCCAGCTCGGCTTGCAACATGTCCTGCACGGAAGCGTCCAGTCGGCCGGAGGTCAGGTCGGCGTACACTTGGTCCTGGTTGGCGTAGGCCTTGGTGGTCACACCGGCTTTGTCCAGCACGGCCTTGGCGTAGGCTTCCTGGATGGTGCCTTGCTCGTAGCCCACGGATTTGCCCTTGAGGGACTCAGGCGTGGAGTAGTTCGCGCCTTTTTTGAACACCAGGGACGTCGGGCCGGAGAACAGCTCGCTGGAGAAGTCGATCGCCTTTTCACGGGCTTCGGTCACGGTCATCGAGGAGATCACGCCGTCGAACTTGTTGGCGTTGAGGCCCGGAATCATGCCGTCGAAGTCACTTTCAACCCACTTGCACTTGACCTTCAGCTCGGCGCAGATCGCATTGCCCAGGTCGATATCGAAGCCCACCAGGCTGCCATCAGCGGCCTTGGACTCGAACGGCGCGTAGGACGGATCGACACCAAAACGCAATTCCTTGTATTCCTTGGCTGTCGCAATACCTGCAGCCATGCACAGAGCCAGTGCAGAAAGGGTCAGCAATGCTTTTTTCATTATGTAATCCCTGGAAACCAAGATAAGCGCTTGTGGCGCGTTTAGGACTGTTACTGAACGGTGTCAGACGGATCACAAGTAGCAATTTCTGCACCATAGTTCCGAATGAGCGTTTTAAAAGGTGAGACGAGGGCGTTTTGAGTGTAGGAGATGCCCGAAAATGGGCATCAAAAAATCAGCGCACCATTTTGGGGTTGGCGAGGATCAAAATGTGGGAGCGGGCTTGCTCGCGAATACGGAGTGTCAGTCAACAGATCCATCGACTGATCCACCGCATTCGCGAGCAAGCCCGCTCCCACAGGGGATATGTGTCAGGTCAGGAGGTCCTGTAGCGTTCCAAGGTTATCCGCGTCTTCCACTGTCTTATCCTGCCGCCACCGCAACATCCGTGGAAACCGCACCGCAATCCCGCTTTTGTGCCGCTTCGACAAGGCAATCCCCTCAAACCCCAGCTCAAACACCATGCTCGGCGTCACACTACTGACCGGGCCGAATTTCTCGACTGTGGTCTTGCGCACAATCGCGTCGACCTTGCGCATCTCTTCGTCGGTCAGCCCTGAATACGCCTTGGCGAACGGCACCAGCGTACGCTCGCTGCCGGGCGGGCCGTCCCACACGGCAAAGGTGTAGTCGCTATACAGGCTGGCGCGGCGGCCGTGGCCGCGCTGGGCGTAGATCAATACGGCGTCGACGCTGAACGGGTCGACCTTCCATTTCCACCAGACGCCCATGTCCTTGGTGCGGCCCACGCCGTAGAGGCCGTCGCGTGCCTTGAGCATCATGCCTTCCACCCCTAGCCGGCGAGAGGCCTCGCGCTGCTGCGCAAGTTCCTGCCAGGTGGTGCCCGTCAGCAACGGTGATGGAATCAGCACAGGCTGGTTACACAGGCTGATCACCTGTTCGAGTTGGGCGCGGCGCTTGGCCTGGGCGTGGTTGCGCCAGTCGTCGCCCTGATACTCCAACAGGTCGTAGGCGAGGATCACGACAGGCGCCTCGTCGAGCACCTTTTTACTCAAGGTCTTGCGGCCAATGCGTTGTTGCAGCAGGGCGAAGGGTTGCACCGCGTCCTTCCACACCACGATTTCACCGTCGATCACCGTGCCGTCCGGCAAACCGCTCACCAGGCTGTGCAGTTCAGGAAAACGCTCGGTAACCAGTTCTTCGCCTCGCGACCAGATCCACAAGCGCCCCTCACGCTTGACCAGTTGCGCGCGAATGCCATCCCACTTCCATTCCACCTGCCAGTCGGCGGGCGAACCGAGCAGGGCGTCGAATTGTTCTAGCGGTTGCGACAAGCCATGGGCGAGAAAAAACGGATAGGGCTGCCCGCCTCTTTGCGCGTGCTCGTCCGACGATTCAGCAGCGATCAGCTTGAGGTAACCCTCTGCTGTCGGGCGGTTGGACAAATCGGTGTAGCCCACCAGCCGCTGGGCCACGCGTTTGCTGTCCAGGTCGGCCATGGCAGCGAGAGCCCGGGTGACGAGCAACTTGGACACGCCCACTCGGAAACTGCCGGTGATCAACTTGATGCACACCATCAGGCTGGGTTGATCCAGTTGCGCCCATAACGCGGGCAGGCGTTCAGCCAGCTCCGCAGGTGGCAGGCCTCTCAAGGGCAGGAGCTTTTCTTCCAGCCACACCGCCAGGCCGTCTTCAGAGGTGTAGGGCGATTCTGGTAACAGCAGCGAAATGGTTTCGGCCAGGTCGCCCACGGACTGGTAGCTTTCTTCAAACAACCAAGGCTCGATGCCTGACGCTTCGGTGGCCATGTCCCGCAGCAGGCGCGTGGGCACCAGTTGCCGGGGCCGCCCGCCAGACAGGAAGTACACCGCCCATGCCGCGTCTGCGGGCGGCGCGTGCCGAAAGTAGGTTTGCAAAGCCGCCAGCTTGGCGTTGCTGGAGGTGGTGGCGTCGAGGTTGGCGTACAACTCGGCGAAGGCCTTCATGCCGTGGCCTCTTCTTCGTCATCGCCGTATTCGGTGGTGAAACCCTGGGCATCCAGGCCTTTTTCCCGCAGGTGGCGTACCAGTACGCCGACGGAACCGTGGGTGACCATCACGCGCTCGGCGCCGGTCTGTTCGATGGCCCACAGCAGGCCCGGCCAATCGGCGTGGTCTGAAAGCACAAAACCTCGGTCTACACCGCGCCGCCGCCGTGTGCCACGCAAGCGCATCCAGCCGCTGGCAAACGCGTCGCTGTAATCGCCGAAGCGCTTGATCCAGCTGCTGCCACCGGCAGAGGGCGGGGCGATGATCAGGGCCTGGCGCAGCAGTGGGTCGGTCTTCTTGAAGTCCCCGGCGTAGAGGGTTTCGGGGATATACACCCCGGCCTCGCGGTACACCCGGTTCAGCGGTTCTACCGCGCCATGGCTGAGGATCGGGCCGATGCTGGCGTCGATGCCATGCAGGATGCGCTGGGCTTTGCCGAAGGAATAACAGAACAACACGCTGGCCTTGCCGGCAGCGATATTCGCCTGCCACCAGTCGTTGATCCCGGCGAAGATTTGCGCTTGAGGCTGCCAGCGGTAGATCGGCAGGCCGAAGGTCGACTCGGTAATGAAGGTGTGGCAATGCACCGGTTCGAAAGGCGCGCAGGTGCCATCGGGTTCGACCTTGTAGTCCCCGGAGGCGACCCAGACTTCGCCCCTGTATTCCAGGCGCACCTGGGCTGAACCGAGCACGTGGCCTGCGGGGTGAAAGCTCAAGGTCACGCCGTGGTGCACCAAGGGTTCGCCATAGGCCAAGGTTTGCAGGTTGATGTCCTGCCCCAGACGTGAACGCAGGATGCCTTCGCCCGGCGCAGCGGCCAGGTAGTGTTGATTGCCGGTGCGGGCGTGATCGCCGTGGGCGTGGGTGATGACCGAGCGTTCAACCGGGCGCCAGGGGTCGATGTAGAAATCACCGGCTGGGCAATAGAGGCCTTCGGGCCGGGCGATGACAAGGTCCATGGGCGGTGCCGGGGGCAATGGGCTTATCAGGTATGAGGGGAGTGAGACTTGAGAAGTTCTATCTAACTGCATGCGATCCAATGTGGGAGCTGGCTTGCCTGCGATGAGGCCGTGTCAGTCACTGATCAAGTGGCTGATGCACCGCCATCGCAGGCAAGCCAGCTCCCACATTTTTTCCGGTTCCTTCAGCGAGAACCGGGTTACTTGCCGGGTGTCAGGGTCAACCGGGTTTTGCCGTAGGCCTTGTCGAAGTTCTGCGGCTGCATCGGGAAGCTCAGGTATTGCGCCTTCAGCGACGGGTCGATGCCATTGGCATAGTTCGGGCTGGCCGGGTTGCCGGACTGGCCGATGCCGCCCTGGCCCATCATCGGTTCGGCTTGGCCGAAGTCGACGATCATGCGCAGCGCCGGCACCTGGGTGGTGTTGAAGTTTTGGCCCCAGCTGTACGGCGCAGGGTTCAAGGTGTTGTGGTCGCCACCACTGGCCAGCGGGCCACGGATCACCTGGCCGTTGATGTTTTTCCAGGTGGTGCTGTGCAGTTTGCCCCACTGCCAGGCCTTGTGATCGCCGCCCAGTTGGCTGTCGCCTGCGGTGATCGCTGCGGCCAGGCTGCGCGCCAGAATCGCCGGTTTGTCTTCTTTTTGCGGCGTGCGCGTGTCGTCCCAGAACGGGCTGTCTTCGCGGCCGAGCAAATGGTCGGCGGTGGCGGAGTAAGACAGGCCTGCGTTGCTGACAAACGCCTTCCAGGTCGCGCTGTTTTCCGGGCCGAGCTTGTCGAGGAAGATCTGCTTGGCGCTTTCCTGCAGGAACAGCTCGTAAATGGCTGCATCTGCGGAGGTGGACACCAGGCGGCCGTCGAAGGCCATCAGGCGGCCCAGGGCTTCGCGGGCCTTGGCTTGTTCGGCCGCTGGCAAGGCGTCGATCGCCTGTTTCAGCGGTTGCGCCATGCCCGGCGCCTGGAACATGGTCTTGAGCTTGGCCGCGAACGTGGTGGTCTGGTCGTACTGCATGGCGATCAGGCTGCGGCTGTCATGCTTGCCAGCATTGGCCAGTTGCGCGAGGCGCTCGCTGCGCTCCGGCGCGTCCCACGAGTTGGACAACTGCATGCCGTAGCCGCGCGGCGCCGTGCGCTGGTTGGCGGTGCCGATCCAGCCCTGGGGCGGGTCCTGGTCATACGGGTGCAGCATCGCGTCGGCGTAACCGTCCCAATCAAAGCGCGAATCCCAGCCCGGCGAGGGCAGCAGGCCTTCGCCTTCGCGGCGATTGGGGAAACGGCCGGTGACTTGCCAGCCGATGTTGCTGGCGTCGGCGAAAATCATGTTCAGGGCGATGGCGCGGATCTCCCGGGTCGCGTCCGAGGCCTTGCCCGCGTTTTGCGCGCGGGACAGGTCGAAGAACGCATCCAGGCTCTTGTCGTCCTTGAAGTCGGCGGTTTGCAGGGCCAGGCCGAAACCGGTGGTCAGCGCCTGGCTGCTGTTGAGCAGGGCGCCATGGCGGGTTTCGTACACCACTTCGCGAATCGAGCGTTGGCCCTTGATGAAGAAGGTCTCGTTACGCACACCGGCCGGCAGCCATTTGCCATTGTTCTCGTAGTACAGCCCGTTGCCCTGGCGTTTGACCTTTTCGAGGAACAGGTCCTGGGTATCGCCCTTGACCGCGCTCATGCTCCACGCCACTTTGCCGTTGAAGCCGGACAACAGGGTGGGCAGGCCGGCAATCGAGGCGCCGACCGCCTGGTACTTCGGCGCACGGATCTGCACGTAGTTCCACGGTGACGGTGCTTGCGGCTGGGCGGCCAGGTCGCCGGCCAACAGGCTCTTGCCGCTGCGGCTGCGCTGCGGGCCGACGGCCCAGTTGTTCGAAGTCGTCACCGCCAGTGCATTCAAGCTGTTGAGCTGCTGGCCAACCGCTTCCAGCCCGGCAAGGCCGGTGATCTGGCCGAGGTTCACGCCCTTGAGCTTGTCGGCTTCAGCCTGCGGGATAGGTTCATCCGGCGCACTCGGGGTGAGCCAGGCGAGCTTGTCCACGCCGACTTTCTGCGCCAGCACCAGGGAGGACAGTTCTTCCTGCAAGTTGCTCGACTCGCTGAAGTTCAGCAGGCAGAACAGCAGCGCCGAATCTTCCGGCTTCCAGTACTCGGGCTTGTAGCCGGTCTGGGCCAGGTCGGGCGGCAGCTTGTCGCGGTAGCGGAACAGGTAGGCATTGACGCCACGTGCATACACTTCGAAGAAGCGCTTGAGGCGCGGGCTGGAGGCGTTGTACAGCTCGCCGGCGCTTTTCTTCAGGTTGACGGCGCGCATGAAGCGGTCGACGTCCAGCACCTCCGGCCCGGACATTTCCGCCAAACGGCCCTGGGCCAGCAGGCGCAGGGTGACCATCTGGGTGATGCGGTCGCTGGCGTGCACATAACCGAGGCTGAACAGCGCGTCGTGGAAGGTGTTGCTTTCGATCAGCGGCATGCCTTGGGCATTGCGGCGTACCGATACGTTCTGCGCGAGGCCCTTGATCGGCTGTACGCCGGCGGCAGGGAGCAGGGTGTCCTGGGTGCTCTGGAGCTGGCAACCGGCCAGGCTTAATGCACTGGCCACTGCCGCGGCAACGCCGAACCGGGGAAGAAAATGTGAGAGGGCTGGCGAGGCCATGGCAAAGCTCCTGCGGGGGGTAGCGTCAGTAAAGGCGCTACGTTAGTGAGCGCGGCGAAACGACGCAAGCGGGAGTTTGGGGTAAACGTCAGATCTTGAGACTGGCACAGAACAATGTGGGAGCGGGCTTGCTCCCACAGTTTGACCGCGTACGGCGCAAGGTCAGGCTTTGGGTGGGTTCACTTTCTGCACCAGTTCATAAGCCCGAACCGTCGCTGGCCGCTCCTTGATGCTGTTGAACCAGCGGTGCAGATGCGGGAAGTCTTCCAAGCGTTGGCTCTGCCATTTGTGGGAAACGATCCACGGGTAGATCGCCATGTCGGCAATGCTGTAGTCCTCACCGGCAACGAAGGCGCGGTCCGCCAGGCGGCGGTCGAGCACGCCGTACAAGCGGGCAGTTTCGTCTACATAGCGTTTGATCGCGTAGGGAATTTTCTCAGGCGCGAACTGGCTGAAATGGTGGTTCTGCCCGGCCATCGGCCCCAACCCGCCCATTTGCCAGAACAGCCATTGCAGGGCTTCCTGGCGACCGCGCAGGTCTTTGGGAATGAACTGGCCGGTTTTTTCCGCGAGGTACAGCAGGATGGCGCCGGACTCGAACAGCGAAATTGGCGCGCCTCCGTCGATCGGCTGGTGATCGACGATGGCCGGGATGCGGTTGTTGGGAGCGATCTTCAGGAAATCGGGCTTGAACTGGTCGCCCTGGCCGATGTTGATCGGGTGCACCTTATAGGGCAGGCCGGCTTCTTCCAGGAACAGCGATACTTTGTGGCCGTTGGGGGTAGTCCAGTAATACAGGTCGATCATGAAGCTCTCCAAAGGTGGTGATGCTTGAGCGAATGCCTGTAGGTATAGGTAATGTTCCACTGACGAAAATTCAATGAAACATTTGTGCATACCCTTAGAAGCGAATCACACAGCACCGTCCACCAACACCTGCAACGACTGCTGCGAACAGCGCTCGATGCGCACCTGCACGCGGTACACCTCGGCAAACATCAGCGGGTCGAGCACCGCATCCGCCGTGCCGCTGGCGTACAAGCGGCCTTGGCGCAGCACCGCAATACGGTCGGCAAAACGCGCGGCGAGGTTGATGTCATGCAACACCACCACGGCGATCAGGTTGTGCTCACGCACCAGAGAGCGCACGCACTCCATCACCTTCAATTGGTAATTGAGGTCCAGGGCGCTGGTGGGTTCGTCGAGCAACATCACCTGGGGGCGACGCGCGATCAGTTGGGCAAGGCTGACCAATTGGCGCTGGCCACCGGACAACGTGCTTAACAGTTGATCGGCCAAATGCGCGATGCCAATGCGCTGCAAGGCCTCGAAGGCTTCGCGCAGGCAGGCGGCATTGGACAGGGGAACGCCGTCGGCATTGGCCACGCGCAAGGCGGCGATCACGCTTTCCATCACGCTGAGGCTCAGGCCCGGCGGCAGGTTCTGCGGCATGTAGGTGACGCGCCGTGCGCGCTCGGCCACCGACATGGCTGACAGGTCCAGGTCGCCCAATCGCACGACGCCCTGCATCTTTTCCAGCCCGGCCACGGCGCGCAGCAAGGTGGATTTGCCAGCGCCGTTGGGCCCGATCAAGGCGGTCAGGCTGCCGTGGGGCAGGGTGGGCAGGTTCAGGCCGTGCACGATCTGCCGGCGCCCATAACTCACATTGGCGTTGTGTACCGATAACCCTGCACTCATAACTGCCTCCCACGCTTGAACACCAGCACCACGAAAATCGGCACGCCCACCAAGGCCGTGACAATGCCCACCGGCACGATTACCCCGGGCATGATCAGCTTGCTGGCGATGGACGACAGCGACAGCAGCAACGCGCCGGTCAAGGCACTGGCCGGCAGCAGGAAGCGTTGGTCCTCGCCCACCAGGATCCGCGCGATATGCGGACCCACCAGGCCGATAAAACCGATGGTGCCTACAAACGCCACGGCGGTCGCCGACAACAGGCTGATACGCAGCAGCGAGAAAAACCGCAGGCGCTTTACGTCCACGCCGAAGCTTTGTGCGCGGTCTTCGCCCATGCGCAACAGTGTGAGGCGCGGTGCGGCGGTGAAGGAAAATGGCATGACCACGGCAACCACCAACGCGAGGATGCCGAGCTTGTCCCAGTTGGCCCGGGTCACGCTGCCCAGCGTCCAGAACACCAGCTGTTGCAGCACATCTTCGGTGGCGACCAGTTGCAGCAAGGCCACCACCGCGTTGCAACTGAACACCAGGGCGATCCCGAACAGCACCAGGCTTTCCACCCCGGCACCGCGCAGGCGTGACATGGCTTGCAGCAAAAACACCGAGGCGGCGGCGAAGATAAACGCCGAGATGGAGATGGCGGTATTGGCCGAGACCCACAGCGTGGTCACCGGGAACACAATCACCAGGGACGCGCCCAACGCCGCCGCCGAGGACACGCCCAGGGTGAAGGGGCTGGCCAGTGGGTTATTCAAGATGGCCTGCATCTCGGCTCCGGCCAGCGACAACGCGCAACCGACCAACACCGCCATCAAGGCGTAGGGCAGGCGCACGTTCCAGATGATTACCTGGTCGGTGGCGCTCAGGTGGGAAGGGTGCAAAATGCCGTTGAGCAGCGCCAGCAGGCCCATGCCCGATGGGCCGCTGGCCAGGTCCACGAGGATGGCGCAGACCAGCGCGGTGCCCAGTAACGCCAGCAGCCAGGCACGCCGCGCCAGCAGGCGGCGGTAGCCCTGGGTGGCGCTGGCGAGGTTGAGGGTTTGAGTGGTCATGTGGCTCACACCGTTTCGAAAACGAAGAAGATCAAAATGTGGGAGCGGGCTTGCTCGCGAATGCGGTGTACCAGTCGACATTTTCAGCGACTGGTACACCGCATTCGCGAGCAAGCCCGCTCCCACAGTTTTTACCGTGTTTCTACGGCGGGCTTAGCGTCGATCCAATAGGCGCCCTGTAGCGGCATCCCCAGGAACTGCTGGTTGATCTGCTCCATGGTCGTCTGCGGGTCCAGCTTGGCGAACAACTCGGGGTGTACCCACTTGGCCAACGACTCGATGGCCAGCAGGTTGTACGGCGAGTTGTAGAAGTCATGCCACAGGCCGTGGGAATTACCTGTGCGGATCGCACGCAGGTTGGCGAATTCCGGACGTGCCAGCACCCGATCAAATGCCTCGCGTGCTTCGTCGGTACTCACGCCTGCGCCCAGGATCAGCCCCGGCTTGTGGTTACCCGTGGCGACGTAGACATCCGGGTCAGCCTTCAACGCGTACTCGACACTGATATCCCCCAGTGCACCCGGCACCACATCGGCGGCGATGTTGCGCCCGCCCACCAGCTTGATCACTTCACCCATGCCGCTCTTGCCGGTGGTGTGCCCCGGCGCTTGCCAGGCACCGGCCAGCAGTTCGAGGAACACGCTCGGGCGCGGGCCCGCAGGCAGGGTGGCGACGGCGTCGGTGATGACCTTGATGTGCTGGTCATAGAAGTCGAGGAACGCCTTGGCCTGGGCTTCACGGCCCAGCGCGTCACCCAGCGCTGTCATGCTGGTGTGGGTGCCTTGCACCGGGTTGATGCGGAAGTCGACGAACAACACCGGGATGCCCGCCTTGGCCAGCACATCGGCGACCGGGCTGTGTTCGGTGGGGCCGTGGCCGGAAATGCTGAACACCGCCAGGTCGGGTTTGAGCGAAAGGATTTCCTCGGCGCTGACGCTTTGCTCCGACGCCTGGCCGATCAGCGGGATGTCTTTCACTGTCGGAAATTTCGCCACGTAGGCGTTGTAGGTGTGCTGGTCCAGCAGCTTCAGGTCGTTCTGCCAGCCGACGATGCGCTGGAACGGCGCGTCCTTGTCGAGCAAGGCAAAGGCGGAAATCAGCCGGCCTTCGCCAAGGACCACACGCTTGACGTTGTCGGCCACTTCGACCTTGCGGCCCAGCACGTCGGTGACTTCATGGGCGGCGGCGGTTTCGGCATGGCCCAGGACCAGCGCGGCGAACAGCACGCCGAGTTTGAGCGCGTTTCGGGGTTTCAACATGGCACGGACTCCAGGTGAAGGCGGCGCATCAGACATCGCTCCAGCGCCGCAACAGGTTGTGATAAGCGCCGCTCAGTTGCAGCAGCGCGTGGTGGTCGGCGTGTTGGGCGGTGAGGGTCTGGATCGCCACGTCCATGTCCAGCAGCAGTTGGCGCTGGCTGTCTTCGCGCACCAGGCTTTCGATCCAGAAGAAACTGGCCAGGCGCTCACCGCGGGTGACGGGGTTGATCTTGTGCAAGCTGCTGCCGGGGTAGATCAGCAGGTGGCCGGCGGGCAGCTTCACGGCGTGTTCGCCGAAGGTGTCGCGGATCACCAGTTCGCCGCCGTCGTAGCTGGCCGGGTCGGCCAGGAACAACGTGGCGGAGATGTCGGTGCGCACCCGTTCGCGCACGCCCTTGAGGCCGCGAATGGCATTGTCGATATGCCAGTCAAAGGCCTCGCCGCCGCTGTAGCGGTTGAACAGCGGCGGGTAGATGCGCTTGGGCAGGGTGGCGGACATGAACAGCGCGTTGTCCGACAGCCGCGCCAGAATCTGCTCACCCACGCGGATGGCCGTCGGCGAATCTTCCGGCAACTGCCGGTTGTTTTTCGCCAGGGCCGAGCGCTGCCCGGCGGTCACCTTGCCGTCCACCCAGGGTTGATCGAGCAAGGCCGCCACGCTGGTCTCGACTTCACGGGGGCTGAGCAGCCCCGGGATTTCGATCAGCACCGGTCAGAACTCATAGTCGACGCTGGCGGTGAGGGTGCGCCCGGCACCGGGGATGCCGTACAGCTGGAAGCCGTCGAGGGACGCACCGACCTGGCTGTAATAGAACTTATTGAACACGTTGTTGAGGTTGAGGTTGACCGTGGTGTCCTTGTTCACCTTGTATTGCGCCGCCACGTTGCTCAGCCAGTAGCCGGGGGCCTTTTCGTTGTCGCGCACATAGATGGCGTTCACCCCGGACGGGCCGTTGGCGTAGCTGCTGTTGTTGTTCAAACCGCCGACGTATTTGTTGTCGCTGTAGCGACGACGGCCCACGTATTGCTCGCCGTAGCTGAGGCTCAGGGCGTCGGTGACGGCGTAGGTGGTCCACAGGTTGGCGGTCAGGTCGGGCACGTTCTTGGCTCCGGCGCCTTTGTTGATGCCTTTGGTCTGGGTGCTCTTGAGCGCCGAGAACCCGGTGTAGGCGGTCCAGCGCGGCGTGATGTTGCCTTGCAGGCCCAGCTCCACGCCGTCTACGCGTTTGGCGGGCAGGGCGCGGACCGGGGCGGACTCGCCGTCCTGGTATTCCCAGGCGTTGTCCAGTTCGGTGCGGAAGATCGCCGCCGTCACATTGAGCATGTCGTGGGCAATGTCCCACTTGGTGCCCATTTCATAGGTCTTGGACTTGGCCGGGCTGTAGTTGCTGGTGGTGGCCGAGCCGTAGATCTGGTTGTTGGTGGACGCGCCGAGTGCCGACGGTTGCGCCGCCTCGCTGTAGGACACATAGATACTGCCGTTGGGCAACGGCTTGTACACCGCGCCGACGCGACCGCTGACGGCGCCATCGGTACTGCTGATATCTGCCTGGCCACGTTGGGTGGTCTGGGCGCGCCAGTTGTCATAGCGCAGCGAGCCGAGCACTTGCCACTGGTCGTTGAGCGTAACCGTGTCGCCTGCATAAATGCCGGCGTTGTCGATCACCGAGCGTGGGTCGCCTTCGCCCTTGGTCACATAGGTGCTGGCGAAGCTGTGGCTGGGGTCGCTCATGTCGAAGAACATGTCGCCGGCCGGCACTTCGGCGTTGCGTTTCAGGCCGCCGTAGGTCTCGTGGTAGAACTCGAGGCCCGACACCACCGCGTGCTGCAGGCTGCCGGTGTTGAACTTGAAGCTGAAGTCGGTCTGGTTATCCAGGATGGTGTAGCGCTTGGACAAACCGAAATCGCTGCCGCGCAGGATGCCGTAGGCGGTGTTGCTGTTGTTCACGTAGTCGGTGTAGGCATTGACCGTGCTGCCCGGGACTTGGCTGATCGGGCCTACACCGGTGTAGCCCAAGGTCGCACAGCGCGTGCCGGAGCAGGTTTTCTGGCCGTTGGCATTGGCGGCAAAGAATCGCGCCGGGGAGAGCACCGCAAAGTTGTCGCTGCGTTCCCAGCGGGTCTGGTTGCGCAGGTTGGCGTCGTTCCAGTCGAAGTCGTGTTCGAAACGGGCGGTCAGCGAGGTGGTTTCGTTCTGTTGGGTGTAAAGGCTGGAATCGCCGTACCAGTTCGAGCGCTTTACGCCCGGCATGCGGTCGCCATTGGTCCCACGCTGGATCGGCACGCCGCCGTCCGGGGTGTTGGTGTCTTTCTGATAGAAGGTGTCGACGAAGAACCGCGTGTCGGTGCCCAGGCCGAAGCCGAAGGACGTCGCGATGCCCCAGCGGTCATAGTCCACATCGTCGCGCTCGGCCACCCCGTTGTAGTGCTTCATCAGGTTGATGCGCACGGCGGTGGTGTCGTTGATCTGTTTGTTCAGGTCGGCCGTGAGCCGGCGGTAGCTGTCGGTGCCGATGCCGGCCGAGACTTTATTGGCATCGCCCAGGTGTGCTTCTTTGCTCACCAGGTTGACGCTGCCGCCTACGGCGGACACCCCGGACTCAATCGACCCGGTGCCCTTGAACACTTCAGCCTGTTGCAGGTTGAAGGTGTCGGTGCGCGTGGACATGCCCGCATCGCGCACGCCATCGACGGTCAGGCTTTGCTCGGACGAGAAGCCGCGAATCGAAAACAGGTCGCCCCATCCCAGGTTGCCTTCGCCCGACATGAAGGTAATGCCTGGCACGTTGCGCAGCACTTCCTGCAAGGTCTGCGCGTTCTGCTCCTTGAGCACCTGTTGCGGCACGATGGTCACGCTTTGCGGCGCATCCAGCAGCGGCTGGCTGATCTTGGCGGAGGTCACCCGGTCGACCTTGAAGGCGGAGGTGGGGGCAGCTTGGCCATCGACCTTGATTTCCGGCAGGCTCAGCACCGCGTCGTTGTTCGCGGCGGCGGGCGCATCGGCCCAGGCCGTCGGGGCAACGCTACCGGCAGCCAGCAAGCCGAACATCGGCGCCAGAGTGGTGTGCAGCGTGTGGCTGCGAGGTGTGGGCAGTGACATAGGCGAGTTCCGAGTCTAAATTACAATTACTCTCATTTAGGTTCGGTAGTCTAAAGAGCGATTCCGCCTGCCATACCCTGGGTTTGTATCGCTGATGCGTGATTATCGTTTCCCACAACATTCCATTACATTTGCGCGTACTGCTGGCTGAACTTTCGGCTATCTCCTGCGTTTTGAGTTTTCGGACCGACTGCCCATGGCCAAGCAAGACCACCTGTTGATCGTCGATGACGACCCGCAAATCCGCCAACTGCTCTGCGACTACCTGAGCGACGCCGGCTTCCAGGTGTCCACCGCCGCCGACGGCAAGGAAATGCGCCGCCGCCTGGCGCTCAATGTGATCGACCTGATCGTGCTCGACCTGATGCTGCCCGGCGAAGACGGCCTGAGCCTGTGCCGCGAACTGCGGGTGAGTTCCAACACGCCGGTGGTGATGCTCACGGCCAAGGGCTCGTTGATCGACCGCATCGTCGGCCTGGAAATCGGTGCCGACGACTACCTGCCCAAACCCTTCGACCCGCGTGAGTTGCTGGTACGCATCAAGGTGGTGCTGCGTCGGGTGCAGAGTTTTCCGGACCGGGCGCGGCTGGATGAAGCGCCGAGCATCCGTTTCGCCGGCTGGCAGCTCGACACACGGGCGCGGCAACTGCTCACCCCGGAAGGTGTGGTGGTCAGCCTGGGCAATTCGGACTACCGCGTGCTGCGCCTGTTGTTGCAGCACCCCAACCGCCCGTTGAGTCGCGACTTTCTGCTCAATCACGTGTTCGACAAGGACAGCACGCCGTTCGACCGCTCCATCGACGTGTGCGTCAGCCGCCTGCGTTCCCAACTGCCGGCGGGGCTGATCAAGACCGTGCGCAACGAGGGTTACATGCTCACCGCCGATGATGTGGTGCTGGGCTCGTGAGACTGCTGCCGCGCTCGCTGTTCGGGCGACTGGTGCTGATCCTGGTCAGCGGCATGCTCGCGGCCCAGGCCCTGACCAGCAGCATCTGGTACGACCGCCGACATGGCCAGGTGCTGGAAATTCCCGCGCGGCTGATCGCGACGCGCCTGGCCGACGTGGTGCGGCTGGTGCACAGCGACCCGCAGCAGGCCGACCAGTTGATCAAGCTGCTCAACACGCCGCACTTTCGCCTGACGGTGAGCGACCAGGCCAGCAGCACGCCCAGCACCCTGACTGACAGCGACCGGCCCACCGAGCGCCTGATCAAAAAGGTGTTGTCGGAGAAAACCGGCTACGCCCAGACCCTGATCCTGCTGCGTCTGTCTTTGGTGGATGGCGAAGGGCAGACCGCAGGGTTGTCGACCTTGCTCGGCTCCAAGCCGGTGGTGGGGCAGTTCCTGATTGACCTGCGCCTGCCCGACGGGCGCTGGTTGCAGGTGGATGCCAGTGAAGAACAGGGCTGGACCAGCACTTCGCCGCTGGACCTGCTGTTCGACTATGTGATGCGTATCTACTTGCTGCGGGTGTTGGTGCTGGTGGTGATCGCCCTGGTGGCGGTGCGCCTGGCGATCCGCCCGCTCAATGCCCTGGCCAAGGCGGCTGAGGCGTTGGGGCGTGATATCCAGCGCCCGCCGCTGTCGGTGGACGGCCCCACTGAAGTCCGCCGTGCGGCGCAGGCCTTCAATGCGATGCAGCAACGCTTGATCGCCAACATCGCCGAACGCACGCGTTTTCTCGCGGCGATTTCCCACGATCTGCGTTCACCGATCACACGCCTGCGCCTGCGCACCGAGATGCTGGAAGACACCCGCACCAAGGAGCGGTTTCGCAGCGACCTGGAAGAAATGGAGCACATGGTCTCCAGCACCCTGGATTTTGTCAGCAGTGGCGAAATCAATGAGACGCGGCAGAACATCGACATCAACGCCTTGCTGCAAAGCCTGCAGGCCGATCTTGAGGATGTGGGGCAAAGCGTGACGATAGTGGGACGGGCCCGGCAACCCTTGCCGGGGTATGCCCGCAGCCTCAAGCGTTGTGTGCAGAACCTGCTGGAAAACGCGGTGCGTTATGGCTGTGAAGTGGTGGTGCAGGTCGAGGACCAGGCAGACAGCCTGAAGATCGTCATCAGTGACCGTGGCCCGGGGATTCCCCAGGAACAGCTGGAACAGGTGATGGAGCCGTTTTATCGGGTGGAAGGCTCACGCAACGCCGAGACGGGCGGGTATGGGTTGGGGCTGAGCATTGCCCACACCATTGCGCGGGCGCATGACGGGCAGTTGAGCTTGAACAATCGGAAAGGTGGGGGCTTGGAAGTGGAATTGCAGTTCCAACGTAAACCCTGAACCTGCAACACCATTCATGTGGGAGCTGGCTTGCCTGCGATGCAGACACCTCGGTACATCAGGCACACCCGGTTGATGCCATCGCAGGCAAGCCAGCTCCCACACAGCCTGGGTCAGGGCATCACGCCCCGTGGCACTTCTTGAATTTCTTCGCGCTGCCGCAAGGGCAAGGGTCGTTGCGGCCAACGTCCTTCAAGGCGTTGCGCACCGGCTCCTGGTGAGCGTGGCCGCAGTTCGGGCCGTGGACATGGCCGTGGTCGTGATCATGGTGATCGTGATCGTGGTTGCAGTCAGGACCATGGACATGGGGTTGCTGAGTCATCGATGTCGCTCCGGAATAAAATCGCCGGGGATTATCTCGCCATTGTGGGACACCTGCACGTCATTACCGATGAATAATCCGGTTTTCAGTTCACCGTCCAGGCGATAGGGCACGGGCTGGGTGGGATTTTTCAGCATCTGCACCACATCGCGTATCTGCGGCCACAGGTTAGTGCGCACCGTCACCCGGAAGAACGCATGGCTGCGCGGCGGCACGGTGAGCCATTCGTTGGACTCGCCTTCGGTCAGCACAAAATCGTCCAGGGTGACCTTGTAGATCAGGCCGCGCACCGTCAGGTCGGCGTCGTCGCGGTTGTCCACGCGAAAGTACAGCTTGAACTTCTGCTCCAGCAACTTGGCCCGCACCACTTCGACTTTGACCAGGGCCACGTGAGGTGCCGGCGTATCGTCTTCGAACCACGAGGCGCAGCCGGTCAAGCCCAGTGTCAACGCCAGCATCAAGCTGTAGATCCGAAGCATGGCGTTTTTCCTGTCAGAGGGCTTAGAGGTAGCTGGAGCAACACTTCTTGAATTTCTGACCACTGCCGCACAGGCACGCATCGTTGCGTCCTGCCTTGACCTCGACGGTGGGGTCGATGAAGTACCAGCGCCCATCATTCTGTACGAAAGAGGACTGCTCGCGGTGGCTATGTTCACCGGTGCTGTCGTGCCAGCGGGCGGTAAAGGTCACGAACGCATGTTCCGGCTGGCCGCCGAACACCTCGGAGCTTTCCACCTCAAGGCCCAGCCAGGTGCTTTGGGCACTCCAGGCGCCGATGGCGTTGCGGTCCAGGCCGGCCTGTTGCGCGGGCAAGGTAGTTGCCACCAGGTAGTCCACCAGGCCGAGCACATAGGCGCTGTAGCGCGAACGCATCAGCGCGGTGGCGCAGGGTGCAGGGTGGCCGGCGTGATAGTGGCCGCAGCAGGCATCCAGCAGGTTGCCACTGCCGCAGGGGCAAATGGATGTACTCATCGGGGTTACCACCAATACTTTCCGAAGTTTTCCGGGTTGGCCCAGAAACGGGCGTTGAGCCAGTCCGGCACCTGTTTATAGTCAAGCAGATCATAGGTAAACAGCGTCAGAACCTGCTCATCGCGCTGGAAACGCTCGCCGGCCTGCAGGGCCAGGGAGAAGAAGTCGGTTTCCTTCCAGCCGCAGGCGTTGAGGTCGACGAGCGCAGCAATACGGCTGGCATTGAGGTTGCGCACGCCACCGAGCAGGGTCAGGCCTTGCGGTTTTGACAGGTGCTCCAGGCAGTCGACCACCAGCGCCAAGTCAAAACGTTGCGCCGCCAGCGCTGCGGGCAAGGGCCCGGGCGGCGCGATGGCGACGACGGTGTCGGGGTGCTCGGCCTGGAAGGCGTCCAGCGCCGGGAACTGGCTGGCACCCAACAGCAACAGGCGTTTGGGCTGGTGCAGATCGAGCAAGGCAGCCAAGGCTTGCTGGGGTGTACGGGAAGAAATACCGGCGGTCATCACAGATCCTCACATCAGGACCGTAGAGACTAGCGCGGCTGAGCGTGCGGGCCTAGAGCGGGTGGCTGCGAAAAGTCCTACGAGTGCAGCGATCCTCAATGAATACAGGGGCGCGGCGTAGTGGCGCAGATGAAAAGAGCCGTCTTTACTCCACCCATCGGCCCCCGCCGATCCCCTCAGGAGAAAACAGATGAGCATCATGCGGACAGCTCTACCCTTGGTTCTGCTAACCGGAGTATTGACAGGTTGCGCAGGCTTGCAGAAAACCGACTGGCCCACCTGCGCCGCCGTGGGCGGTGTGACGGGCGCGGCGATCGGCGCCACTGAAAGTTCAGCCTATGCAGGCGCGGGCGCGCTGCTGATCGGTGGCATGGCTGGCGCCTATTGCTGGGTGCACGGCGATGGCGATGAAGACGGCGATGGTGTGCCGGACAGCCGCGACAAGTGCCCGGGTACGCCAAAAGGCGTGCAGGTCGATGCCAATGGTTGCCCTCCTGTGGCGCCGCCAGCGGTGGTCGAGGAAGTGGTGGTGGTTAAAGAAGAAACCATCGTGATCCGCGATGTGCACTTCCAGTTCGATTCGGCCAAGTTGACCGCCGCGGACAAAACCAAGCTCGACACCATTGCCACTCGCCTGAAAAAAGAAGCCCCCAGTGCGCAACTGCGGGTCAGCGGGCACACCGACAGCGTCGGCAAGGACGCCTACAACCAGAAACTCTCGGAAAAACGCGCCCACTCGGTCACGGACTACTTGATTGGTGCCGGCGTGCCTCGCAGCAACTTTGTTTCGGTCACCGGTGCCGGCGAAAGCCATCCAGTGGCCGACAATAAAACCGCTGAAGGGCGCGCACTGAACCGCCGCGTGGAAATCCAGATCAACCGCTGATAGCCCTTGCCCCTGTGCCAGTCACAGGGGCATTGCTGGCGATCCTCGCCGAAACAGCCGGCATACCTGCCCTTTATCAAGTTTTTTCATCCTTCACTGGCAAATCGCCTGTAGAAGTCGGTACTGTGCGCCCAAAGAATAATAGGCAAGGGGGCATGCGGGATGAAGGTGTTTTGGGGGCTGGGGAAGTTTCTGACGTTACTGTTCTGGGTCGTGGTGGTGGTCAATCTGTTCCGGCCGCTCGCCAGCCCGTTCCACCTGTTGGTCAACCTGGCCGGCAGTCTGTTGTTCCTCACCCATTTGCTGGAGTTGCTGTTGTTCAACAGCAGCGTCAAACACCGTGCCCATCCCTGGCGTGACCGCGTGCAGATTCTGCTGGTCGGTATGTTCCACGTGCAGGGCCTGTCGGTGCCTGCGGCGGTTAATGAAACGAACAAGGAGGCCAATCATGCGTAAGGTTTTTCTGTTGGCCCTGCTGGTCAGCCCCATCGCCCTGGCGCAGACCGTCAGTGTTGAAAGTAATTCGTTGATGCGCTTGCCCAGCAGTACCAGCGTGCTGCAATTGGAACGCCTGGACGTCGCCGATTACGGCACCTTGCTGATTCCGGCGACGATCAGCCAGGTCACGGTGGATGAGCTGCACCTGGGGCGTGAAGCACGTATCGCCATCGCCCCGGGCAATACCGGCTTGCAGTTGCAGGTGCGCCACGCGCAGTTGGACCATGGCAGCCAGATCACTTCGCGTGGCGCCCCCGGCACCCACGAACGCCCGGCCAAGGCGGGACGCGACCTGACCCTGCGTATCAATGCGCTGACGGCTGAAGAGCTGTCGGTGGATGCCCGGGGCGGTGCGGGTGCCCAGGGTTATGCGGGCCTGGATGGCGCCAATGGCGTGGACCCGGGTTGCACCTGGGGTTCGGCTGGCCGCGGCGCTAATGGCGATAACGGCGGCGATGGTTTGCCCGGTGCGGCAGGCGCGCAGGTGCGGGTTGAGTTGCCGCAGGATTTCCCGGCTGAACGCATCAAGGTCTGGGTCGATGGCGGTGCGGGTGGTTTGGCGGGCACGGCAGGTAAACCTGGCCGTGGCGGCCAGTCCAAGGGTTGCCTGGTGTACCGTGCCGATGGCGGTGAAAAGGGCCGCCCTGGTTTGGAAGGGCAACCGGGGCCGGCAGGGCCTGCGGGGGCTGTGACTATTCAGCGCCTGTAAAGACATCATCGCCGGCAAGCCGGCTCCTACAGTTGATCGTATAAAACCTGTAGGAGCCGGCTTGCCGGCGATAACGGTCTAAGGACTGCCTCAGAACATCGGCCGAGCCGAAGCAATCGCCACCACCACCAACCCCACGATCAAGTTAATCCCCACCAGTTTGCGGATCTGCCCCAGTACCGCAGCCCCAGCCGGCCAATCTTCAGCCGCCACCGCCGCGCGCAACTCCGGGAATTTCAGTGCCTGGATACGGATAAACAGTGCCGTCATCACCAGATACAAGCCCATCATCACCTGCACATAGCGTGGCGCTGTCTCAAACCCGCTGAAGCGCAATTGCAGTAGGCCAATGCCGCTGATCGGCAAAATGGCCACGGCGATCCACACCCATACGAAAAAACGTTGAAACACATTTGCCCACAGCCTGAGCCGGGCAGGGCCCTCAAGTGCCGCCACAGCGGCGGGGCGCAGGATCATCCAGGCGAAAAACATGCCGCCGACCCAGACGAGGGCGGCCAATACATGCAGGGTGTAGGCGAGGCTAAACACGGTCATTGCGGTACTCCGTTCTGCGCGGGATTCATTAGCGGGGTATGATAGCCGCCGATCCGAACCACTGAAAATTTATCCAGCGTTTTTAGCGCCCGACTATTCATGATCAGCACTGAACTCAAAACCACGATCCAGGGCGCCTATTCGCGTTTTCTCGAAGCCAAGAGCTTGAAACCGCGCTACGGCCAACGCCTGATGATCGCCGAAGTGGCCAAGGTCCTCGGGGATATCGACACCGACGACGAAGGTCGCCGCGAGGGTGAGCCCGCGGTCGTGGCCGTCGAGGCCGGTACCGGTACCGGCAAGACCGTGGCCTATAGCCTGGCTGCGATCCCCACTGCCAAGGCGGCCGGCAAGCGCTTGGTGATCGCCACCGCCACCGTCGCCCTGCAAGAGCAGATCGTCTACAAAGACCTGCCTGACCTCATGCGCAACAGCGGCCTGAACTTCACCTTTGCCCTGGCCAAGGGCCGTGGTCGCTACATGTGCCTGTCCAAGCTCGACGTGTTGCTGCAGGAAGGCCACGCACAAACCGCCACCGCCCAGTTGTTCGAAGAAGAAGGCTTCAAGATCGAGGTGGATGAGGCCAGCCAGAAGCTGTTTACCAGCATGATCGAGAAACTGGCCGGCAATAAATGGGACGGCGACCGCGACAGCTGGCCCACCGCCCTTGAAGATTCCGACTGGGCGCGCCTGACCACCGACCACAGCCAGTGCACCAACCGCCATTGCCCCAACTTCGGCCAGTGCGCCTTCTATAAGGCCCGCGAAGGCATGGGCAAGGTCGACGTGATTGTCACCAACCACGACATGGTCCTGGCCGACCTGGCCCTGGGCGGCGGTGCCGTATTGCCGGACCCACGCGACACCCTCTATGTGTTCGACGAAGGGCACCACCTGCCAGACAAGGCCATCGGCCACTTCGCCCACTACACCCGCCTGCGCTCCACCGCCGACTGGCTGGAGACCACCGCGAAGAACCTCACCAAGTTGCTGGCCCAGCACCCGCTGCCCGGCGACCTGGGCAAGCTGATCGAGCAGGTACCTGAGCTGGCGCGGGAGATCAAGACCCAGCAGCAATTCATGTTCAGCGCCTGTGAGCAAGTCGCCGACTTCAAGCCCGGCGAAGACGTGGAGGGCCGGGAGCGGCCGCGTCATCGCTTCGTCGGCGGGCTGATCCCCGAGCACATGCGTGAAATGGGCATCGAGTTGAAGAAGGGCTTTTCGCGCCTGACCGACTTGTTTACCCGGTTGACCGACCTGCTCAAGGAAGGCATGGATGGCGAGGTCAACATCGGCATCGCCAGCAACCAGGCCGAGGAGTGGTACCCGCTGTTTGGCAGCCTGTTGTCTCGCTCACAGGGCAACTGGGAGCTGTGGACCGCCTTCACCGTCGAAGACCCGGAAGACAACCCGCCGATGGCGCGTTGGCTGACCCTCTCGGAAAGCGGCGCGCTGTTTGACATCGAGGTCAATGCCAGCCCGATCCTGGCCGCCGAAATGCTGCGCCGCAACCTGTGGAACGTGGCCTACGGCTGCCTGGTGACCTCGGCCACCCTGACTGCCCTGGGCACCTTCGACCGCTTCCGCATGCGCGCCGGCCTGCCGAAAAAAGCCGTAACCGCCGTGGTGCCGAGCCCGTTTCACCACGCCGACGCGGGTGTGCTGCGGGTGCCGGACCTCAAGGCCGACCCTCGGGATGCGGCGGCCCACACGGCTGCGATCATCCGTGACCTGCCAGACCTGGTGGAGGGTTCCAAAGGTACCCTGGTGCTGTTTTCCTCGCGCAAACAGATGCAGGACGTGTTCGACGGCCTCGACCGCGACTGGCGCAAGCAGGTGTTCATCCAGGGCAACCTGTCCAAGCAGGAAACCCTGAACAAGCACAAGGCACGGGTCGATGGCGGCGATTCCAGTGTGCTGTTCGGCCTGGCCAGTTTCGCCGAAGGCGTCGACTTGCCTGGCGCCTACTGCGAGCACGTGGTGATCGCCAAGATCCCGTTCTCGGTGCCGGATGATCCGGTCGAGGCCGCACTGGCCGAGTGGATCGAAGCGCGGGGCGGCAACCCGTTCATGGAGATCTCGGTGCCGGATGCGTCCCTGAAGCTGGTGCAGGCCTGCGGCCGCTTGCTGCGTACCGAACAGGACCGGGGCACCATCACCTTGCTCGACCGCCGATTGGTCACCCAGCGCTATGGCAAGGCTATCCTGAATGCCTTGCCGCCTTTCAGGCGCGAAATTTCTTAAGCCACCGTGGGCGAATTCGCCCACTTCGTGGTCTATCTCACTGCTATCGATTTATGTCATCAGGCCATTCACCGGCCGATTGGGAGAACCTTGTTCGTATGATTCGCACGCTGCCCGCCCTGTTTGCCCTGCTGTTCACTGCGCCATTGATGGCCGCGCCCGCGGGGCAACAAACGCTGTTCAACTTCGTCCGGCCTGCCGATGTGGTCAAGGTGGCGACCCAGGACGCCAGCCTGCCGCAATACAACGCCGAACAAACCCCCGAAGGCGAAGTGCTGCGCCGCATCACCTTCAACCCGGCTGCCGAGCCGAGCCTGGTCCTCAGCCCGCAAAGCGGCGCGTGGGACTGGTCCCAACCCAGTGCGATGAGCCTGCGCATTCAAAGTGCCATGGACTGGGCGCTGACCCTCTACGTCAAGGTGCAGAGCGCAGATGGCAAGACCCTGGTCAGTCGCATCGACCTGCCGGCTGGCCCGGCCCAGACGCTATTGGTTCCGTTGCAAGCCAACTCGCCGTTGAGCCAGGGCATGAAGGCCGGCCCGCCAATGCCTATCACCGTGGATGGTCAGCGCGTATTGCTGGCCAGCAGCGCGGGGGAAATCGACCGCAGCCAGGTGGTGTCGGTGACGCTCTCGATGATCAAGCCCAACGCCGCCCAGAGCATCTTGCTGGAGCGCTTTGGCGTGCAGGACAGCGAGCCGGTGATCAAGGCGGCCTACAGTGAACTGGTAGACGCCTATGGCCAGTCCACCCGGGCGCGCTGGCCGGAAAAGGTCAGCAGCGACGATCAGCTCAAGGCCGCCGCCGCCAAAGAGCAACAACAGCTCAAGGGGTGGCTGGCGGAACGGGATAAAGCCTCACTGGATCAATACGGTGGCTGGAACAAAGGTCCGGCGTTCGAGGCCAGTGGGTTTTTCCGAACTGAGAAACGCGACGGCCGCTGGTACCTGGTGACCCCGCTGGGCCATCCGTTCTACTCGTTGGGCGTCAACACCGTCGCCCCGGACAACAATCAGACCTACGTCGCCGGGCGCGAGTGGATGTTTGCGGCATTGCCCAAGGCCGGTGAGCCCTTCGACAAGTATTACGGCAGCGCTGACAACCGCACCGGCAACGGCGCGGGAGAGGGGCGCAGTTTTGGCGCCGGGCGTTGGTATGACTTCTACGGCGCCAACCTGGAACGCACCTACGGCACCGAAGGTTTTGACCAGAAGCGCTGGGTCAGCCACACCCTCGACCGCCTGCAGGCCTGGGGTTTCAACACCGTGGGCAACTGGAGCGACGAGAACCTGGCTGCTGCTGATCGCGTGCCCTACACCTTGCCGCTGTCGATCGTGGGCGATTACGCCAGCATCAGCACCGGCACCGATTGGTGGGGCGGCATGCCCGATCCGTTCGACCCACGCTTCGCCATGGCCACCGAGCGCGCTGTGGCCATTGCGGCCCGGGATCACCGCGATGATCCATGGTTGATCGGTTATTTCGCCGACAACGAGCTGGCCTGGGCCGGTCCGGGTGACGCTCCAAAATCGCGCTACGCCTTGGCCTACGGCACGTTGCGCATGACCACCGACGTGCCGGCCAAGCGCGCGTTCCTTAAGCAATTGCGCGACAAGTACCGTAACGAAGAGGGCTTGTCGAAAGCCTGGGGCATTCACCTGGCTGGCTGGGAACTGATGGAAGACCCGGGCTTCGAGCCACCGATGCCGAACCCCGAGCACCCGGAAATCGAGGCCGACTTCAAATATTTCCAGAAAACCTTCGCCGATGCCTATTTCAAGACCATCTCCGATTCGCTCAAGTGGCACGCGCCCAATCAGCTGCTGCTGGGCGGGCGTTATGCGGTGAGCACGCCGGAGGCCGTGGCGTCCTGCGCGCAGTACTGCGATGTGCTGAGTTTCAACATGTACACCCTCAAACCCCAGGACGGTTATGACTTCGCCGCCCTGCGTGCGCTGGACAAGCCGGTACTGATCACCGAATTCAACGTTGGCTCGGCGGACCGTGGACCGTTCTGGGGCGGCGTGACGCAATTGGCCAGGGAAGAGGACCGTGGTGCGGCCTACGCTAATTTCCTCAAGCAGGCCATGGCGGAGCCATCGATTGTCGGCGTGCATTGGTTCCAGTACCTGGACCAGCCGGTCACGGGGCGTCTGCTGGACGGTGAGAACGGTCATTTCGGTCTGGTGGGTATCACTGACGTACCGTTCCAGGGCTTTGTCGACAGCGTGCGCAAGAGCAACCTGGCAGCCGTCGATCAGTTGGGCAAAGAGGCTGAAAAGGCCAAGGCTGCCAACGCTGCGCGTGAGGCCGAGGGCAAGCAGGCCGGGCACGACGGCAAAGGCCCGGGGCAGGGCGCCGGGCATGCCGGCGGGCACTCTGGAAATGGCCATTGATTGAGCGTTGACGGGTTCACAAAACCCACAAGGGCTGGAACAATGGCGACCAATTTTTACGGTGTTTTCCGAGGGGGCTTAGGTGCAGATTCAGGGTCATTACGAGCTCCAGTTCGAAGCGGTGCGCGAAGGCTTCGCCGCGTTGTTCGATGACCCACAGGAACGTGGTGCCGGGCTGTGCATCCAGGTGGGTGGCGAAACCGTCGTCGACCTGTGGGCCGGCACGGCGGACAAGGACGGTGCCGAGGCCTGGCACAGCGATACCATCGTCAATCTGTTCTCCTGCACCAAGACCTTCACCGCCGTCACGGCCCTGCAATTGGTGGCCGAAGGCAAGCTGCAACTGGACGCGCCCGTGGCCAACTACTGGCCGGAGTTTGCGGCGGCGGGCAAAGAAGTTATCACCCTGCGTCAGTTGCTCTGCCACCAGGCCGGGTTGCCCGCGATCCGCGAAATGCTGCCCACCGAAGCCCTGTACGACTGGCAACTGATGGTCGACACCCTGGCGGCCGAGGCACCGTGGTGGACGCCCGGCGAAGGCCATGGCTACGAGGCCATCACTTACGGCTGGCTGGTGGGCGAACTGCTGCGCCGTGCCGACGGGCGCGGCCCGGGCGAGTCCATCGTGGCGCGAGTGGCACGGCCCTTGGGGCTGGACTTCCACGTGGGGCTGGCGGATGAAGAGTTTCATCGTGTTGCGCATATAGCGCGCAGCAAAGGCAATATGGGTGATGAAGCGGCCCAACGGTTACTTCAAGTAATGATGCGCGAGCCCACGGCCATGACAACGCGGGCTTTTGCCAACCCACCGTCTATTCTGACGAGCACTAATAAACCCGAATGGCGGCGCATGCAGCAGCCAGCGGCAAATGGTCACGGTAATGCGCGCAGCCTGGCCGGTTTTTATAGCGGTTTGTTGGACGGTAGTTTGCTGGAAAGCGACATGCTCGAACAATTGACCCGCGAACACAGTATCGGGCCGGATAAAACCTTATTGACCCAAACCCGTTTCGGTCTGGGCTGCATGTTGGATCAACCGCAATTGCCCAATGCCACCTTCGGCCTTGGCCCACGTGCGTTTGGCCACCCCGGGGCGGGCGGTTCGGTCGGTTTTGCCGACCCTGAACATGATGTAGCGTTCGGTTTCGTGACTAATACACTGGGGCCTTATGTACTTATGGACCCGCGTGCGCAGAAGTTGGTCGGAATATTGGCCGGTTGTCTGTAAACCCCTTGCTGTTTCACGTTTTTTTGTTACAAAGGCAACTATAAGAAGACGCTGAGCGAAATGATGTAACTTTAATGTTCAGTAAGCGTCTGTTTAACGGGTCATCCAGACCCCCTGGTTTTTTCTCATTTTGTGGATATCTCATGTTATCGAACAAGTCCTTGGCACTGGCGCTGTGCCTCACTATTACCGGCTGCGCACAAACTCCACAAAATGATGCCGAAGGTGGGCATTGGTGGTCATTTGGATCCGACAAGGCTGCTACCAAGGACGCAGTGACCCAAACCGACGCCAAGCCGGCTGCCGGCGCCAAGCCTGCCGCGCCTGTCGCTGCAACTGCCCCGGCTCCCGCCGCAGCCGCACCGGCTCCCGTCGCCAAGGCGGATACCGGCTCCAGCTGGTGGCCGTTCTCCTCCAAGAGCGCCGATGACAAGGCGGCCGACGCCAAGGCTGATCTGAAAGCCGACCTCAAGGCCGCAACGCCAGCGCCTTCGCCAGCTGCGGCACCGGCTGTCGCCAAGACCGACACCGAGACCCACTGGTGGTGGCCGTTCGAAAGCAAGCCAAAGCCACTGGCCAAGGTCGACGTGACCAACGTACCGATGCCTGATCCGAAAATCACCCAAGCCTGGCTGGACGACTACGAGCCGCGCCTGCGTACCGCGATCAAGGACAGCAACCTGCAACTCGAGCGCCGTGACAACGTATTGGTCGTGATCGCTCCGGTAGACGGTTCCTACAACCCTAAACGCCCAGGCATGTTGCTGCCGGTCACACTGGGCCCGTTCACCCGTGTTGCCAAGGCTGTTGAAGGCGATCCGAAGACCGCTGTATTGGTACTGGGCCATGTCGACACCAACGGTGCCGAGGCGCAAAGCCAGGCGCTGACCAAGGAACGTGCGCAGTCGATCGCTTCGATCTTCAGCCTCAGCGGTTTGAAGCAGGACCGCCTGATGCTGCGCGGCATGGGCGACCTGATGCCACGTGCCGCCAACGACAGCACCCAGGGTCGTGCGCTGAACCGTCGCATGGAAATTCTGTTCACACAGCGTACAACGATGTTGGCGTTGCTGAGCAAGTACAACTCGGCCAACCCGCCGAAGGCCGAAATGGTTGCCGTACAGGACGCGCCTGCACCGGTGGCACCGGCTGCGAAAAAAGCCGTACCGGCCAAGAAGGCTCCGGCCAAGAAAGCCGCCGCCAAGCCAGCCGCCAAAAAAGCCCCGGCCAAGCCTGCCGCGAAGAAACCGGCTCCAGCCAAGGCCGCTGCACCGGCTGCGAACGACCAGGCGAAAAACTGATCTGTTGAAGCACAAGGATAAAGTCGCATGACCCAGGCACTGGCTGATATGCGCCGTGACTACACACGGGACGGTTTGAGCGAGGCCCAGGCCCCGGACGAGCCGTTTGCGTTGTTCCACCAGTGGTTTGCCGATGCGGTGAAAACCGAGCAGCCTCCGGTGGAAGCCAATGCCATGACCCTGGCGACGGTCGACCAGGAGGGTCGCCCGCACTGCCGCATCCTGTTGCTCAAGGGGCTGGATGCGCAGGGCTTTACCTTCTTCACCAACTATCAGAGTGCCAAGGGTGAGCAGCTCGCGGCACGGCCCTTCGCGGCCATGACCTTCTTCTGGCCGACCCTGGAGCGCCAGGTGCGTATCGAGGGGCGGGTGGTCAAGGTCACGCCTGAAGAGTCGGACGCGTATTACCAGGTGCGTCCCTTGGGCAGCCGCCTGGGGGCCTGGGCATCGCCGCAGAGCAAGGTCATCCGCGACCGTGAAGAGCTGCAGGACTTGCTCAAGGCAACCGAGCAGCGTTTCAGTGATACCCAGCCCGATTGCCCCGAGCATTGGGGCGGCTACCGTTTGCTGCCTGAGCGCATCGAGTTCTGGCAGGGCCGCGCCAGCCGCCTGCATGACCGCCTGAACTATCGCCTGCAAGCGGGCGAATGGACGCGCGAGCGTCTGGCGCCCTGAACTTCACCTTTCGTCACCTCACCTGAATAGTGTCCGCAGGCCTGACGTCTCTACCAAGAGGCTTCGGGTTGTTGATTGCGGACAACCCCATCGGCAAGCGTATGCGTGACACTTCTTGGTACAAGGAGATTGCTACCGTTCGTCGAGTTTTTTGGTAAGGGCAGTCTGTACTAGGGCTGAATGAAAGCAATTTTCTGCCGTGCTTGCCGTGACAGGCGCCAAGCCGCAGCGTCTAATGAATACCTGTCCTTTGGAGTTGATGCTATGCGTAAGTCCGTTTTACTAGTTGCCTGCTTTACCACCCTGTCGTTGCTGTTGGGTGGCTGCGCCTCGAGTCTGACCGGCGACTCGTACTCCCGTGACGAAGCGCGTCGTGTACAGACCGTTCGCATGGGTACCATTGAATCCCTGCGTCCGGTGAAAATCGAAGGCACCAAGACCCCAATCGGCGGCGCTGCTGGCGCAGTCATCGGCGGCGTTGGCGGCAGCGCCATCGGCGGCGGCCGTGGCAGCATTGTCACTGCCGTGATCGGCGCCGTCGCTGGCGGCCTGCTGGGCTCGGCCACCGAAGAGGGCCTGACCCGCACCCAAGGCGTTGAAATCACCGTGCGCGAAGACGACGGCAGCATGCGCGCCTACGTGCAAGCGGTTGAAGAGAACGAAATCTTCCGCATCGGTGACCGCGTTCGCATCATGACCGTTAACGGCACCAGCCGAGTGACTCGCTAAGCGTCGGTTGTAGAAACACAAAACCCCCAACCGGGTGACTGGTTGGGGGTTTTTTATTGTATGGGGCGAGGTTGGCTGTACCGTCGATCTGAAGTGAGTGCGCTGTCGTTCCCGCTAAAAATGCAGGCAATAAAAAACCGCCACGAAAAGGCGGTTTTTTATTTGCAATACCAGTTTGCAGCTGACATTGCGTGCTCACAGGAAACAATGACCTGCGCGAAATACTACTGTTGGCCTTTGCATGACGCAAGATAAGACGATAAGTGGCGGATCTTATTGTTGGGTTTTATTTTGCGAATTGTTTTGCAAAATAAGGCAACAAATCCAGAGCGTAGAGTTAGCTGTTCAAGCTGCCTTCGTTACACCTCGAGCCGGAAGGCTAAGTTAGTATCGCCCTCGTTCTGCGTGCATTGTGTTGTGAGCAAGCAGGGTTCGCCGGCGAATTTGGACCGGCCGCCACGGGCTTGCAATCCGTGCCGGATTAACGCGGCTGGACCATCAACCCGGCCGCCTCACAGGAAACAATGACCTGTATCCGAATGCGCGCATGTTCCGGTAAGTACGCTGGAGGTAAGGCCCAACATTTGGAGGGCCGAGTATGTCGAAGTTTGCACGACGTACGTGGAACCTCGTAGTGAACGCCTTGCGTGTGTACCACGTGTGGGTGTTCCTGCGGGACAGCTTCGATGACCTTTAAGGTCTAAGAAGTGGAGCCGTCTCTGTTTAAGCCGAGACGGCTTTTTGGTTTCTCAGGCTGCCCTCAGATCTGGAAGTGCTTCACCATGGTGTTCAACTCATGGGCCAGGCTTGCCAGGGACTGCGAGGCAGCCGTCGTTTGGGTCGAGCCTTCCGCAGATTGAACCGACAACTGCTGAATGTTCAGCAAATTGCGGTCAACCGCCCGGGCCACATCAGCTTGCTCAGCCGCCGCCGTGGTGATGACCAGGTTGCGGTCATTGATCTCATCGTTGGCCGCCAGGATATCCGCCAGCGCTTTCTGCGCCAGTTCGGCCAGCGCCAGGGTTTGCTCGGTCATGGTGCTGCTGTCGAGCATGGTGTTGACGGTGCTGGCGGTGTTGGTCTGGATGCTGCCGATCATCTGTTCGATTTCCTGGGTCGACTGGGCGGTGCGGTGGGCCAGGGCGCGCACTTCATCGGCAACCACGGCAAACCCACGGCCTGCATCGCCCGCGCGCGCGGCTTCGATGGCCGCGTTCAGCGCCAGCAGGTTGGTTTGCTCGGCAATCGTGCGGATCACATCGAGGACCTTGCCGATCCCCTTGGCCTGCTCGGCAAGACCGCCCACTTGGCCAGAGCTGAGTTCAACGCCACGGGTCAGCGCCTGGATTGCGTTCAGCGCTTCGACCATGCGCTGCTGGCCTTTCAAGGCAATGCTTCGCGACTCCTGAGACAGGTCTGAGGTGGACGCCGCATTTCTCGCCACTTCCTCAATCGCCGTGGTCATCTCGGTGACGGCAGTCGCGGCCTGTTCGATTTCGCCATGTTGCTGCTGCAGGTCACGGCTACCTTCGGCAGTGACGGCATTGAGCTCTTCGGCCGCCGCCGCCAGTTGGCTGGACGAGCCGGTGATCTGCCGCAGGGTCTGTACCAGGTTATTGCGCATGACCTCTTGGGCCCTGAGCAAACGCGTGGCTTCGTCGTTGCCCGTGGGGGTGATCGGTTGGGTCAGGTCGCCCTTGGCGATGGTCTCGGCCACATGCACCGCTTCGATGATCGGGCCAGTGATGCTGCGCGTCAGTAACCAGGCCACCAGCACCGTGCCGCCACTCACCAACAGGATCACGAGCGTGATGCCACTCACCGCATGTTGGTAAGCACCGACGGACGTCATGCCGGCCTGTTCTGCGCCTTTGTTGGCAAGGTCGATCAGTTGGTCGAAATTCTTGGTCATCTGCTCATAGCTTTCTCGAATGCTGTTGAGAAAGTCCCGCGCGCCGGCCTTGTCGCCTGAGCGCGAGCGCTTGAGCATCTCAGTATGGTTTTTCGCGTACGCCTCGAGGCTCTGGTTGAACACCTCGAGCCGTGATTTTTCCTCCGGCGTACGCAACAGCGCCGCGTACTGGGTCAACTGCTCCTTGACGGCCTTGAGGCGACCGGCGGACTTGTCTTCGTAGGTCTGCATATCGGCATCGCTGGACGACAGGATGTGCGCCATTTCACCCAGGCGAAAACGGTCGAGCGATGCGTTGGCCAGGGCCAGTATCCTAACGCGCTGCATCCAGTTGTTCTGGATGTCGGCCGCCTGGGACTGGACTTCGCCGATCTGCTTGAGCGCAAACAGACCGAGAAACACACTCAGTGACGCAATAGCAGCGAAGCCGATGAAGGCTCTGGCCGCGATTCTTATATTTCTCAGGAACATGGGGTTTACGCTCGGGCTGAAAACGTGTTGAAGAGCAAAGTCGGGCGGGCGTCCCGGGCCGGGACAGTCGAGGCGCCACACCAGCTAGTCGGCGGTGGGCGTGAAGTCTTTAGGGG
>NZ_JACARO010000069.1 GCF_013386585.1 Pseudomonas sp. P7548 | reverse complement strand
CCATAACGCCGCTGATGCGCAAGCGCCCCGCTGCCGCCCTGCCGTGCATGGTGCTCTACACATCGGGAACGACTGGCCAGCCCAAGGGCGTCTTGCTGAGCCAAGGTAATCTTGCGCATTTCTCGACGTGGTTTCGTCGCCGCATGGCCGTCGACGAAAACAGTCGAGTCCTGCAATTTTCGCCGTTGAGTTTTGACTCCTCGCTGATCGATATTTTCCCCAGCTTGATCGCCGGCGCAACATTGGTCGTCCCGACTGCAGAGCAACGCCGCGACCCGCAACAACTGCTGGCACTGATCCGCCAGCAGCACATCACCCACGGTTTCCTGCCACCGGCGTTGCTCAGCATCCTGCCCCTGAAGCAACCGCTGGGCCTGACACACCTGTTCACCGGTGGCGAGGCCTGTGAGCCCTGCGTGATCGATCGATTGGCGCAACAATGCCACTTGCACAACCTTTATGGCCCCACCGAAACCACCGTACTGGTCACCCATCGCACGCTGCGCCCTGGCGACGGTAATCGTAGCCTCGGTCGTCCCATCGCCAACTGCCAGGTACTGATACTCGATGACGACCTGCAGCCGGTCGGTGAGCACGTCATGGGCGAGTTGTACATCGTCGGCCCTGG
The DNA here is from genome assembly GCF_013386585.1 of Pseudomonas sp. P7548. Classification (GTDB taxonomy): domain Bacteria; phylum Pseudomonadota; class Gammaproteobacteria; order Pseudomonadales; family Pseudomonadaceae; genus Aquipseudomonas. Next base: position 2,635 of record NZ_JACARO010000069.1, on the reverse strand, counting down.
CGTAAGCCTTGGCTATGTGGGCAGGCCTCAACAGGCAAACGGCCCCTTCCTGGAACTGGACATTCCCGGAGGGCAAACCCTGCGAGCCTATCGCAGCGGCGATTTGGCAAAGTGGACAGCAGACGGCATCGAACTGGGCGGACGCCGCGACCAGCAGGTGAAAATACGTGGCTTTCGAGTGACCCCCCAGGAGATCGAACAGTGTGTGCGCAACAGCCGTCTGTTTCGCCAAGTGACCGTGGTGATTGATGATGATCAGCGGATCCGGGGATTTGCCAGCCAACCCGAAACGGGGGCCACTGTCGCCTGCCTGGCCGAGTACGCACAGCAATGGCTGCCAGATTACATGCGCCCTCAGATCTGGACGGAGTTGCCGCGCATGCCATGCTCCGACAACGGTAAGGTCGATCGCCAGGCTTTGCTTGCATGGCCGGTCACACGCATTGCATGTGCCGCTGCCGACACGGCACGAACGCCCCTGCAAACGCACCTGGCCGACCTGTGGAGCGAATTGCTGGAACGGCCCTCCGACGGGTTGCCCATCGACGTGAGCTTCTTCAACCTTGGCGGCCACTCCTTGCTGCTGTCGACCTTGTTGCTGCGGATTCGCGATCAGTTTGGGCGCAGTTTTTCCCTGAGTCACTTTATTGAAAGCCCAACGATTCGCACGCTTGCGGTGCTGATGGAAGACGGCGTGATGCCCGACAGGGTGACCGACCAGGCTTCATATGATGCTCAGCGGGAATGGGACTTCAAAACGCTGCCCGGCGATCACGTCGGTAACCCGCGCAAAGTCATCGTCACAGGGGCCAACAGTTTTGTCGGTGTGCATATCGTGCAGGCGCTTCTGGCGGGCGGCGCCACACACGTTGCGTGCCTGGTACGTGAATCACCCGAGCGTGCGGCGGATACCCGCTTTGCCGACGCCCTGCGCGAGTATCAACTGGAACACCTGGACCTGAGCCGAGTGCAGGTATACGCAGCCGATATCAGCCGGCCCCGCTTAGGCCTGACCTGCGAGCGCTACAACGACCTGGCGCGCAATTACGGGGTACTCGTGCACAACGCCGCACACGTCAACCATGTGATGGACTACGCGTCTCTGGCCCCGGACAACGTCGCGCCGATAGCCGAGTGCGTGCGGCTGTGCGAAACCCACTGCAAGAAAGTCTTCAACTTTATCTCGACGCTGTCGGCCTCCAGCAGCCGCGATGCACAGGGGCATGTCCTGGAAGCTCCCGCCGTGGCGACACCACCGGTGTTCATCAAGAACGGCTACAACCTTTCCAAATGGGTGGCCGAGCGACAGTTGGGGCGCGCGATCGAACAAGGCGCGTGGGTGAATATCCACCGCCCCGGCAATATCAGTTTCAACACGCGCAACGGTGTCTGCCAACCCCACCGGAACCGCCTGATGCTGATGCTCAAAGGTTCGCTGCAACTGGGCATGGTGCCTGAGCTGGACCTGAACTTCGACCTGATGCCGGTAGACTTCTTCGCCCGCTTCATTGCAACGCACTGCGGTGAATTTCACTCTGCCGCACATGTGTTCAACCTGCATAACCCACAGCCCTTGAGCTGGGCAGAGTACCTGGACGCGTTCAACCGCGCAGGCTGCCTGTTTGAGCGGGTAGACGTTGCGCACTGGCAACAGGCACTGCGTACGGTGGGCCAGGACAACGCGCTGTTCGGCGTGCTCGGGTTCTATCTCGATACCCTGGGGGACGACATCGGTGACACCTCGATGATTCTGCATGACAACGCGCGGCGAGGTGTTCAACGGATGGGTGAACAGTACCCGGCAAAAGACCCTCTCTTGCTGAGCAAAGGGTGCAACTACCTCAAGACCATCGGCTTTTTGTAAACCGCGTCAGGAAAACCTCATGAAACCGCTGCAACCCGATACATTGATTCGCAACCCACAGGCCAGACCGGTAGTGGCCGCTGCCGTTGTCACCAGCAGTGCTGCCCGCGTGTGGGATGTGGTGGGCCAGTTCGCCCGCTTCGATAGGTTCATTCCTGCCCTGGCCCGTATCGAAATGACCGGCACTGGAGTAGGAGCTTTACGCACGAAGTTCTTCAAGGACGGCCATTGCGTCGTGGAGCAACTCAACAGCCGTGATGAGCAGGCCATGCACATGACCTGGACCACCCTCTACAACACGCTAGGGATCGCCAGGCTGTGGGCGGCGATGAGCGTGGAGGCCCATGGCACAGAGTGTTCGAAAGTGGTGTGGACGATTATTGCCGAGCCCGTCGAAACGGCACACGCAGGTTTTGAAGCGTTTGTTCAGGCATTCGCCGACAGCGCCTTGGAGAATGTGCGCCGGCTATTCAGTTGAACAGCAGGAGCGAGGTGGCTCGCTCCTGCCCGTCCAATCAACGCGTCAGATCTTGAAGCTGTCGACCAGTTGCTTNNGGTTCATGCCGTCGATCTCGACGATCCGCTGCGTCACGCTGACCAGGCGCGCACCGGCCTGGTTGGCCACTTCAACACTTTCCTCGCTGGAAGACTGGCTGGCGTTCATGGTGGTCACCGCTTCACGCGAGCCCACTTGCAGCGAGGTGATCATTTTGTGGATCTCCTCGGCTGACTCCTGGGTACGGTGAGCCAAGTTGCGCACTTCATCGGCCA
>NZ_JACARO010000068.1 GCF_013386585.1 Pseudomonas sp. P7548 | reverse complement strand
GCTCCCACAGTTTGATCTTCACTGTTCTTGAGGTTGGGGTCACGTCCACCAATAGCGCACGAGGTGGAAGAAGATGGGCGCCGCGAAGCACACGGAGTCCAACCGATCCAGCATGCCGCCGTGCCCTTCGATCATATGCCCCCAATCTTTCACGCCGCGGTCGCGCTTGATTGCCGACATGACGATGCCGCCGGCAAAGCCCAGCAGGTTGATCAACAGCGCGATCAAAAACGACTGCCACGGGTTGAAGGGTGTGGTCCACCACAGCGCCGCACCAATCAACGAGGAGAGCAGGATGCCGCCGACAAAACCTTCCACGGTCTTGGACGGCGACAGGTTGGGCGCGATCTTGTGCTTGCCGAACAGCTTGCCGCACACGTACTGCAGCACGTCCGAGAGCTGTACCACGATCACCAGGTAAGCGATCAGCAACAGGTTGCGGCCTTCGTAGCCCGGGATGTCGAGGGTCAGCAGAGCCGGTACGAACGACACGCAGAACACCGCGATCATCAGGCCCCACTGCACTTTCGAGGCGCGCTCCAGGAAGTGCGTGCTGTCGCCACCCAGTGACGCGAGGATCGGCAGCAGCAGGAACACGTACACCGGGATGAAGATCGAGAACAGCCCGTACCAATCCGAATAGATCAGCAGGTATTGCAGCGGCAGGGCCAGGTAGAACGCGGCCACCAGCGCCGGGTAATCGCTACGGCGCGTGGGGGTGAGGGTAAGGAATTCACGCAGGGCGTAGAACGACACGGCGTAGAACAGCAGGATCACTGCGCCGGTGCCGAGCCAGAAGGCGATGCCGATCACCACCACCATCACCCACCAGGCATTGATGCGGGCGTTGAGGTTGTCGATCACCGCATTCGGTGTGCCACGGGTACGCAGCTTGAGGATCAGGCCGATCAGCGAGGCGAGCACCAGGATCGCGCCGATGCCGCCGAACAACATCAGGGTTTGGCTAGGCATGTCAGACGTGCTCCGGGGCAAGGGCGAGCAGCGCGTCGCGGGTGCGGGCGAGAAAGGCGGCTTTGTCTTCGTCTTCTTCCAATTGCAGCGGCTTGCCGAAACTGGTGGTGCACAGCAGGGGCAGCGGCAACACGCGACCCTTGGGCATGACGCGGTTGAGGTTGGCAATCCACACCGGGATCAATTCGGCCTGTGGGTAACTTTTTGCCAGGTGATAAAGCCCGCTCTTGAACGGCAGCAAACCGTCTTCCAGGTTGCGTGTGCCCTCGGGAAAGATGATCAGCGAATCGCCAGCCTCCAGGGCGTTGAGCATGGGCTGCAGCGGGTTATCCACAGGGTCCTTGCGTTCACGGTCGATCAGCACGCCGCTAAACACGCGGTTGATGATGTAGCGGCGCAGGGCACTTTTGTTCCAGTAATCGCTGCCGGCCACCGGGCGCGTGAATTTGCGCAGGTTCTGCGGCAGCGAGGCCCACAACAGCACAAAGTCGCCATGGCTGCTGTGGTTGGCGAAGTAGATGCGTTGCACCGGCACCGGCGCGCAACCAAGCCACAGGCTGCGGGCGCCCGTGACGGTGCGGGCCATGGAAGTAATCAGCGTGGCGACCACGGGTTCGAACATGGGGATTCCTTATCCGGCGAAAGGCAGCCAAGGGCTGGCGAGGACCACGCCCAGGGTCAGCAGCGCTTGCGCACCGAGCAGCCAGGCTTGTTTGCGCAACAGTTTGAGGGCGCCGCGACGGCGTTCGCTCCAGGGCCGGCCGACGCGCTTGGCCGATTGCAGACCAAGGTCCACCAGCGCCTGGTCGAGGTCCGGGGTGCGTGCGGTGTCGCGGGCCAGCAGGGCGAACAGGTCGGCGTCGAAGGCCACGCGCAGCGCCCAGTACTTTTGCAGCAAACCCAGGATGATCATCCACAGGGCGAGCAGCAGGCAGAGGGTCGAGATACTTGCCAGCAATAGTTGCGCAAGACCAAACAGAAAGCCGAGCAGCGTCAGGCCTGTGGATAACTGATCCAGGGAGCGGCCACGGCGCAACAGGCTGGCGACCACCTGGAGTTCCATATCAGCGGGCATGGGGCAAACCCTCCAAAGCTTCGCGGTGAGCGGGGTGCAGGACCACCTGGGTCCGCGCTGTACGAATAATAGCCAGTGCCTCGTCCACCGTGCTGGTGCGACCGGTGTGCATCAGCCAGGCGGCCACGGCAGTGGCGCTGCGCGAATAGCCGAGGGCACAGCACACCAGCAGCGGGCCGTGCGAGCGCAGGCGTTCGATAGCTTGCGCGGCCTGCAGGCATTCGGCGGGCGTAGGCGCCACCAGGTCCAGTACGGGAATGGATTGATAGGCGCGGCCCTGTGGATGAATCGGTAATTCGGCGCACAGGTCGACGATTGCCTTGAAGGGCGCCTGCTCGCTAGTTGTAGGAATGCGCCCGAGCCAAACGTTATCCACAATCAGGTCCGGCTGTGGGTGCTTGCGTGTCCACAGGCGTGAATTGAGCCACGCGGCTGCCAAGTACGGTGCGTACAGCCAACGTGCGGCGGGCGTGAGTCGGCCATCGGCGCGCTTCTGGAAGCCTGAAGCACCGAGCACGAAGTAGTTGGCCTTGATCAACGCCAGGGAAACTACCGGCCACAGTATCCACAGCCAGGCGCCGCGCAGCACCCAGGCCAACATCACCAGGAGCACCGCCCCCAGGCCGTAGCGCGCACCGATTTTCCAGCGTTGTACGTCCCGTGTCAGTCGCACATTCAACAATGGGCTGGGATGCTCCACCGGCCATAACCACACGCAAATCCAGCCAGCGAGAGCGCCTGTGGGTAAGTCGATAAAGTGATGTTGATAAGTGGTCAGCACCGAGATCCCGATCAAGGCGAACCAGCCATGCACCAGCCAGCGCCAGAGCCCTTGGGTATGGCGCTGGTACATCACCCACAGGATCACCAGCAGTGCGATATGCAGCGACGGCGCCTGGTTGAACGGCTTATCGAACCCTGCCAGCACCGCAAACAGCCAGCCGAACACACCGTCCAGCTCTGGCCGCTCGAAGGTAAAACGCAGCGGCCAGATCAGGAAGCAACTGACGGCGATCACCTGGGCAGTCAGCAGGCGCAGCGCATGTTGCTTGAGTTCATGGCGGGTGTTGGGCAGCAGCAGGGAAAAGCCGTAGAGCAGGTCGATGGACCAGTAGGGCACGATGGTCCATGCCCAGAAGGGCATGTGGGTTTCCCAGTCGAACACCAGGGTGCCGACGTCGCTGCGCTGGCTGGTGACCCACGTGGCAAAGCCGTAGGTGCTGAAAAACAGCGGTGCCAACACCAGCAGCCACAGGACGGCGGGCTTCAACAGGCCGGGTTCGCGCATGCTCAGATCTTCTGCGCCAGGGACACGGTGAAAATGCCCCACTCATCTACACGCTGGGTGATCTTGCGGAAACCGGCGGCTTCTACCAGCTGGTCCATCTCCGCCTGGCTGCGACGGCGCATCACCCAGGCCTGGCCTTGGCGGTGGCTGGTCAAGGCGCGGGCGATCAGTTCCAGTTGCGGGTGCCAGGGCTGGCCGGTGTAGACCAGATAGCCACCCGGTTCTACGGCCTCAGCCAGGCCAGCCAGGGAGCCGCCGACCATGCCGTTATCGGCGAACAATTCATACAGCCCGGACACCACCGCCAGCGTCGGCTTGGGGTCCAGTGCCGTGAGGTCGGCGCGATCAAACGCGTCACCTTTGACGAACTGCGCGATATCCCCCAGGCCTTTTTCGCGGATCAGCGCGCTACCGTCACGCACGTTGATGTCGCTGTAGTCGCGCAGCAGGATCGATTCCGGCAGCGGCGAAACGCCCTGCAAGGCTTCGAGGATGTAACGCCCATGGCCGGCGGCGATATCGACGATGCGCACTTCACGGCTTTCATCACGCAACTTGGCCATGGCCAGGCGCAGCAGCTCCTCGACGTTCAACTTGCGCTGACGAATGCCACGCCAGCCGATGGAGTTGAGGTAGTTGGTGTCGATCATCCGCCCCAGCCCGCCCTTGCCGGTGGGGGTGTTGCGGTACACGTAGTCCAGGGTGCTGCCCGAGTCGAAACCGGTATCGAAGCCCAGCTTCACGCCGTCCGACAGGCTTTTGCCCAGGCCCATGCTGGCGCGGGTGAGGCGCCAGTACAGGTCGCGCAGGGAATTACGCGGCAGTGGCGCGGCGAGGGCTTCGGATTCGGCGCAGGTGGCGCCTAGCTTGTCGGCATCCAGCAAGGACGCGCGGTCCAGCGGGTAGCTGAAGTTCTGCAGGATAAAGCGCCTGGCGCTGCTCACGGCGGTGGCCCGGTCGCGTTCGCCGAGGGTGTCGTGGAAGAAGCCCGGGAGAATGTGCAGCTCTTTTTTCAGGCTGCCGAGGCGGTCGAAAAACTGCTGCTGGGGTTTGCGGTGCACCACGAAGTCGGAGCCAGACACCAGCACTTGGGTCGGCACCTGGATCGCCTGGGCATCGGCTACAACACGGTCGGCCGCTTCATACAGGCCCAGCAGCACATTCACCGAGATGGCCTTGGTGATCAGCGGGTCGCTGTCGTAGGAGGCTACACGCTCCGGGTCATGGCTGAGGAACTTGGCCTTGACGTAGCTATTGACGAAAAAATTGCCGCGAAACTTGCGCATCAGCGCCAGGCCCGGGCGGGCGAAGGGCACGTACAGCTTGACCTTGAAGGCCGGGGAGGCGAGCACCAGCGCACGGATCTTCGGCGCGTAATCGTGCACCCAGGTGGCTGCGATCACGGCGCCGACGCTCTGGGCGATGACCGCGAGGTTTTCTGCCTCGATGCCGTAGGTGGTGCCGATGTGGTCACAGAAGGTCTGCACGTCGCGGGCACTGGTGGCGAAGCTTGGGCTGTCACCGCGCTCCCCGGGCGATTGGCCGTGACCACGGGCGTCCCAGGCAAAGAAGTCGAATTGCGGCAGGTTCAGCTCGTCCACCAGGTGCGCAATGCGCCCCGAGTGCTCGTGGCCGCGATGGAACAGCAGGATCGCCTGGCGTGGCCCGGTGACGTCCGTGGCCGGCCAGTGGCGGTAGAAAAGCTCGACGCCATCATGGGTACTGAAGGTGTGCTCTTGCTGTTCGCGCATCGCAAAAATCCTTATGCAATCGGAGAGGTGTGTTCTTCTTTGAGGCCTTGGCGCACACGGTTGACCAAGGTGTAGGCGAGCAGGGCGGCGACCAGCCACATCACCGTGTTGACCCAGCCGGCACCCAGCCAGCCCAAGGCGACGCCGGTGGCCAGCACGCCGAGTACGAACGCCCGGTCGCTCTTGCCCATGGGCCCGTCGTAACGGCGTGACGCGCCGACCATCGGCCCGAGTACACCGGCGTATTCGCTGAACACCGCCAGCAGCGCCACCAGCAGCACGGGAATGAGGCTGACACCGGGGATCAGCGCAAATGGCAGGATCAGCGCGCTGTCGGCGATCACGTCACACAGCTCATTGAGGTAGGCACCCAGTCGCGACTGCTGGCCGAATTCCCGGGCGAGCATGCCGTCGATGGCATTGAGGGCCATGCGCAGGATCATCCACAGCGGAATCAGCGCAAACAGCCAGAGGTGTTGGGCAAACGCGGCGATCAGTGCGCCGACCAACAAGGAAACCACGCCGGCCAGCACGGTGATCTGGTTGGCCGTGGTGCCATTGTCGTAGAGACGCTGCACCAGAGGGCGCAGCAGGTTTTGAAAACGCGGTTTGAGTTGATAGATCGAAATCATGGGGGGTGACGCTTCCTTGTCCGTGGACCCGCGAAAAACTGTTTCGGAGTGTGCCGATTAATCACGGCCTGCACCAGTGATGGCTCGTGTTTATGGGGGGTTAGTCACGGTCTTGCAGACGCTGGGGAACAAATGTGGGAGCGGGCTTGCTCGCGAATGCGGTGGGACAGTCACAACAGGGGTGGCTGACCCACCGCATTCGCGAGCAAGCCCGCTCTCACAGGGGAACTGCGGTGGGTTCAAAACCTGCATTCATAGGACAAAAATTTCACGCTCCGTGTTATATCGTAACTAATTGTGTGTTAACGGGCGTTGAGTGGATGCAAGTGGATCTGGAAGCTGACGGCGCTTCGGTGGAAGGCCTTCCGCGTTTTCAACAGGGGGTGTTTCACGCCCGTCGATTGCGCCAAGCCGGCATCAGCCTGACAACCCTGGCCGTGGCCGGTTGGATACTGGCGCTGTTTGTCGCCCTGTTTGCCCCGCTGTCGATCTGGCCGGTGGTGCTGATCACCTGTTCGTCGGCGCTGGTGGTGCTGGTGGCCGGGTTGCAATCGGCGTGGTGGGTGGCCGATTGGCGTGCCCAGGTGCTGGAGGAACCCGCCGAATCACTGATTGAGCCGCCCGTCGATGAAGTGGCGGGGTATTCGCGCCTTGTCGGGCGTTTGCGCAATGGCCTGCTGGCCCAGATTGGTGCGCCGGTGCTGTGGCTGGCGGGTTGGTCGTTGCTGGCGCTCGTCAGCCTTATCGAATTCTGGAACCTGACCTTGCCCGCTGCGCCCGTCGGCCAATCGGCGAGCATCGGTGCCGCGCTGGCGTTGGCCTTGGCGTTTGGCCTGCTGGTGTTCGAGCGCCGCCTGGCTCAGGAATCCGTTGCCCAATGGCCGGAAGCTTCGCCACTGGCGCAATTGAGCCGGGTAGCGATTGTTTGCCTGGTGGTCAGTGCGCTGTGTTTGCTGTTTGCCGGTGCGGCGTCTGTGTGGCCGCTGCGCCTGGCCGTGCTGGCCGGCCTGCTGCCGGGGCTGGTGGCCGTGGAGTTTTTGCTGCGGGCCGTGCTGTCGCTGTTCAGCCCACGCCAGCCACGCCTTGAACCGCGCCTGATGGCGCAGAGTTTTATCGCCGGGCTGCTGCGCTGGCCGCCGCAGCCCTTGCTGGCCTTGCAGCACGAACTGCACAACCGCTTTGGTATCGATCTGCGCCAGATTTGGGCGTTTACCTACATGCGCCGGGCGTTTCTGCCGGTGCTGCTGGTGGTGCTGGCGGTGGGCTGGGCGTTGACCGGCGTGCATGAAGTGCCACTGCAAGGCCGTGGGATCTATGAGCGCTTCGGCAAACCTGTGGAAGTGTTCGGCCCCGGCCTGCACGCCGGTTTGCCGTGGCCGCTGGGCCGCGTATTGGCTGTGGAAAACGGCGTGGTGCATGAGCTGGCGACCAGCGTCAGCGAAGCCTCCACCCCGGAACTGGCACCCGCCGAAGGCCCGGCTCCGCTGATCGCCAACCGTTTGTGGGACGCCAGTCATGTGAATGACAAATCCCAGGTCATCGCCAGCAGCAGCGGCGACAAACAAGGCTTCCAGATCGTCAACATGGACGTGCGGTTCGTCTACCGCATCGGCCTGACTGACCGGGCTGCACTCGCCGCCACCTACAACAGCGCGGATGTGCCGACCCTGATCCGCAGCACCGCCAGCCGCATCCTCGTCCACGATTTTGCCTCACGCACCCTTGATGAATTGCTCGGTGAACAGCGCACCAGCCTTGCTGATGAAATAGGCCGCGCCGTGCAGGCCGACCTGCAGAAACTCGACAGTGGTGTCGAAATTCTCGCCACGGTGGTGGAAGCGATTCACCCGCCGGCGGGTGCCGCCAATGCCTATCACGGGGTGCAAGCGGCGCAGATCGGCGCCCAGGCGCTGATTTCCCGCGAACGTGGCGCGGCCAGCGAGCAGACCAACCAGGCCCTGCTGCAAGCCAGCACCGTACGCGATGAGGCCCTGGCCACCGCGCGCGAAGTGAGCGCCGGCGCCAGAGCGGCGGACCTGCGTTTTGCCGCCGAACAAAAGGCCTACGCGACGGCGGGCCAGGCGTTCGTGCTGGAGCAATACCTCGGCCAGCTCAGCCAAGGCCTGGCCCACGCCAAGCTGCTCATTCTGGATCATCGCCTGGGTGCCGACGGCGCGCCGACGATCGATCTGCGTTCTTTTACTTTGCCGGCCGACCCTTCGGTGCCGCGTAAAGCCGTTCAATAAGGAGTCTGTCTGTTGAGCGCTCATTCTCACGATCACGGTCATCATCACCATCATGGCCATCACCACCACCATCATCATGGTGACGAACAGGCGGGCGGCCCGTTCCCTTGGCGACGCATGGCGTGGGCGGTGTTGCTGGTGCTGTTTGCCGTGGCAGCGGCCAGCCTGGTGCAAGTGCGTTCCGGCGAGGCCACAGTGATCACCCGCTTCGGCAACCCGTCCCGTGTGTTGCTGGAGCCGGGCCTCGGCTGGCGTTGGCCGGCGCCGTTCGAGGCGGCGATCCCGGTAGACCTGCGCCTGCGCACCACCTCCAGCGGTTTGCAGGACGTGGGCACCCGCGATGGCCTGCGTATCATCGTGCAGGCTTACGTGGCGTGGCAGGTGCAGGGTGACGCCGACAACGTGCAGCGCTTCATGCGCGCGGTGCAGAACCAGCCGGATGAAGCGGCGCGGCAGATTCGCACCTTCGTCGGCTCGGCGCTGGAAACCACCGCCGCCAGCTTTGACCTGTCCAGCCTGATCAACACCGACGCCAGCCAAGTGCGCATCGCTGATTTCGAAGCGCAATTGCGTCAACAGATTGATCAACAATTGCTCACCACCTATGGCGTGCGTGTGGCGCAAGTGGGCATCGAGCGGCTGACCTTGCCGTCGGTGACGCTCACCGCCACCGTCGACCGCATGCGCGCCGAGCGTGAAACCATCGCCACCGAGCGCACCGCCGTGGGCAAGCGTGAAGCGGCGCAGATCCGTTCGGCTGCCGAGCGTGATGCGCGCATTGTGCAAGCCGATGCCACGGTGAAAGCCGCCGATATCGAGGCGCAATCGCGGGTCGAAGCGGCGCAGATTTATGGGCGTGCCTACGCCGGTAACCCGCAGCTGTACAACCTGCTGCGCTCCCTGGATACGTTGGGCACGGTGGTGACGCCGGGCACCAAGATCATCCTGCGCACCGATGCCGCGCCGTTCCGCGCCTTGGTGGACGGGCCGAAGGACGGCCAGCCATGACCGAGCGTGACAGCCCGGACAGCCCGTGGATCCAGGCCGGGCGCTTGACCTTCCTGGCGCTGTACGCGGTGACCGTGTTGGCGGCGCTGGCCTGGGCATTTTCCAATGTGCGCCAGATCGACCCGCAGAACCGCGCCGTGGTGCTGCACTTCGGCGCCCTGGACCGGATTCAGAATGCCGGCCTGTTACTGGCCTGGCCGCAACCGTTCGAGCAGGTTGTGTTGCTGCCGGCCGCCGACCGAGTGATTGAGCGCCGGGTCGAAAACCTGCTGCGTTCCGACACGGCGATCCAGGCCGACCGCATGGCGAGTTTTGCCACGCCGTTGAGCGACGCCCTGGCCGGCTCCGGTTACCTGCTGACCGGTGACGCCGGTGTGGTGCAGCTGGATGTGCGGGTGTTCTACAAAGTCACCGAGCCCTACGCGTTTGTGCTGCAGGGCGAGCATGTGTTGCCAGCGCTGGATCGCCTGGTGACCCGCAGCGCCGTGGCCCTGACGGCGGCCCGTGACCTGGACACTATTCTGGTGGCACGCCCCGAACTGATCGGCACCGACAATGGCGCCGCCGAGCGCCGTGAGCGGCTGCGCGGTGACTTGGTACAAGGCATCAATAAGCGCTTGGCTGAATTGGCCTCGACGGGGCTTGGGCTCGGCATCGAGGTGACCCGCGTCGACGTGCAATCGAGCCTGCCGGGCCCGGCGGTGAATGCCTTCAACGCGGTGCTGACCGCCAGCCAACAAGCTGACAAAGCCGTGGCCAATGCACGCACCGACGCCGAAAAACTCACCCAGACCGCCAACCAGCAAGCCGACCGCCTGGTGCAGGTGGCCCATGCCCAGGCCAGCGAGCGCCTGGCCAATGCTCAGGCGCAAACTGCCACGGTCGCCAGCCTTGCCCAGGTCAAAGACCCGGGCTTGCTGTTGCGCCTGTACCGCGAGCGCTTGCCGAAGATTCTCGGCCAGGCCGGCTCGGTGACCACGGTCGATCCTAAAGACGACTCCCGCTTGATCATTCAGGGAGCCGAACAATGAGCGCACCCATGCTGACTTCCGCCGAGCAGCGCAGTGCTGCCCGGCAATTGACCCTGGCCATGCTGGCCCTGGGTTTGCTGGTGCTGGGGCTGGTGTGGCGCTGGCTGGCACCGGACCAGACGGGCGTCAGCCAATTGCTACTGGGCGTGGCCTCGTTGCTGGTGGCCGTGCCGGTGATGCGTTCGGCCTGGTACAGCCTGCGTTACCCGAGCCTGCATGGCATCACCGACCAGTTGATCGCCTTGGCGATGATGGGCGCGTGGGCCACTGGCGACCTGCTCACCGCCGCATTGCTGCCCATCATCATGATCTTCGGCCATGTGCTGGAAGAGCGCAGTGTGATCGGGTCCCAGGAAGCGATCCACGCATTGGGCAAGCTGACCCGCAGCCATGCGCGGTTGGTGCAGGCCGACGGCAGCATTGTCGAGGTGGACAACGGCACACTGAACACCGGGGATATCGTCGAAGTGCGTGCCGGCGACCGCGTGCCCGCCGACGGTGTGGTGCTGTCCGGCCAGGCGAGCCTGGACACGGCGCCGATCACCGGCGAGTCGGTGCCGCTGGAAGCCAGCGTCGGCGTGCAGGTGTTTGGCGGGGCGATCAACCTGGATGGCTTGCTGCGCCTGCAGGTGACCCGCACCGGCAATGAGTCGACCCTGGGCAAAGTCATCGCACTGATGCAGAACGCCGAACGTTCCAAGCCGCCGATCACGCGGCTGCTGGAGCGTTATGCCGGCAGCTACATGGTGCTGGTGTTGCTGCTGGCGGCGGTGACCTGGTTTGTGACCAACGACGCGCAGGCAATGTTGGCGGTGTTGGTCGCTGCGTGCCCGTGTGCGTTGGTGCTGTCCGCGCCGGCCACGGCGATTGCCGGGATTGCGGTGGCGGCGCGTCATGGGATTCTGATCCGCAGCTCGGCGTTCCTCGAAGAACTGGCCGACCTGACCTCCCTGGTGGTCGACAAGACCGGCACCCTGACTTACGGCACCCTGCGCCTGCAATCGATCGAGACGCGCGCGCCGGATCGCCAGGTGCTGCTGAATCTGGCTGCGAGCCTGGGTTCGGCCAGCAGTCACCCGGTCAGCCGGGCGTTGGCAGGGCTGGCGACCCAGGAGCAGTTGTTGGTGCTCACGGATATTCGCGAACGCCAGGGCCTCGGCGTGGTGGCACAGACCGAGCAAGGCGAAGCGGCGTTGGGGCGCCCGGAGTTGTTTGAGCAGTTGGGCATCGTCACCACTGGGGTGCCGAATCACGATGGCCCGATTGCCGGGCTGGCGCTGGACGGGCAGTTCCTCGCCTGGTTGCTGCTCGCGGACAGCGTCAAGCCGGAAGCCCGCCAAGCCCTGCAAGAATTGCGGGAGTTGGGCCTGGGCCGGCAATTGCTGCTGACGGGCGACCGCCAGAGCGTGGCCGACAATCTGGCGCTGGACGTGGGCATCAGCGACGTCGAGGCGCAGGCGTTGCCGGAAGACAAGCTCAACCGGGTGCTGGGTGAGATCGGCAACGGCTTCCGCCCGATGGTGGTGGGCGATGGGATCAACGATTCCCTGGCGCTCAAAGCCGGGGTGGTGGGTGTGGCGATG
>NZ_JACARO010000067.1:26753-36026 GCF_013386585.1 Pseudomonas sp. P7548 | reverse complement strand
GTAAGAGCGGAACCATAAGCCGCCATCACCCAATAACGGATATGCCCCCAAAGCCCGACCAACGGCAGCTTGCACCTTCCCCCCAACCTTGCTAACTTCCCACAAAATGTTAACGATAACATTTGCTCTAACAATAAAAACAAAACAGAGACCCACGCCATGAAAATGCTCCCGAAAACCCTGTGTTTACTGGCCGTCAGCATCACCCTCGGCACTCAGGCGTTCGCCGACGCCGCCAAACCCATCCGCATCGGCGCTTCCTTCCAAGAAATCAACAACCCCTATTTCGTCACCATGAAAAACGCCCTGGAAGAAGCGGGCGCGACCATCGGCGCGAAATTGATCATCACCGATGCCCGCCACGACGTGTCCAAGCAAGTCAGCGACGTTGAGGACATGCTGCAAAAAGGCATCGACATCCTGCTGATCAACCCCACCGACTCGGTCGGCGTACAGTCGGCCGTCAAATCCGCCCATGCCGCCGGCGTTGTGGTGGTCGCGGTAGACGCCCAGGCCGACGGCCCGCTGGACGCCTTTGTCGGTTCAAAAAACTTCGACGCCGGTTTCCAGGCCTGTGAATACCTGGCCAAGAACATCGGCGACAAAGGCAACATCGCCATCCTCGACGGCATTGCCGTGGTGCCTATCCTCGAGCGCGTGCGCGGTTGCAAAGAGGCCGTGGCCAAGCACCCGGACATCAAGATTGTCAGTATCCAGAACGGCAAGCAGGAACGTGACCAGGCGCTGACCGTCACCGAAAACATGCTGCAGGCCCAGCCCACCCTCAAGGGCATTTTCAGCGTGAATGACAACGGCTCCCTCGGCGCGTTGTCGGCCATCGAAGCCAGTGGCCTGGACGTGAAACTGGTGAGCGTCGACGGTGCGCCGGAAGCGATCAAGGCGATCCAGAAACCCGGCAGCAAGTTCATCGCCACCTCGGCCCAGTACCCCCGCGACCAGATCCGCCTCGCCCTGGGTATCGCCCTGGCCAAGAAGTGGGGCTCGCAAGTGCCCGCCACGATTCCGGTGGACATCACCCTGATCGACCAGGCCAAGGCCAAGGACTTCAGCTGGTAAATCGCCCCGGCCCCGCGCCATGCGTGGGGCCCCGGTCATCCTTCTGAGCACGAGGTCGGCGGTATGAGCAGTCTTCTGAAGCTGGAAAACATCTGTAAGCGTTACCCGGGGGTGCAAGCCCTCAAGTCCATCAACCTGCAAGTGGAGCGGGGCGAGATCCACGCGTTGCTGGGAGAAAATGGTGCGGGCAAGTCGACCCTGATGAAGATCCTGGGCGGCGTCGAGCATCAGGACGAAGGGCAGATCCTGATCGACGGTCAGGCCCGGCAGTTTGCGACTTATCGCGATGCGATCGCCGCCGGCATCGGCATCGTGTTCCAGGAATTCAGCCTGATTCCTTACCTCACCGCCGTGGAAAACATCTTCCTCGGCCATGAGCTGAGCAACCGCTTCGGCCTGTTGCGCAAGCGCGAAATGATCGAGGTGTCCGAGGCCCTGTTCAAACGCCTGGGGGTCACCCTGGACCTGCAGTGCGCGGTCAAGCACCTGAGCGTGGCCGAGCAGCAGTTCGTCGAAATCGCCAAGGCCCTGGCCCTGGATGCGCGCCTGCTGGTGCTGGACGAACCCACCGCAACCCTCACCCCTAGCGAAGCCGAGCTGCTGTTCGACATCATGCGCGAGCTCAAGCGCCAGGGCGTGGCGGTGATTTTTATCTCCCACCACCTGGAGGAGATTTTCCAGGTATGCGACCGCATCAGCGTGCTGCGCGACGGCGGCAATGTGGGCGTGACTGATGTGGCTGACAGCGACATCGACCGCCTGGTGGAAATGATGGTCGGCCGCCGCCTGGAAAGCAGTTTTCCACCCAAGCCAACCCAGGCACGCGGCCCGCTGTTGCTGGAGGTCAAGGACATCCAACTGGTGCGCAACGGCCCCCACAACTGCTTTCAATTGCACAAGGGCGAGATTCTTGGCTTTGCCGGCCTGGTCGGCTCCGGTCGCACCGAGCTGGCGCTGGGCATGATGGGCGCGCTGCCGTCGGTGAGCAAAGACGTGTGGCTGCGCGGTGAAAAAATCACCCTGGATGACCCGGCCCAGGCCCTGGCCCATGGCATCGGCCTGCTCCCGGAAAGCCGCAAGAGCGAAGGGCTGATTACGGATTTCAGCATTCGCGAAAACATCTCCCTGAATAACCTGCCCAAATACCAGAACGCCAGTGGCCTGATCGACAAGGGCCGTGAATGCGCCAGTGTCGACAGCCTGATGAAACAACTGTCGATCAAGGCGCCCAGCGGCGAAAGCCGGGTGTTCAACCTCAGTGGCGGTAACCAGCAAAAGGTGGTGATCGCGCGCTGGATCAACCATCACTGCGATGTGCTGGTGTTCGATGAGCCCACCCGTGGCATCGACGTCGGCGCCAAGGCGCAGATCTACGCCTTGATGCGCAGCCTCACTGAACAGGGCTACGCAATCATCATGATTTCTTCCGAACTGCCGGAAGTCATCGGCATGTGCGACCGCGTCGCCGTGTTCCACAAGGGCGCCATCGTCAAGGTACTGGAAGCGTCTGCCGTCAATCCTCAAGAGGTCATGCGCCATGCAACAGGGGGCTCAAGTGAATATGTCCATTAACACCCCAGGCACCAGCCCGTTGCGCCTGAACCTGGCGCGGCTGGTGCGCTCGCCGGCGTTTTACCCCTTTGTGGGGCTGGTGGTGGTGACGCTGGTGATGATCCTGGCCAGCGACACCTTCCTCACCACCAGCAACCTGTCGAACATCGCCCGCCAGGTGTCGATCAACGCGATCATCGCCGTGGGCATGACCTGCGTGATCCTCACCGGCGGCATCGACTTGTCGGTGGGGCCGGTGATGGCCTTGTCCGGCACGCTGACAGCCGGGCTGATGGTGGCGGGGCTGCCGCCTGGGTTGGCCATCGGCGCCGGGATGCTGATCGGCGTGGCCTTCGGCATCGGCAACGGCCTGTTCGTCGCCTACCTGCACATGCCGCCGATCATCGTCACGCTCGCGACCATGGGCATCGCCCGGGGCCTGGGCCTGATGTACACCGACGGCTACCCGATCTCCGGGTTGCCGGAGTGGTTTGGCTTCTTCGGCCGCCAGAGTCTGTTCGGCATCGAGGTGCCGATCCTGATCATGCTGATCACCTACGCCGCAGCCTATGTGCTGCTGCAACACACGCGCATCGGCCGCTACATCTACGCCATCGGCGGCAATGAAGAAGCCGTGCGCTTGTCGGGCGTGCGCGCCGCGCGCTTCAAATTATTGGTGTACGGCATCAGTGGCCTGACTGCGGCGATTGCCGGCCTGGTGCTGACGTCACGCCTGATGAGTGGCCAGCCGAATGCCGGCGTGTCGTTCGAGCTGGATGCGATTGCCGCCGTGGTACTCGGTGGCGCCTCGATTGCCGGTGGGCGCGGGGTCATCGTCGGCACCTTGCTCGGCGCCATGCTGCTGGGTGTGTTGAACAACGGCCTGAACATGCTGGGCGTGTCGCCCTACGTCCAGAGCGTGATCAAGGGCGGGATCATTTTGCTGGCGATTTTTATCAGCCGTCAGCGCCACAAATAACCTTCTAACAAAAACAGGACCCACACCATGGACAAGCACACCGAAATGCAAGCCGTCGTCTGCCACGGCCCGAAAGACTATCGCCTGCAACGCATCGGCAAACCCCAAGCGCGGCCCAATGAACTGGTGATCCGCATCGCCGCCTGCGGCATCTGCGCCAGTGACTGCAAATGCCACTCGGGGGCGGCGATGTTCTGGGGCGGCGACAACCCGTGGGTCAAGGCGCCGGTGGTGCCGGGGCACGAGTTTTTCGGCTACGTGGTGGAGGCAGGCGAGGGTGCCGAGGAGCACTTTGAGGTCAAGGTGGGTGACAAGGTCATCGCCGAGCAGATCGTGCCGTGTGGCAAGTGCCGCTTCTGCAAATCCGGCAAGTACTGGATGTGCGAAGTGCACAACATCTTCGGCTTCCAGCGTGAAGTGGCCGAAGGCGGCATGGCCCAGTTCATGCGCATTCCCAAGACCGCCATCGTACACAAGATTCCGGAGTCGGTATCGCTGGAGGATTCGGCGCTGGTGGAGCCCATGGCGTGCTCGATCCATACCGTCAACCGCGGCGATATCCAGCTCGACGACGTGGTGGTGATCGCAGGCGCCGGCACCCTCGGGCTGTGCATGGTCCAGGTGGCCGCGTTGAAAACCCCGAAGAAACTGGTGGTGATCGACATGGTCGACGAGCGCCTTGAACTGGCGAAAAAGTTCGGCGCCGACGTGGTCATCAACCCCTCGCGGGACAACGCCCGTGAAATCATCAACGGCCTGACCGACAACTATGGCTGCGACGTGTACATCGAGACCACCGGCGTGCCGGCCGGTGTTACCCAGGGCCTGGACTTGATCCGCAAGCTCGGCCGCTTTGTCGAGTTCAGCGTGTTCGGCGCCGAGACCAGCGTCGACTGGTCGATCATCGGCGACCGCAAGGAACTGGACGTGCGTGGTGCGCACCTGGGGCCGTATTGCTACCCGATCGCCATCGACCTGTTCGAGCGTGGTCTGGTCACCTCCAAAGGCATCGTCACCCATGACTTCCCGCTGGACGACTGGGCCGAAGCCTTTGAGCTGGCCAACTCGACCAAGTCGATCAAGGTGCTGTTGAAGCCGGTGGTCTGAGCATGAGCTACGTGATGGGGGTCGACATAGGGACCCAGAGCACCAAGGCGCTGCTGGTGGATGGTCAAGGCACGATCATCGCCCAGCACAGCCAGGGGTATCGCGTGGATACCCCGAAAGTGCGCTGGGCCGAGCAATGGCCGCAGGTCTGGCTGGACGCGGTTGAGGCCTGCGTGGCGCAGTGCATGGCAGAGGCCGGTGTTGCCAAGGCGCAGGTCGAGGCGCTGTGCATCAGCAGCCTGTATGGCGGTTCGGGGATTGCGGTGGACGCGCAGATGACGCCGCTGCACCCGTGCCTGATCTGGATGGACCGCCGCGCGAGTGAGCAGGTCGCCTGGGTGCGGGAAAACGTAGACCTCACGCGGTTGTTCGAGGTCACCGGCAACTCGGTCGACAGCTACTACGGCTTCACCAAGATGCTCTGGCTCAAACAGCATCAACCTGAGGTGTGGGCCAGCACGCGCTACTTGCTGCCGCCCAACAGCTACATCAACTGGTGCCTCACGGGCGAGTTGGCGGTGGACCACAGCAGCGCGGGCAACATCGGTGGCGTATACGACGTGAAGGCGCGCGGCTGGTCTGCTGAGATGCTCGATGCATTGGGCATCCCGCAGGCGATGATGCCGGAGCGGCTGGTGTATTCCGGGGAAATCGTGGGTGGTTTGTTGGCGGATTGGGCGACGCGCCTGGGCCTGCAGGCAGGCACGCCGATCCTGGCCGGTGGCGTCGATGCGGCCATGGCCACGCTGGCGGCGGGCGTGACGCAGCCGGGCAACCATGTGGCGATGATCGGCACCAGCATGTGCTGGGGCTACCTGAACCAACAGGTGGATGCCCATCACGGCCTGGTCAGCATGCCCCACGTCTACAACGGCCACCGCGACCTGTACATCTTCGGCGGCGCGATCACGGCGGGCGCGTCGGTCAGCTGGTTTCGCGAGCAGTTCTGCCAGGCCGAAGAGCAGCAGGCCAAGGCCACCGGCCAGGACAGCCTGGTGCTGCTGGAGCAGGCGGCGACGAAGATCCCGGCGGGCAGTGAAGGCCTGGTGTTCCTGCCCTACCTGATGGGCGAGCGCAGCCCGGTCTGGGACGACCGCGCCAGTGGCAGTTTTGTCGGGTTGAACCTGTATCACACGCGCATCCACCTGTACCGGGCGGTGTTGGAGGGCGTGAGTTTTGCCCTGCGGCACAACATCGAAGCGGGCACGCGCGGTGCGCATTCGCTGGACCCGCGCCTGATCGTGGTGGGCGGCGCGAGCCATTCGGATTTGTGGATGCAGATCATCGCCGATGTCACGCGCTACCCGGTGTACACCATCGTGCAGGAGGTGGAAGCAGCGTTGGGCGCGGCCTTGCTGGCAGCGCACACGGTGGGGTTGGTGAGTGATGGGGAGATGGACAAAGGCTGGGTACAACTGGCGTTGCGGGCACAGCCCAAGCGGGAAACTATCGCCACCTACGACCACGCGTTTGCCGAGTATTTGAAGCTGTATCCGGCCCTGAAACCGATCATGCACACCTTGCAATCTCATTGAATCAACCCATTCCAATGTGGGAGCTGGCTTGCCTGCGATTGCGGTGTATCAGTACCAGATGGATTGGCTGACACTCCGCTATCGCAGGCAAGCCAGCTCCCACAGGGGATCTTCATCGTCTATGGAACAGTGACCATGAACGCAGCCTTCGACTTCACCCACCACCGCATTCTTGTCACGGGCGCCAGCAGCGGCATCGGCCGTGAAATCGCCGTGCAACTGATCGCCAGCGGCGCCGATGTCTTCGCCCTGGGCCGCGATGCCCAGGCCTTGGCCACGCTCGGCTGCCACACCCTGTGCCTGGACATCGCCGACAGCGCCGCCCTCGACCTGGCCCTGCAAGACCTGCCGCCCTTGCACGGCCTGGTCAACTGCGCCGGTATCTCGCGCCTGGAACCCGCCGCCGCCATCAGCGCCGAAGCCTTTGATCAGGTGATGAACGTCAACGCCCGGGCCGCCGCCCAAGTCGCCAGCCGTGTGGCGGCGAAGATGATCGAAGCGCAGGTCGCCGGCAGCATCGTCAACGTCTCCAGCCAGGCTTCATTGGTGGCCCTGGACGATCACCTCGGCTACTGCGCTTCCAAGGCTGCGCTCGATGCAATCACCCGCGTGCAATGCGCCGAGTGGGGCCGCTTCGGCATTCGGGTGAACAGCGTCAACCCGACGGTCACGCTGACGCCGATGGCGACCATGGCCTGGTCCGCGCCGGCCAAGCGCGACCCGGCCCTGGCGGCCATTCCCCTTGGGCGCTTTGCACACCCTGTGGAAGTTGCCTTGCCGGTGCTGTTCCTGCTCAGCCAGGCGGCGAGCATGATCAGCGGCGTCAGCCTGCCCATCGATGGCGGCTACACCAGCCGCTAGCCGTTTTCCAGCAGGCCGGCGATCACCACCTTGTCCCGTGGCTTGAAGGGGTCTTCGAGGCGGTCGAGCAGCAGGCGTACCGCGCTGCTGCCGGCCAGGGACGCGTCGTGGGCGACGCAGGCGATCGGCACGCCGAAGATGTCGGCGAAGGGCAGGCGGTCGATGCCGCAGATGGTCAGGCTGTCATGGGGGATGTTGTGCATGCGCAGCGCACGCAGGGCGCCGAGGGTGATCAACTGGTTGAAACCCATGATCGCATCCGGCGCCGAGTGTTCGGCCAGGTAGTCGAGGGTGTGCAGGTAGGACGGCATCAGCGTGTAGTCGCCGGCCTGTACTTCAACCTGCACGTGGGGGTGCTCGGCCAGGACTTCGCGCAGGCCCTTGAGGCGCTCCACGGTGATGCGCGAATGCTCGGGGCCGGTCAGCACCAGCAGGCGCTTGAGGTGCGGGGTCTGGCGCAGCAGGTAATGGGCAGCCTGGATGCCGCTGTGGTAGTTGTCCAGCACCACGCGGCTGAACGGGCTGTCGTGGATCGTGCGGTCGAGCAGCACCACCGGGGTCTTGCCGTTGCCCAGGCGTTCCAGGTAATCGGGTTGGTAGTTCGGCTCATCGGAGACCGGCGACAGGATGATCCCCGCCACGCGATAGCCGAGCAGGGTGTCCACGGCCTTGCTTTCCAGTTCTTCAAGTTCGTCGGTGTCCACCAGCATGATGGTGTAGCCGTGCTTTTTCGCCTCGCGGGAAATCGCCTTGATCATCTCGCTGTAGAACGGGTTGTCCACGGAGGCGGTGATCACCCCGATGATCAGGCTTTCACTGCGCTTGAGCCCGCGGGCGAAGGCGTTGGGCACGTAGTCCAGCTCCCGCGCCACTTCGAGGATGCGCGCCAGGGTGGCCGGCTTGACCAGGTCGGGTTTGCTCAGCGCGCGGGACACCGTGATGGTGGTCATGCCGACCCGCTTGGCGATGTCGCTGATGGTGACGGACTTTTTCTTGTTCATCGGTAAGGCTGCAAAAGGAAACACCCGCAGGCTAGCATGCACGGCGGCCGTTGGTGATTCAAATCAACGGATCCCAACGCTGCGACCAGTCACTTTCGGCCTTGACCACTCCCCGCAGCAATTCCAGCGCCTGTTGCAGTACCGCCGAATCCCGCGCCCGCGAATACACCAGGTACGTGGGGAAACTGAACTCCGGCGCCTTGGGCACCCGCTGCATCACGCCGCTGTCCAGGTAGCTTTGTACGACCCGCGTGCGGAAGTAGCCGGCGCCGCCGTTCTCCAGGATGTACTGCAACGCCAGCGGCCCCAGGTTGAAGCTCAGTGCGGCGCGGGCCTTGTCGGGCAGGGCGGTGTCGTGTTGCTGGCGAAACCCCGGGCCCCAGTCGATGTACACGTAGGGATCGGGCTTGCTGACCAACTGCACCAGGATCAGTTTTTCTTCCAGCACCTGCTCCACTTGCAAGCCGGGCCAGTAGTGCGGCTGGAACACCAGCGCCGCGTCGAGCACCCCCAGCTCCAGTTGGCGCAGCAGGTAGTCGCCTTCACGCACCTCGGTACGCAGGGCATGGCCGGGGATGTGTTCACGCAGGGCCTGGGCCCAGCCCAGCATCAACGGGTTGCACAGGCTGACTTCGCCGCCGATGTGCAGCACGTTGCGGTAGCCATCGGGCAACGGCAGGTCGCGCTTGGCCGCTTCCCAGGTCTGCAGCAACTGGTTGGCGTACACCACAAAGGCCTCGCCATCCGGCGTCAGTCGCGCCCCCGCGCGGTTGCGCACAAACAAGGTGCTGCCCAACTGGCTTTCAAGGTTCTTGACCCTGGCGGTGATCGCGGTCTGGGTGACGTGCAGCTTCTCGGCCGCCGCAGCCAGGCTGCCGCAGCGAGTGATTTCGAGGAAAGTGCGTGCCAGTTCGATATCCATGAAGCCCCCGGGAAATGAGTGGAAGGCATTGTAGTGGAATGCGCTCAACACGGTAGGCGCCGGCTTGTCCCTCTGGCTGGCGACTGCTATCTAACTGTAATCCCGCGATCCAATGTGGGAGCTGGCTTGCCTGCGAAGGCGGCCTGACAGGCGACCAGGATGTTGGATCAGACGGAGTACATATCCGTTATCTAGGTAACGGCGGCTATTGGTTCTGCCCTTACGGCGGCTCACTTTTGA
>NZ_JACARO010000067.1:0-26706 GCF_013386585.1 Pseudomonas sp. P7548 | reverse complement strand
GCGTGTTTGACGGGGCGCCTGAGATCAAAAGCAAGATCAAGATCAAGAGCGGCTCGCTTCGCATCGTGGTTGGCGGGGTCTACAGTGTTTTGGTGATTGGGGCTTGTAAGTGCTTTGTGGGGAATGCTTTTGCATAGACCTGGCACACCCTTAACACCTGCTCATCGGCAAACCGCGCGCCGACCACGTGCAAGCCCACCGGCAGGCCATTCGCTGCCAAACCGCAGGGTACCGAGGCGGCCGGTTGTTGCGTCAAGTTGAAGGGGTAGGTGAACGGCGTCCATTCCATCCAGGCCTGCATGCCCGAACCGGGCGGTACGTTATGCCCGGCCTCGAACGCAGTGATCGGCATCATCGGCGAGACCAGCACGTCGTAGTGCTCATGGAACGCCGCCATGCGCGCCACCAACGCGGCGCGGGCTTCAAGGGCGGCGTTGAAGTCATCCAGGCTCAAGCGTTCGCCCTGTTGCGCGATGCTCAGTAGCCCAGGGTCGAGCAGCTGTTTCTGCGCCTCGCTCATGGGCCCGGTGAGGCGTGCGGCACCGGCCGCCCACAGGGTGTTGAACACCTCCAGCGGGTCGCTGAAGCCCGGGTCGATCTCTTCCACGTGCGCGCCCAGTTGCACCAGGCCCTGCACGGCCCGGGCGACGACGCTGGCCACCTGCGGGTCGACGTCTACATACCCGAACGTGGGACTGTAGGCCACGCGCAAGCCTTTGAGGTCCGTGCCCGGGGTGAGCCAGGGCGTGGTCCTGGGCGCACCGATCAGGCCATCCCGTGCATCAGGTTGCGCGACGGTCTGCAGCATCAGCACGGTGTCTTCCACGGTGCGGGTCATCGGCCCCAGGTGAGACAGGATTGTCATCGAACTGGCCGGCCATTGCGGCACATAACCGAAGGTCGGCTTGATGCCGAAGGTGCCGGTAAACGCGCAGGGAATCCGGATCGAGCCGCCCGCATCGCTGCCCTGGTGCAGCACGCCAAGGTTCAAGGCCGCCGCCGCGCCGGCACCGCCCGAGGAACCGCCGGCCGTGGTGCGGGTGTCCCACGGGTTGCGGGTGATGCCATACAGCGGGTTGTCGGTGACGCCCTTCCAGCCGAATTCCGGGGTGGTGGTCTTGCCCAGCAGCACGGCGCCGGCCTTGCGCATCAAGGCTGAAAAGGGTGCGTCCACGTCCCACGGCCCTTCGGCGGATGAGGTGCGTGAGCCTTTGCGGGTGGGCATGCCGACCGTCAGGGTCAGGTCCTTGATCGACGCGGGTACACCGTCCAGCGCGCCGCACGGCTGGCCCTTCAGCCAGCGTTGTTCCGAAGCGCGCGCGGCGTTCAGTGCGCCTTGCGGGTCGACATGGCAGTAGGCATTCACCACCGGGTTGTAGCGTTCGATGCGCAGCAGCGCATCTTCGGTGACTTCTACCGGCGACAAGGTCTTGTCGCGAAAATGCGCCAGCAGTTGCAGCGCCGTCAGTTGGCCGATCTCACTCATGCCACATCCCCCTGGGCCGCGTTGACCATGGCGCGCAGCAGCACCGCGCAGCCTGCCGCCAGGTCGTCCGGCGCGGCGTTTTCGATTTCGTTATGGCTGATGCCGCCTTCGCACGGCACAAAGATCATCCCGGCCGGGCCCAGTTCGGCAACGAAAATTGCGTCGTGCCCGGCGCCGCTGACGATGTCCATGTGGCTCAAGCCCAGGGCCTGGGCGCCTTCGCGCACAGCGTTGACACACGCCGGGGCGAAGTCCAGCGGTGGAAAGTCGGCCGTCGGCGTCAGCTCAAAGCTCAAGCCGTGTCGCTGGGCGGTGGCTTCGATCACGCCGCGCACCTCATCGACCATGGCGTGCAGCTTGTCGGCGTGCAGGTGGCGCAGGTCGATCGTCATCTGCACCTGGCCGGGAATCACGTTGCGCGAACCCGGGTGCAGGCTCAGGCAACCGACCGTGCCGCAGGCATGGGGTTGTTGCTGGTGCGCGATGCGGTTGACCGCACTGACCACCTCGGCGGCGCCCACCAGGGCGTCCTTGCGCAGGTGCATCGGCGTCGGCCCGGCGTGGGCTTCGACACCGGTGAAGGTCAGGTCGAACCACTTCTGGCCCAGACAGCCCATGACCACGCCGATGGTGGTAGCCTGGTCTTCCAGTACCGGGCCTTGTTCGATGTGTGCTTCGAAATACGCACCCACCGGATGGCCAAGCACGGCGCGGGTGCCCGCATAGCCGATGCGCTGCAATTCGGCGCCCACCGACAGGCCCTGGTCATCGACTTTGTCGAGGGTGTCCTGCAAGTCGAACTTACCGGCAAACACCCCGGAGCCCATCATGCAGGGCGGAAAACGCGAGCCTTCTTCGTTGGTCCACACCACCACTTCAATGGGCGCTTCGGTCTCGATGTTCAAATCGTTGAGGGTACGGATCACCTCCAATCCGGCCATCACCCCGTAGCAGCCGTCGAACTTGCCGCCGGTGGGTTGGGTGTCGATATGGCTGCCGGTCATCACCGGGGGCAGGGCGGGGTTGCGCCCGGCACGGCGCGCAAAGATATTGCCGATGGCGTCGACACTGACGCTGCAGCCAGCCGCCTCGCACCATTGCACAAACAGGTCGCGGGCCTGGCGGTCGAGGTCGGTCAGGGCCAGGCGACACACGCCGCCCTTGACGGTGGCACCGAGCTGGGCCAGGTCCATCAGCGATTGCCACAAACGGTCGCGGTTGATCAGCGGGGCGTTGCTCTGGAGCGGTTGCGCAAAACTATTCATCTGCATTCTCCGGTCAGGCACTCAGGGCCAAATAGCGATTCTTGATACTCGGGTCGGCGCGGAAGTCAGCGGCGCTGCCCTCGTACACCACGCGGCCTTGTTCGAGCACGTAATGGCGGTCGGCGAGCTTGTCGCAGACCATCAGGTTCTGTTCCACCAGCAGCACGGGCAGGCCATCGTCCTTGACCTTGCGCAAGATTTTCACCAACTCGTCGACGATCACCGGGGCCAGGCCTTCGGTGGGCTCGTCAAGGATCAGCAGCTTGGGATCGTTGAGCAGGGCGCGGGCGATGGCGAGCATCTGCTGCTCGCCACCCGACAATGCGTGGCCGGCATTTTTGCGCCGCTCCTTGAGGCGCGGGAACATGGCGTACACGTCTTCAAGCTGCCAGCGGCTGGTCTTGCGCGCAGCAATGCGCAGGTTCTCTTCGACGGTGAGCAGGCGGAAAATCCCGCGATTTTCCGGCACCAGCGCCAGGCCCTGGCGGGCGATTTCAAAGATCTTCTGCCCCACCAATGCCTGGCCGTTGAAATGGATCTGGCCCTGGCGCGGGCAGATGATGCCGAGGATGCTGCGCAGGGTAGTGGTCTTGCCAGCGCCGTTGCGCCCTAGCAGAGTGACCAGTTCGCCGGGGTTGACGGTCAGCGACACGCCTTCGAGCACATGGCTCTTGTCGTAGTAGGAATGAATGTTTTCGACGATCAGCATCAGGCAGCCTCCCCAAGGTATGCAGTGCGCACACGTTCATCGGCGCGCACGAATTCCGGCGTGCCTTCCACCAGGATCTGGCCGTGGCTCATCACCGTGATGCGTTGGCTGATGGACATGACAATGCTCATGTTGTGTTCGATCAGCAGCACCGTGTGGTCGCGGCCGAGGTCGCTGATCAGTTGGGTCATGATCGGGATGTCGTCGATGCCCATGCCCGAGGTGGGTTCATCCAGCATCAACAGTTTGGGCTTGGAGCAGATCGACATGCCCACCTCCAGCACCCGTTGCTGGCCGTGGGACAACTCGCCGGCCAGGGTGTCGGCGCGGGCGGTGAGTTGCAGGCGCTCCAGCACTTGGTCGGCCATCTCCAGGTGTTCGCGCTTGCTGTCGACACGGCGCCAGAAGTTCAGCGCACGGGCACCGTCGCGGCCTTGGGCGGCCAGGCGCAGGTTTTCGCGCACGCTGAGGTTCTGGAACAGGCTGGTGAGCTGGAACGAGCGCGCCATGCCCAGGCCGACGCGGCCATGGGCGGGTTTGCGCATGAGGTTCTTGCCGTCGAAATGAATCGCCCCGGCCGTGGCCTGGCGTTCGCCGGTCAGGCAGTGGAACAGGCTGGTCTTGCCCGCGCCGTTGGGCCCGATGATGGTGTGGATAGTGCCGGCCTCGACCTTGAGGTTCACACCGTTCACCGCATGGAAGGCGCCATAGGCCAGTTCCAGGTCTTTGGTTTCCAGCAGGATGCTCATAGCCCTTCCTCCTTGGCGACAACGGCGGCCTTGCGGCTGCCGCGCACCTTTTCGAACAGCGACGCGAGGCCGCCCCACAAACCACCCCGCATGAAGATCACCACCAGGATCAGGATCACCCCCAGCAGCATCAGCCAGCGTGGCCACAGGTCGGAGAGGAAATCCCCGAGCAGCACGATGGAGCCTGCGCCCAGCAGCGAACCGAACAATGAGCCGGTGCCGCCGACGATGGTCATGATCAGGATGTTCTCGGACATCGCCAAGTCGATGTTCGACAGCGGCACAAAGTGCAGCAGCATCGCGTACAGCGCGCCGGCAATCCCGGTGACGGCGCCGGACAGCACAAACACCAGGATTTTGAAGTGGCGGGTGTCGTAGCCGATGGCCGAGGCGCGGGTTTCGTTTTCACGGATCGCCATCAGCGTGCTGCCGAACGGCGAGGCGATCACCCGGCGCGCGCCGATGAAAATCAGCAGGAACAGCACCGCGACAAAGGCGTAGAAGGCGCGGGCGTCGCCGAGCGACAGCAGCACCGTTTCACCGACACGGATCTCCGGGCGCGGCACGCTGAGCAGGCCGTTGTCGCCACCGGTCCAGTCGCTGAGGGTGTAGGCGACGAAGTAGGCCATCTGGCTGAACGCCAGGGTCAGCATCACAAAGTAGATGCCGGTACGCCGGATCGCCAGGGCACCCACCAGCAAGGCCAGGAAGCCACCGGCCACGGCGGCGCCGAGCAGGGCGGCGAACAACCCCAGTTGCAGGTGCAGCATCAGCAACGCGGCGCAGTAGGCGCCCGCGCCGAAGAAGATGCCTTGGCCGAACGACAGCAGCCCGGTGTAACCCAGCAGCAGGTTGCAGGCCAGGGCGGCCATGGCAAAGATCAGGATCTCGGTGGCCAGGGTCGCCGAAGGCAAGATCAACGGCAGCCCAATCAGCACCGCCAACACCCACAGCAACATCGCGCGCGATTGCGTCTTGGCAAACGGCAGGGGATTTTTCTCGCTCATGTCAGGCTCTCCCGAACAGGCCGTAAGGACGCACCAGAATCACCACGGCCATCGCGCCGTAGATCATCAGGCTCGCGCCCTGGGGCCAGAGTGTGGTCATCAGGCTTTGCACCACGCCCACCAGCAACCCGCCGACCAGCGCACCGCTGAACGAGCCCATGCCGCCGATCACCACCACCACGAAGGCCACGCCCAGGATCTCCGGGCCGACAAAGGGCTGGGCGCCGCGCAACGGGGCGAACAGCACGCCCGCAACGCCGGCCAGGGCAACACCGAGGGCGAACGTCATGGAGAACAGACGAAAGATATTGGTGCCCAGCAACGACACGGTTTCAGTGCTTTCACTGCCGGCGCGCACCAGGGCGCCGAAGCGCGTACGTTCCAGCAGCAGCCACAGGCCCAGGCCGACCAGGCCGGAGAAACCGATCAGGAACAGGCGGTAGTGCGGGTACACGAAGTCGCCCACCACCAGCACGCCGCGCAGCAATTGAGGTACCGCAACGCTTTTGCCCACCGGGCCCCAGATCATCACGCTGGCTTCCTGGATGATCAGCGCGATCCCCAGGGTCACCAGGATCTGGAACATGTGCGGCAAGTGATAGATGCGCTGGATCAACAGTCGCTCGATCACCCAGGCCAACGCGGCCACCACCAGCGGCGCGATCAGCAGCGCCAGCCAGAAGTTGCCGGTGAGGCTGACGGCGGTGTAGCAGATGTAGGCACCCAGCAGGAAGAACGCGCCGTGGGCAAAGTTGACGAAGTTGAGCAGGCCGAAAATGATGGTCAGCCCGACGGCGATCAGGAAATAGATCATTCCCAACCCCAAGCCGTTGAGTATCTGGAACAGGTAAAGATTAAGCATGCAGGCACCCTCGGCAGGAAGCTGCTCACGCAGCCCTGCTGTGCAATGTTCAGGGGATCAGGCGAGCGTGCAGCCGGTGGCTTCCACGGGCGGGAACGACTGGCCGGCGCTGAGTACCTTGGCCAGGTCATCCTTGTCGGCCATGTCGCTGGCGGCTTTGCCGATGAGCAGGTAGTAGTCCTTGATCACCTGGTGATCGCCGGCGCGGATCGACTCCTTGCCGGTCGGGCCTTCGAAGCTCAGGCCTTGCATGGCCTTGGCCACGGTGGGGCCGTCGAAGCTGCCCGTCGATATGATGGTGTCGAGCATGACCTTGGTGCTGATGTAGTCAGCGGCCAGCGGGTAGGTGGGGTTGATGCCGTATTTGGCCTGGGTCAGCTTGACCAGCTCGCGGTTGAGCGGGGTGTCGACCTGATGCCAGTACTGCGCGCCGAGGTACACGCCTTCGAGTACATCGCTGCCCAGTTCCTGGAATTGATCGAGGCCCGCGGACCATACCAGCAGCACTTTCATGCGTTCCTTGATGCCGAAGTTCACCGCCTGGCGCAGGGTGTTGGACGACTGGCTGCCGAAGTTGAGCAGCACCAGCACATCGGGCTTGGCGGCGATGGCGTTGGTCAGGTAGCCGGAGAATTCCTGTTCCTGCAGCGAGTGGTAGCTGTTGCCGATGTGCTCCAGGCCGTTTTCCTTGAGTACATTCTTGGCGCCTTCGAGCAGCGCTTCGCCGAACACGTATTGCGGGGTGATGGTGTACCAGCGCTTGGCGTCCGGCAGCAGCTTGATCAGCGGCACCATGGTTTCGCGGATCGCGCCGTAGGTGGGCACCGACCAGCGGAAGGTCGCGTGGTTGCAATCCTTGCCGGTGACTTCATCGGCGCCCACCGGGGTCATGAACACACCGCCGACCTTGTCCACTTCCTTGGCCACGGCCAGCGCCGAGGACGACAGGGTGCAGCCCTGGAAGAACCGTGCGCCGTCCTGCTGGATGGCTTCCTGCACCTTGCGCACCGCCTTGCCGGCGTTGCCTTCGGTGTCGATGACCTTGTAGTTCAACGGGCGGCCGAGCACTTCGGGGTGTTGGCCCACTGCCAGGCGTGAACCCATGTCGGCAAACTTGCCATAGCTGGCAAAGGCGCCAGACATGGACTTGAGGCCGTAGAAGGTAAAAGGCTCGGCGGCGAATGCCGACCGCACGCTCAGCGGAAGGCTGAGGGCCGCGGCGGCGGTAAGACTGGCTTTCAATAACGTACGACGCTGCATGGGGTGACTCCCTGGTTTAGTTATTGGCAGGAGCGGCAAGGGCGATACGGTGGAGCAAGGGCCTGTGGGCAGGCCTGTTATTGGATGGGGTGAAACGGTTTGACGGTTTGATCCGGGTCGAAATGTAGGAGCTGGCTTGTGGGGGAGCTGGCTTGCCTGCGATGCAGACACCTCGGTCCTCCAGTTACACCGAGTCGATGCCATCGCAGGCAAGCCAGCTCCCACATTGGGTCCGTGGTGTTTTTTAAGAGTGATCAAACTCCAGCAGAAAGTGCGGGCTGACCTCGCCTTCAAGGGCGGTCATGTGGTGTTCGGCATCGCACATGTGTTCGTGCATCAGGCTGCGCACCGCGCTTTCGTCCCCGGCGCGAAAGGCGATCAGCAACTGCTTGTGGTAGTCGAGGTTGGCCGCATCGAACTGTTTGCGCTTGGGCTTGTAGGCTTTTTTCAGCACCACCAGGTCGCGCAGCAGGTCGTTGAGAAATTGCGCCATGAAACTCAGCAGCGGGTTGGGGCAGGCCTTGGCCAGCAGGTTGTGGAACTCCAGTTCCGCCAGGCGTTGTTCGCGTTGGCCGGCTTCGCTGTCTTCCGGTGCGCTGCAGAAATCCACGTTGTCCTGCAGGGCCTGGTAGTCGTCCTCGCTCAGGCGCCCGAGCACCGACACCGCCAGTTCCACCTCGATGACTTTGCGCAGTTGGTACACCTGCTCGCCGTCCAGGTGCTGGAAGTGCAGGTAATTGCGCAACGCTCGGCTGGCCGGCTCGGTGCCGGCCTGGTTCAAGTACGCGCCGCCGCTGGGGCCGGTGCGGGTGCTTACCAGGCCTTCGACTTCCAGGGCCTTGAGCGCTTCGCGTGCCGAACCCTTGGAGCACTGGAAGCTTTCCATCAACTCACGTTCGGTGGGCAAACGGTCACCGGGCTTCAAGGCGTCGGTGACGATGGAGCGCTTGACCGACTCGACAATCACATCGGACAGCTTCTGGCGTTTGCGTTTCAGCGGGCGGCTTAGCATGGGTTCGATTTATCGTATTAATGCGGATAAATAGCACTTAATAACGGTTGAGCCGTCAGGTCAACGCAGGGTGTCGTTTTCGGTGGCAAGGGGTCGCAAATGCGTTATGGCGGGTGTCATTCCCACTGGCCGCTGTCGACACAACGTGCTGAAGGCGGCGGTTGTTTTCCATACATCAGGAAGTCGCCCAACCACCGTTCGACGCAGCCGTTGGCGAGCTTGCTCGGGGCGGGCGGCGCCTTGAGCAACAGGTGCTCGATACCCGATGTGATGGGGTCACCGTGGCTGGCATTGACCAGCACCATGCGCGCAACACGCTCCGGAAACAGCGCGCCATAGCGGCTGCCGAGCCGGGTGGCGTCAGCATTGCCGACAAAGTTGAGGCGTGCCTCGCCCAATTGTGTGCGCACAAACTCCATGTCCAACGCCGCTTGCTCGACGCCTTGGGCCTGGCGCAAATCACGCGGGGTGAGTTCGATCACGTCGTAAAGGTTGGTCAGTGCGCGGTAAGCCGGTGTGGCGTAGGACTCCCAGCGGCTGGCGAGCTGGAGGGCGAAAGGCGTGTTTTTGCCATGGTGTGGTTCGCCGGACTGGGCGAACACGACGCCCTCGCGGTTCAACGGCTGGCGGGCGCCGACACGGGTCAGCACCAGGCGTACGCGGCCGCGCGCAGGGGCTGCGTGGTCGCGGGGTACGCTCACCACGCCGCATTGCGTGCGTTCCAGCACTTCCGGGTCCAGCCGGGCAACGGCGGGCAGCGGACAGTCCAGCAGCCAGTCAATGGCGGTGGGTGGGATCAGCGGCTCGGCCAGGGACGGGGCGGCGATGAGCCCGATCAACCACCAGGCCAGGCGAGTCACGCGAACACTGGGTTTCATCAAAAGGTCCTGGGCTGCCGTGTGAGAGCGGCTTTTTTACCAAGGACCCCAGGTTGAATAATGTAGGTTGATAAAACGACTTCAGTAGGAAGCCAGACTTTTGTTTATCAGATTTCGGTTTTCCAGCCGCCGCCCAATGCTTTGTACAAGGCAATGCTGGCCTGCAGTCGCGACAGTCGCAGCTGCACGTTCAAATCCTGCGCGGCGTACAGGGTGCGCTGGGTTTCCAGCACCGTCAGCAAGTCCTCGGCCCCCGCCTGGTAGCGGCTTTCGGCGATCTGGAAGGCGGTCTGGGCCTGCTCCAGTTCCTCGGCTTGCCACTGACGCTGCTGGTCCAGGCGCGTGATGCTGCTCAGGGCTTTTTCGACGTCGGCAAAGCCGTTGATGATTGCCCCGCGATAGGTCTGCAGCAGCTCATCCTGGCGGGCGCTGGCCTTGTCGCGTTCAGCACTTAAACGCCCATGGTTGAAGATCGGTGCCACCAGCCCTGAGGTCAGGTTGTAGAACGGGCTGCGCAGGATGTCTTCGGCCTTGTACGACCCCGACCCCACGGTGGCGCCCAGGGTGACCGTGGGCAACATGGCCGCCCGGGCCACGGTGACGTCGGCACGGGCGGCCGCCAATTGCGCTTCGGCCTGGGCCAGGTCGGGGCGGCGGCTCAGCAATTGGCTCGGCACGCCCGCGCCGATAGACGGCCAGTTGAGCGCCTGGAACCCTTCGTTGCCCAGGTCCAGGGCCTGCACCGGCTGGCCGAGGAGGGCAGCGAGGGTGATCCGGGATTCTTCCGCCACTTGCTGGATCAGCGGCAGTTGCCGTTGCTGGCTGGCGACCAGGCTTTTCTGCTGGGCCAGTTCCAGGGCGGTGGCGGAGCCGGCGGTGTAGCGGGTTTGTACCAGGTCCAGCACGTTGCGCGCATTCGCCAGGTTCAGCTCGGCGATCTGTTGGCGCTGGCGTGCGGCCAGGGTTTGCGCGTAGCGGTCGGCGACGTTGCTGAGCAGGGTCAGCTCCACGGTGGCCTGGTCGAATTCACTGGCCCGCAGGCTTTGCAGGGCGCTGTCCCGTGCGGCGGCGCGTCCGCCCCAGAAGTCCACCTCGTAACTGGCGGTGAGGTTGGCGCCGAAGCTGTCGACGGTGTTGTTGCTTTCGGTGGCGTCCAGGGCCGAACTGCCGCTGCCGCGCAGCAGTTTTTCACGGCTGGCGGTGAGGTTGAGCTTCACCTCGGGCAACAGCGGCGCACCGGCGATCACCGCGCTGGCCTGGGCCTGGCGCACCCGGGCCATGGCGGCGGCCACGTCGTAACTGTCGCGGCGGGCCTGGTCGATCAGGCGGTTGAGTGACGCGCTGCCAAATTGCGTCCACCAGCGGCGGTTGAGCGCCTGGGCGGCATCCCGTTCGGCGTATTGCCAGGTGGCGGGCGGTGCGATACCGCTGTCGACGGCGGGCGGGTTGCCGGTGCAGGCGTTGAGCAACAGGCACAGGCTGAGCACGGACAGGGGCGGTGCGATGGATCGTTTATTCACTGGTCAACGCCTTAACCGGATCGAGCCGGGCAGCTTTACGGGCCGGCATGAAGCCGAATACGACACCGGTGACCAGCGCACAGCCAAACGCGCCCAGCACCGCCACCAGGGAAAACTGCACCGCCACTTCGGCCAGTACCAGCACGCCGCCCACCAGCAGCGCCAGGGCGATGCCGAACAGGCCGCCGACCACCGAAAGCATCACTGCCTCAGTGAGAAATTGGCGCAGGATGTCGCGCTGGCGCGCCCCAGTGGCCATGCGGATACCGATTTCACGGGTACGTTCGCGCACGGTCATCAGCATGATGTTCATCACGCCGATCCCGCCCACCAACAGGGAGATGGCTGCGATCGAACCGAGCATCAGCGACAGGGTGTTCTGGGTGCGCGCCTCGGCCTGGATCATCGCGGCGTTGTTGGTCAGGTGGTAGTCGTCCTTGCCGTGGTGCAAGCGCTTGAGCAACTGGTCGATGGCCTGTTCGGCGTCGTGTACCCGGCTGGCGTCGGCGGCGGCAATCACCACGTATTCCGGGTTGTAGCTACCGAACAGGCGGATGCTCGCGGCGGAGTAGGGGATGGCGATGCGGTCGTCGCTGTCTTTGTTGCCGGAGCTGGAACCCTTTTCCTGCAGCACGCCGATCACCTGGAAGGGCACGTTCTCGATCAGGATGTATTGGCCGATGGGGTTGACCAGCCCCTTGAACAGTTTGTCGCGTACCCGCGCGCCGATGACCGCCACGGTGGCGGCGTTGCGCTCGTCGGCTTCGGTGAAGTAGCTGCCTTCCACCACGGGCCAGTTGAAAATAGTCGGAAAGTTGGTGTCGTTGCCGCCGACGTACGCCATGTAGTCGATATTGCCGAAGCGCACACCGGCCTCGGCGCCGTTGACCGGCATGATCCGCTTGACCTGCGGCAGCGTGGCCAGGGCCGCCACGTCCTGCGGGGTGATGATGCCCAGCGGCGTGCGCGGGTTGGGCGACGAGCCGCTGACGTACAGGATGTTGGAGCCGAACGCGCCCATTTGTGCCATCACCTGGCGCTTGCTGCCTTCGCCCACCGCCAGCATCACCACCACCGACGCGACACCGATGATGATGCCGAGCAACGTCAGGGCGGTGCGGAAGCGGTTGATCCACATCACCCGCCAGGCCGCGCGCACCGCGTCAAGCAGTTCCGCTTTCCAGGCGCCGTTGTGTTCGGCACCGTCGGCCAGGCGCTGGCGCAGGTCCACGGCTTGCAGGGCGCCCGCCGCGAGGGCAGGGGCGGCGTTGCTGTCATCGGCCGAGTCGCTGATGATCAGGCCGTCGCGGATCTCGATGATGCGATTGGCCCGCGCGGCCACATCGCGGTCGTGGGTGATCAGGATGACCACGTGACCCTGGCTCGCCAGTTCGTCGAGCAAGGTCATGACTTCGGCGCCACTGTGGCTGTCGAGGGCGCCGGTGGGTTCGTCCGCGAGGATGATATGCCCGCCGTTCATCAATGCCCGGGCAATCGATACCCGTTGCTGCTGGCCACCGGAAAGCTGGTGCGGGCGGTTGCCGGTGCGCTCGGCCAGCCCCAGGCGAGTGAGCAGGGCGCTGGCACGGGCATGGCGTTCGGTGGCGCTGATGCCGGCATAGATCGCGGGCATTTCGACGTTTTCCTGGGCGGAACCGGAGGGGATCAGGTGATACCCCTGGAACACAAATCCGAAGGCTTCGCGGCGCAGCCAGGCCAGGGCGTCGGTGTCGAGGTGGGCGACGTTTTCGCCGGCGAACAGGTACTCGCCTTCGGTGGGCCGGTCGAGGCAACCGAGGATATTCATCAAGGTGGACTTGCCGGAGCCGGAAGCACCGACGATGGCAACGAACTCCCCGGCGTGGATCGACAGGTCGATGCCGCGCAATACATCGACCTGCGGGCTGTCGCCGCCGCCGTAGGATTTACGGATGTGCTTGAGTTCGATCAGGGGCGTGGTCAAGTCAACCCCCGCTGCCGTCGGCCGGGCCGATCAGCAGGTGATCGCCTTCGTTCAGGCCGCCCAGCACCTGCACCCGCAGGCGGTCGCTGATGCCCAGGTGAACTTCGCGGTCTTCGATGGCGCCGTTTTTCGCCACGACCCGGGCGATTTGCTTGTCGCCAGTGGGCATGCCTTGCAGGGCGGCAACCGGCACCGTGAGGGCGTCCTTGACTTGGCTGGCGACGAAAAATACCTGGGTGGTCATTTCGGCCATCAGTGCATTATCGGCGTTGTCCACATCCAGCAGCACGGTGTACAGCACCACGCGGCCGCTGCCGCTTTTGCTCGAACTGCTCGGGCTGCCGCTGCCTTGGCTGGTCTCGTTGAGCGGCTTGGGCGGGATCGGCAGGATCTGGCGCACGGTGCTGGTCCAGCGCCGGCTGCTACCGGCGAGGGTGGTGAAATAGGCGCTCATGCCGGGCTTGACGTGGCCGATGTCGGCTTCGGAGACCTCGGCCCACACGGTCATCGGCGACAGCTTGGCGATGCGCAGGATCAAGGGGGTCTGCTGCTGGGCGTTGAGGGTCTGGCCGACCCGCGCGTCCACCGCGACCACGGTGCCGGCCATGGGCGCGAAAATCCGTGTGTAGCCCAGTTCGGCTTCGTCACTGCGCAGGCTGGCCTGGGCCTGGCGGATCTGCGCCTGGAACATGTCGACCCGCGCCTGGGTGGCACTCAGTTCGGCCTTGGCGGTCTGCACGTCTTCTTCGCGGGTGGCGTTGCCGGCGGCCAGGCGTTGCTGGCGCTGGTACTTCTGGCGCGCCAGTTCGTGCTGGGCCTTCTGTTCCTGCAACTGGGCCTTGAGGTTCTCGATGGCGTAGCGGCTGGCGTCAAGCTTGGCCTTTTGCGTGGACGGGTCGATCTCCACCAGCAGTTGGCCTTCCTTGACCTGGTCGCCGGCCTCGACGTGGATCTTCTGGATCTGCCCGGACGCCTGGGCGCCTACGTCCACATATCGACGCGGTTGCAGGGTGCCCAGGGCGGTCACGCTGTTTTCGATATTGCCGCGGGTGACGGTGACCGTGACCAGGTTGTCGCGGCCCGACGGCAGCACCTGCCAGGCGGCAACCGCAATGATGGGGATCAGGCACGCCACAACAAGCAGGGCGCGTCGGGCAGGTCGAGGGCGTTTCATGCTTAGGTTCCAGCAATGGAAGTTCGGGGCGCAGTTGCGCAGAGCTGACAGTTAAACGATGGAAAAGCGTGGGGATTTAGGCTGTTACACAAGCAGTTACAGGTCTTTTCAGTAAAAAAAATCGCGTGTGGGTGTGAGACTTCTTTAAAAGTAGATGAGAATTACTATAAATTGCACACACTCAAACTGCCATCATCGATGGGCTGTCTTCTTTAGCACTCAAGGATCTGATGCCGTCTCCACCGGGCGGCCGGGAGTCATGTTGGAAAACTACTATCGCGAGCTGGTGTGTTTCCTCAACGCCAAGCTGGGCAACCGTCAGGTCGCCGAGGATGTGGTGCATGACGCTTATGTCCGGGTGCTCGAGCGCTCCAGTGACACGCCGATCGAGCAGCCCCGCGCGTTTCTGTACCGCACCGCACTCAACCTGGTGATCGACGGCCATCGGCGCAACGCCCTGCGCCAGGCTGAACCTTTGGACGTGCTCGACAGCGAAGAGCGCTTCGCCGCTTGCTCGCCCCACACCAGCCACGACCAGGGCCAGCGTCTGGAGATGCTTGAACGCGCCCTGGCCGAGTTGCCTGCGGTCTGTCGCGACAGCTTCCTGTTGCGCAAGCTCGACGGCCTGTCCCACCTACAGATCGCTGAACGCCTGTGCATTTCCCGCAGCCTCGTGGAAAAACACATCGTCAACGCCATGAAGCACTGCCGAGTGCGCATGCGCGAGTGGGAAGCGCACTGATCGGCGAGTTAGTTAAATTTTA
This sequence comes from Pseudomonas sp. P7548, assembly GCF_013386585.1. Taxonomy (GTDB): domain Bacteria; phylum Pseudomonadota; class Gammaproteobacteria; order Pseudomonadales; family Pseudomonadaceae; genus Aquipseudomonas. Next base: position 12,057 of record NZ_JACARO010000067.1, on the reverse strand, counting down.
TTTCACTGTCCTCGTTTCCTATCAACACACGGCCTGTTGTTCAGGCCTTGAAGGTATTCCCGCCCCAATCGCCAAGGGGCTTATCCAGAGGACACTGGAATGACACAGGCAATTGCTTCGCCCGCGGTTCACGACCTGATCGGTATCGGTTTCGGCCCTTCGAACCTGGCGCTGGCCATCGCCCTGCAGGAGCGTGAAAAGGCCCAGGGCAAACTGGACGTGCTGTTTCTCGACAAGCAGGCCGACTACCGCTGGCACGGCAATACCCTGGTGACCCAGAGCGAATTGCAGATCTCGTTCCTCAAGGACCTGGTCACCTTGCGCAACCCCACCAGCCCTTATTCCTTCGTCAACTACCTCAAGGCCCACGACCGCCTGGTGGACTTCATCAACTTGGGCACCTTCTACCCCTGCCGCATGGAGTACAACGACTACCTGCGCTGGGTTGCCGGGCAGTTCCAGGACCAGGCCCGCTATGGCGAGGAAGTGCTGGCCATCGAGCCGATCCTGCACCAGCAACAGGTGGAAGCCTTGCGCGTGATTTCCCGCGATGCCCTGGGCGAACAGCATGTGCGCACCACCCGCTCGGTGGTGGTCAGCGCCGGGGGCACGCCGCGCATTCCCGAAGCCTTCAAGGCCCTCAAGGATGACGGCCGAGTGTTCCACCACTCCCAATACCTGGCACGCATGGCCACCCAGCCGTGTGTCGACGGCAAGGCGATGCGCATCGCGATCATCGGCGGCGGCCAGAGCGCGGCCGAGGCCTTTATCGATCTGAATGACAGCTTCCCGTCGGTGCAGGTCGACATGATCCTGCGCGGTTCGGCGCTCAAGCCGGCCGATGACAGCCCATTCGTCAATGAAGTCTTCTCGCCGGCCTTTACCGACCTGGTGTTCCAGCAGGTGGGTGCCGAGCGTGAGCGCCTGGTCGCCGAGTACCAGAACACCAACTATTCGGTGGTGGACCTGGACCTGATCGAGCGCATCTATGGCATTTTCTATCGCCAGAAAGTTTCCGGCATTGCCCGCCAGGCCTTCCGCACCATGACCGTGGTCGAGAAAGCCAGCGCCGGCCCGCTGGGCATCGAACTGGCCCTGCGCAACAACGCCACCGGCGAAACCAGCGTGAGCCACTACGACGCCGTGGTGTTGGCCACCGGTTACGAGCGCCAGATGCACCGCGAACTGCTGGCGCCGCTGGAAGCCTACATGGGCGACTTCGAAGTGGCGCGCGACTACCGCATCGTCACCGACGAGCGCTGCAAGGCGGGCATCTACATCCAGGGCTTCAGCCAGGCCAGCCACGGCCTGAGCGACACCTTGCTGTCGGTGCTGCCGATCCGCGCGGATGAGATCGCCGCGTCGCTGTTCGAGCACGACCGTAGCCGTGGCAAGGGGCGCTCGGTGCAGGATCTACTGCTCGCTACGGCCAGCTGATATTTGGTTGCTATTACCTAACCCCTTGTAGGCGCCCGGCTTGTCGAATCGTCGCCGGCAAGCCGGGCTCCTACAGGTCGTCATTCCAGGCTGGCATTTGCGGGGGCTCGCTGATACTGTACAAAAAACCAGTATCGGTAGCCCTCCATGCAATTGATCGAAAAACTCAGCATCCTTGCCGACGCCGCCAAGTACGACGCTTCGTGCGCCAGCAGTGGTGCGCCCAAGCGCAGTTCCGAGGGCAAAGCGGGGCTGGGTTCCACCGATGGCATGGGCATCTGCCACAGCTACACGCCCGACGGGCGCTGCGTCTCGCTGCTCAAGGTGCTGCTCACCAACTTCTGTCTCTACGACTGCCAATACTGCGTCAACCGCCGCTCCAGCGACGTGCCCCGTGCACGCTTCAGCCCGGAGGAGGTGGTCACCCTGACCCTGGATTTCTACCGGCGCAATTGCGTCAGCGGGCTGTTTCTCAGTTCCGGCATCATCCGCTCGTCCGACTACACCATGGAACAACTGGTGTAGTCGCGAAACTGTTGCGCGAAGAGCACGACTTTCGTGGCTACATCCACCTCAAGACCATTCCTGACGCCGACCCGGCACTGATCGCCGAAGCGGGGCGTTATGCCGACCGCCTGAGCGTGAACATCGAGTTGCCCACCGAGGCCAGCCTGCAGACCCTGGCGCCGGAAAAAAAGATCGTGTCGATCAAGCAGGCCATGCAGACCATCTACACCGGCGAGCAAACGGTGCGCAACGAACCGCGTGCCCCGCGGTTTGCCCCGGCCGGGCAGAGCACCCAATTGATCGTGGGTGCCGACGACACCGACGACAGCACCATCCTCCACGGTGCCGAGGCGCTGTACGGCAACTTCAAGTTGCGCCGGGTGTATTACTCGGCGTTCAGTCCCATCCCCAACAGCCCCAAAAGCGTGCCCCTGGCCGCGCCGCCACTGATGCGCGAGCACCGTTTGTACCAGGCCGATTTCCTGCTGCGCAGCTACGGGTTCAGTGCCAATGAACTGTTCGAAGGCCCCGGCCACCTGGCCCTGGACATCGACCCCAAGCTGGCCTGGGCGCTGGAACACCGTGAAGTCTTCCCGCTGGACCTGAACCGTGCCGAGCCCACCTTGATCGCCCGTATTCCAGGCATTGGCCTGCGCACCACCCAGCGCCTGGTCGACCTGCGCCGCGAACGCAAGATCCGTTTCGAAGACCTGGCCCGCATGCGCTGTGTATTGGCCAAGGCCAAGCCGTTTTTCATCACCAGCGACTACCACCCGCAACAGGCCGACAGCACCAGCGTGCTGCTGCGCGAACAACTGCGCGACCGTCCGCAGCCGCAGCAAATGGGCTTGTGGGGATGATCAGCCTGGAATGCGACAACCTGTTCAGCACGTGGCGCGACCAGGCGCGCTGGCTGCTCAGCCATCAGGTGGACCCCAGCCAGGTCAGTTGGGGGGAAGTGCAGGCGGCGGACCTGTTTGCCACTGATGAGCCCATCCCCGCCGGGCTCGGGCCGTTCCAGACGCGGGTGCCCAAGGCACTGCTGGAGTTGCTGGAGTCCGCCGCCTGCTACCACGGCGACCAGCGCTGGAGCCTGTTGTATGAAGTGCTGTGGCGCGTCAGCCATGGCGACCGCACTGCGATGTTGGCCGGTGACAAGCTGGGCAGTGAATTGCAGCGGCGTATCAAGCAGGTGAGTCGCGAAGCGCACCACTTGCATGCGTTTGTACGGTTTGTCGCGCTGCCAGCCGAGGCGGGCCCTGAGTTACCGGAATACGTGGCATGGCATGAGCCGGCGCACGACATCCTCAAGTCTGCCAGCCAGCATTTTGTCGGGCGCATGGGGCGCCACCGCTGGATGATCGCCACGCCGCTGGACGGGGTGTATTACGACGGCGAACAGATGATTCACCAGCGCAAGTGCCCCGAAGCTTGGCAGCAATTGGCGCAGAACATCGAGGACCCCCACAGTGACATGTGGCTGACCTACTACAGCCACATCTTCAACCCGGCGCGCTTGAACCCCAAGGTCATGGAAGGGCATTTGCCCAGCCGGTTCTGGAAGAATTTGCCGGAGGGCAAGTTGATCCCGGGGTTGATCACCGAGGCGCGGATGGGCAAACAGAAAGATGGCCAGGCCACGTTGATTGGCGCCAAGCCTGGCAAAAAAATCGCAAGTGGGCACGGTTAGAAATGTGGGATCTCCATTGTTTTGGAGGGTGGGTTTCAGGTCAGCTCGGTGGCAGTGTTCTTGACCACCGCCAACTCCGGATGCGCCACCAACTTGTCAATGTGCAATTCGTCATTGTTCAACCAGGTCTCCGTCAGCACCCGGTAGTGCTCCATGTCGCGGCAGCGCATGCGCAGGCTGTAGTCGAACGGCCCGCTGATCAACTGGCACTCGAACACCTGCGGGCAGGCCTTGACGCACGCCTCGAAGGCTTTTTGCGCCGAGCGCCCGCTCTGGTTGGACAAGGCCACCAACACCAATAGCGACAACCCGGGCGAGACCATCTGCACGTCGATGATCGCGCCATACCCGCGAATCACCCCGCGCCGCTCCAGTTTGCGCACCCGTTCCAGGCACGGCCTGGGGGTCAGGTGCACCAGCGACGAAAGCTTTTCGTAGGTGATACGCCCCTGGTGGCGCAGCACGTCGATGATCGCCTCATCGATGCGATCCAGCGCAGGGGAGGAGTGGGGTCCGTTGGCCTTGGTATCCATGAGTTCACTTCAAACGGTTGGAAAGAAATTGCTGCAAGCGCTCGCTGCCGGGGTGGTCGAGGATCGCGGCGTTGCCTTGTTCCTCGACCCGGCCCTGATGCAGGAACAGCACTTGGCTGGACACCTGGCGGGCAAAGCCCATCTCGTGGGTGACCATCAGCATGGTACGACCTTCCTCGGCCAACGTCTGTATGACTTTGAGAACTTCTCCTACAAGTTCTGGGTCCAGCGCTGACGTCGGTTCATCGAACAGGATGATCTCCGGCTCCATTGCCAGGGCGCGGGCAATCGCCACCCGCTGCTGTTGGCCCCCCGACAGGAACGCCGGGTATTGGTCCGCCACGCGGCCGGGCAAACCCACCTTGTCGAGGTACAGGCGCGCGCGTTGTTCCGCCTCGGCGGCGCTCACGCCCAACACCCGGCGCGGAGCCATGGTGATGTTTTCCAGCACAGTCATGTGGCTCCACAGGTTGAAATGCTGGAACACCATGGCCAGGCGCGTGCGCAGGTTCTGCAGTTGGGCCTGATGCGGCGCGCGGGTCCCGGCGCGGCCTTGCTGCATTTCAATGCTGATGCCGTCCAGGGTGATCACCCCGGCATCGGGTTGTTCAAGAAAGTTGATGCAGCGCAGCATCGTGCTTTTGCCGGAACCGCTGGCGCCGATCAGGCTGATCACATCGCCTTGGCGTGCGTTCAGCGACACGCCCTTGAGCACCTCGTGCTCGCCGTAGCGTTTGTGGATGCCCTCGACTTGCAGCTTGATCGCTGCGGTGGCGGGTGTGGCAACGGGGAGGTCGACGGGATAAGCGGCCAGGGCCTGCGCGGACTGATTCATGGGTTAGCCTCGGGTAGGAACAAGAAAACGCATCCAGCGACGTTCGGCCAGTCGAAACAGGCCCACCAGTGCAAAGGACAGCAGCATGTACAGCAGGGCGGCGATACCGAAGGCCTGGAACGTCAGGAACGTCTCGGCATTCGCATCGCGGGCCACCTTGAGGATGTCGGCGACGGTGGCGGTAAACGCCAGTGAAGTGGCGTGCAGCATCAGGATCATTTCGTTGCTGTAGGCCGGCAACGCACGGCGCAGCGCGGCCGGTACCACCACAAACAGGTTCAGGCGCCAGCCGTGCAGGCCATAAGCGCGCGCCGCTTCGATTTCGCCGTGGGGGATATTGCGGATCGCTCCGGCGAAGATCTCCACGGTGTAGGCGCAGGTGTTCAGCACAAAGGCCAGCAGCGTGCAGTTCAACGCATTGCGGAAAAACTGGTTGAGCAGGACGTTGTCCTGCACCAGTTCCAGGCTGTACAGCCCGGTGTAGCAGATCAGCAATTGGATATACAGCGGCGTGCCGCGAAACAGGTAGGTGTAGACCTCCACCGGCCAGCGCAGCCAGAAGTGCGGCGAGACGCGGGCCAAGGCCAAGGGGATCGACAGGCAGAACCCCAGGACCACCGAAACAATGAACAGCCACAAGGTCATGGCAACGCCTGACAACCCTGCGCCATCGCTGAACAAGTAAGCCAGGCCGTATTGCTGGAACAGTTCGATCATCGCGCCATCCCCTTGATGCCCAGGTTGTAGCGCCGCTCCAGGCGCTTGAAAATGCGATTGGAGAGGGTGGTGATCACCAGGTACACCAGGCCCGCAAGGATCAGGAAATACAGCGGTTCATTGGTGCTCTTGCCGGCGTTCTGCGCCGCCTTGACCAGGTCCGACAGGCCGATGATCGACACCAGCGCCGTGGACTTGAGCAGCACCAGCCAGTTGTTGCCCAGGCCCGGCAGGGCGAAGCGCATCAACTGCGGGAACAGCACCAGGTGAAAACGCTGCCAGCGGCTCAGGCCATAGGCGGTGGCGGCTTCCAGCTGGCCGGCGGGTACACTGAGGATCGCCCCACGGAAGTTCTCGGTGAAATACGCGCCGTAGATAAAGCCCAGGGTCACGACGCCAGCGGTGAAAGGGTCGATTTCAAAGTAGTCCCAGCCGAACGTTTCGCTCAGGTCGTTGAGCCACAATTGCAGGCTGTAGAAAATCAGCAGGATCAGCACCAGGTCCGGCACGCTGCGGATCAGCGTGGTGTACAGGGTGGCCGGCACCCGCAGCCATTTCACGCTGGACAGCTTGGCACCCGCGGCGATCAGCCCCAGGGCAAGGCTCAGGGCCAGCGCGAGGAACGCCAGCTTGAGCGTCATCCAGGCACCGTGGGCGAGCATCGGGCCGTAGCCTTGCAAGTTGAGGAGTTCGTTCATGGTGGGTATCTCTCAAGGACGCAGACGACCTTTGTAGGAGCCGGCTTGCTGTGGCGAGGGAGCTTGCTCCCGCTCGACAGCGCAGCTGGAGTCGGCTTTTTTGGGGCTGCTTCGCACCCCAGCAGGAGCAAGCTCCCTCGCCACAAAAGCCGGCTCCTACAGGGGTGAGGCGTTGGGATCACTCGTTGTAGATGTCTTGATCGCCGAAGTACTTCTTCTGGATCTGCGCGTAGGTGCCATCGGCTTGCACGGCGGCGATGCCCTTGTTGATCAGCGCGCGCAATGCCTGGTCGTTCTTGCGCAGGCCCATCGCAATGTCCAGGGGCAAGGTCGGGTCCTTGAAGGCGGGGCCGGTCTTGTAGTCGGCGCCTTCAGGCTTGGACAGGAAGTTGAGCTGGGCTTCGAGCTTGTCGGTCAGGGTGGCGTCGAGGCGGCCGTTTTGCAGGTCGGCGTAGTTCTGCTCCTGGGACTGGTACGCCTTGATCTGCGCCCCCAGCTTGGCCAGGTGGGCACGGGCGTAGGCTTCTTGCAGCGAGCCTTGCAGCACGCCCACTTGTTTGCCTTTCAACGATTCCGGCGTGTCACCGAAGTCAGCGCTCTTGCGGGTGATCACCGAGGTCGGGCTGAGGAACAGGCGGTCGCTGAAGTCGATGACTTTTTCCCGCGCCGGGGTCACGGCCATGGACGACATGATCGCGTCGAACTTGCGTGCCCGCAGGGCCGGGATCATGCCGTCGAATTCGTTGTGCACCCAGGTGCACTTGACCTCAAGCTTGGCGCAGATCGCGTTGCCCAGCTCGATATCGAAGCCTTGCAGGCTGCCGTCGGCGGCCACGGATTCGAAGGGTGGGTATTCGGGGAATACGCCGAAGCGGATTTCTTTCCAATCCTGGGCGTGAGCGGCGCTGGCGCAGAGTGGCAACAGCAACGCGGCGAAGAGTGATCGCAGTGGAGTCATGGGTTGTCCCTATATGTTGTAATTGATGTCAGGGCATTGAATCGCTGGGCACAGAGAATGCTTCATGATGGTGCGTTTTTTGTGTCGTTTACCCCGTGCATAAAGCGCGAATTGCGCTGTTAAACTGTGCAATGCAGCGGAATCGGCTGCTGCACGTGCTGAATCGGCTTTTTGTCGGTTGAATTCTGGCCGGCCCTGGTCGCAAAGGGGCAGGCCAGAGCGGTCTCAGGCGCGCTTTTTGTGCTGTGCGCGGGGCTGTTGGGCCAGTCGTGCGAACAAATCTTTCGGATCGGCCAGCGCCGGCACCAGCTCCAGGGTGCTGCCCACGTCCAGCGCTTTGGCCACGTCCAGCACATAGCGCAGGGCCGAGTAGTCTTCGATGGCAAACCCCACCGAGTCGAACAGGGTGACCTGGCGTGCGTTCTCGCGGCCGGGCTGCTGGCCATTGATGACTTGCCACAATTCGGTCACCGGTGAGTCTTCCGGCATGTGCTGGATTTCACCTTCGATGCGGCTTTGCGGTTCGTATTCGACGATCACCCGGGCGCGTTCGACGATACGTCGGTCCAGCTCGGTCTTGCCCGGGCAGTCACCGCCCACGGCGTTGAGGTGCATGCCGGGTTCGATCATCTCGTCGGTGAGGATGGTGGCGTAGGCCTTGTCGGCCGTGACGGTGGTGACGATATCGGCGCCCTTGACCGCCTCGGCCACGCTGCCGGCGAGGATCACCTTGATGGCCGGGAAGGCCTTGAGGTTGGCGGCCAGCTTGGCGGTGGCCTTGGCGTCGATATCGAACAGGCGGATCTCATTGATGCCGAGCATGGCGTGGAAGGCCAGCGCCTGGAATTCACTTTGCGAGCCATTGCCGATCAACGCCATGCTGCGGCTGTTGTCACGGGCCAGGTACCGGGCGACCAGGGCCGAGGTGGCGGCGGTGCGGATCGCGGTGGTCAGGGTCATTTCTGCCAGCAGCACCGGTTCGCCGGTGTCCACATCGCCCAGGGCACCGAAGGCCATCACGGTGAGCATGCCGGCCAGGGTGTTTTTCGGGTGGCCGTTGACGTACTTGAAGGCGTACAGCGAGGCGTCCGACACCGGCATCAACTCGATCACGCCGTCCGGCGAATGGTTCGCCAGGCGTGCGCATTTCTCGAAATCCTGCCAGCGCAGGTAGTCGGCGCGGATGTACTCGGCCATCTCGATGATGCAGGTCTGCAGGCCTTTTTGCGAGACCAGGTAGCTGAGGTCGTTGACGTCGATATAGCGGGTCATGGCAAGACTCCTTGATTTATTGGAAGGTGGCGCGGACGGGCAGGTGCACTTCCGCCAGCATGCAGCGGGCACTGCCGCCGCCGATGCGTTCGATGTTGTCGATGTTCACCACCACTGGGCGGGTGTGGCGCTCCACGTGCTGGCGCTGCGCGGGCTGCAGGGCGCCCCAGGCGCTGGCGGACATCACCAGCAGTGGCTGGCCGTCGCGGTCGTGGACTTCAAGCATGTTGCCGGCGAAGGCTTCGAGCTGGTCGAAGTCCAGGCCGAGGATGTCTTTGCCGGTGTCGCGCAGGGAGCGTTCCAGGGTCAGGCGCTCGCTGTCGTCAGGCAGGGCCTGCAGGCACACCACCGAGAGGTCGCGGCCGACGCTCATCATCACGTTGCTGTGATAGATCGGTGCGTGATGGCGGTCGACGGCGTGGAACACGCAGAGCTGGTAGTCGAGGCGTTCGGCGAACTGACGCAGGGCGTCGTGGTGGGTGCGCCCGGAGTGGCAGGCGTAACTGATGCGGTGTTGGCGGTCGAGCACCATGCTGCCGGTGCCTTCGAGAAAGATGTTCTGTTGTTCCAGGTGGCTCAGGTCAATGGTGCTGTTGATCGCAAAGCGTTGCTCCAGCACCTGCAGCACGCCTTTGTGGCGTTCCAGTCGTCGGTTCTGGCCTTCCATCGGGTACAGCACCAGGCTGCCGTCGGCGTGACTGCTCCACCAGTTGTTGGGGAAGATCGAGTCAGGGGTGTGGGGGGCCGGCGTGTCTTGCACCACCAACACTTCCACGCCGTGGCTGCGCAGGGTGTCGACATAGCCGTCGAACTCTTCCAGCGCTTTCTGCTGTGCACTGAGCGGGTCCTGGGGCGGGCGCTGGAAACGGTTGTTGATCGCGGTGTCCGGGTTGAAGGCAAAGCGCGCCGGGCGAATCATCAAGACGGTGTTGGTGGTTTGCATGGGTGCACGAATCCATGAGGTTGAGCTGTGCGCTTATTTTGTGGCTTGTGCCGGATGAATCCCGGCTGAAACAGTGGGGCGGTTCAGCCGGTAAAGCTGAAAAGGGCAGTGGCGCAGCCGAATCGGCTGTCGATCTGAAATGCTTTCAAATGTGGGAGCTGGCTTGCCTGCGATAGCGGTGTATCAGCAACAGATGCTTCGACTGACAGACCGCTATCGCAGGCAAGCCAGCTCCCACATTAGTATGGGGATGGTTTTGATATCTGTTTCTGCAAGGAGCCCTGCATGTCGACTGCCGTTCGTCTCGCCCAACCCACCGATGCTGAAGGCATCAGCCAGGTCATCCTGGCCGCCCTGCACAGCAGCAATGCGCGGGATTACCCGGCCGAGGTGATCGCCCGCGTCGCGAGCAACTTCACGCCTGACGCGGTATTGGCGTTGCTCACGCGGCGGCTGGTGCTGGTGGCGGTGCAGGGCCAGGCGATCGTGGCCACGGCCGCCCTGGACAGCAACGTGGTGCGCTCGGTGTTCGTCAATCCCGATTTGCAGGGGCAGGGCATTGGCCGCCTGTTGATGATCGAGCTCGAACTGCGCGCCCGTGAAGCCGGGGTGACGGTGCTGAGTGTGCCGTCATCGCTGACCGCCGAGCCGTTCTACACCAAGCTGGGGTTTCACACCGTGCGCGACGTGTACCACGGCAATGAGCGCACGCTGGTGATGGAAAAGGCGCTGTCGTCCCGCCATCCCATCGGCCCGTATCGCGACCGACAGCACCGTACGCAGGTGGTGGCGTTGTGGCAGGAGGCGTTTGGCTATGACACCGCCCACAACCTGCCGAGCCTGGCGATCGACAAGAAGCTGGCGGTCAACGATGGGCTGTTCTTTGTGGCGACGGATAAAAAGGCCGTGATCGGCACGATACTCGCCGGGTACGACGGTCATCGTGGCTGGTTGTATTCGGTGGCGGTGCACGCCGATTATCGGCGCCAGGGGCTGGGCGGCTCACTGGTGCGGCATGCGGAGAAGGCACTGATTGCGCTGGGCTGCATGAAGATCAACCTGCAGATCACCAGTGGCAATGAGGCGGTGGTGGGGTTCTATGGAGCGCTGGGGTATGGGGTGGAGCCGAGGATCAGCATGGGCAAGAAGATTGCCCAGAACATTCCGGCCCAACCTTGAGAACACTGAAAACAAATGTGGGAGCTGGCTTGCCTGCGATGGCGGTGTGTCAGTCACTGTAAATGTTGACTGATACACCGCCATCGCACGCAAGCCAGCTCCCACATGGTTTTGTGGTGTTGCCGCTTGGAACGCTGGGCTTAGACCTTGACGATCCAACCCGCTGGCGCTTCAACGTCGCCGGTCTGCACGCCGGTCAGCTCTTTGTAGAGCTTCTGGGTGATTGGACCCACTTCGGTCTCGCTGTGGAACACGTGCAGCTTGCCGTTGTACTGGATGCCGCCGATTGGCGAGATCACCGCAGCCGTACCGCAAGCGCCGGCTTCCTTGAACTGGTCCAGTTTGTCGATGAACACTTCGCCCTCGACCACTTCCAGGCCCAGGCGGGTCTGGGCCAGTTCGATCAGCGACAGGCGGGTGATGCCTGGCAGCACCGAAGGCGACTTCGGCGTGATGAACTTATTGTCGTGGGTGATCCCGAAGAAGTTGGCCGAACCGACTTCTTCGATTTTCGAGTGGGTCATCGGGTCCAGGTAGATCGCGTCGGCGAAACCGGATTTCTTCGCTTCTGAGCCCGGCATCAGGCTGGCGGCGTAGTTGCCACCGACCTTGGCGGCACCGGTGCCCTGTGGCGCAGCGCGGTCGAAGCTGGAGATCTGGAAGTTGTGCGGCACCAGGCCGCCCTTGAAGTAGGCGCCAACCGGGATCGCAAACACCGAGAAGATGAATTCCGGTGCGGTGCGCACGCCGATGTTGTCACCGGTGCCGATCACGAACGGGCGCAGGTACAGCGCGCCGCCACTGCCGTACGGCGGGATGAAGCGCTCGTTGGCCGCGACCACTTTTTTGCAGGCGTCGATGAAGTCTTCGGTCGACACGTGCGGCATCAGCAGGCGGGCGCAGCTGCGCTGCATGCGGGCGGCGTTCTGGTCCGGGCGGAACAGGTTGATCGAACCGTCCTTGCAACGGTAGGCCTTGAGGCCTTCGAAGCACTGCTGGCCATAGTGCAGGGCGGTGGAGCCCTCGCTGATGTGCAGCACATTGTCGTCGGTCAGGGTGCCTTCTTGCCATTCGCCGTTTTTCCAGACCTGGAGAAACCGCTTGTCGGTCTTGATGTAGTCAAAACCCAGCTTGTCCCAATTGATGCTTTCGTTACCCATGACACCCTCTATCTCTGGTCAACCGCCTGGTCGAAGGCAGGCTTGTCGGTTTTTTTCTGGATGGGCGCAACAATACTTCATTCTGGCTTTATGTGGGAGCGGGCTTGCTCGCGAAAGCGGTGTGTCAG
>NZ_JACARO010000066.1 GCF_013386585.1 Pseudomonas sp. P7548 | reverse complement strand
AAGCCCGCTCACTACAAGAGATTGCGGTGTATCAGTTACTGCGCGATTTCACGCAGCGGCTTGCCACGCACCGGCGCATCGCCGGCCACGTAGTAGTCAGCGGTGCTGCGCGGCAGCGGCTGGCGGCCACGGATCTTGTCGGCGATTTTCTCGGCGATCATGATCGTCGGCGCGTTCAGGTTGCCGGTGGTGATGATCGGCATGATCGACGCATCCACCACACGCAGGCCCTGCATGCCATGCACGCGGCCTTCGCCATCCACCACCGCCATGTCGTCGGTGCCCATCTTGCACGAGCAGGACGGGTGGAACGCGGTTTCGGCGTGCTCGCGGATGAACTTGTCCAGCTGCTCATCGGTTTGCACCTCAATCCCCGGGCTGATTTCACGGCCACGGTATTGGTCCAGCGCCGGCTGTTGCATGATTTCACGGGTCAGGCGGATGCCGTCGCGGAATTCCTGCCAATCCTGCTCGGTGGCCATGTAGTTGAAGAGGATGCTCGGGTAGTCCCGTGGGTTCTTCGACTTCAGCTGGATGCGGCCACGGCTCGGCGAACGCATGGAACCCATGTGCGCCTGGAAGCCGTGCTCTTGCACACCGTTGCTGCCGTTGTAGTTAATCGCCACCGGCAGGAAGTGGTACTGGATGTTCGGCCATTCGAATTCTTCACGGGTACGGATGAAACCGCCCGCTTCGAACTGGTTGCTGGCGCCGATGCCGGTGCCGTTGAACAGCCACTCGGCACCAATCGCCGGTTGGTTGTACCAGAGCAGCGACGGGTACAGCGACACCGGTTGGGTGCAGGCGTATTGCAGGTACAGCTCAAGGTGGTCCTGCAGGTTTTCGCCGACGCCTGGCAGGTCGTGGACCACCGGGATGTCGAGGCTTTCCAGCAGCTTGGACGGGCCAACACCGGAGCGTTGCAGCAGTTGCGGCGAACCGATTGCGCCGCTGCACACGATGACTTCTTTGCGTGCACGGGCTTCAACGCGCTCTTCGGCAGCGCCGATCAGGTAACGCACGCCAACGGCACGCTTGCCTTCGAACAGCACTTTGTCGCTGAGGGCGTGGGTGACGATGGTCAGCGTGGAGCGCTTCTTGGCGGTGTCCAGGTAACCGCGCGCGGTGCTGGCGCGACGGCCCTTCGGCGTGACGGTACGGTCCATCGGGCCGAAGCCTTCTTGCTGGTAGCCGTTCAAGTCTTCGGTACGCGGGTAGCCCGCCTGCACGCCGGCTTCAACCATGGCGTGGAACAGGGGGTTGTTGCCGGCTTTTGGCGTGGTCACGCTGACCGGGCCGTCGCCGCCGTGCCAATCGTTCGGGCCGATGTCGCGGGTTTCGGCTTTACGGAAGTACGGCAGGCAGTCCAGGTAGGTCCAGTTTTCCAGGCCTGGCAGTTTTGCCCAGCCGTCGTAGTCCATCGCGTTGCCACGGATGTAGCACATGCCGTTGATCAGCGACGAGCCGCCCAGGCCCTTGCCGCGACCGCATTCCATACGGCGGCCGTCCATGTGTGGCTCTGGATCGGTCTCGTAGGCCCAGTTGTAGCGGCGGCCTTGCAGCGGGAACGCCAGGGCGGCGGGCATTTGCGTGCGGAAGTCGAAACGGTAGTCGGGGCCACCGGCTTCCAGCAGCAGAACAGTGACGCCTTCGTCTTCGGTCAGACGGGTCGCCAGGGTGTTACCGGCGGAGCCGGCACCCACAATGATGTAATCGTATTCTTGGGACATTGGATGCACCCTCTTTTGAGATAGTCAGGTCGGGCCTCATCGCGGGCAAGCCCGGCTCCCACAGGGGAACGCATTCCCAATGTGGGAGCTGGCTTGCCTGCGATAGGGGCCTCACAGGCAACACAACACTCGGGGTATCAGAACACCGAGGCGTAATCGCCCAGCTCAACCTGTACCGATTTGATGCGGGTGAAGTTGTTCAGGGAGCTGATGCCGTTCTCACGGCCCACACCGGATTGCTTGTAGCCACCGACCGGCATCTTCGCGTCGGACTCGCCCCAGGCGTTGATCCAGCAGATACCCGCTTCCAGCTGATGAATCACGCGGTGGGCGCGGTTCAGGTCCTTGGTTACCAGGCCAGCGGCCAGGCCGAAGTCGGTGTCGTTGGCGCGACGGATCACTTCTTCTTCGGTCTCGTAGGTCAGGATCGCCATCACTGGGCCGAAGATTTCTTCACGGACGATGGTCATGTCGTCAGTGCAGTCGGTGAACACGGTCGGGGCCACGAAGGCGCCTTTGGCGAAATCGCCGTCGGTCAGGCGATCGCCGCCGCACAGCAGGCGTGCGCCTTGCTCTTTGCCCTTGGCGATGTAGCCCAGCACGCTTTCCATGTGCTGGAAGCTGACCAGCGGGCCGAAGTTGGTGTTTTCGTCTTCCGGGTTACCGATGCGGATGCGCGCAACACGTTCAGCGATCTTGGCTTCGAACGCTGCTTGCAGGTGCTTGGGCACGAACACACGGGTGCCGTTGGTGCAGACCTGGCCGGAGCTGTAGAAGTTGGCCATCATCGCGGTGTCGGCGGCGCGGTCGAGGTCGGCGTCGTCGAAGATGATCAGCGGGGACTTGCCGCCCAGTTCCATGGTCACGTCTTTGAGCGAGGAGCTCGACGCGCTGGCCATGACTTTCTTGCCGGTGTCGGTGCCGCCGGTGAAGGAGACTTTCTCGATACGTGGGTGTTCGGTCAGCCAGGTGCCGACTTCACGGCCGCTGCCGGTCAGTACGTTGAACACGCCTGCCGGAACGCCGGCTTCGGTGTAGATCTCGGCCAGTTTCAGGGTAGTCAGCGAGGTGACTTCGCTTGGCTTGAAGATCATCGCGTTGCCGGCGGCCAGGGCCGGTGCGGATTTCCACAGGGCGATCTGGATCGGGTAGTTCCACGCGCCGATACCGGCGACCACGCCCAGCGGCTCACGGCGGGTGTAGACGAAGGCGGTGTCACGCAGCGGGATCTGCTCGCCTTCGATGGCGGGTACCAGGCCTGCGTAGTATTCCAGCACGTCAGCGCCGGTGACGATGTCGACGTACTTGGTTTCGGAAAAGGCTTTGCCGGTGTCCAGGGTTTCCAGAGCGGCCAGTTCATCGTTGCGCTCGCGCAGGATGTCGACGGCACGGCGCAGGATGCGGGAGCGCTCCATGGCGGTCATGGCGGCCCAGATTTTCTGGCCCTTTTCGGCGCTGACCACGGCACGTTCAACGTCTTCTTTCGTCGCGCGTTGCACTTGGGCGAGAACTTCACCGTTAGCCGGGTTGATGGCGTCGAAGGTGGCATCGCTGCCAGCGTCGCTGTAGCCGCCGTCAATGTAGAGTTTTTGCAGTTCGAAACGGGCCATAAAGTCCTCGCAAGTGCATAAGTGGTTGGCGTTAACCGCCGATCAATGGGCCATAAGGGTGTGGCAACACTGAGCGACAGCAGTTCAGGGGTTGAGCGGTTATGTGTGCTCTAACTCACCTGCTTGGCCAATTGGAAATCCATGTATTCGTAAGCGATCCGTTGCGCCTGCGCCGTGTCGAAAGCGTCTCCCGACAGGGCGCCGCGCAACCACAAACCGTCGATCAGGGCCGCCAGGCCTCGGGCTGCTTTACGTGCGTGCGGCAGCGGCAGCACTCGGCGGAACTGGCAGCACAGGTTGGAATACAGACGTTGATCGTTGATCCGCTGCAACCTGTGCAAAGACGGGTGGTGCATGCTGGTGGCCCAGAAGGCCAGCCAGGTTTTCATTGCCGGTCCGTTGACCTGGCTGGCGTCGAAGTTGCCCTCGATGATCACCTGCAGGTGGGCACGGGGGCTGTCGTCTGTCAGCGCTAGCCTGCGTTCGTGGACGTTCTCGATCAGCGCGTTCATCAGGTAACGCATGGTCGCTGCGATCAGGCCGTTCTTGTCCTGAAAGTAGTGACTGATGATGCCGTTCGACACGCCGGCCAAGCGGGCGATCAGCGCAATGCTGGCATCTCCCATCCCGACCTGATCGATGGCCGTCAACGTGGCCTCGATCAATTGCTGGCGGCGTATGGGTTGCATACCGACCTTGGGCATGTAGCACCTCTCCTTAGGCCTGCCGATGGGCGATAAACGTCCGTCGGCTTGATGGCCAGTCTATTTTGTTTTGATTGAACGTTCAATCAACAAAGAATAAGATCTGCGACAAATGGTCGCTGCCTACAGATGTTTCCTACCTGTGAGCCGCGACAAATGACACCTGCAAAAACCCTTGGAACGCCCTGCCTACCGGTTCGGTGGGGGCTCAAGGATTTTCGGGGTGTCTTTATAACACCCGTCCGTCGACTGCCGAAAAATCGATGTCCCGGGATAACCGTTGCCTTGTGTTTCTCTCTCGCACTGCCCGGAGCATCTGCGCCATGAGTTCTGCCTCTCTTATAAAGACCCCGCCTGAAAAGGTCCGGGTCAACGGTTGGGTGTTCTACACCTCCACCGCGCTGATTCTGTTGTTGACCGCCATTCTGATCATCGCCCCGCAGGAGGCCGGGCGCATGCTCGGTGTTGCACAGGCCTGGCTTTCCAAAAGCTTCGGCTGGTACTACATGGTGGTCATCGCCGCCTACCTCGTGTTCGTGGTGGGCCTGGCGTTTTCGTCCTACGGCAAGTTGAAACTGGGCAGCAAGGACGACACCCCGGACTTCAGCTACGGCGCCTGGGCCGGCATGCTGTTCTCGTCCGGCATCGGCATCTCGCTGCTGTACTTCGGTGCATCCGAGCCTTTGGACCACTACTTCAACCCGCCTGAAGGCGCCGCCGCCAGCAATGGCGCCGCCCGCCAGGCGCTGCAACTGACCTTCCTGCACTGGGGCCTGCACGGCTGGGCGATCTACGCCCTGGTCGGCCTGGCCGTGGCGTACTTCGCGTACCGCCACAACCAGCCGCTGGCCTTGCGCTCGGCACTCTACCCACTGGTAGGCGAGCGTTGGGTGAAAGGTGCGGCCGGCCATGCGGTGGACGGCTTCGGCATGTTCGTGACGCTGCTGGGTCTGGTGACCAACCTGGGCATTGGCTCGATGCAAGTGTCGTCGGGGCTTGAAAACCTGTTCGGCATGCAGCACAGCAACACCAACCTGCTGATCGTGATCATCGTGATGAGCACCGTGGCGACCATCGCCGCCGTGTCGGGTGTGGAGAACGGCATTCGCCGCCTGTCCAACCTCAACATCGTGCTGTTCAGCGGTTTGCTGATCTTTGTGCTGCTGTTCGGCCCGACCCTGCACTTGCTCAACGGCTTTGTGCAGAACATCGGCGACTACATGAACGGCCTGGTGCTGAAAACCTTCGACCTCTATGTGTATGAAGGCGACGCCGACAAGACCGAGCGCTGGATGGGCCTGTGGACCCTGTTCTACTGGGCGTGGTGGATTTCCTGGGCCCCATTCGTGGGCATGTTCATCGCGCGTATTTCCCGTGGTCGCACGGTGCGTGAACTGGTGGCGGGCGTGCTGTTGATTCCGCTGGGCTTCACCCTGGCGTGGCTGTCGATCTTCGGTAACTCGGCCCTGGACCTGGTGCTGAACCACGGTGCAGTGGAGTTGGGCAAGACGGCGCTGGAACAACCGTCCATGGCCATCTACCAACTGCTGGAGCATTACCCAGCGTCGAAAGTCGTCATCGGTGTGTCGATCTTCGTAGGTTTCGTGCTGTTCCTGACCCCGGCGGATTCCGGCGCGGTGATGATGGCCAACCTGTCGTGCAAAGGCGGCAACGTGGATGAAGATGCGCCGCACTGGCTGCGGATCTTCTGGTCGGTGGTGATCACCCTGGTGACCATCGGTCTGCTGTTCGCCGGCAACTTTGAAGCCATGCAAACCATGGTGGTGCTGGCAGGGCTGCCGTTCTCGGTGGTGCTGATTTTCTTCATGTTCGGCTTGCACAAGGCAATGCGCCAGGACGTGGCCATCGAACAAGAGCAGGCGCAACTGGCAGAGCGTGGCCGTCGTGGTTTCAGCGAGCGTTTGACTGCGCTGGACCTGCAACCGAGCCAAGGCACCGTGCAACGTTTCATGGACAAGCACGTCACGCCTGCGCTGGAAGAAGCGGCGAGCGCGCTGCGTGAACAGGGCCTTGAAGTGCAGACTTTGCTCGGCAAATCCAAGCGTTGCATTGGTGTGCGGATCGAGATGGAAGAGGGCAACCCGTTTGTCTACGAAGTGAGCCTGGATGCTTACTCGTCGGCACCGACCGACCTGCCCGAGGAAGAGCGCACCCGTTACTACCGGGCCGAGGTCTACCTGCACAACGGACCTCAGGAATACGACCTGATGGGCTTTACCCAGGAACAGATCACCCGGGACGTGCTCGATCAGTTTGAAAGCCATCGGCAGCTCCTTGGCCGTGTCTATAGCTGATGATTGAGCTGAGCGGCGCCGTCACTGGTGCCGCTGTTTCATGATTGGAATGAGGTCAACTGTGGGAGCTGGCTTGCCTGCGATAGCTGTAGTGAATTCACCACCGCTATCGCAGGCAAGCCAGCTCCCACATCGACCGCATTTCTTTAGTTGGATTTAGCCCAGGTTCTTGCCCAGCAAGGCGTGGTACAGCTCGCTGTCCCCCAGAATCCCCACCACCTGGTTGTTGTCATGCAACACCAGCTTGTTCCCCGTGTGATAACGAATCTGCAGCGCATCGCGCATGCCGATGTTCGAGTCCACCAGCGTCGGTATCCGGCCCAAACCTTCCACCGCTTGCCCCGGCGCCCAGTTCTGCAGGTTCATCACCGCGCCATTCTGGCGTGCACCTTTAATGGTGTTGCCTTCGGCCAGGTCCAGCCACGAGTCGCCGCCTGGGTCCAGGCACACCGAACCGTTGACGCGCTTGCAGTTGTCCAGGGTGCGCATCAGGCTGCGTCCGCACAGTACGTTCAGCGGGTTGGTATGGGCGACGAAGGTGCGCACATAGTCATCGGCCGGGTTCAGCACGATCTCTTCCGGCACGCTGTACTGGATGATCTTGCCGTCTTTCATGATCGCGATACGGCTGCCGAGCTTGAGGGCTTCGTCGAGGTCGTGGCTCACGAACACGATGGTCTTGCTCAGCTTGCGTTGCAGTTCCAGCAGTTCGTCCTGCAGGCCCTGGCGGATCAGCGGGTCGAGGGCAGAGAAGGGTTCGTCCATCAGCAGGATGTCGGCGTCCATCGCCAACGCACGGGCCAGGCCCACGCGCTGCTGCATGCCGCCGGAGAGTTCATCCGGCTTCTTGTTACGCCACTGAGTCAGGCCCACCAGCTCGAGTTTTTCATCCACCAGCTTGCGCCGGTCTTTCTCCGGACGGCCCTGCATCTCAAGGCCGAAGCTGATGTTCTCGCGCACCGTCAGCCACGGCATCAGGGCGAACTTCTGGAACACCATGGCGATGCGTTTGGTGCGCATCATTTTCAGCTCGGCGTCGGAGCATGAAGCGATGTCGATCTGGCGGCCTTCGTGCTCCACGAACAACTGGCCACGGCTTACGGTGTTGAGGCCGTTGATGCAGCGCAGCAAGCTCGACTTGCCAGAACCCGACAGGCCCATCAGCACGCAGATTTCGCCTTTCTCGATGTCCAGGCTGGCTTTTTCTACGCCGACAATCTGCCCGGTCTTTTTCAGGATCTCGTTACGGCTCATGCCCTGGTCCAGCAGCTTGAGCGCTTCGCGTGGGTCTTTGGAGAAGATCACGTCGACTTTGTCGAATCGGATAATGCTCATGCATCACCCCCTACTTTGGCGTCGGGTTGTTTGCAGATGCGGTCGAGCATGATGGCCAGCAGCACGATTGCCAGGCCGGCTTCAAAGCCCAGGGCGATGTCGGCGGTGTTCAGTGCGTTGACCACCGGCTTGCCGAGGCCGTCGGCGCCAACCAAGGCCGCGATCACCACCATCGACAACGACAGCATGATGCATTGGGTAATGCCGGCAGCGATGCTCGGCATGGCGTGGGGCAGTTCAATGCGCGAGAGCAACTGACGGCGCGAGCAGCCAAAGGCCTTGCCGGCGTCCATCAACTCTTGCGGTACATCACGGATACCCAGGTAGGTCAGGCGGATAGGCGCGGCAATCGCGAACACCACCGTGGAGATCAGGCCGGGCACCACACCCAGCCCGAAGAGGGTCAGGGTAGGGATGAGGTAGACGAAGGTCGGTACGGTCTGCATCAGATCGAGCACCGGCCGCATCATGGTGTAGAACAGCGGTTTGTGCGCGGCAACAATGCCCAGCGGCACACCGATGACCACGCAGACCAGGGTGGCGAACAACACCTGGGCGAGGGTTTCCATGGTTTCCTGCCAGTACCCCAGGTTCAGGATCAGCAGGAAGGAGGCGATGACAAAGACCGTCAGGCCCCATTTGCGTTGAATGAAGTGAGCCAGCAGCGCAATCAGACCGATCAATGCCAGCGGATTGAACCAGGTCAGCGCAAACGTCACGCCGTGGATCATCGTTTCCAGCGTCGATGCGATTGCGTCGAAGTAGTTGGCGCCGTGTTGGGTCAGCCATTCGACGAAGGCAGCGATGTACTGGCCTAGTGGGATTTTCTGTTCAGTCAGCATGGTAGTGAATGTCCACATGCGAAAGGGAAAACATCCCGGGGCAGCGCACCGCCCCGGGGTCAGCGATTACTTGGCGAGATAAGCTTTAACGGCCTCCAGACCTGGTTTGCCATCAACGGTGGTGACACCGGCGAGCCAGGTGTCGAGCACTTGCGGGTTGGCCTTGAGCCAGGCCTTGGCGGCGACGTCGGGTTTCTGTTTGTCGTCCAGGACTTTACCCATCAGGGTGCTTTCCATGTTCAGGGTGAACACCAGGTTTTTCAGCAGCTGGCCCACGTTGCTGCATTCCTGGGTGTAGCCCTTGCGGGTGTTGGTGTAGATGGTGGCCTGGCCGTAGTTGGGGCCGAACGAATCGTCACCCCCGGTCAGGTACTTCATCTTGAAGCGGGTGTTCATCGGGTGCGGTTCCCAGCCGAGGAACACGATGGCCTGGTCGCGCTTGGTGGCGCGTTCCACTTGCGAGAGCATCCCGGCTTCGCTGGACTCGACCACTTTGAAGCCAGCGGTTTTCAGGCCGAAGGCGTCTTTGTCGATGAGGGTCTGGATGGTGCGATTGCCGTCGTTACCCGGCTCGATGCCATAGATCTTGCCGCCCAGCTCATCCTTGAATTTGGCGATATCGGCGAAGTCTTTAAGGCCTTTGTTGTACAGCGCCTCGGGCACCGCCAGGGTGTACTTGGCGTTTTCGAGGTTGGCGCGGACGGTTTCCACGGTGCCGGCATCACGGTACTGCTTGATGTCGTTTTCCATGGTCGGCATCCAGTTGCCGAGGAAGATGTCCATGTTCTTGCCGTCAGCCAGGGACTTGTAGGTCACTGGCACCGAAATCATCGTGGTGCGGGGCTTGTAGCCCAGGCCCTTGAGGACTTCGCTGGTGGTCGCGGTAGTGACGGTGATGTCGGTCCAGCCGACATCGGAGAAGTTGACGGTCTGACATTGTGCCGGTTCTGCAGCGTGCGCCAGGACTGGCAGACTCAACATGGCGGCCAACAACAACGAGGGTGAACCTTTCATGGGGCTAGACTCCTGTGTTTTTTCTGGCGGCGTTCGCCGCGCTTTATATGTGTTGCGGTTGGTGCGTGCGACAACAGCTCTGGCACGGTGCCTTGCAAACGAGTCGAGACTGATCATGTACCAGTGAAAATCTGACGCCTACAGGGGGCGTCGTATCCAGTACAGGGATGGTCGTATCCAGTGTCGGTGACGTCGCTTACAGATTTTTTCCACGGCAAAACTGCGGTTTTTACCGATCTGCACCGCTAAAAACGGCCAAAACAAGTGATCGAACACGAGCGACGTTACTGAGCATGGTCACGTCGGTGTGAGACGCCGTGACGGCGAACAAAAGCTTGATGATGCCGCCATCTGGGCCGTGTAGCTCGCGTGGCCCTTTCTTGATCCCAATTTCGGCGCCAGGTGTCCATACCCTGCGTTGCTGCTCCTCGCCATAGTGGAACTATGACTCGTCGCAGCGCCTTGGTTATGGACGCCTGGCATCCGAACTTGGGCCCAATAAAGGGCCACGCGAGCTACGAGCGTAGCAGCTCGTAGGTGCCTGGCCTGTTCACCCGAGGAGTTCTACGGCAATGGCTATCAGTGTTTTCGACCTGTTCAAGATCGGCATCGGGCCTTCGAGTTCTCACACCGTCGGCCCCATGCGCGCCGCGGCGTTGTTCGTCCAAGCACTGCGTGAACGTGAATGGTTGGAACAAGTGCGGCGCGTCGAAGTTCAGCTTTATGGCTCGCTGTCTGCCACGGGCATCGGCCATGGCAGCGACACCGCCACCATCATGGGCTTGATGGGTGAATGGCCGGATGCAATCGACCCCTCGCAGATCGGCCTGCGCATTCACACCCTGCGCGAAACCGACACGCTGCTGCTGGACGGGCGTTTGCCGGTGCCGTTCGTGTGGGCACGGGACATGCGCCTGCTCGACGAAAACCTGCCGTTCCATCCCAATGCCATGACCCTGGTGGTGTACGGCGATGACGGCGAGCTGCACCGCGACACCTACTATTCAGTCGGCGGTGGTTTCGTGGTGGATGAAGCCCAGGCGCAAAGCGGCGTGGCCGACATGGACCGTACCGAGCTGCCTTACGATTTTTCCAGCGCGGTGGAGTTGCTGCAGCTGTGCAAGACCCACAACCTGCGCGTGGCCGAGTTGATGATGGCCAATGAAAAGGTGTGGCGCTCTGAAGCAGAGATCCGCAGCGGCCTGATGAAGCTCTGGCGCGCCATGCAAGATTGCGTGGAACAAGGCCTCAAGCACGAAGGCATCCTGCCCGGTGGCCTGAACGTGCGCCGGCGTGCCGCCAAGTTGCATCGCAGCCTGCAGGAATTGAACAAACCCAACGTGATCGGTTCGACCTTGAGTGCCATGGAATGGGTGAACCTGTTCGCCCTGGCGGTCAACGAAGAAAACGCGGCCGGTGGGCGCATGGTCACCGCACCGACCAACGGCGCGGCGGGGATCATCCCGGCAGTGCTGCACTACTTTATGAAGTTCAGCGAGGACGTCACCGAAGCCAACGTGGTCGACTACCTGCTCGGCGCGGCGGCGGTGGGCATCCTGTGCAAGAAAAACGCCTCGATCTCCGGCGCCGAAGTGGGCTGCCAAGGCGAAGTCGGCTCGGCGTGCGCCATGGCGGCGGCCGGTTTGGCGGAAATCCTTGGTGCCACGCCGGAACAATTGTGTAACGCCGCTGAAATCGGTTTGGAACATAACCTCGGCCTCACCTGCGATCCGGTGGGCGGGCTGGTGCAAGTGCCGTGCATCGAGCGTAATGCGATTGCGGCGGTCAAGGCGATCAACGCGGCGCAGATGGCCTTGCGCGGGGATGGCCAGCATTTCATCTCCCTGGACCGGGTGATCCGCACCATGCGCGATACCGGGGCGGACATGCATGACAAGTACAAAGAGACATCGCGGGGTGGGTTGGCGGTGAGTGCGGTTGAGTGCTGAGATGTTTTTGTGGCGAGGGAGCTTGCTCCCGTTGGGCTGCGTAGCGGCCCTAAAATCTTGGGAGCGCTTCGCACTCCAGCGCGAGCAAGCTCGCTCGCCACAAGGGCAACACTGCTCATAAAGTGAACACCCGGATCCAAAAGCGCCACCTTTTAGCGCGTCGCAAACAGATAAGTAGCTCCCAAACGATTTCCCGCCTGATCCCTCGTCCTCCGCGCTTGCGGTGACAGACTTCTCCCACACCCGCAAAGCGCCTTCCCACAAGTGCTACCGATCTGCTCACACCCCTCAGGTAGGCCTGCTCCTACGCCCATTTCAGGTCATATCCCGCACATACCGCGCGGGCTTATATAGACGCGTCATGAGGTCGTTTTTAGGAGTTATTGGACGGCCATTCAATTTTAGGCATGGCATTTGCTCTATCAATTCAAAGCCTCGTTCTGTGTCGCAGACGAGCGCAATAACAAGAGCCTCGCCTGAGGCCATCACCCGCTTTGTGTGAGGAGATACCGCGATGACGTCGTTCAACTCCGGGGCCCAACCCCAGAACCGTGCGCCTCAATCCATCGGCTTTTTGCTGCTGGACAATTTCACGCTGATTTCCCTGGCTTCCGCAGTCGAACCGCTGCGCATGGCCAACCAACTCTCCGGCCGCGAACTGTATCGCTGGACCACCTTGAGTGTTGACGGAAACCAGGTGTGGGCCAGCGACGGTCTGCAGATCACCCCCGATGCCTCCATGCACAAAGCCCCAGCCCTGGACACCGTGATTGTGTGCGGCGGCGTGGGTATCCAGCGTACCGTGACCCGTGAGCACGTGTCGTGGTTGCAAAGCCAGGCGCGTCAGTCCCGCCGCCTTGGCGCGGTGTGTACCGGCAGTTGGGCCCTGGCCTGTGCCGGTTTGCTGGACGGGTTCGATTGCAGCGTGCACTGGGAATGCCTGGCGTCGATGCAGGAAGCCTTCCCCCGCGTGGCCATGAGCACACGCCTGTTCACCCTCGACCGTAACCGCTTCACCAGTTCGGGCGGCACCGCGCCGCTGGACATGATGCTGCACCTGATCAGTCGCGACCACGGCCGTGAACTGTCGGCCGCCATCTCCGAGATGTTCGTGTACGAACGCATCCGCAACGAACAGGATCACCAGCGTGTGCCGCTCAAGCACATGCTCGGCACCAACCAGCCGAAGCTGCAGGAAATCGTCGCGCTGATGGAAGCCAACCTGGAAGAGCCGATCGACCTGGACGAACTGGCGGTGTATGTCGCCGTGTCCCGTCGTCAGCTGGAGCGCCTATTCCAGAAATACCTGCACTGCTCGCCGTCGCGCTACTACCTCAAGCTGCGCCTGATCCGTGCACGGCAACTGCTCAAGCAAACGCCGATGTCGATCATCGAAGTGGCGTCGGTGTGCGGGTTTGTCTCCACGCCGCACTTCTCCAAGTGCTACCGCGAATACTTCGGCATTCCGCCACGGGATGAACGCGTAGGCTCCAACACCGCGCAGCAAGTGGCGATGATGCCGATTCCGCAGGCACTGGTGTTGTCACCGTTGTCGGGGCCGATGTCGGCGTTGAGCCAGGCGCGCAATGAGTCGACGTTTGCGAGTGTACGGCTTTAGACCGAGTCGCCTTCATCGCAGGCAAGCCAGCTCCCACACTTGACCGAGTTCCAATTTTGGAATGCAGTCGAATGTGGGAGCTGGCTTGTCGAGTCGTCGCACCGCTGCGATAGCGGTCTATCAGGCGCCAGAGTTCTGCTTGAACTGCACCAACGCCGGCAACAACTGCTTGTCGATCGCCTGGCGCACCGCCGGCAAAATCGTCGCGCTGCCGGTGTACATCTGTTCCACCATGCCCTTGAGTGCCTTGGCCCGAGCCGCACTCAAACCGCGTACCGCGCACTCGCAAGCCTGCTCAGCGGTGGCACCGCTGGACACTTCAAAACCCAGCGAGCGCAGGTGGCCCAGCAGGTCATCCTGGTCAATCAAATCCGCGTGCATCATGGCGTTTTTCCTGGTGTAGGGAGCGGGGTCTGACCTCGATTCTGGTAGGCCTCCGACCGGTCGGCAAGGGCAGAATCAGCGAATGCCTCAGATGGCTATGAGCATGTCGTTTTCGGGCCATTTACCGACAGAAGTAATAGGCACACTGAATGCCAAGCAAGCACCTTGAAGGTTTGGTCACCCTCGGGATGTCACGCTCACACCAAGCGCTCTGCCCCGATCCAGTCACGGCTGGGTCGGGGCTTTTTTTGCCTGGGTTTTGGGGTGTTTGTGCTGACGCCATCGCCGGCAAGCCGGCTCCTACAGGGGGATGCATTCCAAAGTTGGAACTCGGTCAAATGTGGGAGAGGGCTTGCTCGCGAAGGCCGCGCCTCGGTCTACCTTTGCAATACCAATATCCGGGACAACAACTCATCCCGATCGATATAGCACCCCTGAAAATGCCGCGCCCCGGACGCCGGGTCGAATGCATGGCGCGCATGCAACGTGCGGCGGTTATCAAAGCACCACAACTCACCCGGATTCAGGCGCTGTACCACGCGGAAACGAGCCTCCCGCGTCATCGCAATAAACCGCCGATACGCGCGGTACAACAGAGGCATCTGCTCCACGCTGGCCTCGAACGGCCCGCGCAGGAAGTTGGCCATGCGGATCTCCGCCACTTCGCCCAAGGCATCCAGGGCGATGATCGGTGCGAGCCGGCGGTAGTCGCTGTGGCGGTCCTTGTTGCGAAACTCCACGGGGATCTCACACAGCGCGCGAAACGCCTCGGGGTCTTCGTTGCGCAGGGCCTGGGCGATGGCAAACCCGTCGACAAAAATGCTTTCGCCACCGTCGGCGTCGTTCACCAGGCAATGCAGGAATTGCAGGCCCGGTTGCAGCTCTCGCGTCGGCAAATCACTGTGCAGCGGCAGGTTGAAAGCGGTGTAGGCATTGCTGTCGGCATCGGCCTTGGATTGCACGTTGAACAGCACGCCGAAGTTGCTCTCGCGGATGAACGAAATGCGCTTGGCGATGAACGCCAGGGAGCCGGGCTCGGTGGGCACGCCACGGATTTGCGTCAAGCCGGTGTCGCGCAGGGCCAGTAACCACTGCAGCAACGCGCCGGGGTCTTGCATGATGGCTGTATAGTCGAAAACCGGCAGCTCGAAACGGCTGTCCCACAGCTGGGATTTGGGTTTCGCCGCCCGCCGTTCGGCACGGGATTCATCGTCGTAGGCGTGAGCCCGCAACCAGCCAGGGTCGTACCGGCTGTGGTGGCCGCCGCTCCACTCCACGCTCAGGTCACCTTGCACGATGTGCGCGCTGATCGCGGTGAGCTGTTCGTCCACATCGACGATCTCCAGCACCTGCTCGCGGGTCACGCTGTACACGCACTGCGCGCACGGGCAGTTGTCCCGCAGCCACTGATGATGGAAAGGGCTGACCCGTCCATCGGCCCAGCGCACGCGAATCTGATCGTCGAGCACCTGGACCTCGTCGAGGTCACAGATCTTCGGGTAGGTACGGAAATCGGCAACAGCGGCGGCGGTTTGCATGGTGGCTCCTTGTTATTTATTTTTTGGGTGGCAGTCCAATCACTCGGCCAAGCAGGGCAGGGCGCGGCAGGTCGGCCTGTTCTGCGCTGATGGTCGTGAGTTTTTTCAGCGTGGCCTCGGTGAACGGCGCGGAGTGCGGGCCGGCGAGGTCGACGTGCAGCAGCATCTGTTCGTTGCCCGCCAGTTCCTTCTCGTCGCCCACGAGGTGCAGGCTGTGATAGAGGTGCAGGCGCTTGGCGTCATGGGCGATGAGTTGGGTGTGCACCTCGACCTCAGCGCCCAATTTCACTTCGTGCAGGTAGTTCAGGTGCAGTTCCAGGGTAAACAGCGAATGGCCGCTGGCATCGCGGTTTTCGCTGTCCAGGCCCAGGGTGTCCATCAGCGCGTCGGTGGCGTAGCTGAAGATCAGCAGGTAGAACGCATCGCGTAGATGGCCGTTGTAGTCCACCCAGTCGGGCTGGATGGGGGTGGTGTAGGTCGTCAGTGCAGGCATGGTGTGAATCCCAAGAATGTACTCGATCAAAAATGTGGGAGCGGGCTTGCTCGCGAATACGGTGTGTCAGTTGATGCATTCGTGACTGATCCACCGCATTCGCGAGCAAGCCCGCTCCCACATTAGTTACTCAGCGAAGCTCATGCCGTGCTTTTCCTTGGTGGTCTTCACCGCTTCCAGCACCGCCAGCAGGCAATCATCACGATAGCGTTCCAGCGCCGAAATGCTGTGCTTGCCCAACTGATCGCTGGTGCCGTCCACCACGTCATCGATCAGCTTGTCGGTCAGCTCCGGCGCCGGCAGGTAGGTCCACGGCAGTTGCAACGCCGGGCCGAATTGCGCCATGAAGTGCCGCATGCCAGCGTCGCCACCGGCCAGGGTGTAGGTGAGGAAGGTGCCCATGAACGACCAGCGCAGGCCGGCGCCGAAACGGATCGCGTCGTCGATTTCGCCGGTGGTGGCTACGCCGTCATTGACCAGGTGCAGCGCCTCGCGCCACAGCGCTTCGAGCAGGCGGTCGGCGATGAAACCGGGGACTTCCTTGCGCACGTGCAGCGGGCGCATGCCGAGGGATTCATACACCTTGATCGCCGCCTGGATGGCCTCGGGTGCGGTGTTCTTGCCGCCCACCACTTCCACCAGCGGCAGCAGGTAAACCGGGTTGAACGGGTGGCCGACCACGCAGCGTTCCGGGTGGATCGAGCCTTCATAGAATTCGCTCGGCAACAGGCCGGATGTGCTGGAGCCGATCAATGCGTTGGGCTTGGCCGCCGCGCTGATCTTGCTGTGCAACTCCAGTTTCAGCTCCAGGCGTTCCGGAGCGCTTTCCTGGATGAAGTCGGCGTCTTTCACGCACTCCTCGATGGTGGCGACAAAGCGCAGGCGGTCCTGGGAGGCACCCGGTGCCAGGCCTTGTTTCTCAAGGGCGCCCCAGGCATTGGCGACGCGTTTGCGCAATGCGGCTTCGGCGCCGGGCGCCGGGTCCCAGGCTACGACATCCAGGCCATGGGCCAGGGCGCGGGACACCCAGCCGCTGCCGATGACACCGCTGCCGAGGGCGGCGAAGGTTTTGATTTCGGTGATAAAGCTCATGGGCAATGTTCCTGAAGAATGTGATGTACCCATGTGGGAGCGGGCTTGCTCGCGAATGCGGTGTGTCAGTTGATGCATTGGGTGACTGATTCACCGCATTCGCGAGCAAGCCCGCTCCCCCATT
>NZ_JACARO010000065.1 GCF_013386585.1 Pseudomonas sp. P7548 | reverse complement strand
GCCCCCCTGCCCCCACCAACCCGGCCAGCACCACCATCGCCAGCGACAGCAGGATGCACTGATTGAGCCCGACCAACAGCGTGGGCGCGGCCGTGGGCAACTCGATCTTGAACAGGATGTGCCGAGGCGACGCACCCATGGCCTGGCCCAACTCCAGCAGGTCCTTGGGCAGTTGCTTGAAGGCCAGAGTGGTCAAGCGCAACATCGGTGGAATGCCATACACGATGGTGGCGATGATCGCCGGCACACGGCCCAGGCTGAACAGCATCACTGCCGGGATCAGGTACACCCACGGCGGCACGGTTTGCATGATGTTGAGGATCGGCAGCAGCGCCGCGTCCACGCGCTTGACTCTTGCGGCAAGAATACCCAGGGGAAACGCGACGCTGACAGAAATCAGCACCGCCACCGAGACCAGTGCGATGGTCTGCATCGACGCCACCCACAGCCCGGCGAACAGGCAGAACGCCAACATCAGCCCGGCAAACAGTGCCACGCGCCACTTGGCCAGGCCCCATGCCGCCAGCACCACCACGGCAATCAGCCCATACGCAGGCGGCGCGAGCAACACCGTTTCGATGGCGCCCAATGTGGCTTCGATGATCTTGCTGATGATCACGAACAGGCCGTGCAGGTTTGCGTTCAACCAATCGATGGCCGGTGCCAGGAATGCGCCCGGGGAAAAACGGAAGTCCGTCACGTTCATTGGCTGGCTCCCTTGCGCGCCTGGGCAGCAGCCTGCGCGAGGCGGTCGAGAATCATGGTAAGAATAACGATGGCCAGTGCGGCGTTGATCGACTTGGCGATATCCAAGGTGCGCACCGCGCCGTAGATGGTTTCGCCCAAGCCCCCGGAACCGACGATCCCGGCGATGACCACCATGCCGAACGCCATCATCAGGCTCTGGTTGACCCCGGCCATGATGCTGGGCATGGCGAACGGCAGGCGGATCTTGAAGAACATCTGCAGGCCGGTCACGCCGCTCGCGTCGCCGAGTTCGACGAACTCCTTGGGCGTCATGCGAATACCCAGCGAGGTCAGGCGCAAGGCCGGCGGCACCGCAACAATAAAGGTCGCCAGCAACGCGGTAGCGGGGCCGTACCCGAGCAAGGCGATGGCCGGCAGAAGGTAGATATAGGGTGGCAACGTTTGCACCAGGTCCAGGCACGGGTCGACCACGCGGTCGAACGCCGGCGTCAACCCGGCCAGCACGCCCAGCGGTATCGCCACCAGCAGTGCCAGCAAGGTGGCGGTGAGCACCAGGGCCAAGGTGCCGACGGTTTCCGGCCACAGGCCGATAAAACTGCACACCAGCAACGCCATCGCCGACAGCAGCGCAAACCGTGCACCCACCATGCGCCAGCCCAGCAGGCCGACCGCCAGGGCAATCACGTAGAACGGCGGCGCAGCGAGACACCACTGCACGGCCTTGAACACGCCAGTCAGCGCGGTATTGGCCCCCTCGAAAAACGCCTCGCCGTTGTCCTGCAGCCACATCAGGCCCGCGTCGACGGCCGCATCGAACTGCACCGAGAAATCCGGGACGCTCATGACGAAGTCTCCAACACGGGAGCCAGCGCCTGGGCGTCGTTGGGGATGCCCTGCACGCCGCGCAACAGGTCCTTGGCGGTGATCACGCCGACCACCACGCCGTGCTCGACCACAGCCAGGGGTTCAAGGTCGGCGTTCATGGTCAACCCGATCAGCGCATCGATATCCGTGTCGGGGGAGGTCTGGGGCAATCGAGAGAAATCGCACAGCGGGAACGCTCGTGTGTAGAGCGCAATCGGCGTCATCACCGAATGGGCCTTGACCAGGTGCAAGCGCGAGATGCCCGCGACGAATTCGGCGACGTAATCATCGGCCGGGTTCAGCACGATCTCTTCGGCGGTGCCGACCTGGATGATCACCCCGTCCTTCATGATGGCGATGCGATCACCGATGCGGATCGCCTCCTCCAGGTCGTGGGTGATGAACACCGCGGACTTGCCCAGTTCCTTGGTGAGTTGACGGAACTCGTCCTGCAACTGGCGACGGATCAACGGGTCGAGTGCGCTGAACGGCTCATCCATCAGGATAATCTCAGGGTCAGCAGTCAGCGCACGGGCCAGCCCGACACGCTGCTGCATGCCACCCGACAATTCGCTGGGGTAACGCGAGGCCCAGTCGGTCAAACCGACCTTGGCCAACGCACGCTCCGCCACCTTGTAGCGCTCAGCCTTGCCGACGCCCTGCACTTCTAGACCGAAGGCGGTGTTTTCCAACACCGTGCGGTTAGGCAGCAACGCCACGCTCTGGAACACCATGCCGATGTTTTTCGCCCGCACATCCCGCAACTGCGCGGGCGATAGGGCAGACAGATCCTTACCCTTGACCAGCACCTTGCCGGCGCTGGGGGTGATCAATTTGTTCAGCAAGCGGATCAGGGTCGACTTGCCACTGCCGGACAAGCCCATGATGCAAAAAATCTCACCGCGGCGAACCTGCAGGCTGACATCCGACACCCCTACTACACAGCTGAAATCCTGCAACACCTGGGTCTTGCCGAGCCCCCTGCTTACCACCGCGTCCATCGCCGCCTTGGCATTCTGACCGAAGATTTTCCAGACCGACTGGCAATCCACGAGCACTTCGTTGGTGTCTATTTTGACCGTTGTCATCTTTGAGCCTATTGAACCAGTCGGGCTGGTTTTTCTAATGGATCAGAACGCGTTATCCGTACCTGGCAGTGGCAAAAAAAGGTCGATGCTTATTGTTTGATATTGGCCCAGCGTTTCATCAGATCTGCGTGGTTGTCGGCCCAACCGGCGACCGCTTCATCCATGGTCTTGCCGTCCTTGACCACACCGTTGATGGCGGTGATGTCGGCCAATGGCACGTACACGCTGGCGATGACCTCACGGGCATGGGGGTATTCGGCGGCAAAGCCTTTATGACCGATCCAGTAGTAAGCCTGGGGCGGCGCGAAGGAGCCTTTTGGGTCCTTGAGGAACTTGAGGTCGAACTTCTGGGCCATCCACGACGGCTCCCAGATCGTGACCGCAACCCATTCCTTGCGGTCGACCGCCGACTTGAGCGCGGCGGTCATGGCGGCGGTGCTGCCTTCGAGCAATTGCAGCTTGAGGCCATAGTCCTTGACGGCCTTGTTGGCATCGCTCATCAAGCCCGAGCCGGGTTCGATGCCGACGATCTTGCCGCTGAACTTCTCGGCGTTGTCATTGAGTTGGTCCAGGGAATCGATGTCGACGTACTTGGGCACCGCGATTGCCTGGTACAAGCCGTAGGAAACCGGAGAGAGTTTTTCCAGGCGGTTCTTGTTCTTGTTCCAATAGTCCTGGGTGGCGTAGTCGGTCTGCGAGGCCAGTACCTGCACATCGCCTTTGGTCAACGCGGCATACGCGATGCCGATTTCGGAAAACTCGACGACCTTGACGGTGTAACCGGCATTCTCCAGGACCTTCTTGGTAATGCCGGTAATGGGGGTCAAGTCCTCCCAGGACATCGTTCCAACCGTGATGGTTTTTTCTTCTGCCTGCACCGGAAGAATCACCATCCCCATCAGTGCAACCGCACAAACCGTTTTCCAAAGTTTCTTCATGGCGTGCCTCGATCTCATTTTATTTGTAGTGTCGGACCTCTGGTTGCCAGAGGAAGGAGTGACGCGAAAACAAGGGGTTCAGCGCTGAAAAAGACTGCCGGGCGAAGCCAGACTGGCATGGGGGAAAGTGCGGGTCAATAGGATGTATTTTCTGTGTATACAAATAGAATTCACATAGAACACAAAATAAATAATATTTTTTTCACTTAAATCAGATAGTTACAGAGGTACGCCTCGACAGCAGCAGGTCGCTTACAGGAAAGTATCGGGTCGTTTTTGGAATGCCGTTGCGTGGGGAAGAAAGGGTGGTTGGAGGGGGCAGCCGCCAATGGGTAACAAGCGTTACCCAGTCGTCACAACGTTGCCCAGGCTTTTAAGAAACTTAAGTAGTGCGGACTTTCATTGGCAAAAATGTCTGCCCCAGCGCCCATGTAGGCCCGCATCAACTCGTCTGCCGCACGGTCCTCTTGCCCTTCATCGAGATAAACCTGCCCGAGCCGCAAGTGCAGAAAGGGGTTGCCAATGGCACCAGGACAGGTCATCGCATACTGCAACGCATCACGCGCAGAACCCTTGTAGCCCGACAGAAAACAGGCGTCGGCTATTGCCGCCAGAATCCAGGTTGACGCTTGCCAGTCGTTTTTTGGCTCAGGCACCAACTGCCACGCGGCGTTATATTCGGCTATTGCAGCCTCGTATTTTCCTTGTTCAGCCAACGCGTCACCCACGCGTGAATACTGTTTTATTTGCTCGTGCAGGGCGCTATCGAGTTCAGTGCTCATATCCAAATCCCTCTAGAAAATCACAGGACACCAGACCTACCCGTTGAGTCAGTCTTGACTACACACCGGCCAGACCGTCATCGCCATCCGCGCCACCTGCTGCAGACTTTCGCGGGAGGCCCCATCCCGAGCCTGCACCGACATGCCCTGCTGTACGCCAATGATGAACCTGGCGAAGGTCTGAACATCGGTGTCGGCGGGCAACTCTCCCTCGGCAACAGCCTCGGCGATTCGCTCTTCAAGTTTCATCACACCAGTTTGACGCAGAACCTGCACCCAGCAGCCAAGGGATTGCGGCCCTTCACTGCCGACGTTTGACAGGGTCACCATGCAGCCACCGGGCCGGCCTTTCAACGTGAGCACGTCGGCGGATTCCATCAGGAACTGCTCTACCGCCTCACGCACGGGTGAAACCTCATACACCGGCTTCCAGATCGACGGGGTGACGACCTCCCGATAGCGCGTCACCGCCTCGACGTACAGCGCCTCCTTGCTGGTGAACGCGGCGTACAGGCTGGGGGAGCCGATGTCCATGGCGCTGCACAGCTCTGAAATCGACGTTGCGCTGTAGCCTTTTTCCCAGAACAGCGTCATCGCGGCATCGAGTGCCTGGTCACGGTCGAAATTGCGTGGACGACCTCGGATAGACATGGGTGACTCCTATTTCTGTATCGATCACCACAGTAATTGATTGACAGCCCTGGAACAACCTCAGCATATTTATATAACGATCAACACAGAAAGGCAGCTCACATGACCACTCTCAACGGAAAACGCGCCCTGGTAACGGGCGCAAGCCGTGGTATCGGCAAGGCGATTGCACTGGCACTGGCAGCAGAAGGTGCCGACGTGGTGATTACTTACGAGCGCTCGCGGGAAAAAGCTGAAGCCGTTGTGGCGCAGATCAAGGCGACCGGGCGCAAGGCCTTCGCCTTGCAGGCCGACAGCGCCGACGCGCAAGCGGTGAAGAACTCGGTAGACCAGGCTGCAGAGGCGCTCGGCGGGTTGGACATACTGGTCAACAACGCCGGCATTTTTCAGTACGGCACGCTCGAAACCCTGGACTTGGCCACGCTGGACGCGGTGATCGACGTCAACATCAAGTCCGTCATCCTCGCCAGCCAGGCCGCGCTGGCGCACCTGCCGGACGGCGGACGCATCATCAACCTGGGCAGTTGCCTGGCCGAGCAGGTTCCCGCAGCCGGCCTGAGCATTTACTCCATGAGCAAATCCGCACTGATCGCCTTCACCCAAGGCCTGGCCCGCGACCTGGGGCCGCGCGGCATCACCGTCAATATCGTCCACCCCGGCCCCACCGACACCGATATGAACCCCGCCGACAGCGAGAAAGCCGCCGCCAGCAAGGCCGGCATCGCGTTGGGCCATTACGGCACCAGCGAAGACGTTGCGGCGGCGGTGGCCTTCCTTGCCAGCCCCGGCGCCAAGCAGATCACCGGTGCAGGTCTGCTGGTCGATGGCGGCGTGAACGCTTGAGGCCGATGCGCGCTGTGCATCAGAGGTTTCTACGAAAACAAAAAAAGACGCCAAAGCGTCTCCTTCCATAAATCGCAGGCAAAAAAAAGCCACTCGTTAGAGTGGCTTTTTTCGTAATGCTTGGAGCGGGAAACGAGGCTCGGACTCCCGCCATATCTCCTTGAAATAGCTAGAGTTTTTTTCAACATCAGCGGTTTCGATGTACGCAATTACGTACTCACTCTTTTAAGCTGGCAACCCCCCTCCCGATGGAGGCGCTGCACGCCCTACCGGCCTCGCGTGTCAGTCACGTCTGAGACGCTTGTGCGGTGTCGCCGACAGCCCGTTCTGAAAACGCAACACCAGGCGAAAAAGCCCAGGCCAGCTGCAGGCAAATGCGCTATGTAGTCACCCGTACCGACGCGTTCGGCCGCGACCTGTCAGACACCGACCGCGTGGCCACCCGCTGCCTGCTGCAAGCGTTGCAACGCCCTCGGCCAGAGCTGGCCCGCCAGCCCCAATCGGCCACGCCCGCCGAGGCCTAGGCAAAACCATTTACGTCCCGGTCACTTTACCTGCCCAATGCCGCTCACCAAGGATGGATCACGCAGGCGCACACAGGGACGTACCACGATGACGATCGGCGCACGCTTACGTGAAAAACGACTACGCCTGACACTGTCCAAGCGCGCCTTGGGGGAGGCCGGCGGCGTGGAAACCAATGCCCAGCGGCACTACGAGGATGCCAGCCGGTCGCCCAAGGCCAACTACCTCGCTGCGATTGCTGCTGTTGGGGTGGATGTGCTGTATGTGCTGACGGGAGAACATCACCTCCCGCGACTGAGCCGCGACAATCTGGCCCAGTCTCACCACGACCTGTTGCGCTACCAACGCCAACTCAGACAGTTACAGCGCCGCTCAGAGGGACTTCTGCAGACGCTACATCAACGTAACAAATAATTTCTCAAGTGACTTTCATTATGAAAGCCACCATGCAATATTATGAATGTAATATTGTTCATTTGGTGCGGGTGATCATGATGAAGAAAGCCAGTTTTCAGTCCATGCCTTGTCCGGTCGCCCGTGCTCTGGAGCACATTGGTGATGGCTGGAGCCTGTTGATCCTGAGGGACGCGTTCTACGGATTGCGCCGCTTCGATGAGTTTCTTGCCAGCCTCGGCATCGCTTCAAACACGCTGACCCGCCGCTTGAACACGTTGGTGGCCAACGGGTTGCTGGAGCGGCACTCGTACCAGAACAACCCGCCGCGCCATGAGTACCACCTCACCGAATCCGGCCGGGACCTGCGGCAAGTCATCCTCACGCTGATGGCCTGGGGTGCGCGGCACGCAGAGGGTTCGAACAAGGTGTTTCTCGCCGACGAAGCCACTGGGCGCCCCGTGGCACTGGGGTTAATGGACACCAACACTGGCAACCCCATCACCCGCGATGGCCACCGAGTGCATGTTGCCGCCGATGCCGAACCGTTGACGCTATGGCGCGCACGAACCGGCCGTGTCTACGCGGACAAAGATCATTTGGTCAGCCCCTTCCCCCACTAATTTTGAATGAGGTCATTTCGCCATGGACGCTCCAGTCAGCGCTGTGCCCGAACCCGCAAAACCATCCCGGCGCAAACAGGCAGTGCGGCTGGGTTTGCTGACCCTCGCTGTGGCGGGCGGCGTGTGGTACGCGAGCCACTGGTGGCTGGTCAGTCGATTTGTTGAAGACACCGACGATGCCTATGTGGGCGCGGATGTGACCGTGATCAGCGCCAAGGTGCCCGGCTATATCAGCGAAGTGACGGTGCTGGACAATCAGTTCGTGCATGCTGGCGACGTATTGGCGCGCATCGACGTGCGCGACTACCGCACCGCCCTGGCCAAGGCCGATGGCGCCGTGGCCGCGCAACAAGCCAGCCTGGCCAACCTGGATGCCACCGAACAACTGCAACTGGCGGTGATCAACCAGGCCAAGGCACAAATCGACGCCACGGACGCCGAGTCGCAACGGGCCGGCGATGATCAAACGCGGTACCAGAACCTGGTGCGCAGCCAGGCTGTGTCGGTCGAAAGTGCACAACGGGTCAACGCGGTGTGGAAGACCGCACGCGCCGACCACTCCCGGGCGCAAGCCGGGTTGATGGCCGCACGCCGGCAAATCGACGTGATTGAAACCCAGCGCGGCCAAGCGCGTGCGGCACTGCAACAGGCGCAAGCCGAACGCGACCAAGCCCAACTGAATATCGGCTACACCGAACTGCGAGCACCGGTGGACGGGTATGTGGGCAACCGCCGCGCCCGGGTCGGAGCCTACGCCGCGGCCGGCAGCCAACTGATCTCGGTGGTACCGGCAAAAGGGCTTTGGGTAGACGCCAACTTCAAGGAAGACCAGTTGGGGCGCCTGCAGATCGGGCAAAGCGTGAGTATCCGCGCCGACATCCTCCCCGGCCGTGAATTCCACGGGCACATCGAGAGTCTGGCTCCCGCCACCGGTGCGCAGTTCAGCGTGTTGCCGCCAGAGAATGCGACCGGCAACTTCACCAAAATCGTGCAACGCGTGCCGGTACGTGTGCGGCTCGACGGCAGCGACGCCGAATTCGGCGCCCTGCGCCCAGGCTTGTCGGTGATGGCCAAGGTCAACACCCAGGAGGTGTTCGACGACCAGGCCAGCGCACTCAAGGCCCAGCTATGAGCAGCCCGTTACCCACCCTCAGCACCGCGCAAAAGGTCGCGGCCTTCGCCACCATGTGCGTGGGCATGTTCATCGCCCTGATCGACATTCAGATCGTGTCCGCCTCGCTCAAGGACATCGGCGGCGGGCTGTCTGCCGGAGCGGACGATACGGCGTGGGTGCAGACCGCCTACCTGATCGCGGAAATCATCGTGATTCCCATGTCGGGCTGGCTCTCACGAGTGATGAGCACGCGCTGGCTGTTCGCGGCCTCGGCGGCGGGGTTTACCCTGACCAGCCTGCTCTGCGCGCTGGCCTGGAACATCCAGAGCATGATCGCGTTTCGCGCCTTGCAGGGGTTTCTGGGGGGCTCGATGATCCCGTTGGTGTTCACCACCGCGTTCATGTATTTCAACGGCAAGCAACGGGTGATCGCCGCGTCTACCATCGGCGCCATCGCGTCCCTCGCGCCCACGTTGGGCCCGGCTGTCGGCGGCTGGATCACCGACATTTCCTCCTGGCACTGGCTGTTCTACATCAACCTGCTGCCCGGCCTGTTTGTGACCTTTGCCGTGCCGATGCTGGTTAAGGTCGACCGCCCCAACCCGTCGTTGCTCAAGGGTGCCGACTACATCGGCATGGGCTTGATGGCGGTGTTTCTCGGCTGCCTGGAATACACCCTCGAAGAAGGCCCGCGCTGGAACTGGTTCAGTGACAGCACCATCGCCACCACTGCCTGGATCACCGCCATCAGCGGCGGCCTGTTTATCTGGCGCTGCCTAGAAATCAAGGAGCCGATTGTCGACCTGCGCGCTCTGCGGGACCGAAACTTCGCCCTGGGCTGCCTATTTTCGTTCATTACCGGCATCGGCATTTTCGCCACCATCTACCTCACGCCGCTGTTTCTTGGCCGAGTGCGTGGGTATGGCTCGCTGGATATCGGCCTTGCAGTGTTTTCCACG
This sequence comes from Pseudomonas sp. P7548, assembly GCF_013386585.1. Classification (GTDB taxonomy): domain Bacteria; phylum Pseudomonadota; class Gammaproteobacteria; order Pseudomonadales; family Pseudomonadaceae; genus Aquipseudomonas. The sequence goes on along the minus strand of NZ_JACARO010000065.1, from coordinate 71,878 downwards.
GGGGTGTTCCAGTTGCTGGCCATCCCGGTGTACGCAGTGCTGGCCAGCCGTTTCGACTTACGCTGGATCCTGATGTTCGGCTTATCGCTGTTCGCCCTGTCGATGTGGGACTTCTCCCCCATCACCCACGACTGGGGCGCCAGGGAACTGCTGTTGCCGCAAGCCATACGCGGGTTCGCCCAACAAATAACCGTGCCACCCGTGGTGACCCTGACCCTCGGTGCACTGGCCCCCGACCGACTGAAGCTTGCCTCAGGGCTGTTCAACCTGATGCGCAACCTCGGCGGCGCCATCGGCATCGCCGCTTGCGCTACGGTGCTCAACGACCGCACCAACCTGCATTTCCTTCGCCTGGCCGAGCACCTGAACATCCAGAACGAATCCATGAATGTCTGGCTTGACCAGCTTTCGGGTAACGCTCAGTTGCTTGGGCAAAACAGCCTGGATGCGAGCCAGTTTGCACTGCATCAACTGTGGGCGCTGACATGGCGTGAGGCGCAGACGCTGACCTATGCCGACGCGTTCCTGATGATCATGGCGTGCTTTGTTGTCGCGGTGTTGCTGGTGCCGTTGATGCACAAGGTGCAGCCACCGAAGCAGCCGTCCGCGAATGCCCATTGAGTTTAAACGACAGGAGCCGCCACGCATCAGGCGCTCAGTAACGTTGCATCGTCCGGCCAGCGAGAACGCTGCGGCCCAAGTGGAGAAATATCAGTGAATCTAGTCAATGAAGTTGCACCCGGCCTATCCGGACTTGAAACCCTCCAGGCTTTGATTTCAGCCGGGGGACGACCGCCGATTGGCGATTCGCTCGACTTCACGTTTGTCGAGGCAGGTGACGGGTGGGCGGTCTTTACAGGCACGCCCGGCCTGCATGCTTACAACCCGATCGGCACGGTCCACGGCGGGTATGCTGCAACGCTGCTCGACTCGGCATGCGGGTGCGCCGTTCACTCAACGCTTTCAGCCACCCAGGCCTACACAACCCTTGAACTGAAAGTTTCATACTTGCGCCCCATTACCACTGAGACAGGCCCGCTGCGCGCAGAGGGCCGTGTCATCTCGGTCGGCCGGCGGGCGGCGTTTGCCGAGGCTACCTTGAAGGGCCCCGACGAGCGCATCTACGCAAGCGCTACCTCCACGTTGCTGGTGATGGAGCGCCCACAAAAAGCATGATGATCGGGCGCTGGTCGCGGTGGCGAATGCTGAACTTCATGATCGCAACCCTGATCGACATCCGGCTCCGCAAAGACGCTCCCGAAAAATCATGCGCTGGCCAGGACGTCCGCCGAAGCAGCGAGATCCTTCTGAGTCGCGACCGCCGCTAACCGATCAGTCAACGCCTTGAAGAGGATGCCCCAAGAGTCGGAGCCTAGAACAATCCGTTTCGGTGCAGGTTCGTGATCGACACTGTCGAGGATTATTTCCGCCATCTTCGTCGGGTCTCCGACAGGCTGGCGCGAGGTATCTTTGATCATCACATGCACCATCCCAGCCGGAGTGTCCTTGTAAGCAGCTAGAGGCTTACCGAGCTGTGCACCACCGAAACGGAAATTGGTGCGTGCGCTGCCGGGCTCGATAATCGTGACGCCGATCTTGAAAGGTGCAAGCTCAATGGACAAAGAATCCAGAAAACCCTCCAGACCCCATTTGCTCGCGTGATAAAGAGAGCCACCGGGCAGCACTGCCTGCCCACCAAACGTCGACAGGCCGATGATTCGGCCACCCCCTTGTGCACGCAAGTGAGGCAAGGCCGCGCGAATCAACATGATTGGACCAATCAGGTTTGTCGCCAGTTGATGATTGACCTGTTCGTCACTCAGCTCTTCCGCTGCGCCAAACAAGCCATAGCCTGCATTGCTGACAATGACATCGATCTTGCCAAGCGCACCGAAAGCGTTGCTCACCACTTGTTGGATGCCGACGGTGTCCGTCATATCCAAGTGGGCGAGCCACAGTTGATCGCCATACTTGGCCTTGAGATCGCTCAGTGCTTCCATCTTGCGCGTGGTACCTGCCACCCGATCACCGCGGGCGAGCAATTGCTCTGTCATGACGCGGCCGAAACCGCTGTTGACGCCAGTAATAAACCAAGTGCGCTGTGTCATGGGTGCCCTTTTAGACGAGTAGTCGTTCAATGAGTAGGCCCACCGCAATCATCGCGAAGGGCGTGCTGTCCGGTGGCTCTCCCCCGGTACACCTGCAAGATAACGCTCTAACTCCAGATTATTAATGCTTGATCCTCTGCATTACTTGCGTCATCGTCTGAGCATGCACAGCGATCCCCTTTCAGAGTTCCTGCATTTCGTGAACGCACGATCCGTCATGTCCGGCGGACTGGTGGCAGGCGGTGCCTGGGCGATAGCCATCCCAGCGCCGGACACGATCAAGTTCTGGGGGGTGGCTCGCGGCAGCTGCTGGCTCTCGTTCGATGACGAAGCGACACCCATCCTGCTGGAGGAAGGTGATGTGTTTCTCTCTTCGAGGCCTCGCTCGCTCACCCTCGCCAGCGACCTTGGCGCACCGCGAGTGGACCTCGGCGATGTGATCAAGAATCGCGTAGGCGCAACGGTCCAGCTTGGCAGTGGTGATGACTGCTATGTGATCGTTGCAGGTGTGGAACTTAGCTCTGACTACGATCGCCTGTTTCTGGACGCCATCCCGACAACCATTCACGTGCGAGGCACGTCGCGTCAGGCACTAAAACTTTCCTGGTTGATGGATGAACTTATCCAGGAGCGCGAAGACAATTCACCGGGCTCTGGCGTTGCCTCTGCACAGCTTGCCCACCTGATGTTCATCCAGACCCTGCGCGCTCATTTTGCTACCGAAGCCCCCCTGAGCCCGGGGTGGCTGAGGGCAGTGACCGACAAGCGTATTGCGCCGGCGCTTCGATTGATGCACGGCGATCCCGGCTATCCCTGGCAACTCGAAACATTGGCGAAGGCAGCCGCCATGTCGCGAGCGACGTTCGCATTGCACTTCAAAACGGTCGCCGGCGTCGCGCCAATGAGCTACCTGACCCACTGGCGCATGCGACTCGCAGAGCGTGCGTTGCGCGAGACGCGTGCCTCCATCGGGGAAATTGGACGGTCTTTCGGTTATACATCCGAAAGTGCCTTCAGCAGCGCCTTCAAGCGCGTCACCGGCCGGTACCCTCTACATTTTCGACGACTAATGACGCAACAACAGGCTTGACCTTGAGTTCTGGGCCAAAGCGCCCTCGAGCCCTAGCAGGTGAGTGATGAGAGCCAGGTCAATCACCTGGCCCTCAGACAGGCACGCGTCGCAAAACCTTAAACCAACCCCCTCTTACCCGCATACGCGACCACCACTTGATTCAACGCAGCACTCAGCGTGCGTTCATCCGCACTGCCTAGCGCCACTTCAAGGCTGTCCATGTAGCCCAGCAGTTGGGACTTCACCTGATGGGCGAACTCCGGACTCACCTCCTGATCCTCATAAAACAGCACGTAGGCACGACAAAATTCGCCGATCACAAAACACATCGCCGCCTGCTCGGGAACATTACGGATGATCTGCTCGCACTGCACGCGCACGCGCTTGAAGGCGTCGGTGCCTGGCAGTGCCTGGCGGAACTCTTGGACCGCGGTTGAGAAATTCATTGGGAAACTCCTTGAACGTGACTAACGATCGAATGACAGGCGTTGGCCATGGCTTTGCGGCGCGATTTCACGGCCATCCCAGACCCGCTGCCCGTTGACGAACGTGCCGACGATACTCGATGAGAAGGTACTGCCTTCGAACGGACTCCAGCCACATTTGGACAACACCTCAGCGCGCTGCACCGTATACGGCTGGCGGGGATCGACCAAGACCAAGTCCGCGGCAAACCCTTCACGCAGGAATCCGCGAGCGGCTACGTTGAACAGTTGCGCCGGGGCATGACAGACCGCCTCGACTACGCGTTCCAGCGTCAATTCACCCGCGAATACCCGCTCCAACGCCACTTGCAGGGCGAACTGCACCAGCGGCACGCCGGAGGGTGCTTTCTGGTAAAGGTTGTTTTTCTCTTCCAGTAAATGCGGTGCGTGGTCGGTGGCCAACACGTCGATGCGTCCTTCGGACAGTGCCTGGACAATCGCCCGTCGATCGCGCTCGGACTTGACTGCCGGGTTGCATTTGAGCCGCATCCCCAAGCGCTGATAGTCGCTGTCGTTGAAGTGCAAAAAATGCACGCAGGTTTCAGCCGTAATGCGCTTATTCGCCAGTGGACCGGGTTCGAACAGGTCCAGTTCTTCAGCGGTGGAAATGTGCAGCACATGCAGGCGTGCGTTGTGCTTGCGGGCCAGGGCAATGGCCAGACGGGTTGACTTGATGCACGCCTCGCGGGAGCGAATCAACGGATGCAGGCCTGCGGGGATATCCTCCCCGTAAGTGCCCAGGGCTTTTTGCAAGTTGTCTTCGATCATCGGCGAGTCTTCGCAGTGCGTGATGATCATCACAGGCGAGTCGCGGAAGATGCCGTTCAACACTTCAGGATCGTCTACCAGCATGTTGCCAGTGGACGCGCCCATGAACACTTTGACGCCCGGCGTGCTCTTGGGGTCGATGGCGCGGATGGCCTCCAAGTTATCGTTGCTTGCGCCCATGTAGAACGCATAGTTGACCACCGACGATTGCGCAGCGATCGCATATTTGGCTTCCAGGGAATCGCGATCCAGCGCCGGCGGCCGGGTATTCGGCATTTCCATGAAGCTGGTGATGCCGCCCGCCGCGCAAGCCCGGGATTCGCTGGCGATATCGGCCTTGTGGGTCATGCCCGGCTCGCGAAAGTGCACCTGATCGTCGATCATGCCCGGCAGCAGCCACAGCCCAGTGGCGTCGATCACTTCGTCCTCTGCGCGCGGCTCGATCGTCGGCGCAATCTGCGCGATCAAACCGTTCTCGATGCGCAGGTCGCTGCAAAAGCGCTGGCCTTCGTTGACCAGCGTGGCATGGCGAATCAGCCAGGATTGAGATGAACGGGTCATAGCGTCAGCTCCTGCAGGGTGTGGTAAAGCACTTCGCTGGCCTCGATGAAATCGTCCAGTTCCATCGCCTCAAAAGGGTTGTGCGAACCGTGCTGATTACGGATGAAGAGCATGGCGCTGGGGATTCCGGCGTTGGCGAAAACCGCAGCGTCATGCCCCGCACCACTCGGTGTCAGGACCCCTTCCCATCCGTGCTCGCGGGTCATGCGCGCCAAGGCGTCGACCCACGGTTTATGCATGGCCGCCGGCTGCGTATCGATACGTTTGTCGAATTCGAAGCGCACCTGGCGTTGGCCCTCTATCTGGCGAATTTCGGCCAGGATCAAGGCGTGGAAGGCTTCCAGCGTAGGTTGATGCAGGCTGCGGATTTCCAGGCTGAAGCTGACTTCGCCAGGGATACGCGAGACCGCGTGATGGGCAGCGTTGGTGCCCAGGGTGCCGACCGTGACCACCAGATCGCGGCCGTTCTCCAGCCATTCGCCCCACAATCGATCAATGCGCGCGACCAGTTCGCTGACCGCAAACACCGAGTCGTGACGGTCCTCCCGGGACACCGCACCCGAGTGGCCGTCCTCGCCCAGACACCGCACCAGGTTGTGCCGCAGGTTGCCGCGAATACCGGGCACGACGCCGATGGCCTGGCCCATTTTCTCCAGGGACTCGGCCTGCTCGATGTGCACTTCCAGGTAGCCGGCGAACTGTTCGCGCTCGATCAGCCATTGCTGGGAGCGAATCGCGTCGAGATCGGCGCCCACCGCCTGCATCGCCTCGCCGAGGGTCCTTTTACTGAAGCGATTGGTCAGCGCCAGATCGGTCGCTGTCAGCCCGCCCATCAATGCTCGCGAGCCCATATAGGATTTGCCGAACCAGGCGCTCTCCTCACCGCGCAGGCCCAGCACCCGGATGGGTCGTGGGGTTTGTACTTGCAACTGATCGAGGCGGCACAGGCACAACAGTCCGGCAACAACCCCGGCCAGGCCATCGTAGTTGCCGCCCTGTGGCACCGAATCCAAGTGCGAACCGATCCAGATCGCCGGTTGGCCATCGTCATCGGCACGCTGGTAAATCACGTTGCCGGCGCGGTCTGCGCGGACGTGTAAACCGTTGTCGAGGGCGAATTGCGACAGGTAGGCAATCGCGGCGTTTTCCCCGGCGCCATAGCTTTCGCGAGTGATGCCGATTTCCGGGTCACGGGAAATTTCGGCAATTTCACTGAAGACCCGCTGCGCCAGGTGTTTCCAGAGGGTGCTCATGGCAGTGCTCCAAACGCGGCGGCCGGGGAATCATCGAGGCTGCCGATCAGTGAGCTCAAGCGGTTGATGCCTTTGCGCCGACAGAACACTTCCAGCTCATTGACCATCAGGTTCATGGTCTTGGGGTGGATGAACGTCGCGGTGCCGACCTGCACCGCCGTGGCGCCGGCGTAAATGAATTCCAACGCGTCATCGGCGGTGGCGATGCCGCCGCAACCAATTACCGGAATCTGCAAGGCCTTGGCGCATTGGTAGGTCAGACGCACCATCAATGGCTTGATCATCGCGCCGGAGATCCCGCCCATGAAATTGCCCAGGCGTGCCCTGCCCTTTTCGATGTCGATCGACAGCCCAAGCAAGGTGTTGCCGACGACCACCGCATCCGCGCCTTCGTCCTGGGCCCCAAGCGCAATATCGACGATCTCACCGCTGTTGGGGGTTAGCTTGACCCACAGCGGCAGCGAGGTGTTGGCGCGCATCAGCTTAACCACTTGCCGCGTGCTGTCGGCGTGCATGCCGAACGACTCACCGTGGGCTTCTAGGTTGGGGCAGGAAATATTCGCTTCAATGCCGGCAATGCCCGGTACATCGCTCAGGCGCGCGGCCAGCTCGGCAAAACCCTGGGCGGTTGGCGCGGAAATACTGACGATCAGCGGCGAATCGAAATCCCGATAAAACGGCACTACCTTATCGATGAACAGGTCCGCGCCTTTGCTCGGAATACCGATGGCATTCATCATGCCGTCCGCCAGTTCACAGACCCGGGGCATCGGGTTGCCCGTGCGTTTTTCGCTGGTGATAGTCTTAGTCACCAAGGCGCCCAGACCGTTGAAATCCAGCAGATGGGTCAACTCCTCGGCGAAGGTGCCCGAGGCCGGCATCACCGGGTTCTTCAGGCGCAGACCGCCAATGTTTACGCTTAGATCGATCATTCCAGCACCTCCGCCAGGTCGAACACCGGGCCTTCCAGACACACACGCTTGCCGATTTTCAAACCATCGACTTCAAACACATCGACGCAGCACTGGCACATGCCCAGGCCACAGACCATTTGCTGTTCCAGGGCGACTTGCCCGGCCAGCCCCAATTCGCCCGACAAGCGCTTGAGCAAACGGGTCAGGCGTTTGGAGCCACAGGTGAACAATGCGTTGCTGCCTTCGCGGGCAATCACCTCGCGCAACACGGATTCAATGTTTTCCAGGGAGCTGCTGCCATCCTCATCCAGGACGGCGATGACGTCAGCGCCCAGTGAGGCGAAACGCTCCCGGGACAGCAGGCTCTTTTCACTGCGGGCGCTGAGCACGGCGGTCAACTTGATGCCCAATGCGTGAGCCGCTTCGGCGAGTGGCGCCAAGGTCGCGAGGCCGACACCACGGGCCACGATGGTCATGTGCCGCCACTGCGGGTCGAGGTCGAAGCCCTTGCCCAACGGGCCGAGGATTTCCAGGGTTTGTCGTTCGGTCAGCGTTTCCAGGCCGAGGGTGCCCTTGCCCGTGACCTTGTACAGAAACTCGACCTGGCCACTCACCGGGCTGGCTTTATAGGTGCTCATGGGGCGGCGGAAAAAGGGTTTGTGCTCACCTTCGCTGGGGCACAACAGGTTGAAAAATTGCCCTGGCTGCGAATGGCACGCCGCGCCATCGGCCTGCAGGACCAGGCGTTTGTATTCGTCGTTGACCCATTCGTTGGAAAGCACCACCGCCAAGGTATCGTTCGGCGGGGTGACGGCGATGACCTTGCAGCAGCTGGAAATCCCGATCATTTTGAAAGCCCTCAATGCTTCTGTCTAATTTTTGATACAGGCGAATCAAAAGAGAAGCGACACCGCCCGTGTATCCGGCAGCGTCGTGGTTTTTTCTACTTCATTTCGACCTTGACTCTACGACATCAAAAAACGCTTGTCTAATTATTGATACAGCATATGCACTACTTTTTTGGCATTACCACGCCGACTGACGCCTTACTTGGGTTGTGCTTCGAGGGGACTCGCCAACGGTACTTCACCGCTGTCGCCCTGGCTGCGCGGCAACAGGAACAGCGTGGCGGCCATGGCCAGCAGGTAAATCGACGCCAACAACATGATCGCCGCCGAGAATGAATACGCCAGGGCAATGGCGCCCACCACCAGCGGCCCGAAACCACCGACACCGCGTCCGACGTTAAACAGAACGTTCTGGGCCGTGGCCCGAACCTGGGACGGATAGAGATCGGAGATCAACGCACCGTAGCCGCCAATCATGCCATTGACGAAGATGCCCATCACCACGCCGGCAAACAGCATGCTGATCGGGTCCGTCAGGTTGGCGTAGATCAGCACCATGACCGCGGCGCTGGCCTGGTACAGCAAAAAGATCCGCCAGCGACCGAAGCGGTCGGCCAGTTGGCCGAACAACCAAATGCCGAAGGCCATCCCCACCACCGTCGCCGCGGTCCACGTGCCGGACGCGGTCAGCGTGAAACCGAACTGACGCGACAGGTAACTGGGCATCCAGATCATGATTCCGTAGTAACCGAAGTTCTGCACTGAAGTCAGCACCATCACGCCGATGCTTGCCTTGGCAGTCGGCACATCCTTGAACAGTTGGCCGAAGCGCCGCGTAAAAGAAATCGGATTAACCGAAGCCTTGATGAACTCTTCTGGCTCACCCATGGTGTGGCGAATCACGAAGGACAGCAGCGCCGGTACCAGCCCGACCAGGAACATCCCGCGCCAACCGATATGCGGTAACAACAATGGCGTCAACAGTGCAGCCGCCAATACCCCAGCCTGCCAGCCCATGCCGACGTAGGAAGAAGCGCGATTGCGTTTGTTGGCGGGCCAGGTCTCGGCGATCAGCGCCATGCCAATGCCGAACTCACCGCCCAGGCCAAACCCGGCGAGGGTGCGGTAGGTCAGCAAATCCCAGTACCCCTGGGCCAACGCACATAAACCGGTAAACACGGAAAACACCAGGATGCACACGCTGAGCATCTTGACCCGGCCGTAGCAGTCGCTGAGCTGGCCGAACACCAGGCCACCGGCCACGGCGCCGAGCAAGGTCCAGGTCACCAGCGAACCGGCTTCGGAGGTGGTCAGCCCCAGGCCGAGGGTGATGGCTGGCAACATGAAACCGAGGATCAACAGGTCGAACCCGTCCATGGCATAACCGGTCACGCTGGCGATCAACGCCTTGCGCGGTGATGCGTCCGCCTTGGCGGTGCTTGAGTCGTTGTGAGTCTTCACACTCTTTACCTCTTATTGTTATCACGGGTTGAGGTGATGGCCGTGATCCGGCTTCACCACCTGACTCATCCCTGGAAGGAAACAGCGCCGTCCTTATCGCCTGGGCGATGGGCTGAGTCTACGAGCAAATGAGACAACCTGTCTAATTATTGATACAGCGCGAGCGAAAAATAACGATCTCCGGTCTACAGATGCCACTCCAGATTGATGGATAACGCATCGACGTCCGTACCTGGCCCCTTCTCGTTGCCGAATTTGTTGCGCCAGTACTCGTAACCCGGACCAACCCAAAACACGTTTTTCTCGCCCCAGACCATCTGGCCGACATCCAGCATCAACGAAGTGCGCATCAGTTGCTCGGCGCCGGTGGGCTTGTTTTGGTAGTCGTCGCCCTTCTTGCTGCTGAAGGTGTAGTAACCCTGGAACTTGAGCGGCAGCGGGCCCGCCGTGAATGGCACGCCCCAGGTGAGATTGAACTGGAAGAACGGGTCGAACAGCAGGTCAGTGTGGTTGCCCAGTTTGCTGCACACGTCCAGGCCACAGTGGTTCCACTCCCGGGCGTAGAGCACGCTGGCATCGAGGAAACCGGCGGGCAAAGCAAACTTGAGCGTCGGGCCGAGCACCAACAAGCGCTTTTCCGAGGCGAACTCGTTGTTCTTGGTGTTGTAGTCGAACCCGGCAGTCAGCGCGACGTCCTTGACCGGGCCGAATGCCAGCGGCTTGTCGAAGAACTTGCCGTACTGCAGTTGGTTGCGATACGTCAGGTAAAACTCAGTGGCGCCGGTGCCGCCGCCCTTGGCCGGATCGTTGCGATCGGACTTGAACACGTCCAAATTGATGAAGTTCTGACCCAGCCGGTAGCTGCTGACATGAGTGATTTGCAGGATGTTCTTGGCCACATCCTTGGTTTTGCCCGGGTCGGTGTAGTGATCGCTGTAGCGATAGCCGATCAAGGTGTCGCTGAACCCCGGCGCAGCCAGTGCGCAAGGTGCCAGGACGGCCAGTGACAGCGCCACCAGCGCAGATGCAACAGGTGAATGTCCCATCGTGTGTTCCTTATTTTTATAGATTTCAGGGCATAAGAGATCGCGCCGCCCTGGTCGGGAGCGACCGGATACAACAGCGTTTGATCAATATCGGAGGACGTGATTGTTGCCCGTCATCCCGTAGACAAGCTCGGCACGGGGATTCGGAGTGGTATATACATGGACATAGCCGCACCATTTTTGTATTTTTTAGACGACAGAATATCTTTCGTCTAAATATTGATACAACGAAGTCACAACGAGGTCAACCATTTCCTCGATCGAGCCGCCTCAACGGTGTGCGTTCTCGACTCTGGAAAGAATGGAGCAACACTCTTCACCCCACAGACACAGTGTTTCGGAGTTGCAGTGAACCAAATCGACTACCAGGCCATCGGTGAACGCCTTCGGGCCTACCGCATCGGTCGCCAATTGAACGCCGATCAGGTGGCCGAAAAACTCGATATCTCCCGGGCGGCGGTGTATCGCCTGGAGCTGGGCAAGATCGTCAAGCTCGAGACCCTGGAGCGCCTCGCGCAGTTGCTCAAGGTTTCATTGACCAGCTTGCTGGGCTCCGACACCGAATATTTCGACAATGCCCTGGGTTACTTCGAACGCATGCGCCAACTGGAAGCGCGTTCAATCAGCATCCAGTCGTACTTCGATCCCTTCTCCTACCTCCTGACGTCGCCCGCCTACACCGAGCTGTTCAAGACCATGCTCGACGAAGCCCGACCGAAGGACTTCACCGCCAGCCAAGAGGCGATGCAAACGCAGATTCTGGAGATTCTCAACGAACGGAAAGCGATATTTTCCAAGCAGAAATTCGAAGTGCAATCGATCATCAGCCTGCGCCAGATCGAACGCTACCTGCACATCGGCCTGGTCGGGCGCCTCGACTTGCCACCGAGCGTAAGAATGGAACGGTCGCTCCTGGCCCGGCGCGAAATCGAAAACCTGATCGACAAAATCGGCAGCGAAGGCTCGCGGTTCACCATCTACCTGATCGACGAAACCCTGCCCAGCGCGACGTTCCAGATCTTCGAGCAAGCCCACACCAGCTACGTCGCGGTCAGCCCCTATCGCCTCGGCGAACTGCCGAACATCCATACCGGCATTGCCACGGTGACTTCCTCCCCCGAAGCAGTGGCCATGTACAAATCCATGACCCGTGGGTTGCTTGAACGTGCGCATTCGGGTGAGGCGGCGAGAGATGAACTGAGCAAGTTGCTGGCGAAACTCTGAGCTGGCTCTCTATTTTCCAATTTTGGCCAAGCAGGCTAGGCCCCTGGGTGTCTGAGATCGCAGCACCAGACTGTTGACGGAAGCAGTCGGTATACGCCTCAGGGGATGGTCGTTGGCCTTTCCAGCGTTTGATTTTTGCTGCCTGCTACTACCGTCAGCCTGGGGTCGTTAACAGTGGGTTACGAGCGGCAGCTCTCGGCCAGAAGCGGTCATCTAGGTTGATGATGCACCCGGATTGATTTGGTCTTCGACGTCAAATCTACTCAACAATTCGGCTCCATCCGAAACACCAAGAACCTGATCAATTGCGCATATTTTCTGGGTCGCACATTCGAGTTGAAAATCAGCGTTGCCGTATGCAGCTTCCGCCTCATTGTGGAGCGCATAGGCCAAATGGGCCGCGACACGGACGCTCATTGGAGCATCTACATCACTGCCCAGATAATCAGCAAGCAACGTCCTGATCTCTATTAGTGCAAGCGCGAGTAGCCTGGTTTGAGCAGTCTGCATAAAAGTATCCCGGATACTACAACGAATTTGCGAACGGATTTCGCGAGGTTATATAAGCTGTCAATTGTCAAAAGCGAAAGGCCGTTATGGGTCGATTGCGGTGGGCGGTGAAAAGCAGCAATCGGCCAAAAGCGGCCTCTTCCCCCCTCCGAGTCTCCTCTGCAAGAATCGGGAGGTCAGATGAGTGGAAGCTATAGAAAATAAATATATGATCTGCCTACAAAAGGAGACTCGATTCAGGCCTACGACTCTTCAATATCCACCGGTGTGACCAGAGGACGGCAGGGTGATAAGTGATTCGGATTTGGCCGAAATGGTTCCTTCCACGCTAACGGGTGTGACTGTCGGGATCGGTTCACAGGTCCTGCTTTTTGGTGATATCGCTAGCGTGTTAATTCAGTGCCCATTCGTCAGTGATATCAATAGGGTATGCAAGAGGGGACATGGTGAAGACGCTACTACAAGCCCTTTGATTTTTGAGTTTTTAAACCTCGATGTGGAAGCTTTTTCAATTGATAGTTTTGGGGTGTTGACCATCACCTTCAGTGCGAAAATAATCTTGAAAATCTTTCCTGAGAAAAACGGATTGGAGTCTTATGTCGTAAATACCCGGCGCGATATATTTCCCATCCTGGTGTGGTAGCCAGAAAGACGCGATGGCTCTCAGTAGCGAATACAGCACGAGCCCAGATATCGGCCAGAAGTCACTGGGGCAATCGCAGACACCAATGGATGTCCTGTATACAGACGGTCTTGGAGCCGCGACTCTGATTGCTCAAGCCTCAGGCTCCAAGTTACCTTTTCTGCTTCGAACACGCAGGCGCAGCTTACAAACCATGTCTACTTGCTATTCCGTTCAAATCACGCCAGAAGGACTTTTACCGGACTTCTATAGCATTGCTGAACATCTATGGGGAATCGGATGCAATGTTGACTCTGAGGGTGATTGCACGCGGTCGGATCGTCGCCAATGGACGGAGCTGACATTGTCGCTTCGCGGCACATCAGGAGAACGCATCGACATTGATCCGCTCTCGCTCAAGCCTCTAACCCTGGTAATCCGCTCATCGCACGCTACCCTCTGCCAAAGAGTGGCCGACTACATCGTATCTGTTTCCGGATGCATCGAACCCTGCCCACGTTGTGGGTCCCTCCAACACGTCAGATCGAAAGCAATGTTGATTGGAGCAGCAAGCCCGAAAAAACGCTTCGATGGGGAAGAAAAAGTCGGCTACCAACGCTTGGATCAGCTGGCAGTTTATGAATGTAAGCCCGCTCTCCTGAATGCATCACCGCTCGAGCAGCTAGTCGATGGTTTTTACTGCGATCATTGCGCAGTGGGGTTTGTAACAAGCGACCTTATAAAAGATGTCGAACCATCGTGAGTGGCCGGATCTAGCCGTTAGTTAATTCTCACTCAAGGCAGCTTTAGGTCTATAGCGGCCTCGCGTGAATGACAGCTTCTGGCCGATAGCAGCCCATTCAGGCAGTGCCGTTATCACTGTTCTCTAATCCAGTTTACTGGTGCTGTGATAGAAATGCGTAAGGCTCGAAACCGCTGCCCTCCCCCCAAAAAAGTTGGGTGAACAGCCAAACATGCTGTCAGGCAAAGGCAAGTCGCTTCGAGATAACCCAGTAGGCATCCCAGGGCGCCTCCACTGCCATCAGAACCCTCTGCGTTTGCACTAACCCAGGCGCGTCGAGCTGCCAATCCGGTAGCCGCAATCCTCGATTCCCCAAACTAATAGCCAATAACCGCCCTTCCTTGATATCCCGACTCACCTGCTCCCTCGACACGCCCGCCAATCGCGCAAACTCTGGCACTGTCAAATTGGTAGGTGCTTCCTATGCCGCCAGCATTGCAAGGCGCTGCCGTTGTATTGCAGAAACGGGCATCTCCACCAGGCTCCTCTCGGGCGTCACTGTGGTCGCAACGAAACCTTGATCCACATGCTCAGCCCCTTTCCGCTTAGACTCCACCTCATATATCAACGAGGCAGTAGCCGCTGCCACCGCTCCAGCGACTGACACCGCCCCCTCCAACCGAATCGTCAGCGGCGAACTCGCCGCGTCATGCTTTCCCTGAGCCCAAAGGTCTAACCGATTGGCCCAGTCCTGCATCATGGTCCGCCGCTGTTCCACATATCGGGCATGGTTATAGGTCGCACTCACCTGATCCGGATCAGCATGAGAAAGCTGCGCGTCAATCCAATTCTTGGGGTACCCGATCTCGTGCAGCGCAGTAGAAATTGTGGCGCGCATACCATGACCTGTTAACTGATCAGCCAAACCCATTCGATGCAGGGCATTGTTTAAGGTGTTTTCGCTGATGCGTAGCTGCAGGTTGCTGCGATGGGAGAAAAGAAAACGTTGTGCAGGTAAGACCTGATCAAGCATATAGCGCACGATTTCCAGTGCCTGCACCGAAAGCGGGACGATGTACGGAGGCACCTGACCACCAGCCCTACCCGGCTTGCGCATCTGCGCCTGGAGCTGTTTAACGACCTCCGGTGGAATCACCCACAGCTGCTTTTCCAGGTCGAACTGATCAGGCGTGGCATAACGTAACTCGCCTGTTCGCACGCCGGTCAACAGCAGCAAACGCAGCCCTAATTTTGTCTGTAGCTGGCCACCGTAATTGCGAATCCTCGACAGCAGTTCCGGCAGTTGCTCCATCCGCAAAAATGGGTTGTTCATCACCGGTGGTTTGGGTAGCGCCACTACATCCAGGTCCGAAGCCGGGTTCACTTCGAGCCCTTCGACTTTTACCAAAGCATAACGAAATAGCTGGTTGAACCAGGTGCGACATTTCTCGGCCATTGTGAGGGCGTTGCGCTGTTCGATGACACTGAGGACGCCCATCAGGTCGTGACGAGTAATGCCCTTGATGGGGCGCTCGCCCAAGGTGGGCAGGATGTCTTTTTTAAAGACCCTGAGGATTTGCGAAAGCGTGCTTTGTCGCCCTTCCTTCAGGCTCAACCGGCGGAAGTTGACCCACTCGTTGTACACCGCTTCAAAGGTATGCTTTTCAGCAACTTCAGCCGCATGCCGCTGCTGCTTGCGGTGTTCACAGGGGTTGATGTTGTCCGCCAGTAACCGCCGTGCGTCATCGCGCCGAGAGCGTGCTTGCTTGAGGCTGACTTCAGGGTTAGGTACCGAGGGACATGCGCTGCTGACGCCCTTCCCAGTAATAGCGAAACAGCCACAGCTTACTGCCCGCCTTGGTGACCCAAAGGGATAGGCCGTCAAAGTCGCCGAGGGTATAGTTTTTACCGGTGATTCGGGCATGCCGAATGGTGAATTCCGAGAGTGGCATGGTGAGCTCCTGTGAGAGAGTCAGCACCTGATGCTCGTCTGGAGACCCGAGGGGAGCCAGCAAAATACGAACTCGAACGAGCCCGTAATGTTGTACTTAATCCTGTACTTGTTCGTACTGGACTACCCTGAGTCTCAATGGTTTTTGCAGAAACAAAAAAAGACGCCGACGCGTCTATTCCATAAATCGCAGGCAAAAAAAAGCCACTCGTTAGAGTGGCTTTTTTCTTAATGCTTGGAGCGGGAAACGAGACTCGAACTCGCGACCCCGACCTTGGCAAGGTCGTGCTCTACCAACTGAGCTATTCCCGCTTGGTGATGCGCATTCTATAGAAATATCAGAACTCGTCAACCGCTTGATTCAAAAAAGTTTTATTTCTTTTCAACGGTGGTGCGCAGGTGAGGCCAGGCAGCGCGCAGATATTGGAGCATGGACCACAATGTCAGGCCGGCCGCGATCAGCAGCAGTGCGTAGCCGATCAGGACCCAGAAGGAGAAGTCTGACGGGTTGGCCAGCAGGATCACCAAGGCCAGCATCTGCGCAGCGGTTTTCCATTTGCCCAGGTTGGACACGGCCACATGGGCACGGGCGCCGATTTCGGCCATCCATTCGCGCAGGGCCGAGACGACGATCTCGCGGCCGATGATCACGGCGGCGGGCAGGGTCAGCCACAGGTTGCCGTGTTCCTGCACCAGCAACACCAGGGCGACAGCGACCATGAGCTTGTCGGCCACCGGATCCAGGAACGCGCCGAAGGGCGTGCTCTGCTCCAGGCGGCGGGCCAGGTAGCCGTCGAGCCAATCGGTCGCGGCGGCAAATGCGAAGACCGAGCTGGAGGCGGCATAGCTCCATTCGTAAGGCAAATAGAACAGCAAAATGAAAATCGGAATAAGCAGGACGCGTAGAACGGTGATCAGATTAGGGATATTCATCGGCACAACTGGCTACGAGGTGGGAAGGCATTCTATTCGCTGTGCAGATTGGCATAAATCAACTCAGCGAGCTTTTTACTGATACCGGGTGCTTTGGCTATTTCGTCAATGCTGGCACGGGATAGCTCTTGCAAGCCACCAAAATGTTTAAGCAAGTCACGCCGCCGCGTCGGCCCTACCCCTGCCACCCCTTCCAGGGTTGAGGTTCGTCGGGTTTTACCACGGCGGGCGCGGTGGCCGGTAATGGCGAAGCGGTGGGCTTCGTCGCGGATCTGCTGGATCAAGTGCAGCGCCGGTGAGTCGCCCTTCAAAGTGAACTCATGGGCGGCATCATTCAAGTACAACGTCTCGAAACCGGCCTTGCGCGTGGCGCCCTTGGCCACGCCGAGCAGGATCAGGTCGGGCACGGCCAGCTCGTTGAGCACATCACGGGCCATGGACAACTGGCCCTTGCCGCCGTCCACCAGCAGGATGTCGGGGAGCTTGCCCTCCCCGTCCTTTAGCTTGCTGAAGCGTCGCGTCAGCGCCTGGTGCATGGCGGCGTAGTCATCGCCCGCCGTCACACCTTCAATGTTATAGCGCCGGTAGTCGGCCTTGATCGGCCCTTCCGGCCCGAACACCACGCAGGAGGCCACCGTGGCCTCGCCGCTAGAGTGGCTGATGTCGTAGCACTCCAGGCGCTGAGGTGGCTCGTCCAGGTTGAGCACTTCGGCCAGCGCATCGAAGCGCGCAGCGACGTGCTGTCGGTTGGCCAGCCTCGCGCCCAGGGCCTGCTCGGCGTTGGTCACCGCCAACTGCTGCCAGCGGGCCCGGGTGCCGCGCACGCGGTGGCTGATGTCCAGCTCGCGGCCCCGCAGTTCGTGGATCGCCTCGATCAAGGTGGGGAAGTCTTCATGCACCACGTTGACGATCAGCTCCGACGGCAGGTCGCGCTCGGGGCTGCTGACGTAGTACTGGCCGAGAAACGCAGCCATGACTTCGGCCACGTCCTCGTCGATCCCGGTCTGCGGGAAGAAATTCTTGCTGCCCAACACTCGCCCGCCGCGCACGCTGATCAGGTGCACACAGGCACCGCCCGGGTTGACGAAGGCCGCGATCACGTCGACGTCGCCGGTGCCGCCTTCCATGCTCTGCTGGTCCTGGACGCGACGCAGCAAGGAGATCTGGTCGCGCAGTTCTGCTGCCCGCTCGAAATCCAGGGTACTGGCCGCCTGTTCCATGGCGCCCGACAGTTCATCGGTGAGCGCATTGCTGCGACCTTCGAGGAACATCACCGAATGGCGCACATCCTCGGCGTACTCCGCCGGTTCAACCAAGCCCACGCACGGTGCCTTGCAGCGTTTGATCTGGTATTGCAGGCAAGGCCGGGTGCGGTTCTTGTAAAAGCTGTCTTCGCACTGGCGCACAAAAAAAGTCTTTTGCAGCAGGCTCAGGCTTTCACGGATCGCTCCGGCGCTGGGATACGGGCCGAAATACTTGCCCTTTAGCTTCTTCGCGCCCCGGTGAATGCTCAAGCGCGGGAAGTTGCCGTCGGACAAATACACGTAAGGGTAGGATTTGTCGTCGCGCAGCAGGATGTTATAGGGCGGCCGCCATTCTTTGATCAGCGTCTGCTCAAGCAGCAGCGCCTCGGTTTCATTGGCGGTGATGGTGGTCTCGACCTGGGCGATACGCGCCACCAAGGCGGCGGTCTTGGGCGCAAGACCGGTCTTGCGAAAATAGCTCGCCAGGCGGTTCTTCAGGTTCTTGGCTTTACCGACATAAAGCAGGCGTGCCTCGCTGTCGAACATGCGGTACACGCCAGGGCGGCCACTGCAGGTTGAGAGGAAGGCACTCGGATCAAACGGTGTGGTCATGTCAGGCGCTGGCGTCCACCATGCCGTGGCGTACCGCGAGCAGGGTCAATTCAACATCACTGCTGATGGCGAGCTTCTCGAAAATACGATAGCGGTAGGTGTTCACGGTCTTGGGCGACAGGCACAGCTTGTCGGAGATCGTCTGCACCTTCTGGCAACCGACGATCATCAGGGCGATCTGGATTTCCCGTTCCGACAGCGCATCAAACGGCGAGTCACTGGTGGGCTGGAACGACTTAATGGCCAATTGCTGGGCAATCTGTGGGCTGATGTAGCGTTGGCCGGCAAATACCAGGCGAATGGCTTGCACCATCTCCGCCAGACCTGCGCCCTTGGTCAGGTAACCCGCCGCGCCCGCCTGTAGAAGGCGTGTAGGACACGGGTCTTCCTCGCACACAGTCACCACCACGACTTTGATGTCCGGATGGCTGCGCAACAATTTGGTAGTGGCACCAAGACCGCCGATCCCAGGCATCTTGACGTCCATCAAAACCACATCGGGTTTCAACTCCCGGGCCTTGATCAGGGACTCCTCCCCCGACTCGGCCTGGCCGACTACTTGCAGGCCATCGATGTCAGCCAGCATTCGTGTAATGCCTGTACGAACGAGATCATGGTCATCGACTACTAGCACCCTAATCAAGCAGACACCTCGCGATATGGTCTTATAGGTTGCTGAACACCTTAGCAAAAAACCTAGGTACAGACCTAGCTGCAAGCGTCATATATATAGAGTTTGCGTGCGATATCGGCCAGCGCCGACTCGCAGCCGGCCTCTTATACTGAGCAAAAGGTCAGCTTTACTCTGGCGCCAGTGCGCTACGCCTCCAGAACACGAGGACATTCGCGCTCCATGCGCCAGAAGCAATCCTCCTCGCCAACGATGCTCAAGCCGAGCCGCTGATACAACCTTCTCGCCGGATTGGTCTTGAACACCGTCAAGCGCAAAAGCCCCTGCGCCTGGGCCTTGAGCGCCATCTGTTCGAGCACCCAACTGCCCGCGCCGTGTTTGCGACAGCTCTCCAGCATGTGCAGCTCGCGGATATACAGCGCCCGGCTGTCACGGCTCAGGCTGATAAACCCCATCACCGTGTCATCGTTGCAAATCAGCCAGTTCTCGCGCCCCGCCCAGGCGACGTCGAAACCATCGTCAGACCACAACAACCCATATTGAAGGTAGTAGCGGCTCATGGCTTCGCGGGTGAGCTTTCGCGCAAACACACGATCCTCATCCGTCGCTGCTCGCAGGTGAAACGCCATGGCTAGAGGACGACCACTTGGCCAGCCCACCGCGAGCCCTCGCGGCGGGCGATCACCAAGGCGTCGCCAACGCCAGGGGCGGATGCGAGCAAACGCCCATCAGCCGCCCAGACAGCACTGCGACCGGCACACACGTAGCCGCCCGAGGGGCCACCATGGTTGGCCATCAACACCACCAATCCATGCTCCGCGGCGTATCCCTGGAGCAACGCGCTGTCATTGGCATAACCGCCTTCGCTGATCAAGACACCGGCGGCATACACCGTGGCCCCCGATTCAGCCGCTTGGCGTGGATGGCTGGCGTGGGAAAAGTCCGCGCATACCGCCAGCGCAATACGGTCACTGCCCCGTTCGAGCGCTTCACCGCCCTGCCCCGGGATAAACGCCACCTCTTCGCCCGGGTGCAGGTGCTGCTTGGAATACACCGCGAGGGAGCCGTCCGCCCCCAACACCAGCGCACCGATCAACACGCCCGCTTCGGGCGCCAGACGGATCGGCATCCCCACCACCGCCGTCATGCGCAGCTCCCGCGCCCTCTCCCGAAGTGGCGCCAGCACCGCGTCATCCGGCGCAATCGCCAGGTTGGCCGCCAGCGACGGCTCATACCCGGTCAGCGACAACTCTGGAAACACCAGCACCTGCACGCCGTGCTCGGCGGCGACGTGCATCAACCGCACATGCCGTTGAATATTGGCGGGCACGTCACCCGCGATGGAGACAGATTGAGCAGCAGCAAGGGTCAAGGCAGTCATGGTCGCGTCCAAGCAATAAGTATCAACGTGTTATCAGCATATCCCGATCGATAGCCTTCAGTACCCCTGCGCGATAGAAATTACCGATTGAATCCTCCTGCGTGCCTCTAGTAAGCTCACCCCCATCATTTGGAGACATAATATGTTGCAACTCACCCACACTCAGGTTTGCCCTGCTGCCAGCGCCCCGCGCTCGGTATCAGCTACCCGTGTGAACGGTTCGAGCGCAGCTGTAAGCTTTTATTTTGGGTATTGGTTTAGCCGCTGGCGCGCCTGATACCTGAAATCGGCGGCCACTACTCAAGGGGTCGCCTGCCAGAGAAATCTAACCCCCGGTCGGCTCCCCGACCGGGGGTTTTGTTTTTTCAGGCCCTTAACTTTTTTGAAGAACACTTAAAGGAATCACACCATGAACTACGCCACCTATTACCGCTACGACACCAGCCCAGCATGGCGATTTAGCAAGCTCCGTTCGGGACAGCCTGCCGCCTCCGATCGGTCACCTATTGGTGGCAACCCAACACACATCGCCGATACGGCCAATTGTCGAACACCCCAGTAGGGCCGAGCGTGCGGGAACAGCCCGCCGCTTGCCCAGGAAGCCTTGAATATGAACTCTGCCACCGCCGCTCTGCCTGTTGCCAACCTGTCCAGCGCCAATGAAGCCCTGACCCAGCGCCTGCCCAGCTCCCTTGAGCTCAAGCACCAGCTACCTCTCAGCCCGTTCCTCAATGAACAAGTCCACGCCCACCGCCAAGCCGTGCGCGCCATCCTCAATGGCGAAGACTCACGTTTGCTGGTGATTGTCGGCCCGTGCTCGATCCACGACCCCGAGTCGGCGATGGAATACGCGCGCAATCTGAAGAAACTTGCACTCGACGTCAGTGACCAGATGCTGCTGGTGATCCGCGCCTACGTCGAAAAACCGCGCACCACCGTCGGCTGGAAAGGCCTGGCCTACGACCCGCACCTGGACGGCAGCGATGACATGGCCGCAGGCCTCACGCTGTCCCGCGAGCTGATGCGTGAAATGCTGCGCCTGGGTCTGCCGGTTGCCACCGAACTGCTGCAACCCATGGCCGCCGGCTACTTCGATGACCTGCTCAGCTGGGTGGCGATTGGTGCACGTACTACCGAGTCCCAGATCCACCGTGAAATGGCCAGCGGCCTGGGCATGCCCGTGGGCTTCAAGAACGGCACCGACGGCGGCGTCGCGATTGCCTGTGACGCGATGCGCTCAGCATCCCACCCGCACCGCCATTTTGGTGTCGATAGCCAGGGCCATCCGGCGATCATCCAGACCCCGGGCAACCCCGACACCCACCTGGTGCTGCGCGGCGGTCACCGTGGGCCGAACTACGACGCCCAAAGCGTGGCTCAGGTGAAACACGACCTGGCAAAGTCCAAAGTGGCGGCGCGGATCATGGTCGATTGCAGCCATGCCAACAGCGGCAAGGACCCGTTGCGTCAGCCGGCAGTATTCAATGACGTGCTGGAGCAACGCCTGCGGGGCGACACCTCGCTCATCGGCATGATGATTGAAAGCCACCTTTTCGAAGGCTGCCAGCCGCTGAGCGCGTCGATGAAATACGGTGTGTCGGTGACTGATGGTTGCCTGGGTTGGACGGGGACTGAGCAGTTGTTGCGCAGTGCCGCAGAGCGTCTTCGCGCTTGCTGACCTCTGTAGGAGCTGGCTTGCCAGCGATTGCGGTACATCAGCTACAGATGTGTAGCCTGACACAATGCAATCGCCGGCAAGCCGGCTCCTACAGTTTCAGGAGAGGGGATACAGCGCCTCATCAAACTGTTCCAGCTTTGGGAAGACCAAGGGCTGCTCATCCGCCAGCCCTTGCAGCCGCTGTTCATACGCCACCAGAAAGTCCCACCGCGCCTCATCACTGATGTACGGCACATGCCAGGCCACAAACGGCGCCAGCACGTCATAGCCCACATACGCCAGCGTCCCGCGCAGTATCGGGCGCAGCATATCCTCCAGCGGCCCATGGATCGCACCTTCCCCAAACATATGCTCACGCCCGCCCAAGGTCACCGTGACCATCGCCCGCTTGCCCGCCAGGCCGCCCTGGTCGTAAAAACGCTTGCCGCCGTAGCACACCCCCGACACCAGCACCCGGTCGATCCAGCCCTTGAGCATCGCCGGCGCCGAGAACCAGAAGATCGGGAAGTTGAGGATCAGCAGGTCCGCCCACAACAGCTTGTCCAGCTCGGCCTGGATATCCGCCGCAATCGACTGCTTTTTCACCCCCAGCCGCTGCTCCAGCGCGTACACCAGATAGTCAGGGTTTTCCCGCGACGAAAAGTCCGCCGCCGACGCCACCGGGTTCCAGTGCATGGCATACAAGTCGCTGACCTGCACCTCATGCCCCTGGCCTTGCAACGTGGCAATCGCCTTGTCGCGCAATGCGGCAGTGAACGACTGCGGTTCAGGGTGAGCGTGAACAATCAAAACCTTCATGGGAGTTCCTCAAACAGTGGGGGCCGCCCGTTGGGCCAGCAGGTGGTCGAGCCAGTCGGGGTCCATTTCCGGCTCAGATGAGAACAGCAGGCCGGTGTAGTCCTGGTACGGCGGGGTGAAAATCGCACTGCGGCTGCCCTGGTCCACCACCCTGCCCCGCTGCATCACCACCACCTCGTCGGCGATGGCGCGCACAGTGGCGACGTCATGGGTGATAAACAGGTAAGCCACGCCGAGTTGCTGCTGGATCCGGTTGAGCAGCTTCAGCACGCCTTCGGCCACCAGTTGATCGAGGGCCGAGGTGACTTCGTCGCAAATAATCAATTGCGGGTCAGCCGCCAGGGCGCGGGCGATGCAGATGCGTTGCTTCTGCCCACCGGACAACTCCCGTGGCTGGCGCTCCATGAACACCGCCGGGTCCAGCTCGATCATCTCCAGTAGCTCGGCAACGCGGGCGCGCAGGGCCTTGCCTTTGAGCCCCAGGTAAAACGTGAGCGGGCGGCCAATGATGTCGACGATGCGCTGGCGCGGGTTCAGCGCGGTGTCCGGGATCTGGTAGATCATCTGGATGCGCCGCAACTGCTCCTTGCTACGCCGCCGAAAATCCACCGGCAGCGCTTCGCCGTCGTACACCACCTGCCCGGCCGTGGCCGGCAGCAAACCGGTGATCAACCGCGCCGTGGAGCTTTTGCCGCTGCCGGACTCGCCGATCACTGCCAGGGTCTGGCCGCGATACAGCTTCATCGACACGTCATGCAGCACCGGCTGGTGCCCATAACTGGCGCACGCCTGGCGCACCTCCAGCAACGGCACCTGCTGCGTCGGGCAGGCCTTGGGCTCAGTGCGGAAACTGCGCACCGCCCACAGCGACTTGGTGTAGTCCTGCTGCGGCTGGCTGAGCATGCTGCGGGTATCGGCCTCTTCCACCAGCTTACCGTGGCGCAACACCATGATGCGGTCGGCCATCTGCGCCACCACTGCCAGGTCATGGCTGATGTACAGCGCGGCGCTGCCGAAGGTTTTCACCGCATCTCGGATGGCAGCCAGCACTTCGATCTGGGTGGTGACGTCGAGGGCGGTGGTGGGTTCGTCGAAGATGATCAGGTCCGGGTGGCAGGCCATGGCCATCGCCGTCATCACCCGCTGCAACTGCCCGCCTGAGACTTGATGGGGGTAACGCTGGCCAATGGTTTCCGGGTTGGGCAGGCGCAGCACGCGGTACAACTCCACCGCCTCGCGCTCGGCTTGGGCACGGTTGATGCCGCCATTGATCACGGCGGTTTCCACGTGCTGATCGATCAGCCGGTGGGCCGGGTTGAACGACGCCGCCGCGCTCTGGGCCACATAGGCGATACGCAGGCCGCGCAGCTTGCGCAGGGTTTCGGGCTTGGCCTGCAGCAGCTGGATCCCATCAAAACACACCGAGCCACCGGTGATGCGGCAACCGTCCCGCGCATAGCCCATCGCGGCCAGGCCAAGGGTGGACTTGCCCGCCCCCGACTCACCGATCAACCCCAGCACTTCGCCGCGCTGCAAGGTCAGGTCGATGCCCTTGATCAGCGGGTGCCACGCGTCTTCGTAATGCCCTTCGATCTGCAGGTTGCGGATTTCCAGCAATGGCGTGTCCATCCTCAACACTCCTTCAGGCCGCTGGATTTATGCAGCATCCAGTCGACGACGAAATTCACACTCACCGTGATCAACGCCACGGCCAGCGCCGGCAGCAACGGGCTGATGTCACCAAAGGTGATCAGCACCGCGTTGTCACGCACCATGCTGCCCCAGTCGGCGGTCGGCGGTTGGATGCCCAGGCCGAGGAACGACAGCGCACTGATAAACAGAAAGACAAAGCAGAAGCGCAGGCCGAATTCGGCAATCAACGGCGCGGCCGCGTTAGGCAACACTTCGCGGGTGACCAGCCACCACAGGCCTTCGCCGCGCAGGCGCGCGGCCTCGACGAAGTCCTGCACCACCACGGTCATCGCCACGGCACGGGACAGGCGAAATACCCGCGTCGAATCCAGCAACGCAATCACCAGCACCAGCGAAGTGGCGTTGGTGCCGACCACGCTGAGGATCAACAGCGCGAAAATCAGCTGCGGGATCGCCATCAGCACGTCCACCACCCGCGACAGGCCCTGGTCGATCCAGCCGCCCTTGATCGCCGCCACTAAACCACTCAAGCCCCCCAGCAAAAACGCGAGGGTGGTGGTCAGAAAAGCGATGCCCAAGGTGTTGCGCGCGCCGTATACCAGGCGGCTGAACATGTCGCGCCCCAGGTTATCGGTGCCCAGCAGGAACTGGCCGCTCCAGGGCGCGAAACCCTCGCCCACCACCTGGGTTTCGCCATAGGGCGCCAGTACCGGCGCAAACACCGCCACCGCGATGTACAACACAATGATCAGCAGGCCGAACTTGGCGCTCAACGGCGCCTGGGCCACTTGGCTCAACAGGTTCATGGTCTACCCCTTCGGATGCATCAGGCGTGGGTTGCTGGCGATGGACAGCACGTCCGCTCCGGTATTGAGCAGGATGTAGGTCGCGGCAAAAATCAGGCTACACGCCTGTACCACCGGGATGTCGCGCTTGGACACCGAGTCCACCAGCAACTGGCCCAGGCCTGGATAGACGAACACCACTTCGACCACCACCACCCCCACCACCAGGTACGCCAGGTTCAGCGCGATCACGTTGACGATGGGCGCCAGCGCGTTGGGCAACGCGTGCTTCCAGATAATCCGCGACTGGCTGATGCCCTTCAGGCGCGCCATCTCGATATACGGGCTGGCCAGCAGGTTGATCAGCGAGGCGCGGGTCATGCGCATCATCTGCGCGATCACCACCAGGCTCAGGGTGGCGACCGGCAACACCGAGCGCTCCAGGATCGTGCCCAGGGTGGCGTCCGGCGCCAGGTTGGACAGGCTGGGGAACCAGCCGAGTTTCACCGAGAACACCAGGATCAGCAGGTAGGCGACAAAGAACTCCGGGAACGACACCGCGCTGAGCGCCGAGGTATTGAGCAGGCGATCGAACCAGCTGTTGCGGTACAGCGCCGCCAGCATGCCCAGCACCAAGGCGGTGGGTACGGAGACCAACGCCGCCAGCGCGGCCAGGCTCAAGGTGTTGCCCAGGCGCGCGCCGATCAAGTCGGCGATGGGTCGCTGGTTGGCCAGCGAAGCGCCCAGGTCGCCGTGCAACAGGCGCAGCAGCCATTGCGCAAAACGCGTAAGCGGCGGCAGGTCCAGGCCCAGCTGCGCCCGAAACGCCGCCACGGTTTCCGGCGTGGCGGACTGGCCGAGCATGGCCTGGGCGATATCACCGGGCAGCATGCCCACGGCGAGAAAGATGATCACCGAGACGGCGAACAGTGACAACACGCCTAGGGCGAGGCGCTGGAGAATTAATTTGAACAGGCTATTCATGGACGATTCTCATGAGGTGAATAGGCTCGTCGAGACTGCACCCATCTAATGTGGGAGCTGGCTTGCCTGCGATGGCGGCCTTAAGGCTTGCAGCGAATGGGCGGACCTCATCGCAGGCAAGCCAGCTCCCACATTGGATATTCATTGGCTGGAGGATCTCTACGCCTGCCACCACCGCTCGATCAGCCGCAGCCCATCCAACTCGCCATACGGTGCGGTCTGCGCGCCATGGGCCACACGGTTTGAGCGTGCCGCCACGGAGCTTGCAAACAACGGCACAATTGCGCCGCCGTCGTCCCGGCACAGGGCCTGCATTTCGTTGTACATCTCCTGGCGCAACGGTGCGTTCATCTCACCACGGGCAGCCGTGAGCAATTGGTTGAAGCGCGGGTTGTCCCAGTGGGTTTCGTTCCAGGCCGCGCCCTTGGCGTAGCCGATGCTGAACATGCGGTCGGCGGTCAGGCTGCTGTACCAGAACGAGGTGGTGAACGGCTGCTTCATCCACACATTGGAGAAGAACCCATCCGCCGGCTCGCGCACCACGTCAATATCGATACCGGCCTGGCGCGCCTGCTCCTTGAACAACACCGAGGCATCCACCGCGCCGGTGTAGGCCGCGTCGGACGCTTGCAGGCGCACCTTGAGCGACTCCACGCCGGCCTTGCGCAGGTAGAAGCGTGACTTGTCCGGGTCGTAGGTGCGTTGCTCCAACGCGGCGTTGATAAAGCGACTGCCAGGCTGGATCGGGTGATCGTTGCCCACCAGGCCATAGCCGTACAGTACCGACGCCAGCAAGCTTTCGCGGTTGATGGCGTGCTTCATCGCCATGCGGATGTCGTTGTTCTTGAATTCGTTGCTGTCGCAGAGCATCGGGAAGGTGTAGTGCTGGGCGCCTTTGGTTTCCTCGATCACCAGATTGGGGTTGCGCTTGAGCAGTGCCACGGTCTTCAGGTCGACCTTGTTGATCACGTCCACTTGCCCGGTGACCAACGCGTTGACCCGTGCCGCCCCGTCGGCAATGGCTAACAGCTCGGCGCTGGCGAAGTGTGCGCGGTCCGGCTTCCAGTAATCGGGGTTGCGCTCCAGGTCCATGCGCACACCGGGCTCAAAGCTTTTCAGGCGGTAACCGCTGGTGCCCACGCCGGCTCTCCAGTCGGCCACGCCGTCCTTGGCGGGCATGATCACCAGGTGGTAGTCGGCGACCACATAGGCGAAGTCGGCGTTGCCCGAATGCAGCTCGAACACCACCGTGTCGTTGCCCTTGGCACTGACGCTGGCGACATCGCCGAGCACGGTCTTGGCCGCCGAGGTGGAGTCTTTGCTCAGGTGGTGATTGATCGACACCACCACGTCTTCGGCGGTCAGGCCTTTGCCGTTATGGAACGTCACGCCCTGGCGCAGGGTGAAGGTCCACACCCGCGCATCCGGAGTGGACTCGAACCGCTCGGCCAGTTCGGGGATGGCGGTGCCGTCGACAGCAATTTCCGTCAGCGTGTTGTACACCGCCGAGAAGCCGACGAAGGTGAAGGTATCGACCCAGGAGCCGGGGTCGCGAGAATCGGTGGTGCTGCCCCCGGCCAGGCCCAGGCGCAGCACGCCACCGGGCTTGGGGGTGGCGTCTGCGGCAAAGGCCGAAAACGGCAAGCCCATGGAGAACGCGGCGGCTACCGCACCCGCGACAGCGCTGTGCTTGAGGAAGTCCCGTCGGTGCATCGCTTGAGTCATTTTGTTGTTGTTTTCGCTCATGGTCTTGTTCCTCTAAAGGTCAACAGGCATAGGCATGTTTCAGCTCGATCAAGGTCACGCCATTGCGTTTGAAACCATTGCGCAAGTCCGTCTGCAATTCATCCAGGTTGTGTGGCTGGTTCACGGTGCAGCCGAACGCCTGGGCAAACAGCGCAAAATCCGGATTGCGCGGCAGTACGCCGATGGGCTCGATGTCGAGGCTCAGCATGTCATCGCGAATTTGGCCCAGGGCGTCGTTGTTCCACAGCAGTACCACCAGCGGGCTGTCCAGTTCTTCGACGGCGGTGGCCAGTTCCTGGGCGGTGTAGAGAAAACCGCCATCGCCCACCAGCACCAGGCCCGGCCGCTGCGGCGCGCCGAACTTGGCGCCGATGCCGGCCGGCAAACCGTAGCCGAGGGTGCCGTAGCCTGTGGGGTGCAGCCAACTGCGCGGCGCTCGGCTCTGATAGGCGTAATTGCCGGTGTAGGCCAGTTGGGTCATGTCGCTGCTGATGAACGCGTTGGCCGGCAGCTCGGCCGCGATGCGGTCGAGAATGGCCTGGTGAATCGACTGCAACGGACCATGCCCAAGCTCGACGGCCTGCAGCAGTGTCGCAACTTTTTCAACCGCCTCGGCGGGGTCACGCGATATCGACGGCAAGCGTTCCAGCAACGCCAACAGCGTCTGCTGGGCATCACCGCGCAACGCCACCACGCAGGGGTAGAAATCATTGAACTTGCGCGGGTCGATATCCACCCGCAACAGCTCTCCGGTGAGGGGCAAGCGCTCGCGCCAATAATCGGTGTCGGCCATTTCCGTGCCGACGGCCAGCACCACATCCGCCTCACTGATCAGTTGCCAACCGGGTTCCACGCACAGGGTCGAGCCGGCATTCAGCGGGTCATTGATCGGCAACAGCCCCTTGCCCGCCACACTGGTGAAAAACGGCGCGGCCAATTGCGTGCTCAAGCGCTGCAAGGCTTCACCGGCACCCAGCGCACCGCCACCGGCAATGATCATCGGCCGTTTGGCCGCCGCGAGCTTGGCCACCGCCTGCTCCAACGCCTCGATCGATGGCAGGCCGCGCCCCGGGCGGCGGACCACCTCGTTGCTCCAGTCACGCTTGATCGGCGCCGCCAGCACATCCAGCGGCACCGAGATGTGCACCGGACGCGGCCGTTCGCCGTCGAACACCGCGTAGGCCCGGGCGACCAGTTCAGGCAAATCTTCGGCGCTCAACGCCACCGCCGAAAATGCGGTGATCGGTGCCGTGATCGCCCGTTGGTCCTGGGTTTCATGCAGAATCCCCCACCCCTTGCCGAGGCTGGCGGTGCTGTTGACGCTGGAGATCACCAGCATCGGAATTGAATCGGCATAGGCCTGGCCGATGGCCGTGGCAGCATTGGTCACGCCGGGGCCGGTGATCACGAAGCACACCCCCGGCTTGCCGCTGACCCGCGCATACCCGTCGGCCATGAAGCCGGCCCCCTGTTCGTGGCGGGTCAGCACATGGCGAATGCCACTGCCAGGCAGGCCCCGGTACAGCTCCAGGGTATGAACGCCGGGAATGCCGAAAACCGTGTCGACGCCGTAGTTGGCCAGCAGCCGCACCAGGGCCTGGCCACCTGTCATCGTCTTGTCAAACATGTTCACCTCCCAGGCGGATCAACGCATCGACCGCCGTGGCGCCGTGGGCGCTGACCAGCAGTGGGTTCACATCCAGCTCCAGCAAGCGCCCGGCGTTGGCACAGGCGTAATCGGCCACCGCACGGATCGCTGCGACCACGCCCTCGATGTCCGCCATTTCTCGCCCGCGAAAGCCTTGCAGCAAGGTCGCGCTGCGCAGGCTGAGCAAGGCGTTGCGGATTGCATCATCGGTGGTGGGCAGCAACAGGCTGCGACTGTCCTTGAGCAGTTCCACCAGGATGCCGCCCGCGCCAATAACCAGGGCCAGGCCGAAATCGTTTTCGCGCTTGATGCCCACGATCAACTCGGCCAACGGTGGCGTGGCCATGGACTCCAACAACAACTGATCGAACACCACTGTCGGCGCGTACGCGGCGATGTGCTCACGCATCAGCGTAAGCGCAGTGCTCAGCGCGACCCCATCCTTGAGGTTAAGCGCCACGGCGCCCGCTTCGGTTTTATGCGGCAAATCTGCACTGACCGCCTTGAGCACCAGCGGGTACCCCAGCAACTCGGCATCGCCCACGGCCCGCCCCGGCGTGCTCAGCACCCCGGCTGGCGTGGCCAGGCCAAAGGCGCGCAGGGCTTGCTTGGAAGCCCATTCGTCCAGCGCCAATCCCTGGCCGTCCAGGGCTTGCGGGCAGAGCGGTTCAAGGATCGATTCGCCACGCTCCAGCAAGGTACGGCGGGTGGTTTGATACGCCGCAATCCGCCCCCAGGCCGCGAGTGCATCCTCGACCCCTTGCAGCGCCGCAATGCCCTCGGCATGCAAACGTTGGCGGGCATGGGGCGGCAACAGTTCAGGAAACGCTGAGGTGACAAACCCAGTCTTGCCATGGCGGCCCAGGGCGTCGCAAAACAGTTCCAGCAAGAGGTCGCATTCCTTGCGCTCGCCGGTGAACTCGGCCGGGTAATCCAGCACCAGCATGGCCGCGTCGGCGTCGGTGCGCAGCGCTGTGTTGAGCATGGCGTTGAGGGCTTCACGGTCGCCCCAGATGGCGGTGGTGAAGTCCAGCGGGTTGACCAGGTTGGCGTAGCTGGGCAGCACCTGGGCCAGTTCGCCGCGCTGGTCTTCGTCCAGCTTCGGCAAGGTGAGATGGTTGCGCTCGGCGTAGTCGGCAATCAGCCCGGCATCGCCACCGGAGCAGGCCAGTGCGATCAGGCTATGACCCGCAGGCAGGTTGCCGCACGCGGCGGCCTTGAGGGTCTCGACAAAACTCACCGGCCCGCTGACGCGAATCACCCCCAGCCGCGCAAACAGGCTGTCATACAGCGCATCGGAGCCGGACAACGAACTGGTGTGACTCAGGGCCAACTCGGCACCGATCTGCGACACGCCGGTTTTCAACGCGATGATCGGGATGCCTTTTTCCAACGCCTTGTGCGCCGCACGAGCAAAACCCGGCACATTCTTCAAGCCTTCCAGGTGCAAGCCGATAGCCGTGACGCGCGGCTCATCAAGCAGCACGTCCATCAATTCGGCAACGCCCAACTGCGCCTGGTTGCCCACCGACGCCATGTACGCCACGGGCAACGAGCGGTCGCTCATGGACAGGTTATAGGCGAAGTTGCCGCTCTGGGTCAGCACCGCCACCCCCTTCTCCACCGCCTTGCCGCCATGGGCCACCGGCCACAGCGCCGAGCTGTGCAGGTAGTCGAGCAGGCCGTAGCAGTTGGGACCGAGCAAGGCCATGTCGCCCGCAGCGGTTAACAGTTGTTGCTGCAGGGCCGCGCCGCTGGCCCCCGTTTCGGCAAACCCGGAGGCGTAGCAGATGGCGCCGCCGGTGCCGATGGCGGCCAGCTCGGCGACGCAGGTCAGCGTCAGTTCTCGGTTGGTGGCGATAAACACCGCATCCGGGCCGCAGGGCAAGTCCGCAACCCGGCGCACACAGGGGATGCCATCGAGGCTGTCGTGCTGCGGATTGACCAGCCACATCGGCCCGTCAAAACCACCCTCGGCACAGCGCTTGAGTGCGCGAGCCATGCTGCGTCCGCCCACAAAGGCCAGATGCCGGGGCGCCAGCAGGCGCTTGAGGTTGTCGCGAATAGCCTGGGACATAAGCGTTCTCCGCGCCGATCAGCGCAACAGTGGCCGCAACAGTTCGCGGGCGATGATATGGCGCTGTATTTCCGAGGTGCCCTCCCAGATCCGTTCGATCCGTGCGTTGCGCCAGATGCGCTCCACCGGACCTTCGTCCATCAAGCCCATGCCGCCGAAAATCTGCACGGCTTCATCGGCAACCTTGCCCAGGGTTTCACTGGCAAACAGCTTGGCCATGCCGGCCTCGCCATCGGTCATGCTGCCCTGGTCCATCTTCCAGGCGGTGTGCAGGGTCAACAGCTCGGCGGCGCGGATTTGCGTGGCCATGTCGGCCAGCTTGAAGCTCACGCCCTGGTAGGTGCCGATCGGCTGGCCGAACTGCTTGCGGTCAGCCGCCCATTGCAGCGACACATCCAACGCCCGCTGGGCCTGGCCGACGCAGTTGGCGGCGACCATCACACGGCCGGCCGTCAGCCAGGCATTGGCCACGTCCCAGCCCTTGCCGACTTCGCCCAGCACCTTTGACGCGGGTACGCGGCAGTCGTCGAAAAACATTTCATAGGTGTGGTAGCCACGGTTGCTCACGCACTTGGGGCCACGGCGGATGGTCATGCCCGGCGTACCGCGATCCACCAGGAACGAAGTCACTGCATTGCGCTGCCGGCCGTTGTGTTCGTAGGTGTCGGTGACCGCAAACACGATGGCGAAGTCGGCGTGCCCGGCATGGCTGATGAAGTGCTTGCTGCCGTTGATCACAAAGTCATCACCACTGCGCACGGCGCGGGTCTTGATGGCGTTGGCGTCAGAGCCGGCCCCGGGTTCGGTGAGGGCAAAGCAGTCGATCTTCTCGCCCCGGATGCACGGCAACAAATAGTCCTCGATCTGCGCGCCGGTGCAGGCCATGAGGATCTTGGAGGGGCGCGCGACAAACACGTGCAGCGCCCACGACACCTTCGACAACTCGCGTTCGATCAAGGCCTGGGACAAGTAGTCGAGGCCGCCGCCCCCCACCTCTTCGGGCATGTTGAAGGCATAGAAACCGGCAGCAATCGCCTTGTCGCGGATCTGTGCGGCCAGTGCCGGCGAAACTTCGTCGGCGCGGTCCACGGCCTCTTCATGGGGCAGCAGTTCCTTGGCGACAAAACTGCGTACCGCGTCCACCAACATGTCTTGTTCTTGGCTGAGTTGGAAATTCATGGCGCTACCTGTTCGGAGGTGTTGTTGTTATTTGCCGCTGAAAATCGGAAGGCGTCTTTCCAGGGAGGCGCGCAAGGCTTCGGCACCGTCGGCGCTTCGCCCGCACAACAGGCCTGCGGCCAGTTCCGCCTGCAATTGCTCGGGCAGGCTGCGGTCGGCGCCCTCGCGGATCAGGGTCTTGGTCTGGGCGAAGGCGAAGGTCGGGCCGTTGGCCAGGCGCCCTGCCAGTTCAAGGGTGTGGGCCTGCAGTTGGTCATCGGCGACCACTTCGCCCACCAGCCCGGCAGCCAGCGCACGGTCGGCGCTCCACAGCTCATCCAGGAACAACAGGCGCTTGGCTTGCTCGCTGCCGATCAGGCGCGGCAAGTGCCAGCTGGCACCGGCGTCCGGCGAGTAGGCCATGCTGGTGTAGCCGGCCTTGAAGCGGGCTGATTGAGCGGCGACGCGCAGGTCGCAGCACAGGGTCAGGTCCATGCCGGCGCCGACGGCGGTGCCGTTGATTGCGGCAATCGTGGGTTTGTCGAGGGTGTGCAGGCGGGTCATCAGGGCGTGGGCGGTTTCGGTCCAGCCGTAGGTTTCCAGGGCGCCACGGGCTTCGGCATCGGCCCATTCCGCCAGGTCGGCACCGGCGCAGAAACTGCGGCCACTGCCGGTCAACACCACCACACGCACGCTGGCGTCGGCATTGAAACCGTCGAGCAAGGCATGCAGGTGCTTGAGGGTGGGGATATCGAGCGCATTGCGCTGGGGCCCACGGTTGAGGGTGATCCAGGCAACGCCTGCTTGCACGGCGGTGAGCACGGGCGAATCGATCGTCATGGCTTCCTCGAATTATTTTAATTGGCTTGAGGGGTGCGACATGGCGAGATACTAAACGAGTGTTCAGTAAGGTGGCAATCGGCAAACTGCAAATATTTTCAGAGGGGAGATGCCAGCCCGGACAGTGCGTCCAGGCGGCGAGGAAGGCTCAGGGTTTGAGCTGATAGCGCTGGCGACCGGCGCCCTGCAGGCCGTCGACCCAGGCCTCGCAGATCTGGATGCCCTGCTGCGGGGTAAAGGTGCCGGGGTTGAGCCCCGACTCCAGCCACAATCCGTCAAGCAAGGCGCTCAAGCCGATGGCGGCAAGGTCGGCATCGAAGTGTTCCCAGCCCTCCTCCCTCGCCATGTCGGTCAGTGCCGAACGCATGATGGTGCGGTACTCGCCATAGGAATGTTCGTGGGCCAGGTTGATGGCAGGCGCGGTCTTGACCGCGCCCCAAAACACCAGCCAGGCATCCAGCAGGTGCGGGTCGAGCAGCTCGGGGGAAAACGAGCCACGGAACAGCGCCGACAATCGCTCCCGCGGGTTCGGCGGCGCCTTGGCCATGGTCTCGCGCAACAGGCTCATGACCTGGTCCGTGATGGTGCGATAGGCCTCGGCGACCAGCTCATCCTTGCCTGAATAGTGATGGCTGATCAGCCCCACCGACACCCCGGCCTCGGCACTGATCTTGCGAATCGACGCGCCTTGGAAGCCGTCGCGCTTGAGGCACGTCAGCGTGGCCTGGACCAGATTGGCCTTGCGCACTTCCGGGTCCATCCGGGAAAAACGGGATTCCTGGGTCATGCGGGGGTTTCCTGCAGTTGAGTCGGCAGCCAGACTCTACATCAGTCCCGGTAACCCGGCGACACCCGATCCAGCATCCGCAGCAACGCCGCCCAGGCCAATTGCATGGCGTCCAGGTCAACCAGTTCGCCCTCCTCCCGTGGCCGGTCAGGGTTGTTGAATTGCTGTTCGGTGTAGGCACACACCTCGGCAGACGGCAGGATCAGCGTACCGCAGGCCTGGGCGGCGATCTGGATATCGCAGGCTTTCTCCAGGTAGTACATGCGCAGGAACGCCTGGCTGACGGTCTCGCCCACCGTGAGCAAGCCATGGTTGCGCAGCATCAGCACCGGTTTGTCACCGAGGTCGGCCACCAGTCGCCGCTGCTCGTCCATGTCCAGGGCGACGCCTTCGTAGTCGTGATAGGCAACCTTGCCGTAGAACTCCATGGAGATCTGGTTGACCGGCAACAGCCCGCACTCCAGCGCCGCCACCGCGCAGCCCGCACGGGTGTGAGTGTGCAGCACGCACTGGGCGTCTTCACGAGCGCCATGGATCGCACTGTGGATGACAAAACCAGCCGGGTTGACCGCATAGGCCGAGGGTTCCACCGCACGCCCATCCAGGCCGATCTTCACCAGGCTGGAGGCGGTGATCTCATCGAACATCAGCCCGTAGGGGTTGATCAGGAAGTGATGGTCCGGCCCGGGGATGCGCACCGAAATGTGGGTAAAGATCAGGTCGCTCATGCGGTAGTGCGCAATCAAGCGGTAGCACGCTGCAAGCTCTTCACGCAGTTGCTGTTCGGTGGAGTGAGTCATTTTTATGCTCCGGGCGGGGTGGGTGGTGCCGACGCTAATCCACTCTTCAGTAGAAAAACAAGCACCTCTGAAAAACCAGCACCAGTAAAAAAACAGGTTGATTTTTTACTGGCGCTCGCCTCCTATAGAAAAATAACAATAACCGCGCCTGGAGTATTCGCACCATGTCGCACACTGCCTTTCCCCATCTGTTCGAGCCCCTGCAACTGCGGGGCAAACGCCTGAAGAACCGGATCATGTCTAGCGGGCACGACACGTCGATGCCCACCGACAACCGGGTCAACCCGCAGTTGATCGCCTACCACCGGGCCCGCTCAGCAGGCGGCGTGGGGCTGATTGTGTTGCAGGTGGCCGGGGTGCACGACAGCGCGCGGTACACCTCCCATGTGCTGATGGCCACGGACGATACCTGCATCGACGGCTACCGCGAACTGGCCGAGACCTGCCATGCCCACGGCACGGTGGTGTTGTCGCAGATCTTTCACCCGGGCCGCGAAATCATGGAGTCGGCCGATGGCCTGCTGGCAGTGGCGTACTCCGCGTCAGGGGTGCCCAACGAACGGTTCCGGGTGATGCCTCGGGCGCTGGACCAGCCGATGATCGACGAGATCGTCGCGGGCTACGCGGCAGCAGCCTCGCGGTTGCATCAAGCGGGGATCGACGGCGTGGAAGTGGTTGCGAGCCATGGGTACTTGCCGGCGCAGTTTCTCAACCCACGGGTCAACCGGCGCACCGACGGGTACAACGGTTCGCTTGAGCAACGGCTGAGGTTCCTGCGGGAAATCATCGCCGCCGTGCGGCAAGCCACCGACGAGCACTTCATCATCGGCCTGCGTATTTCGGCCGACGAGCGCGATGCCGACGGCCTCACCGAAAGTGAATCCCTGGAAGCGGTGCAGAGCCTGCAAATGCAGCTGGATTATGTGCATATCGTCGCGGGTACGTCGGCGTCGCTGGGGGGCGCGATTCATATCGTGCCGCCCATGGCGATTGCCGCCGCGTACCTGGCAGATGAGGCGGCCGCGTTCAAGGCCAGCCTGTCGATTCCGCTATTTGTCACCGGGCGAATCAACCAGCCCCAGGAGGCCGAGTTGATCCTGGCGCGAGGCCAGGCCGATGTGTGCGGTATGACGCGCGCGCTGATCTGCGACCCGTTGATGCCAGCCAAAACCCTCGACAGTCATGCCGAGGATGTACGGGCATGCATTGCCTGCAACCAGGCGTGTATCGGTCACTTTCACAAGGGGTTGCCGATCTCCTGCATCCAGCATCCGGAGACCGGCCGCGAGCTGCAATTCGGCGACCTGCGCCCAGCGATGACGCGCAAGCGCGTGATGGTGGTCGGCGGTGGCCCGGCCGGGATGAAAGCAGCGGCCGTGGCGGCGCAACGCGGGCACGCGGTGACACTTTATGAAGCCAGTGGGCAATTGGGTGGCCAGGTGCTTCTGGCGCAGTTGCTGCCACGGCGCAGCGAGTTCGGCGGCGCCAGCACCAACCTGCAACGGGAGATGGAGTTGGCGGGCGTACGCGTGGTGCGCAATACGCGGGTTGATCGCACCCTGGTGGAGCGGGAAAAGCCCGATCACGTGATCATCGCCACCGGCGCCGAACCCTATTGGCCCGCCTTCGAACAAGGAGGCGAGCTGCAAGTGGTCGACGCCTGGCAAGTGCTGCGCGGGGAGGTTGAACTGGGTCGTTCGGTGGTGGTGGTCGACTGGCGCTGCGACTGGATCGGCCCTGGCATTGCCGAACGTCTGGTGCGCGCCGGCCACGCCGTGCAACTGGCGGTCAACGGTACGCATTGCGGGGAAAACTTGCCGCTGTATGTGCGCGATCAGCTGGCCGGCGAGCTGCACCGCCTGGGCATCCCGATCATTCCCTACGCCCGCCTCTACGGCTGCGATGACAGCACCGTGTACCTGCAACACACCGCCAGCGGTGAGCCGATGTTGCTCGAATCGGTCGACACCCTGGTGTTGTGCCAAGGCCATCAGCCGGTAGACACTCTAGGCGCACAATTGCATGGGTTGGTGCCCTTCGATCGCATCGGCGATTGCCTGGCACCGCGCACCGCCGAAGAGGCGATCTATGAAGGACTGAAGGTAGCGTGGACGCTTTGAACGACGAATCAGCGCAATTGTTTCTGGGCACCCGTATTCGCGGCCTGCGCAAGGCTCGCGGCCTGACACTGACGGACCTGGCACAGATGAGCGAATTGACCGCTGGCTACCTGAGCCAGCTGGAGCGCAACCTGGCTTATCCGTCGATCCCGGCACTGTTTAATATCGCCCGCAGCCTGGGGGTGACCATCCAGTGGTTCTTCGCCAGCGAAACCGTGCCGGCAGCGGAGGACGAAGGTTATGTGGTGCGCAGGAGCAACCGCCAGAGCATTCGCTACGAAGACGGCATTGTCGACCAACTGCTGACGCCGTTGCCCAATCACCAGCTCGAAATGCTGCACTCGTGCTTTCCTCCGGGCACCTACAGCCAAGAGAGCTACAGCCATGAGGGTGAGGAAGCCGGGTACGTACTGAGTGGGCAGTTTGAGTTGTGGGTGGGTGAGCGGCGCTTTTTGCTGGATGAGGGTGACAGTTTCAGCTTTGCCAGCAACGAGCCCCATCGCTACGGCAACCCGGGCAAGGTGGAAACCGTGGTGATCTGGGTGATAACCCCGCCCACGTTTTAGGCCGCACGGGCGAATGGAGATCTTTCCTACGGGAACTGGCGACAGTGGCGTGACGGCCATCAGTGGTGAAGGCCTGGGAGCGCTTGCTATAAAACTGGCTACTTCTTTTCGAGGTTGTCGCTATGTTTGGATTGCATCTGCTGTGCAGTAAACCCACCCCGGATGAACTGGCGACCGCGAAGGCCGTCAAGTCGCTCAAGACCTGGAAGATCACGGGCAGGTACATCTCGCTGGACCCCGTCGAGATCATGTCCTCGCAAAACTATCGGAATGCGATACGCCAGATCCGCAAAATGGAGACTGACGAATCATGGGCCTGCTAATCATTCTGCCACTGCTGGTCAGCGGTTATCTGGTCTGCATCAAACACCCCTATTACTACTGCCGCCTGCATCGCTTCGATGGGCAGTTACTTTATCTGCAGGTAGCGCGACTGGGAGTCGCTTGCCTGCTTGCAGCCACCTTCTTGAGTGCTCTAGTACTGGTCGTGTCAAATCAGAACCTGTACGCGGGCGGTAGGTTGGTCCCGACCGACTACAGTGACTATCTGGGTTCCCAGTTGGTGCAACTCGATATTGCCAATGAAAAAAACTGCACGCTCTGGGTGTTCCTGCTGCAAGTCGGGCTGACATCGATGCTCATGCCTTTTTGCTGGGCAAGGTTGTATGTCCTGTCCAAAAGCAGCCGCCTGAGTCTCGAAAATGCCACGCAGTTGGACTGGCAGTTGACCCTCGGCATTCTTGAAGGCACACCGTTCAAGACGTTGCTCAAGGAGTCGATTCAACAACAAGTGCCGTGCATGTTCAGTTTCAGTGACCGAAAAGTGTATGTAGGCATTGTTGCCGTGGTTGGCGGGCCGACTGAGTCGGACGGTGTGGACCACGCCTTCACCCTGATCCCCCTGCTCAGCGGCTACCGCGACAAAGACACGCTCGAAGTCACGCTCAATACCCACTACGCAAACGTGATCACACCGGCCCCCATCATGCTTATCCAGGAAAACGTCGTCTCGGCCACGCGCTTCGACTTCACCACCTGGAACACCTTCCAGTCCCGCAAACACCGCAAGGCGCGCCAGGGTCAGTTCTACCAACACCGACCGGCGCGCCCATTGAAAGCCTCACGCGCCTGCGCCTGAGGCCCTGTGCAGCACGTCAATCAAACTTCCAGTTCAGCCCCACGCGCAGCATCTGCCCATCGTTCTTGAACTTGGAATCGTACCCGGTGCCCGCCCCGCCACTGCCGGGAATCACCGCCACGTTCAGCTTGTCTTCGCCCAGGTCGTAGTACAGGTATTCGGTCTTGAACGACAGGTTCTGGGTAATCGCCTGTTCGATACCGGCGCCCACGGTGTAACCCATCTTGAAGTGGCTTTGATCACCGCTGAACTGGGTATTGCCGGTAGGGCCGAACATGTCGACGCTCTGGCTGGTTTCACCGTAGGCCAAACCGGCCGTGCCGTAGATCAGGGTGTGGTCGAAGGCATAACCGAAGCGGCCGCGCAGGGTACCGAGGTACTTGATCTTCGATTCGAATTTATTGTTCAGCGCCAAGTGAGTGTTGAGTTGCGAGGTGCCGATAGTGCGGCTGTCTTGCAGGTCGGTGTGGGAGATATCGGCCTCGATGCCGGCAACCCATTGGCCAAACTGGTAGTTGTAGCCGATCTGCGCACCGCCCAGCAGGCCATTGCGGTCCAGGTCGACCCGCCCCGGGCGGGCGCCACCGTTGATATTGGCGATGTTCGGTGCCGCCTGGCCCTTGGTGTTGACGTCACCGTCGCCACCAAAGCCGTAGCCGGCACTCAAGCCACCGTAGAAACCGGTCCAGTCGGTGGGGCCTTCGGCCGCTTGGGCGCAGGCGCAAGCCACCACAGTGAGCGCAGTAACGGCGAGTAAACGAGTGATCATGTAAAAGCTCCTGGTTTTTTTGGTTGATTGACAGGCACAGCGTTGCCGCACGCCGAATGGGATCGGCGCAAAGCGTGAATCCAGATAAGGGGTTGTCAGTACCGAACCGAGCGGTTCGGGGTGAAGCTATTGGCCGAGGAAGCGGTAGTCGGCGCTGTAGGGTTCCACGTGCAGTTCACCGGCTTGCTCGCAGCTGCCACTGAACACACCGCCCAACGTATGCAAGCGCTCCACGGCAACCACCTGCGCCAGCCCACCTTCGCCCTGATGGTCGACCACCTCCAGGCGCAACAGCGGGATGTCCTTGGGGCCGGCCCCCGGGGCCTGGGCAAGCACCTTGCCCACTACCGCACTGCGGTCATCCAGCTGCCAGGTCGGCCCGGCGAAATGCCGGCCGACGGTCTTGCCGTTGATCATCAACGTGGCCAGCGGCTCGCGAAACTGCCAGCTCAACTGACCGTTGCTGTCCTTGGTGCAGGTGTAGATCTGCACACCCGTGGCCTGCACGGTCATCAGCACATGTTTCGCTGCCCCCGCGGCCGATTCCGGGAGGTCCTGGGCCTGGGCACGCTGTGCGTCAATCGCACAGAGCACCAGCACCACCAGGCCAATCACCTGCAGTGCCATCAACGCCAGGCGATTGCGGCGCGCTACAACGTCGGGGTCGGTGTTGCTCATTGTTCGTCTGCCGGAAGAAGGGTCGAGAAGGGTCTGGTCAATCATTTTTGGGATCCATCAGTAGTCGATCGCGGCGGGTTGTCAGCGTCTGCAGGATGAACAACCGACCTGAAGTATTTATTCCCGATTTTTTCCAGACCCGGCGAAAACGCCTCGCCTACCAGACCTCCACCTTCAGCTCCGCACGTTGGCTGGCGGGCATCGGCAACGGCTTGCCGCTGTGCACCACGCCATGTCGCGGCGATTCACGCTTGAGGTTCGGCACCGGTATCCGCCCCCCGCCGCGCACGGTTTGCGCCCCATTCATCTGGAACTTGCCGTACGCAAAGTTCAGCCCCACGCCGTTCTGGCGCTGGAAGTAAATCCACCAACGGCCCTCTTCGAACTTCATGAAGGCAAAGCCTCGTGGGTAGGCATCCTCGCCATAATCATCGAACGTCATCGCCGTGGCGAAACCCAGGCCATGCC
The DNA here is from genome assembly GCF_013386585.1 of Pseudomonas sp. P7548. Classification (GTDB taxonomy): domain Bacteria; phylum Pseudomonadota; class Gammaproteobacteria; order Pseudomonadales; family Pseudomonadaceae; genus Aquipseudomonas. The sequence goes on along the minus strand of NZ_JACARO010000065.1, from coordinate 30,819 downwards.
CATCAAAACGGCTCAGGTACTCCTTGTTCAGGTAATCGCTGCCGCCCTGCACATGGAACACCCGGTAGGTGGTGTCGTCGATGTGGTCGATCAAGATCGAACAACCGCTGAAATCCGGCGTGAACACGTAGCCGGTCGCGCCAGGGTTGGCAGGAATGTCACAGAAACTGCCCTGGGGCACCCAGTGCCCCATCAGCGGCCGCTCGACCTTGCCGTACTCCCCCGGTTTATCCAGGGTCGCCAGGCGAAAGCCACCGGCTTTGTGATCGTTGACGTCAAACACATTCAGGCCGGCAACCAACCCGGAAGGAATACGCTTGGCCGTCATGAAGTTCTGTTGCAGAAAGGTCTTGGTGGATGAAAACGCGTTCATGCATTTAGTGGACATAGGGGCTCCGGGCAGAGGGCCAAGCAGTTGGAAAACGCAGGCGTGTCGCCGCTTCTTGCACAGCGTTCGAATCACGGGAAACCATCAAAAGAACACCCTCCCCCGACGCTTTATTCCATGATTTCGCTTAATCGAAATCAGCGATTTCCATGCAGATAATTGTCTTCTTCCTTCGCCCTTCCAGCCGGTAGCCTTCGGCCCTGCGATGCCTTGCGCACGCATGAACACCGGCTGTACCCACAGCATCGGTGCCTGACCCCAAGTGTTCGATAGATGGCGCCAACGTGAAGAAACTTTCGATTGCCCTACTCCTCACCAGCCTGCTGCCCCTTGCGCTGGCACACGCGGCGCCGGCCAGCATCGCCGTGATCGCCTACGCGGAAAAACCGCTGAAGCTGATCCGCGCCACTGCGCTGTATACCGTCGGCCCCGGCACCCGCCTGCAAGGTGGCGACATCCTGCAAACCGGCGCCGCCGGCATACAGATCGAAGGGTTCGCCGCAGCGACCCTGGCACTCGGGCCCGACACGCGCATCCTCATTGCGACCAACAGCAATGCCGCGCAGATCAACCTGCTCAATGGCTGGTTGAAGCTGCAACCCGTCGCGGGCAATAGCCACGGGAACCTGGCAGTCACCACCGGAGGGCTGGCGTTCAACCTCACCGGCAGCGCTAGCGTGATCCATGTAGGCAAGCACCAGACCGAGATGTTCGTCGAGGACGGCAGCCAAGTGGTCAACCAACTCGACAACCGTGGCAAGGCCGACCGCAGCGTCACCCTGGGCCACGAAGACTTTGCCCAGCGCGACGGCGACGGGCCGCTCAGGAGTGTGCCGCGCCCCGAACAGGCGTTTATCGACGCCTTGCCGCCCCAGTTCCTCGACCCATTGGTGCCCCTCGGCAAAAAGGTTCCCAAGGCGGCTGAGCCGAAAAAAGAGCGCGACGTCACCTATGACGACATCGCGCCCTGGGTGGTCAGCCCGCTGAACCTCAGCCAGCAGATGCTCGCCAGCCGCTTTGCCCCGCGCCTGAACGACCCGGCGTTCCGCCAGGCGGTAAAGGTCAACCGCGGCGGCGTGCTGGAGTGGGAGCTGGAACTGCTGCGCCTGGAGCGCCGCAAGAATGCGCACTGATCCTCACCACGCCTGTACCTGAAGGTCCTTATGAAACTGTCGCTCGCGGTCAAATTCAACGTGGTGTTCCTGGCGGTGTTCATCGTCGGTTTTATCGCCACCAGCCTCTCCACGAACTATATGCTGCAGCAGAGCGCGCGCCGGGAAACCCTGGAGACTGCACGCATGCTGATGCGCTCGGCCTCGGCCGCCAGCACCTACACCGCCGAGCAGATCGTGCCGCTGCTGGAGAACCGCCTGAAGTTCCAGTTCCTGCCGCAGTCGGTGCCGGACTTCGCCGCCATTTCGCACCTGCAGGAGCTGCTCAAGTCCTACCCGGACTACGCCTACAAGGAAGCCACCCTCAACCCCACCAACCCACGCGACCTGGCCAATGACTGGGAAAAAACCCTGATCAACAGCCTGCGCAGCCAGCCACAGACAGACGAGATGGTGGGCGAACGCACCGACGACAAAGGCGCCGCGCTGTACATCGCGCGGCCGATCCAGATCAAGGACGGGGCTTGCCTGGCGTGCCACAGCACACCCGAGGCGGCGCCGAAAACCATGGTCGACATCTACGGCGCGAGCAACGGCTTTGGCTGGAAGCTCAACGACACCATCGGCGCACAACTGGTCACCGTGCCACTGGACCTGCCGCTGCAACGGGCCAGGAGCCTGCTGCACAGCTACATGCTGTCGATGCTGGGGATTTTTGCCGTGCTGTTCGTGGCCTTGAACGTGGCGGTGCACCTGTTTGTCACCCGTCGCCTGCGGCAGATGTCGGCGCTGGCCGATCGGGTCAGCCTGGGTGAAACCGACGTGCCACCCATGGACGTCAGCGGCAGCGACGAATTGGCACGCCTGGGCCAGTCATTTGGCCGCATGCGCACCAGCCTGGTCAGTGCCATGAAGATGCTTGAGGAATAGGTTCACGATCATGCTTGAACAACTTGGCAAGTACCGCATCGACAGCGTACTCGGCAAAGGTGCCATGGGCACGGTGTACAAGGCGTTCGACCCGAACATCGCGCGTACCGTGGCGCTCAAGACCATCCGCAAGGAACTGTTCGGCGACAGCCAGCACGCCGAGCTGGTCAGCCGCTTCAAGAATGAAGCCCAAGCGGCTGGCCGCCTGATGCACCCCAATATCGTCGGCGTTTACGACTACGGCGAGGATGAAGGCTCGGCGTACATCGCCATGGAGTTTGTCGAGGGCACGCCGCTCAATACCTTGCTCGCCGCACAGACACCCCGCGACCTGAGTCACAGCCTCGGCTGGATGCGCCAACTGTTGTCTGCCCTGGAATACGCCCACTCCAAAGGCGTGGTGCACCGCGACATCAAGCCGGCCAACTTGCTGATTACCGCCGATGGCAAGGTCAAGGTCACCGACTTCGGCGTCGCTCGCCTGGACTCTTCTACCCTCACCCAAACCGGTTCGATGATCGGCACGCCCAGCTACATGTCGCCGGAGCAGTTCTGCGGTGAGTTGATCGACGGCCGCTCCGATGTGTTTTCCGCCGGGATCGTGCTGTACCAATTGCTCACGGGCGAGCGGCCGTTCTCGGGCTCCGCCACCATGGTCATGCAGCAGATCCTCAACCAGACGCCCGTGGCACCGTCGAGCCTCAACCTGGCGCTGGACCCGGCGCTGGATGCCGTCATCGTGCGCGCCCTGGCCAAACGTCCGGCCGAGCGCTACCCCTCGGCCCAGGCGTTTCTCGACGACCTGGAAGCCCTGCTGGGCACGGCGACCGGCACCTGGACCAACGCCGAAATCGACGATGACCGCACCGTCTTGATCCGCCCCAACCAGCCCCTGAGCAGTGGTGTTACTCCACTGCCAACCGGCACGGCGGCAATCACTGAAGCGGTGGAAACCCTGACGCCCTGGAAGCTTGCGGTGATGCCGGAACTGGAGTCGCTGCTGTCCCACCAGATCGGGCCGCTGGCACGCTTCCTGGTGCGCAAGAGCCTCAACGGTGCAGATGACTTCGACGCCATCTGCGCGGCACTGCTGCCCCACATCCCTTCCGAGCGTGGCCGGGAACAGTTCGCCAGTGCCAGCCAGTCGCTGTTCCTGCGCCTGAACCCGCCGACCGCGCCTGTGGAGCCACCCCGTGAACCCACGGCGATCGAGCCGCCCACCGAGGTCACCCGCACCACCGAAACAGTGCCCGCGCCCCTTGACCCGGCCTTCTCGCAGATGGCCGAAAAGCGCCTGGCCGTGCTGATCGGCCCCATCGCCCGCATTGTGGTCAGCCGCGCCGCGCGGGCCACTTCCTTGCGCCAACCGTTCCTGCAACTGTTGGCCGAGCACATTGAGAGCGAGGCCCAGCGCCTGGCATTCCTCACCAGCTTCGAGTCTCTCCCATGACCGATACCCCACTCAGCGCCTGCGGGCCTCATCAACTGGCCGCGGCGGTTGCCTATGGGGTCAGTGATGTCGGTTCGGTGCGCCAGAGTAACGAAGACAACTTTCTGGTGGAGCCCGCCCTGGGCCTGCTCGCCGTGGCCGACGGCATGGGTGGCCACGAGGCCGGCGCCCTGGCCAGCGCCGAAGCGTTGATCAGCCTGCGCGAGGCCCTCAAGGTTCACAGCGTCGACCCGGCCCACGATGGCCTCGACCCCGACGCCACCTGGTCCGACCCGCAGATGCAAGCCGCCAGCCTATTGCACAACGCCATCGACCAGGTGAACCAGTGCGTCTACCAGCAAAATGTGGCCCGCCACATGAGCGAAGGCAGCGGCATGGGCACCACCCTCACCGGCGTGTGGCGCCCGCAGTTGGCCGGGCCATTACTGGTGTTCCACGTGGGCGACAGCCGCCTGTACCGCTACCGCGAGGGCGAACTGAGCCTGCTGACCCGCGACCAGACCTGGTACCAACAAGCCCTCGAAGCCGGCAAAGTGGACCGGCTGCCGGCGCGCAACCTGTTGCTGCAAGCCATCGGCCCCGGCCCCCGGGTCGAACCCCAGGTGCGCGTACACCCGGTGCAGCCCGGCGACCTGTTGATGCTGTGCAGTGACGGCCTGCACGGCTGCGTGCCGCACCAGGAAATGCTCCAGGTCCTCGCCGTTGCCCGGCGCGACACGCTGGACACCGCGTGCCGTCGGCTGGTCAATCTCACCCGCGAGTACGCCGGGCGCGATAACGTCACGGTATTGCTGGGGTGGTTCGACCGCTGAGTGGCCTCACGGCAACTTGAACGCCTCGTCCACCGGCACGCGGTAGCCGGTGGCCAGGCGATTGGTTTCGTTGGCCATGCCGACCACCGCCTGCAACTCGCCAAACATCTCATCGGTCATGCCGGCCTTGCGCGCAGCAGCGGTGTGGGACGCAATGCAGTACGGGCAGTTGTTGGTCACGCTCACGGCCACATAGAGCAACTCCTTGGTCAGCGGGTCGAGTGCGCCCGGCGCCATGATCTCCTTGAGGCTTTCCCAGGTGCGGCGCAAGGTCGGCGGGTGCGCGGCCAGGCATTTCCAGAAGTTGTTCACCTGCTCGACCTTGCGCGTTTGCATGATGTCGTCGTAGACCGCGCGCACTTCGGGGCTGGCATCGGCGTATTCGGTGAGGTGTTGGGTCATGGCCTATCCAAGGTTAACGGGAGAGTGTTCTGGAATACCGCGCAGCAGCGGTGGCTGGCAAGTGAAGCCGACAACGCCGACCTGACAAAGCTGATGAACGGTCATGTGGATGTTCAGAGAGAACACTGGCCATTCGTGATTTGCAGTAAAGAGTCCTTTTCGGGTTCGGCGGTTTTTCCGAAGGAACGACGGGCGGATACTCGACTCCATTGTTCACACCCCTCCAGGAGTTACCGATGTCTACCCCTAAGCACGCAGTTCCCGCCTTTGGCCTTGGTACCTTTCGCCTGCAAGGCCAAGTGGTCATCGACTCGGTGAGCACCGGCCTGGAACTGGGCTACCGCGTCATCGACACCGCGCAGATCTATGAAAACGAAGCCGATGTCGGCCAGGCCATTGCCAACAGCGGCATCCCACGCAGCGAGCTGTTCATCACCAGCAAGATCTGGATCGCCAACTTCGCCGAAGGCCAGTTGATCCCCAGCCTCAAGGAAAGCTTGCGCAAACTGCAGACCGATTACCTTGACCTGACCCTGATCCACTGGCCGTCGCCGGAGGACCAAGTGCCCGTGGCCGAGTTCATGGGGCAATTGCTGGAAGCCAAGCGCCTGGGCCTGACCCGTGAAATCGGCATTTCCAACTTCACCATCGACCTGATGAAACAAGCGATCGCCGCCGTGGGTGCCGAGAATATCGCCACCAACCAGGTCGAACTGCACCCCTACCTGCAAAACCGGAAAGTGGTGGATTTCGCCACAGCCAACGGCATCCAGATTACCTCCTACATGACCCTGGCCTACGGCGAAGTGCTGAAAGACCCGGTGATCCAGCAGATCGCCGAACGCCATCAAGCCACCCCGGCGCAGGTCACCCTGGCCTGGGCGATGCAGTTGGGCTATGCAGTGATCCCATCGTCGACCCAACGGGCCAACCTGGAGAGCAACCTCAAGGCGTTGCAACTGACCTTGAGCGCCGCCGACATGGCGCAGATCGCCGGCCTGGAACGTGGCCACCGCCTGACCAGCCCCAAGGGCATCGCGCCAAAGTGGGACTAGGCCCCGGCCACCGGCTGGCGGGACAACTCCCGCAGCCACGGCAACACCCGCAGGCCCGTATTGGCCTGCGGCGGGTCGATGATATCCATGAAATGTTCGAGGTTGATGTTGTCCGGCACGCCGGGCAGCCGCACAAGTACGGCCGGCGTTGCACCCGCCGGTGCCGCCAGGTCGAGGTGATCGTAGACCAGCACATGGCGAACCTGGGGTTGCGGCCCGCAGGTATGGGCGGCGAGCCCCGCGTTGATGATGAGCACATCAAAGGGCTCGGCAGGGATGGCCGTCAGAATCTGGACTTCGTCGAACGTTTGCACCGGGACGATCCGGTGATACCCCAACTGGTTGAGCATTTTCTCGATGTACAAGCGTTGCAGATGCTGTTCATCGGCAATCAGGATAGTCAGTGCTTTGTTCGGCATGGCAAACCCCTGGGCAGGCAGTGCTCGTCAGTGAGCGAGGCCCATTTTCCAGACATATCCCGCAGACAAAATCAGGCTTGTTCCCCCTTCATGTAGGAGTTCTCCCAAAACTCCCCAATACCCCTCAACCACGATCACGCCTGATTGCAGTAATGGCTCAGGCTGTGATGCAACTCATCGAGGGCCACCCTCAACTCATCGACCACCGCGCCCAGGCGTTCGCGTTCCTGCTGCTCGCAGGTGGCCTCCAAGGTTTCGCAACAGGTGATCAATCCCTGCGCCTTGACCATCCGCGCGCCGCCCTTGATGCGATGGGCAAGGTCATGCAGCTTGGCAAAGTCAGTCTTGCGTTGCAGCACTGGCAACAGGGCGCGGTCGGCGCCCAGGCTGTCGAGCAGTGGCTTGAGCAACTCGTTGAGGGCCGCAGGGTCGTCCCCCGTTAATGCAATCAATGCACCGAGATCAAACCCGGCTGCAGGCTCGGCCTCTGCAACCGTGCAGGCAGCCAGGGCTGCGCGCAGGTCATCCAGGCCTGTGGGTTTGAACAGGCAGCCATCCATGCCCGCGGCACGGCAGCGCTCGGTTTCCTCGGGCTGGGCGTTGGCGGTAAACCCCAGCAGCAGGCAAGGCGACAAGCCTTTTTCACGTTCCTGGGCACGAATGTCCTGGGCGAGCTGGTAACCATTTTTCAGGGGCATGTTGCAGTCGGTGATGACACAGTCGACGTGTCCCGCCTGCCAGCATTCAAGCCCTTGCACCCCCTCTTCTGCAGCAGTAATGCGGTGCCCCAGGAAGCTCAATTGCCGCGCCAGCAACAAACGGTTGGCCGGGTAGTCATCCACCACCAGGATGTTCAATACCCGTGCCGGTGGAAGGTGCGACTCCGGCACAGCAAGCGGTGCCGGCAAGTCCGTCGTAAGGGCCAGCGCCAACTGCACATCAACCCGCGTGCCTTGCCCCAGCACACTGCTCAGGTGCAACTGCCCGCCCATCATTTTGCACAGGCTGCGACTGATCACCAGCCCGAGGCCCGAGCCACTGCGTACCGATTGTTCGTTGTTGCTGCCCTGGATAAACGGGTTGAACAACCGCTGCTGGTCCTGTGCACTGATGCCAATTCCCGTGTCCTGCACCCAAAGCCTGAGTGTCAACTGCTCGCCGTCCAACGTGCCGGTCGCCCCCAACATCACCTGGCCCTTGGCAGTGAACTTGATGGCATTGCTCAGCAGATTGGACACCACCTGCTTGAACCGCAGCGGGTCGACCATGACCGCACGCTCAAGCAGTGGATCCAGTTCCACCTGCAAGACCAGGCCCTTGGCCCGCGCCAGGCCCTCGAACACACGCGCCACCGAGGCCAACTGTTCGTGCAGGTGGGTGGGTTCCTGGGTCAGGGAAAGGTGATCGGATTCTATCCGCGCAATGTCGAGGATATCGCCGATCAACTCCAGCATACCGCGCGAGGCGACCGAGGCCACTTCCAGCGCATCGCGGTCTGCCCGGCCTTGTTCGGCATTTTTCAGGGCCAGCTCGATCATGCCGATCACCGCGTTCATCGGCGTGCGTATCTCATGGCTCATGGTTGCCAGGAAGGTGGTCTTGGCGCGGTTGGCCGCGTCGGCGTCCTCCTTGGCTTCCTGTACCTGGCGCAACAGCCGCTGGCGCTCACTCACATCCACCCAGCCGGCGATCATACCAACCACCTTCTCGTCGCCATCACGGTACGGCAGCATCCACTGGTAGATGGTCAGCACGTCACCGGTGGGCAACTTGAGTATCCGGTCGTGGATCTGCGGCTCGCCCGACGCCATCAACCGCAAGTAGTCCTCATGGAACGATCGGGCCTGCGGCGGGTTACCGGTGTCGGTCTCCACCACGGTCTTGCCGATCACGTCTTCCAGCTTGAAACCGAACACATCGAGATAAGCGTTGTTGCAGGCCATCAGCCGCCCCTGGCGGTCCCGCACGTAAATCGGATGAGGCGTGCCGTCGATCAAAACGCTCATGAAACGCATCTGGTCGCTCAATGCCCGCTCGGCCTGCACACGCTTGCGGATCAGGTTGCGCAGATACATCGCCCAGCCCAGGGCAAGCAGCAGCAACAACGCCGCCAGGCCGAAGCCTTGCAGGATCGCATCGCGATGACGCAACCAGTAGCTTTCTTCGATGATGACCTCACTGCGCCAGTGGTTGGTCAGCTCATCAAGCTCCTCAGGCGGGATACTCAGCAGCGCCTTGTCGAGAATCGAATACAACTCCAGCTGGCTACGGTTGACGCCGAAGGTGATACGCGCCGGTTCGGTGCCGACGGTGCTGGTGATCCGCAGGCGGTCACCGTAGTTCCGCGCGACCATGTAGCGTGCGCTGATGAGCGACAGCACCGTTGCATCGGCCCCCCCGGTGGCAACCTGCGCCATGGCCTGCTCCGGATTCTCGACGTCGACAAACGCAATGCCTGGATAATCCAGGGCTATCTGCGCAGCCAGGCTGTTTCCTCCAATGAATGCAAGACGTTTGCCCGACATGTCTTCCAGGGTAACCGTTTGCTTGTCGTCGTCGCGCACCACCAAAACGTACGGATTGGACAGATAGGGCCGAGTGAAACGGATCTTCTCGGACCGTTCGACACTGGGTGTGATCACCGCAACCATGTCTGCGCGGCCCGTGTTGACGTCGTCAATTTGTTGCAGCAGCGAACTGCCTGGCACCACATCGAACTTCAAGCCGGTGCGCAGGCTGATCCGCGACAACACCTCGGCGCTGAGGCCTTCGAATTGCCCTTGTTCGTTGAAAAATGACAGCGGGACGAATTTGTCGAGGACCGCCACCTTGAGCCTTGGGTGTTTCTCCAGCCAGCGCTGTTCATTGGTGCTCAAGCGCAGCCGGTCAGCCTCCAGATAGCCGCCGCCGGCACTCCATCGGCGCAGGATTTACATTTGCTGGTTGGCCGGAATCACCGCCAATGCCGCGTTGATAATGTTCAGCAGCCGTGTGTTATCACGGTTGAAAGCAAAGCCAAAGGGGTTTACCTCCAAGGAGGAAAAGTCCGCCATGCGCACGTTGTTCAGATGATTCTTGTTGATCAGGTAACGGCTGCTGATGGCGTCCCCGAGGTACACGTCCGCCTGGCCGAACGCCACGGCGCCGATGGCTTCGAAGGTCGAACCAAACAATTGCAGATGGGCTTTGGGGTAGAAGGCCTGCACGGCATCGGGCTGCATGTAGTGATACAGCATGGTTACGCGCTTGCCGGCAAGGTCGGCGCTCAGCGCCTGGCTGTCGCTGGAACGGGTGACCAACGTCGGCTGATCGTTGGCACAGGAACGCGACAGCACCAACTGCGGGTCGACCGCCTCATACCCATTGGCCGAGCCGACAAAATCCACGGCACCCCGCTTGAGTGCCTCGATCACTTCATCGCGTGTGTCATAACGACGAACGTCGACCGTGATGTTCAAGGCCTGGGCGATCAGCGCCGCATAGTCGGCCGTGATGCCCTCGAGTTCGTCGTTATTGTTGCTCAGGTCGAAGGGCGCGTAGTCGGGAGCGGACACGCCCATCAACAAGGTGCGCCGCTCCCGCAACCATCGTCCGTCAGCCTCGCCCAGTGACACGGAGCCCCCATCAAGGCTGGAGTGTCCGAGTAAACGCAAATGCTGGGGGTCGTCCAGGGCCATCGCCATCATGGGCAACAACCCCACCAGCAGGATCGGGCCCCATCTCAGCAGCCGGGGGGTGGTCATATCAGATCAGATCAGATGATTGCGCTGGGCGAACTTGGACAAATGCACGATCGATGACATGCGCAACTTTTCCTTGAGGCGTGTCTTGTAGGTGCTGATGGTCTTGTGGCTAAGCAGCATGTCCTCGGCGATCTCCTTGTTGCCCAAACCCAAGGCGAGTTTTTGCAACACGGTCAGCTCGCGGTCCGAGAGCGCGTCCACCAGCTCCTGCTCGCTGGACTGCAAATCGTCTCGGCGTACCGAACTGGTCGGCAGGCTGGGAAAACAGCTATAGCCGGACATCACAGCCTTGATGGCTTTTTGCAGCTCATCCAGCTCACCGGTCTTCGCGACAAACCCCATGGCGCCAGCGCGCATGCAACGGGTCGAAAAGAACACCGCCAGGTAGGAGGTCAATACCAGGATTTTGCAAGGGAGGCCCAGGGCCTTGATCCGGCTGATCACTTCCAACCCACCCAGCTTGGGCATTGCCAGGTCGAGGATGATCAGATCCGGGCGCTCCTCGCGAGCGATCTGCATGGCATCGGCGCCATTGCCCGCTTCGTATAGGGTATCGAAGCCTTCTTGCTTCAGCAGAAAACGGACAGTGGCACGGATAAACGGATGGTCATCCACAATTAACGCTTTGCTCATATGACTCCCCTGGGAGGATCGGAACACTTACATATCAAGCGGGTCCCATCTACCTGTGAAAAGTAACAGTTCCGACAACCGGTACTGATTACTCTGCGTGACAACTCAGGCAGTTGGGCCCCTCCATTTGAAAAACACGACAACCACGTAAAGCCGCACCTTGGGTCCTGAACAGGCGCAAGCGCGCAACCTTAACAACGGAATGTCATTTCAGATGAAGGGATAATCCCGAACACATGTAGGACTTTTCCTCACATAAGCATAGCCAGCTTTACCAAGGCAAAGCCGACCCCCAGGGGATTAGTCGGTAGTACTCGGGCTCCAGAAGGCCTGAACCACCAGGGTCGACGTGGAGATACGCGCCACCAGCGCATCCAGCTCGTCGCCGTCCACGGAGGTGACCGCCAGGGTCGCCTCGATCTCCACTTCTTCAGTGCCAAACGGCCGAACGTCTACGTCACTGGCCGGATAGTTGCACCGCGCCAGCTCAGCCTCCAGCAAAGCCAGGACCGCCTTCTGCTGGGTACGCCGGGCAATGACATAAAGAATGTTGGTGACCTCTGCCGAGACCACGTCCAATGGCTGGCGGTTGATGTTGTTGACGATCGGGCGTAGCAGTGTATTGGCCGCCAGCACAAACAGCGTCCCCAGCAACGCTTCGAGAATCAGGTCGGCCCCCGCACACGCCCCCACCGCTGCCGAGGCCCAGAGGGTGGCAGCAGTATTGAGCCCGCGCACATTGCCTTCTTCGCGCATGATTACACCGGCACCGAGAAAACCGATGCCCGATACCACGTACGCCACCACGCGTACCGCGCCTTCTGCACCACCGAGCCGATTGGCCATGTCCACAAAGATCGCCGCGCCCACCGCCACCAACACATTGGTGCGCAAGCCGGCCGTGCGCTGGCGGTACTGGCGTTCGAAACCGATCAGGCCACCGAGGATAAACGCGGCGGTGAGGCTGACCAGGGTATCGACCAGGGAATTGAGGTTGATGTTGTTGATTGCTTGCATGGATAGTGCTCCTGACGACGGGCTGTCCTTGTGAACACGGCCCTTGCCTGCCAGCTTGACTGGCAATTGTGAAAATCCATCCAGCCAGGTACAACCGGCTGCACCGCACCCGATAAACAGGCAAGGTCAGCTCGGCCCGCCCACCGTAAAAGGCAAGCGTGTCCGTAGCATCCCGATTGGCATCAGGTGCTGGTCAGCGTCAAATGAGAGGGGCTCAAAGCAGGTGCCCGGACGGGCCACTGCGGGATGCCGCTTCTCGCTCTTTCAGGCGAGACAACGGCATCGGAAGAATGCGCGTTACCTTGCCAAGTTGGTGCCGGTTACCGAAACCGGCCGACGACTGTCACTCGAACAAGTACCCACTGAGGGTCTCCGCTATTGATAAAAACGCCCGCAGCTTACGCCCCGAAGCCAGGTGAGTAAACCGTAGGAAAAAGTACCGCCACTGTATAAGCCCGTTCTTCAGGGTAAGTTCAGGAAAACTATCTGACACAACCGCTGTGGACGCTGGTTTGCCAGCGATCGCGGCCTGCCAGAAATAAAATCAGCGCCTGACACGCTGCCATCGCCGGCAAGCCGGCTCCTACAAGGGCGGTGCCCAGTCCGGTCGGTCGCGCTCGACTCGCGCCAGGTAATCATCAACCTGCCCGTCGGCCAGTGCCTTGACCTGAATGGACACGGTGTTCACCTGCCGCCCCATCGTGATGCCTTCCCGCGGCGTCCATGTCCCCCCCTCAATCGTCCCGTGTCAGTACTTCCAGCAACTCGATCTCGAAACGCAGATTGCTGTTGGGCTTGATGTGCGCCCCCATCGAACGCTCGCCGTAGGCCAAGTGCGCAGGCACAAACAAGGTGCGCACACCGCCGACCTGCATGCCTATCAAGCCCTGGTCCCAGCCCTTGATCACCCGCCCGGTGCCGATCACACACTGGAACGGCTTGCCACGCTCCCAGGAGGAATCGAACACCGTGCCATCTTCCAGCGTGCCGGTGTATTGAGTGGTGATCAGTGCTCCCTTGACCACGGCTTTGCCGGTGCCGGGGCGGATGTCGGTGATTTGGAGTTCTTCGGTGCTCATAGGGTGCTCGTAAACGTTACAAAGGGTGAGGTTTTCCCAGAACTGGGCGGGTTTGGCAAGGGCGAGAAGAGTCAGACCCGCAACCGGCTTGAGCGGCCAAGGGCGAGATCAGTGGGGAGCCAACTGACAACGTAAACGGAAGCACCTGATTTACGTCTCGCCGCCCGATCACCTTTTATGTAGAGCAGTTCCCATAAGAGTCCCCTGTCATGAACCCAGCTACCAGCTCTGTCCGTGTTTCTGTCGTGCAATTTGATCCCCAGGTCGGAACGGAACATCGCAACGCCAACCTTCGACAATGCCTTGCACTTGCAACAGAAGCTGCAAACGGCGGCGCCACGCTGATTGTGCTTCCCGAGCTTTCAAACTGTGGTTATTTCTTTGCCAGCCGCCAAGATGCCTTTGATCATGCCGAAGCCGTTCCAAGCGGGAGAAGCGTGCAGGCCTGGATCGAATTTGCTTCCCTGCACCGGGTATATCTGGCAGCAGGCCTCAACGAACGCGACGGCATGCAGTTGTTCAACACCAGCGTCCTGATCGGACCGAACGGTTTTATCGGCAAGTACCGCAAAGCGCATCTCTGGAACCTGGAAAAACTCTGGTTCACACCCGGAGATACCGGCTTTCCAGTCTTCGATACGCCGATTGGGCGTATCGGCATGCTTATCTGCTGGGACATCTGGTTTCCCGAAGTTGCGCGCATTCTCAGCCAGCAAGGCGCCGATATCATCTGCAGCCTGAACAACTGGGTATGGACCCCTCCCCCGTTGTTTGACGAAGCCGGCAAGTGCATGGCGTCCTACCTGACCATGACAGCAGCCCACGTCAATAACGTGTTCATCGCCGCAGCCAGTCGAATCGGTGAAGAACGCGACTCACGTTACCTGGGGTGTTCGCTGATTGCCGGGAACAATGGCTGGCCCATTGGCAAAGTGGCGTCGGCCAACCGACAGGAGATTCTGTTTGCCGACATCGACCTCAGTCACGCACGCAGTGCGCCCATCTGGAACAGCCTTAACGACTTGCAAAGGGATCGGCGCATTGACCTTTATGATCAGACACTTGGATACGCTAAACACCCAGCACTCCCGCGCTAAGCAAAAGCAGCAAGCCACAGGGGCAGTTTCAGCACCTCAGAACCACCGCCAAAACCGACTCCAGAACCCCCGCCCCAAATCATCCTTGCACCCTGCGTACTGCGCCGCGTACATCTGCGAGCGCGCCTGCACCTTGCTTGCCACCGGCGGCAACCAGGCTTTGCTGGCGTAGGTGCGCTGGCGGTAGCCGCCCCAGCCTTCGTGGTAGTTCAGGTATTGGCCGTAGGCGTCGTACTTGTAGACGCCGTTGATGGTGTAGGTCTTGTCCATGTACCAGCCGACGAAGTCGATGGCATCGTCGAAGTCCTGGCGGCTGGCGCCGGTGCGGCCGGTGCTCTTGCGGTAGTCGTTCCACACTTCATCCTTGGCCTGGGCGTAGCCGGACGCGGTGGAGACGCGACCCCAGGGGATGATCCACAGCAGGTATTTGCGCGGGGTCTTGGCGTCCTGACGGAAGCCTGACTCCTGATACATGATCGCGAACGGTACCTGGATCGGCACGCCCCAGCGCTTTTGCGTGACTTTGGCGGCGTCGTACCAGTCGTCCTTTTCGCGGAAGATACCGCAGAGGTCATTGGGTGTACGTGGCGGCGAGGTGCCGCACGCTGCCAGCATTGAGGTGAGTAGTAAAAGTCCGACGGCTTTGCCTGCGCTCAAGGGGCACCTTTGCGAGATACGCGTAAAAGGCCCGTATTCTGCCACAGGACCGGTAGGAGCCGGCTTGCCGACGATGGCGATGTTTCAGTCAGCACATCGGTGCCTGTTTGATCGCTATCGCCGGCAAGCCGGCTCCTACAGTTATGCGTTGGGTTTCACAGCAGCGACAACCTCCAGCTCCAGCAGGCCGCCACTGGGCAGGCCCGCCACGCCCACTGCCGAGCGTGCGTGCCGGCCGCACTCGCCAAACACGTCGATCAACACCTGCGAAGCACCGTCGACGACTTTGGAGAAGTTCTGGAAACCTTCCCCGCCGTACACAAAGCCACGCACGAATAAAATGCGCTCGATGTTCTCCAGGCCCACAGCCTGGTCCAACACGCTCAGGGCGCGCAGTGCGCAGGTTTGCCCAGCGTGCAGCACGGTTTGCGGCGGCGTCTGGTCGGTCACCGGGCCGCTGATCACGCCCTCACCCACTCGGCAAACCTGGCCGCTGACATAGGCCACGCCGGCGTGGATCGTCACCGGTACGTAGTCGCCCTTGGGGCTGGGTGTCTCGGGCAGCACCCAGCCCAAGGCGGTGATTCGCTCGCGCAGGCTCATGCCGGCACCTCGGCGAATTCCACATGCCCACCCAGCCAGCAGCCCTGCACCTGTCCCGTCTCATCGCGGCGAAAGCGCAGGGAAATCTGCGACGGCCGGCCCATCGCCCGCCCTTGGCGGATATGCACCGGGCGGTCATCGGCGGTCACCAGGCCGTTTTCCAGCAAGCCGAAGGACAAGGCTGCGGCGGCGATGCCGGTAGCAGCGTCTTCCGGGTAGCCCGAGGATTTGGGGAATTGCCGTGCGTCGAACTGGCGGCCTTCCAGGTCCGACGGCGCATACGGGTACAAACCGGTGGAGCCGATGCGTTCACACAGTTGCTCCATACGGCGAAAGTCCGGCTTGAGGCTATCCAGCACCGCCACGCTTTTCAAGGCCACCAGGGTTTTCACGCGGCTGGTGCAAGCATTCTGGATCGGCAACGGCGCCAGCTCGTTGGAAGTAATGCCCAGCACCGAGAGGATTTCGGCCTCTACCAGCGGGTCATTCAAGGCTTCGACCTGGCCCTTGGGCTGGCTGATCTCCACCTGGATCTGCGGCGTTCCCGCGTCGGTTATCCGTGCGTCGACGCGCCCGCTCTGGGTCCAGAGTGCCAGGCGGTCCTTGTGCAACATGCCCAGTTGATCCAGCAACCACACCGCGCCAACGGTGGCATGGCCGCACATTTCCATCTCATGGTTGGGCACCCAGAAGCGCAGGGCAAAATCAAAATCGCTGCCGGCCGGCGCGGCAAACACAAAGCCGCACTCATGCCCGTAATCGCGGGCGACCTGCTGCATATCGGCATCGCTCATGCCATCGGCCACCGCCACGGTGGGGGCCGGGTTGCCGCCACGAGAGGTGGCGGGGAATACATTGACCAGGTGAACCTCGGGCGTCATTTCGCCTCTCCCTTGAGGGTGGAAACTGTCGGCGCCACAGCGTCGACGATGGAATTGGTGTAGACCTGCTGCGCATCGAGTGACACAGGCTCGTTCTCAACCGCGTTCATGAAACTGATGTTCTTTACGACACCGTCTTTTTCGATGCGCGGCGTCGCCGGGTAGGACGGCAACGAGGCGGTCCAGGCGGCATCAAAGATCGCCGCGTCGGTATGGGCGAAGTACGGGCGCACCGATTCGCGGGCCTTGGCCGGCTCGGTGGCAATCAGGTGTTCGGCCTTCCACAAGGCACGCACCAGCTTTTCAGCGGTCAGCTTGTTGGCGCTCAACCAGTCTTCACGGGCAATCATCGCGGTGAACAGGAAACCGTCCAGCGGTTTGTATTCACCCTTGGCCAGGTCCATCAACACAAAGCCGCCTTGCTGCGCGGCAGTGGTGATGGTCGGTGGCGACAGCGAAAAGCCGTTGATGCTGCCCTGGGAAAACGCCGCCAGCATGTTCGGTGCGCCGCCGATGGGCATGATGGTGAAGTCTTTGTCCGGGTTCAAACCGGCGTCCTTGGCCAGGTAGCGCACCAGCATATCGGTGGTGCTGCCGGGGCCGGTCACGCCGATCTTCAAGCCCTTGAGCGCCTGGGCACGGGCCGACACCGGCGAGGTGGCCGACACCCCGGCCTTGTGCGCCGACTCACCGTCGATCACCACGGTGCTGCCGAACTGGGTCTGCACGGCGGCGAAGGCCTGCACATTCTGGCCCTTGCTGCGGGCGCGCACCGCCACCGCAGGCAAGCCGACGTAGGCATCGGCATCGCGGCCCAACACGGCGGTCAGCGCGGCCGAGCCGCCTTTTTGAAACACGATCACGTCCACATTCAGGCCTTCTTCAGCGAAGTAGCCCTGCTTCTGCGCGACGTAGATCGGCACATACAGGAAGCCTTCGCTGGGGAATGCGAGGGTGACTTTGGTGAGGTCCTGGGCCTGGGCAGCCGGCAGGAAAGCGGCGCACAACAGGCTGGCAAACACGAAACGTTTAAGCATGATCAAGCTCCACGACTAAAGGGGGTTAAACCGCAACTTCACGTTCCGCTTCATTGGCTTTCCAGGGCATGAGCTTGCGCTCGGCCAGCTTCACCGCAGTATTGAGGATCAGGGCCAGGGCGATGATGCCCGCCAGCGCGGCGAACACGCCGGCGGTGTCGAACTGCGAGGCGGCATCGGACAGCAAGTAACCCAGGCCACGGTTGGCGGCGATGATCTCGCCCACTAGGGCTCCGATCAGTGCGTAGGGCACCGACAAGCGCAGGCCGGTGAACACCCAGGTGAACGCCGACGGGATCACCACCATGGTCAGCAGGTCGCGCTCCTTGGCGCCCATCAGGCGCAGGATCGTCAGTTGCTCACGGGACACGTTGCGCACCCCGCTGTAGGTGTTGAGAAACACCAGGAAGAACACCACGGCGGCGGTCAGGATCACTTTCATCGGCAAGCCGATGCCAAACCAGAGGATGAACAGCGGCGCCAGCGCCACCTTGGGCAGGCTGTAGAACGCGGTGAGAAACGGGTCGAGGATATCCGCCAGCACCTTCGCCCGGCCCAGCACCAGGCCTGCGATCAAGCCCGCGAGGGAACCGAAGAAAAAGCCCAGTACGGCTTCCAGTGTGGTGATGCCGGCGTGGTAGAAAAACACCCCGTTCAACAGGATTTTCCACAGGCTCTGCGCCACCGCCGAGGGGCGGCTGATGAAGAACTCCACGCCGAACCAGCGCGACACGCCCTCCCACAGCAGCAGCAGGAACACCAGGAACAACACGCGATAAACCTGGATCATACGACCTCCAGTGAGTGAGCCAATGAAGCGGGATCGGCCGCGCCGGCGACGTCTGGCGCGAGGCGTTTCCACAGTTCGGCGCAGAGCGCCACATAGCGCGGATCGGAGCGCAGTTGCACGAGGTTGCGCTCGCCCGTCAGGGGGATGTCGAGCACATGGTCGATGGTGCCCGGGCGCCCGGCGAACACCACGCAGCGGTCGGCCAGGGCGATCGCTTCGTCGACGTCGTGGGTCACGAACAGCACGGTCTTGTTCAGCTTGCGGCACAGACGCAACAGTTCGGTTTGCAGGGTCAGGCGCATCTGCGCATCGAGGGCGCCGAAGGGTTCGTCCATCAGCAGGGTTTCCGGGTCACTGGCCATCAAGCGCGCCATGGCCGCGCGTTTGCGCATGCCACCGGAAAGCTGGTTGGGGTAGCTTTCGCCAAAGCCGGTGAGGCCCACCAAGGCCATCAGCTCTTCGACCCGCGCGTCGATCTGCGCCTTGGGCATGCGACGAATCTGCAACGGCACCGCGATATTGCCGGCCACGGTGCGCCAAGGCAGCAGGTGGTCGGCCTGGGTCATGTAGCCCACCCGCGTGTTCACGCCTTTGACCTCGGCGCCGTCGTAATGCACCTGGCCTTCGGTGGGCCCGAACAGCCCGGCCGTCATGTTAAGCAAGGTGGATTTGCCACAGCCCGACGGGCCGACCAGGGTGATGATTTCACCGCGCTGCACCTGCAGCGACACATTGCGTACGGCCACAAAATGGCGGCCCTCGACCTTGAAGCTTTTTTGCACGCCTGAGAATTGAATAAAGGGTGTTGCGCTCACCGCCCCTCCTCGTCCGGTACGCCGGACTTGTTCGTTGTTGGTGAACAGAGGATGAACGGATGACAGATTTGTGGCGCACGGGATCGGGCCGGATCACGCGCGGGATTGGGCCATCGATTGCTGGAAATCCAACGGCATGAACCGAATCAACTGTGGGAGCTGGCTTGCCTGCGATAGCGGTGGTGAATGACATACCGCTATCGCAGGCAAGCCAGCTCCCACAGGGTCCAGTGGTGTTAAGGCGATTATTGAGGAGGGGTCAGGCGCGGCGCCATTCATCCGGGGAAACGCCCACCACCCGGCGAAACACATGGGCCAGGTGCGAAGGCGATTCATAGCCGACGCTGTTGGCCACCTCCAGCACCGACATGCGCGTGTGTCGCAGCAGGGTTTGCGCACGTTCCAGGCGCAGGCGCTGGACATAGGCCAATACCGTTTCGCCCGTGTGCTGGGCAAACAAGCGGGTCAGGTGCCGGCGCGACATATGGAACACCGCCGCGATGTCATCCAGCCCCGGCGCATGTTCAAGGTTGCCCTCCACATAGGCCTTCACATCGCGCACCAGCATGGCGCCGTGACGCTCGGTGGAGGAGCGTTGCAGGCTCGGTTGGCTGAGGGAAATCGCCAGGCATTCGAGCAGCAGCAAGTGGTCGGCCTGGGCCAGTTGGCGGCTTCGGTCCACATACGGGTCGGGCTGGCTGAAGGCTTTTTTCGCCAGCAGCAAATGGTGCAGCGGCGCGGAGGTTTGCCAGATGCCCAGGGTGGGCACGCGCAACAGGCGATTGGCGTCCCCGGACAGGTCGCGCAGCGCGTAGTGCATGTAGTCGGGGTCGACGTAGAACGCCAGGTGGCCCTGGCTGGCGGTGAGTGACGAGGAGGAATGGCTGCACTGCGGCGGCACCAGCACGAACTGGCGGTCGACCACCGACGTGCTGCGCCCGCTGTCTTCGTCCTTGAAGCGCAGCAAGCCGTGCTCGGGCACCATCAACATGAACTCGTCATGGGCATGGGCCGCGGTTTCATAGGCACCATTGGAATTGAAGACGCTGTAGATATCACGCATCGCCAGGGACTGCCGGTGGGGGTGTGAACCCTGACACTAGCATGTTTGGTGCCAGTGAAAAGCAGCATCCTTGCTGCAAACCTTATTAAGCAAGCGGTACCCGACGGGTTGTCAGCGCTGTGCGCCCTACGAAGAAACTCAAGGCCGCGCCCAGCAACAACATGGCCAGGGTGCTCCAGGCCGCGCGGGAGAGCTGTTTGGCGGCCACATCAGCAGCCTCACGGGCTTTCTGTTCGGCCTGTTGCTTCAGCTCATCGACCTTCTGCATGGCTTGCTGATACGCCTGGGCATAGTTGTCGACGATCTGGGTTGCCTCCTCCTTACTCTTGCCGGTGCGGGCGGCAACGATGTTGATCAGCGCGTCTTTATCCGCAGCGTTCAAGGCCGGCTCGCCGGAAGCTTTGACACGCTCGAACCACTGCTTCAACTGATCGCTCGCTTGAGCCGGGTTGGTTGCAGCCTCGGTGGCGACTTGCTTGCCGTCAGCGGCAGCCTGGTCGGTTTTCTGCTCGACCTTGGCCGGGTCCAGCTCAGGCTTGCCGCTTTGCTTGAGCAAGGTGTCGAGTTGGCCTTGCAGGCTGTTCCAGTCCAGCTGGATGCCCTGCTCATTGAGCTGCTGCTTGACGCTGTCGCCGATGCCCGGCGCTGCAGCCGCGATGCCGCTACCCGCCACCGACAAACCTTTGCCGACTACATTGCCGGCCGTGCCGACTACGCTGGCCGCCAGCCCTGCCAGCAACCAAGTGGTGAGCAAGGTGGTGAGGGTCCAGGTCAGCACGCCGTGCAAGCCGCCACGATCAGGTGCGGTGCGCCCGGCGACAAACGCGCCGGCAGCAATCGCCAGCAAGGTCGAAACAAACAGCCAGATCCCGGCTCCCGTGCCAAACCCGCGCAACGGGTTACCCGTTTCCAGCGGGTCCAAGGCACTCGCGCCGATGGCAGTGCCCAGCACACTGAGCACCAGGTAGGTCACCAGGGCAATGGCACTCCCGGCCAATACCGAACTCCAGGACACGCGAAACAGCGAGCGATTAGTTTCATAGACAGTGGTCATGATCGATCCTTTGACAGTTTTTGACCGTTTCAGTCTGGCCAGCGCCCGCCCCCTTCGTCCCCGCTCAAATGCACCAGGCCGCCTGGTGCATTCGCACCCCGCCGCGGGCAATTGCTCTGCACTATCCTGAAGCCCGGGTGTCGTACCTTCCATGCGCCTCAAACCCCGGAGAACCTATGACCCAGGCCGTTCTTGCCAAAGAAACCAACCGCCGCCAACTGCAGCAAATCATCTCCGGGCTGTCCGACGGGATTATCCTTGCCGAAGTCGACCAGACCATCCTCTGGGCCAATGAGGCCGCCCTGGCCATGCACGGTGTCGAAGCCGTAATGGCCCTGGGCGCCAATACCCAGGAATACGCCGAACGCTTTGCCCTGCGCTATCGCAACAACCACCCGGTGTTGCTGGAAAATTACCCCCTGGCGCGCGCGGCCACCGGCGAGGAGTTCACCGACGTGGTGGTGGAAGTCACCCCCACCCGCGACGAAGAACGGACCTGGGTGCACCGCCTGCGCAGCCTGGTGATCACCGACTCCCATGGCGAGCCGGAATTGCTGGTGCTGATCCTCAGCGATGCCACCGAATGGGCCAGCGCCGAGCAGCGTTTCGAAAAGACCTTCAACGCCAACCCAGCCCCCGCGGTGATTTGCCGCCTCAGCGACCTGCGCTACATCAAGGTCAACCAGGGCTTCCTGGAGATGACTGGCTACAACCGCGACCAGGTCATCGGCAAATCCGTGTATGAACTGGACGTGCTGGAACAGGCCGAACGCAAGGACCTGGCCATTCAGCGCCTGGGGGAAGGCGCAACTATCCCGCAAATGCAGGCCGAGCTGCGGTTGCCCGAAGGCGGTAGCAAGCTGGTGATCGTCGCCGGCCAGCCGCTGGACATGAACGAAGAGGACTGCATGCTGTTTTCGTTCATGGACCTGGAACCCCGGCGCAAGGCGGAAATTGCCCTGCGCCAGAGCGAGGAGCGCTTTGCCAAGTCGTTCCGCCTGACACCGGTGCCCACGCTGGTGTGCGGCGCCGCCAACCGGCAGGTGGTGGATATCAACGAAGCGTTCATGAGCATTACCGGCTACACCAGCGAGGAATTGATCGGCAAATCCATCGAAGACATCGACTTCATCGACAGCCCCCAGGCCGGCAACCAGTTGTTCGCCACCCTGGAAAAGGCCGGCAACCTCGAAGGTCAGGACCTCAAGGTGCGCAAGAAAGGCAACGAGGTGATCGACTGTGTGGTCTCCGCCGACACCGTGATCATCCAGGACGTGCCTTGCTATTTGCTGGTGCTGATGAACATCACCGAGCGCAAGCGCTCGGAACTGGAACTGGTGGCCGCCATCGAGGAAGTGATGCAGGACGCGTCCTGGTTCAGCCAGACCCTGATCGAGAAGCTGGCCAACGCCAAGAGCGTCAACAGCCCCAACCTGCCGAACGTGGCCTTCACCGACCTCACCGCCCGCGAGCGCGATGTGCTGGGCCTGATCTGCGAAGGCCTGGCCGATAAGGAGATCGCTTCACGGCTGAAACTGGCGCCCAATACCGTGCGCAACCATGTGGCCACGGTGTACTCGAAACTGGGGGTGCACAGCCGCAGCGCGGCGATCGTCTGGGCCCGTGAACGCGGGCTGTTTGCCGGGGAACTGCGCCTCAAAAAGTAGGCATTGAAAGTGCAAATGCACTAGTGCCGCTAGTGCGAATTCGCCTTATTGCAGCGCAGACCAAGTCATACCCTTTAAGGCATCGAAATGATGCCCTGAAGGAACCCGCATGTTTACCCTCGCCCAACTGCGCAACTGCATTGAAGAAGGCTTGTCGCCACTGACCTGTGAGTTCACCCTGTGCCGTGACGCGTCCCTGACCCTCAAGGTCTACGACCTGGACACCGGCCGGGTGGACCTGGTGGTCACCGGGATCAGCACCAACCGGCTGCAGACCCCGCAAGAAGTGGAAAAGATGGTGGAAGAGCTGCGGTACGAACTGCAGAGCAACACCATGGGCAAGCTCACGCTGGATGATTTGCCTTCAACGACGCCCCAATGAAATAGAACACCCCGCCCCCGACGATGAATGCCCCCAGCATGTAGAACATGGTGTGAGCCGGCAGGTTGGCCAACACCAGCCCACACAGCACCGGCCCAAGGGCGGCGCCCAGGTTGGACAAGTTCTGCGCCCCGTAATACATGCCCCGCAGGTGGTCCGGGGCGATGCGGTCGATGAACATGTACTCGGCCGGAAACACGATGATCTCCCCCACCGTGAACACCGCCATCGCCAGCACCCACCACAGCACGCTGGTGGACAGCGCAAAACCGATCAAGCCCAGCATGAACATGCCCAGGCCGGCGACCAGCCACTGGCCCAGGTAACGGTGGGAAATCCGCCGCCCGATCACGTATTGCAGGGCGATCACCAGCACTGCGTTGGTGGTCAGCACGGCGCTGACCACGGTGTAGGTGTATTCGGCCGTGGTGGTGGTCACCAGGTATTGCGACAGCCATGCTGTGAACTGGCCGAACACCACGGCGCTGAGCACACCGCCGAGGGTGAAGCACACCAGGCGATGATCCCTTAACAGAACACGGCCGACGGCAAGGAACGGCACCGGCTTTTGCGTGGCATCAACGGTCGCCAGGGTGCGGTCGCCCCAGCGCCAGTACAGCAGGAAGAACCCCACCCCCATCAGCGCCGACAGGATAAACGGCACGCTGATATCCAGCTTGGCCACTATCGCCCCGAACGCCGGGCCCACGGCGTAACCGATATTGGTCAGGGTGTACTTGATGGAAAACACTTCGCTGCGCGCATCCTCGGGCAGCAGGACGGCAAAACCGGCCTTCACCGCGATATCGATCACCGCATATGCCAGGTTGATCAGGATCAGGCAGCTGTAGAACGCCCAGATATTCTGCGCGAGCACCGTGCCGATAAAGCCCAATACGAACAGCACACTCAAGGCCAGCAGCAAGCGATAGCTGTTGATGCGGTCGACCAGGAAACCGCCGTACACGCTGAGCAGCGAACCGACGATCAACGAACTGCCGATCACCAGGCCGACCTCGGTGATGTCCAGGGCAAAGTGGCTGGAAAGGTAGATGACGAGGTAGGGAAACGTGATCGCCTTGGCCAGCGTCAGCAGCAACGTGGCGGACAGCAACAGGTTAACGGTACGCGGGTAGTTTCTTATTGTGGCAAGCATCCTGCTCTCTTTCTCTTAAGGTAACGCGGCGTCTATAGCCGGCTACCTTAACGCATGAGCTGGGACAAAATGCAAGGTCATTTCTTGACGGGCGTGATCTCAAGAATGGTGCCATTGGTGGTCTTGAGCAGCACGAACTTATCGCCTACACGCGCCCATTGGCTGTCGGCTTCAGGCTGTTTGAGGCCGCGCTTTTTCCAATCGCTGACGGCGGACTCCTTGCGCATCAGGATATCCGGGGCACGGTCGCCTTCTTTCAAATCGCGGGTGTTGATGCTGGAAGGTTGCACGGTTTCTTGCGGAGTATCACCGGCCTGCACGATGAAGCTGGCAGTGGACAGGCTGGTGGCAACCAGCAGGCTGGCGATCAGGGACGTTGATTTCATGGGTGCTCCTTCAAGGGATGAGGCGTACCTAAGGTCGGACCACTGCCACGCGTGATCATTCAATCAACCCTGTGGCGAGGGAGCTTGCTCCCGCTGGGCTGCGCAGCAGCCCCAAAGTCAAACCGAGGCCTTTCTGAATCAACGCGCTGAAGCCATTGGGGCCGCTTCGCGGCCCAGCGGGAGCAAGCTCCCTCGCCACATAGGTAATCAGTAGCATTGCCCGCGTGAAATAAATCCTGTAATTTTTCATGAAATTTATCGAAATAAATTTCATGACCCCACAAGAAGAACTCGCCACCCTCGCCGCGCTGATCCACGACCTGCGCAAGCACAAGAAGCTCACCCTCGCCCAGCTCGCGCAGAAAATCGAGCGCTCGGTGGGTTTCCTGTCTCAGGTTGAACGCGGCCTGTCGCGCCCGACCGTGGCGGACCTCACGGCTATCAGCCACGCCCTCGACGTGCCCACCACCTATTTCTACAGCCAGCCCAAACCCAAGGCGGTGGACTGGATCACTCGTCCCAACGAACGGCGCACGGTGTATTACGCCAATGGCATCACCGACATCCTCGTCTCGCCCAGCATGAACGGCGCCTTCTCGATGCTCGACAGCCTGCTTGCCCCCGGCGCCAACAGCGGTGAACAAACCATGAGCGACCGCGCCGAACAGGCCGGTTTCGTGCTGGAAGGCGAGTTGACACTGTGGGTGGAGGGCGAAGCCGATTCGGTCACCCTCGGCCCCGGCGACAGCTTCCACCTGGCCAGTTTCGCCCATTGCCGCTATGCCAACCTGACCGACCTGCCCGCCCGCGTACTGTGGGTTTACAACTAGGAGCTGCACCCGTGAAAAGCCATGCCTCCACGTTACTGGCCGAAGTACGGACCTTTCGCCAGAACCATCCCGATGTGCGTTATGTCGACTTGATCGCCCTGGACATTCCCGGGCACTTCTACGGCAAGCGCTACCCCATCGAGATGCTGGAAAAAGTCGCCGCTGGCAGCCCCTTGAAGCTGCCGCAGAACGCCGTGCTGCTGGGGGTTCAGGGTGGGCTGTTCAAGATTGGTGACTACTGCTTCAACGACGGCGACCCGGACGCCAACCGCCGGCTGGTGCCCGGTACGC
Source organism: Pseudomonas sp. P7548 (assembly GCF_013386585.1). Classification (GTDB taxonomy): domain Bacteria; phylum Pseudomonadota; class Gammaproteobacteria; order Pseudomonadales; family Pseudomonadaceae; genus Aquipseudomonas. The sequence continues at coordinate 5,070 of NZ_JACARO010000065.1, read as the reverse complement.
TCAAGCCGGTGAGCTGGGAATCGCAGCCGTTGGGCCAGATGCTCATCACCTCCGACGGCACCGAGGCGCCGATCGAATTTGAACCCCGCGAGGTGTTGGCCAAGGTGCTGGAGCGCCTGCAGCACAAGGGCATTCACCCGGTGGTGGCGTTCGAGCTGGAGTTCTACCTGTTCGACAAAAAGCTCGATAACGGCCTGCCGCAGTTCGCCCGCGACCCGTTGAGTGATGACGCCGATGACCAGCCCAACCTGCACATCGAACGGCTGTCACGCTTCAGCGAGGTGCTGGATGACATGGCGCAGACCGCCAAGGACCAGGGCATCGACATCACGGTGATCACCGCCGAAATCGGCCCCGGCCAGTTCGAGATCAACTTCGGTCATTTGGACGATGGCCTGCGCGCCGCTGACTGGGCCGCCCTGTTCTGCCGCAGCACCCGAGGCGTGGCGCTCAAGCACGGTTACCGCGCCAGCTTCATGGCCAAGCCGTACCTGCAATACCCCGGCAGCGGCATGCATGTGCACGTCAGCCTGTATGACGGCGCGGGCAATAACCTGCTGGCCGCGCACCAGCAGCAACCGTTGCGCCACGCCGTGGCCGGTTGCCTGGAGTTGCTGCCCCACTGCATGCCGATCTTTTCGCCCAACAGCAATGCCTTCCGCCGCCTGGGCGGCACGGTGAATGCGGCGACTCGCGCCAGTTGGGGCTTTGAAGACCGCGACGCGTGCGTGCGTATCCCTGAGTCCGACCCGCGCAACCTGCGCATCGAGCACCGCCTGGCCAGTGCCGATGCCAACCCGTACCTGGTGCTGGCGGCGATCCTGGTCGGCCTGGAGCATGGCCTTGAAGCCAAACGTGAGCCCATCGCACCGCTGAACGAGGACCGCAGCAGCGGCACCGACTTCCCCCTGGAAATGCTCGAAGCCGTGCGTGCCATGCACCACCAACCGGTATTGCACGATAAGCTGGGCGCCGAATTTGTCGACGTGTACTGCGAGAACAAACGCCAGGACCACCTGGCCTTCCAGCAAGAGATTCATGCGCGGGAATACCGCTGGTTTCTCTGACCCCACCCAATGGAATCACCGATGACCGACCAAAGCGCCCCGGCCCTCAAGGAAATTTTCAACGTCGAACGCCTGCAACACATCGCCACCGAGATGACAGCGGTGTACCCGGCGTTCGACGCCAAGGGGTTTCTCAAACACGCCAAGGCCGGGCTGGCCGAGTTGTCGGTGATGCAGCGCATGGCGCGGGTCAGCGAGAGCCTGCACGCGGTGATACCTCTGGATTACCCGCAAACACTCAAGCTGCTGCATGCCCTGGCACCGCGCTTGAACAGTTCGTTTGTCAGCCTGTTCCTGCCGCACTACGTGGCGAGCTACGGGCTGGATGATTTCAAGCGTTCCATGGCCGCGCTGAAGTACTTCACCACTTTCGGTTCCGCTGAATTCGCCATCCGCCACTTTCTGCTGCACGACTTCCCGCGCACCCTGGCGGTGATGCAAGCCTGGTCGCTGGACGACAACGAACACGTGCGCCGCCTGGCCAGCGAAGGCTCGCGCCCGCGCCTGCCCTGGTCGTTTCGCCTGGCCGATGTGCAAGCCAACCCCGAGCTGTGCGCGTCGATCCTCGACAACCTCAAGGCCGACCCCAGCCTGTACGTGCGCAAGTCGGTGGCCAACCACCTCAACGACATCACCAAGGACCACCCCGACTGGGTGCTCGGCCTGATCGAAGGCTGGAACCTGGAGAACCCCCACACCGCCTGGATCGCCCGCCATGCCCTGCGCAGCCTGATCAAGCAAGGCAACACCCGCGCACTGACGATCATGGGCGCAGGGGCCAAGGCCGAGGTGAAGCTTCACCACCTGAAGGTCACGCCGGCTGTGATCAACCTGGGCGAGCGCATCAATCTGTCCTTCAGCCTGGAATCCACCGCTGCTGCGCCACAGAAGCTAGTGGTCGACTACGCCATCGACTACGTGAAAAGTGCCGGGCACAGTGCGAACAAAGTGTTCAAGCTCAAGGCCTTCAGCCTGGGCGCCGGCGAGCAGCAGCACGTTCGGCGCGAGCAGCACATTCGCGACATGACCACCCGCAAGCACTACCCCGGCCGGCATGTGGTGCATGTGTTGGTGAATGGGGAAAGGTTAGGGAGCGCGGAGTTTGAGTTGCGCGCCTGACGCAATACCCCCCCGACCTGTAGGAGCCGGCTTGCCGGCGATTGCGGTGTGTCAGTTGATAAATCTGGCGACTGATACACCGCCATCGCAGGCAAGCCAGCTCCCACAGTGAGGGTCCGATTTCTTCAGTGGGTTTCACCCAGCAACAAGCCCTGCTCCCGCGCGCACAACTCCACCACGTAATCCCACAACACCCGCAGCCGCACTGACTTGTGCAGCTCCCGTCGCGAGCTGATCCAGTAACTGCGTTGTATCCCCTCCCCCGGCAGCAACGGCACAAGGTCCGGGTCGCCGGCGGCCATGAAGCACGGCAACACCGCAATGCCCAGCCCCGAGCGCGCCGCCTGGTGCTGGGCGATAACACTGGTGCTGTGGAACACCACCTTGGGGTTACGGCAAAAGCTGCTGAGGAATTTGAGTTCCTGGCTGAATAGCAGGTCGTCCACGTAATCGATCCAGGCGTGGGCGGCGAGGTCTTCGCGTTTTTCGATCGGCGGGTTGCGGTCCAGGTAGGCACGGCTGGCGTATAGCGCCAGGCGGTAGTCGGTGAGCTTGCGGGTGACGAGTTGGTCGACGCTGGGGCGTTCGAGGTGGATGCTGATTTCCGCTTCGCGGTTGAGGATGCTGACAAAGCGCGGCACCGCCACCAACTCCACCTCCAGCCCCGGGTAGCGCTCGAACAACCCGCCCATGCGGCTGGCCAGGAACATTACGCCCAGGCCTTCGGCGACGCCGAGGCGGATTTTACCCAGGGGCGCGGCGCTGTGGGTGAGCTCGTCTTCGGCCAGCAGCGCGACGTTTTCCATGGCCTCGGCGTGCTTGAGCAAGGCTTCGCCCGCGGGGGTGAGTTCGTAACCCTGGGCGTGCTGCACGAACAACGCGGTGCCGAGGCTTTTTTCGATGGCTTCGATATGCCGGGCCACAGTGGCGTGGGTGGTTTTCAGGCGTTGCGCGGCGGTGAGCAGGCGGCCGCTGCGTTGCAGCTCCAGAAAATATCGCAGGTCATTCCAGTCGAACATGTCGCCTCCATTGCATGAACTCCGGCCGCGCTGTTTAAAAACGCACAGCAGCTGGGTAAAAACTAACATTTTTAAGACGAAAACTAACAACTAGGATGGAACCCATAAGAAAAACAAGCGAGACCTTCAGATGCCCATTGCAACTGCTGAATACGATTACATCGTCGTAGGCGCCGGCCCCGCAGGCTGCCTGCTGGCCAATCGACTGTCCGCCAACTCCGCCCACCGCGTGTTGCTACTGGAAGCCGGTGGCCGCGACAACTACCCCTGGATCCACATCCCCGTCGGCTACCTGTTCTGCATCGGCAACCCACGCACCGACTGGTGCTTCAAGACCGAGGCCCAGGAAGGCCTGCAAGGCCGTGCGCTGAGCTATCCCCGCGGCAAAGTATTGGGCGGCTGCTCCTCCATCAACGGCATGATCTACATGCGTGGCCAGGCCCAGGACTACGACGGCTGGGCGGCCCTGGGCAACCCGGGCTGGGCCTGGAACGACGTGCTCCCGCTGTTCAAGCACAGCGAAAACCACTTTGCCGGCGGCTCGGACTTCCACAGCGATGGCGGTGAATGGCGCGTGGAACAACAGCGCCTGCACTGGCCGATCCTCGACGCGTTTCGGGATGCCGCGGCGCAAAGCGGCATCGCGCCGATCAGCGACTTCAACACCGGCGATAACGAAGGCTGCGGCTACTTCCAGGTCAACCAGAAAGCCGGTGTGCGCTGGAACGCGGCAAAGGCGTTTCTCAAGCCGGTTCGCCATCGGCCCAACCTCACGGTACTGACTGATGTGGACGTCGACCGTGTGCTGCTGGAAAACGGCCGCGCTTCGCAGGTCATCGCACGTCAGCATGGCCAGCAGGTGAGCTGGAAGGCACGCAAGGAAATCGTGTTGTGTGCCGGCTCCGTGGGTTCGCCCGGCATTCTGCAGCGCTCGGGCATCGGCCCGTCCAACGTGCTCAAACCCTTGGGCATCGAGGTGCTGCGCGAACTGCCTGGGGTGGGCGGCAACCTGCAAGACCACCTGCAATTAAGGCTGATCTACAAGCTGGAAAACGCCCGCACCCTGAACCAGATCGCCGGTTCCGTGTGGGGCAAGATGGGCATGGGCCTGCAGTACCTGTATGACCGCAGTGGCCCGCTGTCGATGGCGCCCAGTCAGCTGGGGGCGTTCGCCCGCTCGGGCCCCGAGCAGGCGTCGGCCAACCTTGAATACCATGTGCAGCCACTGTCCCTGGAGCGCTTCGGCGAACCGCTGCACGGGTTCCCGGCGTTCACCGCATCGGTATGCGACCTGCGCCCACAGAGTCGCGGGCGCATTGATATTCGCTCTGCCAACCCTGCGGATGCGCCGCTGATCCGCCCCAATTACCTGAGCCATCCCGAAGACTTGCGGGTGGCCGCCGATGCGATCCGCCTGACACGTCGCATTGTCGCTGCGCCTGCCCTGAGCCAGTTCAAGCCGGTGGAATACCTGCCCGGCGATTCGCTGCAAACCGAAGAAGAACTGCACGAAGCAGCAGCCCGCATCGGTACGACTATCTTTCATCCGGTGGGCGCCTGCCGCATGGGCGACGACCCGGATGCCGTGGTGGACGCACAGCTGCGCGTGCATGGCGTGCCGGGCCTGCGCATCGCCGACGCCTCGATCATGCCGCGCATCACGTCCGGCAACACCTGTTCACCTACGCTGATGATTGCGGAAAAAGCCGCACAGCTGATCCTTTCGCCGAATACAAGGAACCTTGCTGCCGAGAAAACAATCGCCACACCCGCGTGACCTGCAGGCGTCCGGCTTGCCGGCGATTGCACCCTCTGGATTTGCGTATGACTTGAGGGCGCCATCGCCGGCAAGCCGGGCTCCTGCA
>NZ_JACARO010000064.1 GCF_013386585.1 Pseudomonas sp. P7548 | reverse complement strand
CTCTACAACGACTACCTGCAGCGCAGCACCATCAAGCAAAACCTGGAGTCGTCCATCCAGCAATCCGGCGAACTCACCGCCAGTAGCGTCCAGAACTGGCTCAGTGGCCGCATCCTGGTGCTCGAAAACCTGGCGCAGAACGTCGCCCACCAAGGCAGCGGTGCCGACCTCCCAGGGTTGGTCGATCAACCTGCGTTCACTTCGAACTTCCAGTTCACCTACGTCGGCCAAACCAACGGCGTGTTCACACAGCGTCCTGACGCCAAGATGCCCGACGGTTACGACCCTCGTCAGCGCCCTTGGTATAAACAAGCGGTGGCAGCCGATAAAACCATGCTCACTCCGCCTTACATGGCCGCAGTGGGTGGCCAGATCGTCACCATCGCCATGCCGGTGAAAAAGAACGGCGAACTGCTGGGTGTGGTCGGCGGTGACTTGAGCCTGCAGACCTTGGTGAAGATCATCAACTCGGTCGACTTCGGTGGTATCGGCCATGCGTTCCTGGTCAGCGCTGACGGCCAGGTCATCGTCAGTCCGGATCAGGACCAGGTGATGAAAAATCTCAAGGACATCTACCCGGGCACCCCCCTTCGAATCGAGAAGGTCAACCAGGAAGTCGTGCTCAACGGCCAGGATCGCATCCTGTCGTTCACCCCTATCAGCGGTTTGCCGGGGGCAGATTGGTACATCGGTCTGTCGATCGATAAAGACAAGGCCTACGCTCCGCTGGGCAAATTCCGTACTTCTGCATTGATCGCCATGTTGATCGCGGTGGTGGTGATTGCCGTGCTCTTGAGCCTGTTGATTCAGGTGTTGCTGCGCCCGTTGACCACCATGGGCGTGGCCATGCAGGACATTGCCCAAGGCGAAGGCGACCTGACCCGCCGCCTNNAACGCCTCGATCATCGGCTCCGACGAGCAGAGTGCACGTACCAACAGCGTGGCTGCGGCGATCAACGAGCTGGGTGCTGCCACCCAAGAGATCGCCCGCAACGCTGCCGATGCTTCCCAGCACGCCAGCGGGGCCAGCGAGCAGGCCGACGATGGACGCAAGGTCGTTGAGCAAACCATCCTGGCGATGTCGGAGCTGTCACAGAAGATCAGCCTGTCCTGTACTCAGATCGAAACCCTCAATGCCAGCACCGATAACATCGGCCACATCCTCGATGTGATCAAAGGTATTTCCCAGCAGACCAACCTGCTGGCCCTGAACGCAGCGATCGAAGCGGCTCGCGCCGGTGAAGCCGGGCGTGGTTTTGCCGTGGTGGCCGATGAAGTGCGCAACTTGGCTCACCGTACCCAG
>NZ_JACARO010000063.1 GCF_013386585.1 Pseudomonas sp. P7548 | reverse complement strand
GGATCGTGCTGGTGGCGGTCAAGCCACTGATCGCCGCGCTGGGCACGGCGGGGTTTACCTGGCTGGCGGCCGGAGGGGTGCTGTACACCGTGGGCATCATCTTCTTTGCCCTGGAAGATCGCCTGCGGCACTCCCACGGCATCTGGCACCTGTTCGTCATCGGCGGCAGCCTGCTGCACTTTGTGGCAATCATGCACTACGTGCTCTGATAGGCGGCCCGGTCAAAAAGTGGGAGCGGGCTTGCTCGCGAATGCGGTGGTTCAGCTAAGCAATTGTTGACTGACACGCCGCATTCGCGAGCAAGCCCGCTCCCACATTTGAATTGCGTCAGGTCTTAGAGTTTTGCTTTAACTGCGGGCAATGCATCCTTGCCATCCACGGTCTTCACCCCCTCCAACCACTTATCCAGCACCGCCGGGTTAGCCTTGATCCACGCCTTCGCCGCGTCGGCGTTACTGACCTTGTTGTTGGCCACCTCGGCCATGATGCTGTTTTCCATGTCCTGGGTGAAACTCAGGTTGGTCAGCAGTTTGCCGACGTTCGGGCAGGCCTGTGCATAACCCTTGCGGGTCAGGGTGTACACGCTGCCTTTGTCACCAAAGTACTTTTCGCCACCGGTGAGGTAGTGCATTTTCAACTGCACGTTCATCGGGTGCGGCGTCCAGCCGAGGAAGGTGACGAACTTCTGTTTCTTCACTGCTCGCGACACTTCGGCCAGCATTGCCTGTTCACTGGACTCGATCAGCTTCCACTGGCCCAGGTCGAAGTCGTTTTTCTTGATGATGTCCTGCAACGAGATATTCGCTGGCGCGCCGGAGCCGATGCCGTAGATCTTTTTGTCGAACTTGTCGGCAAATTTGTTCAGGTCGGCAAAGTCATGTACGCCGGCGTCCCACACGTAGTCGGGCACGGCGAGGGTGAACTCGGTGCCTTCGAGGTTTTTCGCCAGTTGCACCACATCGCCATTGGCCACGAACTTGTCATAGAACCCTTGCTGCGCCGGCATCCAGTTGCCCAGGAACACATCCACCTGGCCGTCCTTGAGCCCGCCAAACGTGATCGGCACCGCCAGGGTGTCGACCTTGGCCTTGTAGCCCATGCCCGTCAGCAGGAAACCGGTGATGGCATTGGTGGCTGCGATATCGCTCCAGCCCGGATCGGCCATTTTCACCGTGTCACAGCGGGTGTCCGCGTACACATTGGCGCTGCTCAACGCCAGGGCTGCGAGTATCACCGTCAACTTTTGCATGGCCTTCCCTCTGTTTATTTATTGGTTTTGGCAGGGTTGTGGATAACGTGCCATGCGCTCCAGGTCGTCGAGGTCGATATGGTTGCGCATGTATTGCTGACTGGCGTCGACCAGTGGCTGGTGATCCCAGCTCTTCAGCTCTCCTTCGGTCAGTGCTTCAAACACCAGGCGACGGCGGCGTTGGCTGGCGAGCACCTGTTGGTGGATCGCCGGGATGTCCCATTTGGCTCGCGCCTCATTCAAAAACGCCTCGAACAGTGCCCGGTGTTCCGGTGACTGGCTGAGGTTCTCCCGCTCGTGCGGGTCGTTGTGCACATCGAACAGTAGACAAGGGTCGTCTTCGCTGTAGATGAATTTGTAGGCACCACGGCGAATCATCATCAGCGGGCTGATGGTGCCTTCGGCCATGTATTCGCCAAAGACCTCGTCGTGCCCGCCCTGCCCTTGCAGGTGCGGCACCAGCGAGCGGCCGTCCAGCGGCAGGCGTGGGTCCAGCTCGCCACCGGCCAGTTCCACCAGCGTCGGCAACAGGTCAGCGGTGGACACGGCGTTGCCCACGCGGCCCGCCGCAAATTGCCCCGGTGCACTCACCAGCAGCGGCACGCGGGCGGCCATCTCAAACCAGTGCATTTTGTACCAGAGGCCACGCTCGCCGAGCATGTCGCCGTGGTCGCCGGAGAAGATGATGATCGTATTGTCCGCCAGGCCTGTGTCTTCCAGCGTTTGCAGCAGCTTGCCGACATTGCTGTCGATGTAGCTGCAGGCGCCGAAGTAGGCGCGCCGCGCATCGCGGATCTTGTCCACCGGCAGCGGTTTGTCCCGTAGGTCGTAGACCTTGAGCAGGCGCTGGGAATGCGGGTCGAGATTGGCTTGGTCGGGCGTCGTAGGCAAAGGGATATCGGCGTCGTCGTACAGGTCCCAGAACGGCTTCGGAATGGTGTACGGGTCGTGAGGATGGGTCATGGAGACGGTCAGGCAGAACGGTTGATCGCCGTCCTTGCGGATATGGTCGAACAGGTACTGCTGGGCCTTGAACACCACCTCTTCGTCGAAATCCAGCTGGTTGGTGCGCACGCATGGGCCGGCCTGCAACACCGAGGACATGTTGTGGTACCAGCTGGGGCGCACGTCTGGCTCATCCCAGTTCACTGCCCAGCCATAGTCGGCGGGGTAGATGTCGCTGGTAAGGCGTTGTTCGTAGCCGTGCAACTGGTCCGGGCCACAGAAGTGCATCTTGCCTGACAGCGCGGTGCGGTAGCCGAGACGGCGCAGGTAGTGGGCGTAGGTCGGCACATCGGCGGGGAAATCGGCGGCATTGTCGTAGGCGCCGATCTTGCTCGGCAGTTGGCCACTCACCAGGGTAAAGCGCGACGGCGCGCACAGCGGGCTGTTGCAATAAGCGGCGTCGAACACCACGCCTTGCTCAGCGAGGCGGCTGAGGTTGGGCAGCTTGATGGGTGAAGAGCCGTAGAACGGAAGCAACGGCGCGGCCATTTGATCGGCCATGATGAAAAGAATGTTCTTGCGCTTCATGATCTATCGGCATTCCATAGGCAGTGTTTATGCCAATGAGCATGCAGCCCATGAAAAGTGGGGTAAAGCCCATGAAAAGCAATGTCTAGGATAAGCACAGCTTATGTATGAAGCCCTCGGCGATTTATCCCTTGATTTGCTGCGCGCGTTCGAAGCGGCGGCGCGTCACCGCAGCTTTACGGCGGCGGCAATGGAGCTGGGCACCACCCAGCCGGCCATCAGCCAGCAGATCAAGCGCCTGGAAGAACAGTTGGCGATCCGCCTGTTTGATCGCATCTATCGCGGCATCGAACTGACCGACGCCGGCGCGTTGCTGTTCGAGCATGTGCAAGGCGGTTTGCAGGGGATCAACCAGGGCCTGAGCCTCATCACTCAGCAGGATCAGCATGAAGTGCTGCAAGTCGCCACCGACTTCGCCTTCGCCGCCTATTGGCTGATGCCGCGGCTGCATCGCTTCCATAAGGCCAACCCGCAGGTGGATGTGAGCCTGGTGACGAGCGAGCGCAACCACGCCACCTTGCGCAGCGATATCGACGTGGCCGTTCTGTTTGGCGACGGCCGTTTCAAACAAGGCGACAGCCTGTGGCTGTTCAATGAGGAAGTGTTCCCGGTGTGCAGCCCGCAATGGCTCAAGGAACAGACCTCCGCGCTGACTGTGCAAAATTTGCACGATTTTCCCCTGCTGCACCTGCGCCAGGAAAACAACAGCCAGTGGTTCGATTGGGCCGGCGTGTTTCGTGAGCTGGGCATCAGCGCCGCGCCCACTCCGGGCCAACTGCGTTTCGACAACTACACCTTGCTGATCCAGGCGGCGATTGCCGGCCAGGGCGTGGCCATTGGCTGGCGCCACTTGGTGGATAACCTGCTGGAGCAGGGTTGGTTGTGCCGGCCGGTCAGCGACACCGTAATCTCGCGCTTCGGCTATTACGTCGTGCAGCCTCAACGCAAACGCCGAGGGCAGTTGGTCGAGCGCTTTGTCGACTGGCTGGTGGCCGAGCAAGCCAGCAGCGCGCAGTCGTTGACCGGGCTGGCCCTGCCGTCCATTGCGGTCTAGCATCTGGCGCATAGTGGATCCGGAGTCCGTCATGCAACGTATCAAGGGCTATCACGCCCATATCTACTTCGACGCCAGCACCCTCGAACAGGCGCGCACCCTGTGCGAAGACGCCGCCAAACTTTTTCCGCTGCGCATGGGCCGCGTGCACGAACGCCCGGTGGGGCCGCACCCGGATTGGAGCTGCCAATTGGCGTTCGACCCTGAATACATCGGTGTTGTGCTGCCGTGGTTGGTGATCCATCGCAATGGCCTGGTGGTGTTTCTGCACCCTGAAACCGGTGATGACCTGAAGGATCACACCGACTATGCCGTCTGGATGGGGGCAATGCGGGAGCTGAACCTGTCAGCCTTTTCTTAAATGCTATCCCTAAATATGGGATTGATATTTATATATTGAGACTTGCGTCCGCGTAGGTTTATATTCGCTGCATCCGCTCAAAACTCAGGTGAAGCGATGCAGGCGCAATTGATCGCGCTCGATTGGGGGACCAGTTCCCTTCGTGCTTATAAACTCGGCTGCGCAGGTGTGGTGCTGGAACAGCGCTCGCTGGCGTGGGGCATCATGCATTTGCCTGATGAGCCCCGGGACATTGCCGGTGTGCGTTGCAGCAATGGCTTCGAGTTGGCGTTCGATGCCGCGTGTGGCGACTGGCTTGACGCCGAACCCGGGTTGCCCGTGATCGCCTGCGGCATGGTCGGCAGCGCCCAGGGCTGGAGCGAAGCGGCCTATCGCACCACCCCTGTCGATGTCGCCAGCCTCGGCCAGGCGTTGCACCGGGTGCGCAGCCTGCGCGGTGTGGACGTGCATATCGTGCCTGGCGTGATCGAGCAGGTCGGCTTGCCCAATGTGATGCGCGGCGAAGAAACCCAGGTGCTGGGCGTGCTCCAAGGGTTGGGTGCCGACGCGTTGATCGGCCTGCCTGGCAGCCATTCCAAATGGGTCGAGGTGGTCGAAGGTCGCATCACGCACTTCGATACCTTCATGACCGGCGAGGTGTTTGCGGTGTTGAGCAGGCACAGCATCCTGGGGCGCACCCAGCAACCGTGCGAACACTTCCAGGCCCAAGCCTTTGATCGCGGCGTGCAGGTGGCGCTTTCCAACGATGGCCAGCGCGGCGTGCTATCCACCCTGTTCAGCGCCCGCACCCTTGGGCTCACCGGTGAGCTTGCCCCTGACCAGCAGCCCGATTACTTGTCCGGCTTGCTCATCGGCCATGAACTTGCCGGCCTGCCCGACAGCGCCAAACACCAGCCGATCATCCTGGTCGGCGCCGCCCCGCTCTGTGCCCGTTATCAACGCGCCCTCGCCCTCTTCGGCTTCGCCCATGTCAGCCTGGCGCAGGAGGCCACCGAGCGCGGCCTGTGGCAACTGGCCGTGGCCGCCGGGCTCACTCAACCTGTATCGGAGGCCTGACATGCTCAAGCAAGCACTCGCGCAAAACGGTTTGATCGCCATCCTGCGTGGCATTCGCCCGGACGAAGCCGAGGCCATCGGCCACGTGCTGTACCAGGCCGGTTTTCGCGTGATCGAAGTCCCGCTCAATTCGCCCGACCCTTACACCAGCATCCGCACCCTGCGTGACAGCCTGCCCGCCGATTGCCTGATCGGTGCGGGCACGGTGTTGACGCCAGAGCAGGTTGAGCACGTGAAGGCGGCCGGTGGCCAGGTGATCGTCATGCCCCACAGCGATGCCAAGGTGTTGCGTGCCGCCAAAGCCGCTGGCCTGTTCTTGTCGCCAGGCGTGGCCACGCCCACCGAAGCCTTCGCCGCACTGGCCGAAGGCGCCGACGTGTTGAAGCTGTTCCCTGCCGAGCAAATGGGCCCGGCGGTGATCAAGGCATGGTTGGCTGTATTGCCAGCCGGCACCTTGCTGCTGCCGGTGGGCGGCATCACCCCGGACAATATGCAGGTGTTCATCGACGCCGGCGCCAAAGGGTTCGGGTTGGGTTCCGGGTTGTTCAAGCCGGGTATGACCGTGGATCAGGTAGCCAGCCGTGCCCAGGCCTATGTCGCCGCCTGGAAAGCCCTGAGCTGATTTCAAGTCTTGCGCCTGCAGGCGCCGCATCTACAAGAGAGATAACAGATGAAAATCACCAAACTCACGACCTTTATCGTCCCGCCGCGTTGGTGCTTCCTGAAAGTTGAAACCGACCAGGGCGTGACCGGCTGGGGTGAACCCGTGGTCGAAGGCCGCGCTCACACCGTCGCCGCTGCCGTCGAAGAACTGTCCGACTACCTGATCGGCAAAGACCCCCGCAACATCGAAGACATCTGGACGGTGCTCTATCGCGGCGGTTTCTATCGGGGCGGCGCCGTGCACATGAGTGCCCTGGCCGGTATCGACCAGGCGCTGTGGGACATCAAGGGCAAGGCCCTCGGCGTGTCCGTCAGCGACCTGCTCGGCGGGCAGGTGCGTGACAAGATCCGCGTGTATTCCTGGATCGGCGGCGACCGTCCGGCCGACACTGCCCGTGCTGCGAAAGAGGCCGTGGCCCGTGGTTTTACTGCGGTGAAAATGAACGGCACCGAAGAACTGCAATTCGTCGACAGCTTCGAAAAAGTCGACCTGGCCCTGGCCAACGTCGCCGCTGTGCGTGACGCGGTTGGCCCGAACGTCGGCATAGGCGTGGACTTCCATGGCCGGGTGCACAAGCCCATGGCCAAGGTGCTGATGAAGGAGCTCGACCCGTACAAGCTGATGTTCATCGAAGAGCCGGTGCTCAGCGAGAACTACGAGGCGCTCAAGGAGCTGGCGCCGCTGACCAGCACGCCGATTGCCCTGGGCGAGCGCCTGTTCTCGCGTTGGGACTTCAAGCGTGTACTCAGCGAAGGCTACGTCGACATCATCCAGCCGGATGCGTCCCATGCCGGCGGCATCACCGAAACCCGCAAGATCGCCAACATGGCTGAAGCCTACGACGTGGCCCTGGCCCTGCACTGCCCGCTGGGCCCGATTGCCCTGGCCGCGTGCCTGCAACTGGACGCGGCTTGCTACAACGCGTTCATCCAGGAGCAAAGCCTGGGCATTCACTACAACGAGAGCAACGACCTGCTCGACTACGTGCGCGACCCCGGCGTGTTCGACTATGACCAGGGCTTCGTGAAGATCCCCAACGGGCCGGGCCTGGGCATTGAGATCAACGAGGAATACGTGATCGAACGCGCGGCCATCGGCCACCGCTGGCGCAACCCGATCTGGCGCCATGCCGATGGCAGCTTTGCCGAGTGGTGATAACCCTTTCCCTGACGAAACCGAATCCACTGTAGGAGCTGGCTTGCCAGCGATAGCGCCGGGTCAGCTTGCACCTCTGGCACTGATCCACCGCCATCGCTGGCAAGCCAGCTCCTACAGTCGGACGTGTTCTGTCAGCCAATATCCGTCCTCAATAAACATAAAAAGAGGCAACCCCCATGCACCCTGAATCCTTCACCGGGCAGGCTTCTTTAGTCACGCCTACGAGAAAGCGCTACTTCATCATGGTGCTGCTGTTTATCACCGTGGTGATCAACTACCTCGACCGCAGTAACCTGTCGATTGCCGCCCCGGCGCTGACCAGCGAGCTGGGCATCGACCCGGTGCATGTCGGGCTGATCTTCTCCGCGTTCGGCTGGACCTACGCCGCCATGCAGATCCCGGGCGGCTGGCTGGTGGACCGCGTGCCGCCACGCATTCTCTACACGGCGGCTTTGCTGCTGTGGTCTATCGCGACCGTCATGCTCGGCTTTGCCGCCAGCTTTATCGCCCTGTTCGTGCTGCGCATGGCGGTGGGCGCGTTGGAAGCGCCGGCGTATCCGATCAACAGCCGAGTGGTCACCACCTGGTTTCCCGAGCGTGAGCGTGCCACGGCGATTGGCGTCTACACCTCCGGGCAGTTTGTCGGGCTGGCGTTTCTCACGCCGGTGCTGGCGTGGCTGCAACACGCGTTTGGCTGGCACATGGTGTTTGTTGTTACCGGTGGTGTCGGCATCTTGTGGGCGGTCATCTGGTACGCGGTGTACCGCGAGCCAAAGGATTTCAAGGGTGCCAACAGCGCGGAAATCCAGCTGATTCGTGAAGGTGGCGGCCTGGTGGACATGCAGGAAAAAACCGCCAAGGCGCCGTTCAGTTGGGTCGACCTGGGGATCGTGCTGAGCAAGCGCAAGCTCTGGGGCATCTACCTCGGGCAGTTCTGCCTGAACTCCACGCTGTGGTTCTTCCTGACGTGGTTCCCCACCTATCTGGTGAAGTATCGCGGCATGGACTTCATCAAGTCCGGCTTGCTGGCATCGCTGCCGTTCCTTGCTGCGTTTGTCGGCGTGCTGTGTTCCGGGATCTTTTCCGACTGGCTGATCCGTCGCGGCGCGTCGGTGGGGTTTGCGCGCAAGCTGCCGATCATCGGCGGGTTGCTGATCTCTACGGCGATCATCGGCGCCAACTATGTGGACTCGACGGCGTGGGTGATTGCGTTCCTGGCCGTGGCGTTCTTTGGTAATGGCCTGGCGTCGATCACCTGGTCGCTCGTCTCGACCTTGGCGCCGGCGCGGTTATTGGGGCTGACGGGGGGCGTGTTCAATTTCATCGGCAATTTGTCGGCGATCGCCACGCCCATCGTGATTGGCTTTTTGGCCAGCGGCGACTCGTTTGCGCCGGCGATTACCTACATTGCCGTGTTGGCATTGCTCGGCGCGCTCTCTTACGTGTTGCTGGTCGGTAAAGTCGAGCGGATCGAGTTGTAGGAATCGGGCGACCTTGAGGTCGCCCTTTTCATTCTGGATTACGGCACCGACATCTCGTTACGGAACACATTCAATGGGTCCCAACGTTGCTTGGTGCGCCGCAGACGGCTTTCGATAATGAGGTCGGGGAAGAAAACCTTGTACCACTGCGGGTTCGGTCCCTTGTTGGGGTCACCGTCGATAAATAGCATGTCGCGGTCGGGGTAATTGATGTAGCACCCCTGGAATTGGGCATTGATGGGAACACCAGAGTCATTGGCGAAGGCGGCGAAGAACAAGCCTTGAATCCACTGTGCGTGTGCCTGATCTGATGCGGTGCTTTCATCACGCCAGTAGCATTGCGGCTGCCACTTAAGATACGACGAGCGTTGTGCCACCGATGACTCCCGGCGTACTGCGGCGCTGGCCTCATTGATCTGCCCGCCAAATGACTGGATCTGGATCAGGCTCTGAGTCAGTTGTTTACCTGGGTCATTCCAGGTCAGTGTGTCCCAGATCGCCTGCAGTACCGTTGGTGTGAAAATACCTGTCTGGTAAGCCGACTTATATCGGCCACGCTGGTTCGGGCCGGAACCGTTGAGCGTCTGTTGGCAATGCAGCCAATCCATCTGGCGCGTCGCTGCTAGTGCAGACTCCACGGAGTTGATCGTGCGCCCGGTCGGGTTGCTGCGTGGCAGGTGGGTCGTTGGGAAAGGGCTCAGGCATTCGGTGGCAGGAATACCGATGGCATTGAGCATTGAGCTGACAAAGTCCTCGAATGGGGCTCGGTCGTTCACCTCACCGTTCTTATCCACGTAATGAACATCCATCGTGACGTTGCCGGTGTTCTGATGCCGCATTTCCAGCTTGGTCGCCAAGCCCCACGTGTCGGGGTTGGCTTGATTGCGAGAAAACCAGTCCTGATAGGCCGTCAGCAACTTGTCGAGTGCCGGCTTGGTCAGCAGCGACCAGTCCCACTCCAACACCAACCACAGCACTTCCTTGGGGGCTTCGGGCAACGCTTCGAAGTAATAGCTGGTGATAATCCCGAACTGTCCGCCGCCTGCCCCGCAACACGCGGCAAACAGGTCCCGCTCGTCCTGATCGGTGCTGTTGCGGGAGACGTGTACAGGTGCAAGGCCATTGCCTTGAGCATTGGGCACCAGCATATCGACGCCACTCAACCAGTCACATACCAAGCCATCCTTGCGCGACAGCAATCCATAGCCACCGCCGCAAATATGGCCGCCCAGCCCGACGGAGTAACAAGAGCCGCCTGGCAGGCTCTTGTTGGCTAATTTGTACAGTGCCACGTAGGCATCCCAGTTCTGGCCGCCAGCCTCCAAGCGGAATCCGTAGCGATGTGGCGAAGTGGGGACCAGTTCCGAAGCGATCTGCCCTTTGGGGTCGTAGACCACTTGGTTGAGTTGGCTGATATCGAGGATCGACAACACTTCATTGGGATTGCCGGGCATTTTGTTGGCGACGAAACCTTCGTAACAATGACCGCCGCTGCGCACGGTGATACGGCCATCGGGCACTGCCAGCGCCTGGGCGGCGGCATCGATAATGTCCTGGGTGCTATAGCACAGGTAAATCAGGTTGGCGCCGTTGGGCGAGGACTGGCCTTGGACATTACCCAGGGGCCAGCGAAGGTTGAAGCCTTTTTGCAGGGTTGAATGACGACGGTCCGACGGGGTGACGAGATCAAATGCCATGATGTACTCCAAAGAGCCAAGGATGACTTCTGATGCGACTAACTTAACAACCTCGAGGCAAGGAATGCGTGGCTTGCAGAGGTGTTAGAAGGCAATAGGCATGAAGTGGATTGAAGGGGGAACATACGTTCACCCTTCAAGCCTAGCGGAAGAAATACAGGTGCAGAGGGCTTAGTTCAGGACGCCGTCGAGGATTTCGTAGACGATCCCCGTGCCCACGGCGATCAACACCACGTCAGGCCCGGAACGGCGCCATTCGTAGCCTGGGTACTGCGGCAGGCGGCCCAGCGCTCGGTTGTCCAGGCGTTCGCCATAATAGCCGCGTGGCAGCGGCTGGCCACGCACCAGGCGTACGTTTGGGGGCGGCGGTGCGCCACGGGCGAACTGGCCGTGGTTGTCGTGGATGATCTGGCGTACCGGGCCGAAATCCTGCGGCGGGCCACGACGGTTGTCTGGCGGGCCGCGATGGTCATCGCCGCGCTGCTCGTGCTGGCCTTGCGGGCCGCCACGGTCGGGGCCGCCCTGATCGTATGGCGCCGCGTGTGCCAGGGCAGTGGCACCCAGCATCAGCACGCCGAGACCGGCGATCAAGCGTTTAGGCATTTTCATGGGGGCTTTCCTCAGTACTGCACGAACAAAAAAGGGATTTCGAACGAGGTTCGAAATCCCTTGGTCTTGTCAGTTTAGGTACTGAGTTTTCAGTTTGATTCCTCTGTATCAGGAACTTTACCTACTGGTACACGGCGTTTACTTACGGGCGTTACGGACACCTTCCGACAGCGCCGCGCACAAGCTCAATACGCCATCAATCGCTTGCTGATCATTTTTCGCAGTGGCGATGTGGTCGATCAATGCCGAACCTACCACGACACCGTCCGCCAACCGCGCGATGGCTGCCGCTTGCTCCGGCGTGCGAATACCAAAACCGATGCTGATCGGCAGGTCGGTATGCCGACGCAGGCGGGTCACGGCCTCTTCGACGTGTTCCAGGGTCGCGGCGCCGGCACCGGTCACACCGGCCACCGACACGTAGTACACAAAGCCGGAGCTGCCGTTGAGCACGGTGGGCAAGCGCACGTCATCGGTGGTCGGCGTGGTCAGACGGATAAAGTCGATGCCAGCGGCCTGGGCCGGGTCGCATAGCTCGCCGTTATGCTCTGGGGGCATGTCGACCACGATCAGGCCATCAACGCCGGCCTCTTTGGCGTCGGCGATGAACTGCGGCACGCCGTACTTGTGGATCGGGTTGAAGTAGCCCATCAGCACCAGGGGCGTGTCGTTGTTGTCCTTGCGGAACTCACGCACCATCTGCAGGGTTTTCACCAGGTTCTGCTTGGCGTTCAGCGCACGGATATTGGCCAGCTGGATCGCCGGGCCGTCGGCCATCGGGTCGGTGAAGGGCATGCCCAGCTCGATCACGTCGGCACCTGCGGACGGCAGGCCTTTGAGGATGGCCAGCGAGGTGTCATAGCCCGGGTCGCCAGCGGTGACGAAGGTCACCAGGGCGGCGCGGTTCTGTTCTTTAAGCTGTGCGAAGCGGGTGTGCAGGCGGCTCATCAGTGTTTCTCCTGCTGAGAGGTTTCCATGTGGTGCATGACGGTCTGCATGTCTTTGTCGCCACGGCCGGACAGGTTGACCACCATCAGGTGATCTTTCGGCAAGGTCGGTGCGCGTTTGAACACTTCGGCCAGGGCGTGGGCGCTTTCCAGTGCAGGAATGATCCCTTCCAGGCGGCAGCATTTGTGGAAGGCGTCGAGGGCTTCGTCGTCGGTCACCGAGGTGTACTGGACGCGACCGATGTCATGCAACCAGGCGTGTTCCGGGCCGATGCCGGGGTAGTCCAGGCCGGCAGAGATCGAGTGGGCGTCGATGATCTGGCCATCGTCGTCCTGCAGCAGGAAGGTGCGGTTGCCGTGCAACACGCCCGGTACGCCGCCGTTGAGGCTGGCGGCGTGCTTGCCGGTCTCGATGCCATGGCCGGCTGCTTCAACGCCGATGATTTCAACGCGGGTGTCATCCAGGAATGGGTGGAACAGGCCCATGGCGTTGGAACCGCCGCCGATGCACGCCACCAGGCTGTCTGGCAGACGGCCTTCCTGGGCTTGCAACTGGTCGCGGGTTTCCTTGCCGATCACGGCCTGGAAGTCGCGGACCATCGCCGGGTACGGGTGCGGGCCGGCCACGGTGCCGATCAGGTAGAAGGTGCTGTCGACGTTGGTCACCCAGTCACGCAACGCTTCGTTCATCGCGTCCTTGAGGGTGCCGGTGCCGGCAACCACCGGGATCACTTCGGCGCCCAGCAGCTTCATGCGGAACACGTTGGCCTGCTGGCGCTCGATGTCGGTGGTGCCCATGTAGATCACGCATTGCAGGCCGAAGCGCGCAGCCACGGTGGCGGTGGCCACACCGTGCATGCCGGCGCCGGTTTCGGCGATGATGCGTTTTTTGCCCATGCGTCGCGCCAGCAGGATCTGGCCGATGCAGTTGTTGATCTTATGCGCGCCGGTGTGGTTCAGCTCTTCGCGCTTGAGGTAGATCTTGGCGCCGCCGCAGAACTCGGTCAGGCGTTCAGCGAAATACAGCGGGCTTGGACGGCCCACGTAGTCGCGTTGGAAGTAGGCCAGTTCTTCTTTGAATGCTGGATCTTCCTTGGCCGCTTCGTATTCGCGGGCCAGGTCGAGGATCAACGGCATCAGGGTTTCAGCGACGTAGCGGCCGCCGAACGCGCCAAACAGGCCGTTGGCGTCTGGGCCGTTGCGTAGATCGGTCTGGGACTGAGTCATGGGACGCTCCAGGAAGGAATGGGTGTGGGAAGCAATGAGGGCCACTCTACCCCTGACCTTCTGCGCTGAAAACCGATAAGATCGCTGCAACCTGTCAGGAAAACTCACAGATGAGCCGAGACCTTCCCCCTCTCAATGCCCTGCGTGCCTTTGAAGCCACTGCGCGATTGAACAGCGTCAGCCAGGCCGCAGAGCAATTGCATGTGACCCACGGTGCTGTCAGCCGGCAGTTGAAGGTGCTGGAGGAACAGTTGGGTATCAGTTTGTTCGCCAAGGATGGGCGCGGCCTTAAACTCACAGATGCGGGCGTACGTCTCCGTGATGCCACCACTGATGCGTTCGAGCGGCTCAGAGGCGTGTGTGCGGAACTGACCCAGGCCAGCGCCGACGCACCTTTCGTGCTCGGTTGTTCGGGCAGTTTGTTGGCGCGCTGGCTGATCCCGCGTTTGGGCCGCTTGAATGCAGATTTGCCGGACCTGCGTTTGCACCTGTCGGCGGGTGATGGTGATCTGGACCCGCGCCGCCCAGGCCTGGACGCGCTGTTGGTGTTCGCGGAGCCGCCATGGCCGGCGGACATGCAGGTGTATGAACTGGCCAGTGAACGCATCGGCCCGGTGATGAGCCCGCGCTTTGCCGGTTATGAACGCTTGCGCGAGGCGCCGGCTGAAGCTTTATGTGGTGAAAAGCTGTTGCACACCACCTCACGTCCACAGGCCTGGCCCAGTTGGGCCACGCAGCACGGCATCGAACCCGGCGCGTTGAAACACGGCCAGGGCTTTGAACATTTGTATTATTTGCTGGAGGCGGCAGTGGCAGGGTTGGGCGTGGCGATTGCCCCGCAGCCACTGGTGGCCGAGGACCTGCGGGCAGGCCGCCTGGTGGCGCCATGGGGCTTCAGTGAAACCCCGGCGCACCTGGCGTTGTGGCTACCCAAGCGTGCCGCAGATGGGCGCGCCGGGCAGCTGGCGCAGTGGCTCAAGGCTGAGCTACTGCGCGAACCGGTTTAATCGCCGCGTTTGCACAGCAGGTAAGCGGCGAGCAGACCCAATGCACCGACGGCGACGCCGGCTGTGGTCCATGGGTGCTCTTGTGCGTAGTCCCGGGTGGCAACACCGGTTTCGCGGATTTTGACTTTGCTTTCTTCGTAGGCATCGCTGATCAAGTGGCGGGAATGCTTGAGGGCATTCTCGGCATTGCTTTTCAGGGCCTTCAAGGTTTTGCGCGACTCGTCGGATGCATCGTCCTTGAGGCTTTCCAGCGATTTGAGCAGGCTCGAAATCTCGGCTTCCATGCTTTCCAGCGACGCTTTGCGTAAAGAAGTGTTGGCCATGTGGACTCTCCTGAAGTGATTGAGTGGCAGGTGTAGATACCGACTGCGGCGGTTTCAGAAAGTGCAGTAAATCTGAACTTTCACCCAGGAACGGTCGCCAGAAGCAGTAAGAACATTGACTGCTACGCTTGCTTAACGACCCTTAGGAGAACTGCCATGAGTGATCATCACACCTACAAGAAAGTCGAACTGGTGGGCTCGTCCACCTCCAGCATCGAAGACGCGATCAACAATGCCCTGGCCGAGGCCAACAAGAGCATCAAGCACCTGGAATGGTTCGAGGTGACTGAAACCCGCGGCCACATCAAGGACGGCAAGGCCGCGCACTTTCAGGTCACGCTCAAGGTGGGGTTCCGAATTGCCAGTAGTTGATGGCATCGGTTGAACTTTGCCGACTGGCCGATTGCCATAACCTGCGCTACAACCTTAGGGTGCCGACGCGACGCGCGCCGGCACGCTCTTTTCGATCAGCGCAAGGAAAGTAACGGATGAAGAAGTTCCTGTTAGCGGTAGGTTTGTTGAGCATTGCGGGCACAGCCCTGGCGGCGGGCAAGCCATGTGAAGAGCTGAAAAGCGAAATTGCTGCGAAAATCGACGCCAAGGGCGCCAAGCATTACTCGCTGGAAGTAGTGGACAAGGGCGCTGTAGCCGAAGGTTACAAAGTAGTCGGTAGCTGCGAAGCCGGTACCAAGGAAATTGCTTACAAGCGCGGTTAATCCCGTGTTGCAGACATAAATTCGACGCACTTGTGGCGAGGGAGCTTGCTCCCGCTGGAGTGCGTAGCGCTCCCATTTTTTGGGGCCGCTACGCAGCCCAGCGGGAGCAAGCTCCCTCGCCACAGGTGCGTCGTTTTTTTGCCTGAGGGGGTCAACCCTTCATCAATTGCGCCAGCAACTCGTAGGAATGAATCCGGTCGGCGTGCTCGTACAGGTCACAGGTGAAAATCAGCTCATCGGCGCCGGTTTGTTCGATCAGCACTTCCAGCTTGGCGCGGATCTTCGCCGGGCTACCCACCATCGCCAGGCCCAGGAAGCTGCCTACAGCGTCTTTTTCATGGGGCAGCCACAGGCCGTCCATGGTTTTCACCGGTGGGCGCTGCACCAGGCTCTGCCCGCGCATCAGGGCGAGAATGCGCTGGTACACGGAAGTCGCCAGGTAATCGGCCTGCTCATCGGTGTCGGCGGCCACCAGCGGAATGCCAAGCATGACGTAGGGCTTGTCCAGCACGGCTGAAGGCTTGAAGTGGTTGCGGTAGACGCGGATCGCCTCGTGCATCAGGCGTGGTGCGAAATGGGAGGCGAAGGCGTAGGGCAAGCCTCGCTCACCTGCCAGCTGTGCGCTGAACAGGCTGGAGCCCAGCAGCCACACCGGCACGTTGGTCCCGGTGCCGGGAACCGCAATCACCCGCTGGTCGGGGGTGCGCGGGCCCAGGTAGGCCATCAGTTCGGCGACATCTTCGGGGAAATCGTCAGCACTGCCGGAACGCTCACGACGCAGGGCGCGGGCGGTCATCTGGTCGGAGCCGGGCGCACGGCCCAGGCCCAGGTCGATACGGCCGGGGTAGAGGCTTTCAAGGGTGCCGAACTGCTCGGCAATCACCAGCGGCGCGTGGTTGGGCAGCATCACGCCACCGGAGCCGACGCGGATGGTCGACGTACCGCCCGCCAGGTAGCCCAACAACACCGAAGTAGCCGAGCTGGCGATGCCGTCCATGTTGTGGTGCTCGGCCACCCAGAAGCGGTTGTAGCCGAACTTTTCCACGTGCTGGGCCAGGTCCAGGGAGTTGCGCAACGACTGTGCCGGGCTGCCGTTGGCGCGCACGGGCACGAGGTCGAGGGTCGAGAACTTCACGTCGGACAGCGATTTCATAAGCCTGCTTCTCCATTAGGTGCGCAGGCTTATAGACGAACCAAAACCTGCCGCTTCATGTGCATGGTTAATGAGATGTGGGCATATACCCGAGATTCAATAGCGAGGATGGAAATTTCCTACTGCATTGCTAGGTTTCTCCGACAAGATGAACTTTGGCGGGGCGTCTATCCTCAGAACCCTTACTGACGCAAAACCACCGTTCGAGGAGATCGCTATGAGTATCGTGAAAAAAGCATCCGCGCATTGGGAAGGTGACCTGAAGACTGGCCTGGGCTCCATCTCTACGGAAACCGGCGTATTGCGCGAAGCGCCCTACGGCTTCAAGGCGCGTTTCGAGGGCGGCAAGGGCACCAACCCTGAGGAATTGATTGGCGCGGCCCATGCCGGCTGCTTCTCCATGGCCTTTTCCATGATTCTGGGTGATGCCGGCCTCAAGGCTGACAGCATCGACACCCAGGCCGAAGTCACCCTGGATCAAGTCGACGGCGGCTTCGCCATTACCGCTGTGCACCTGATCCTCAAGGCCAAGATCCCCGGCGCGAGCCAGGCGCAGTTCGATGAACTGAGCAAAAAGGCCAAGGAAGGTTGCCCGGTCTCCAAGGTGCTGAATGCAAAAATCAGCCTGGATGCCACTCTCGTAAACTAACGCAACAGAACCCCTGTGGGAGCGGGCTTGCTCGCGAATGCGGTGTAACAGTCACAGATTTATTGACTGACACACCGCATTCGCGAGCAAGCCCGCTCCCACATTTGGTTTGTGTTAAATCAGAACTCGCATTTACAAACTGTGGTCGAATAGCCATTACTGCCTAGGCGCACACCCGTGCGCAGTGCATTCAGGGAGCTTCACACATGAAACGTTTTGCCTTGGCGATCATCTGCGGTGTTCTGGCCACGTCGGCCGTGGCCGCTCCAAAAGATTGTGAAGAGCTCAGGAAAGAGATTGAAACGAATATCCAGGCCAAGGCGATTCCTTCGTACACCCTGGAAATCATCACCGCCGAAGAAGCCAAGAATCACGACAGTGCGATGATTGTCGGTTCTTGCGAAAACGGCTCCAAGCGCATCCTCTACCAGAAAAACAACGACTGATCAGAGGCAGTTCACACTGCGCTCTTCGGCCAGTAACTTGCCAGCAGCGTCATACAGCCGGATGTTGGGCGTGAACGCCAGCGAGCGTCCTTCCAACTGATAGTGCTGCCCCGCCTGGAAATTGTCGTACTGCAGGGTCATGAAGCAGGTGCGGTCGCGCGTCTGGTCCAGCCCGCCGATCCCCGTGCCGGTATTTACCTCGAAATCGAAGCGCACCATCAGCTCATGGCTGCCCGGTGGCACCTGGAAGAAACGCCCATCGTTGAGGTTCTTGCCGTCCAGGCGCTGGGCCATTACCAGCTTGGCACCGGGTGTCGGGGTGATGAAGTCGACCCAGGCCTGGTGCGGGTCCGCTGGCGGGATCGGCGTGGTTGCGCACGCTGTGAGGAACACGGCGGCGAGGGGAAGCAAGAGCTGGCGCATGGCAGGCACTCAACGGTTGGAAAGAATTGAGCCTGGCGCGGATGGCAGCAGACTCCCTATGAGTATAAACACGCCACGCCATGGAAAAATTCCGTGCGGGCAGGATAGTCTGGCGAATCAATAACCCAGGAGTCGGGGCATGGTCAGGCGTTTTCTTCCAGGGTTGCTGGCGGTGCTGCTCAGCGGCTGTTCCAGCGTCAGCTATTACAGCCAGTTGGCCAGCGGCCAATGGCAGTTGCTGCGTGCGCGTGAGCCGGTTGCCGAGGTGATCGCCGACCCTTCCCGCCCCCAGGTTTTGCGTGAGCACTTGGTGCAATCGCAGAAAGCGCGCACCTTTGCCAGCGAACACCTGCACTTGCCCGACAACCAGAGTTACAGGTTGTACGCGGACATTGGCCGGCCTTACGTGGTCTGGAATGTGTTTGCCACTCAGGAGTTTTCCCTTTCACCTGAAACCCATTGCTTTCCGATTGCCGGTTGCGTGGCCTATCGCGGTTATTACAACCAGGGCGCGGCGCGTGGCGAAGCGGCGTTGTTGCGGCAACGGGGCATGGACGTGTCGATTGGCGGGGTGGAGGCTTATTCGACCTTGGGTTGGTTCAACGACCCGATCATGAGTTCGATGATGAACTGGGGCGATGAGCGCCTGGCCACGCTGATCTTCCATGAATTGGCGCACCAGCGTTTTTATGTGAAGGACGACACCGAGTTCAACGAGTCCTACGCCAACTTCGTTGAGCAGGAAGGCACCCGCCAATGGCGTGCTGCACGCGGCCTGGCGCCGGTCAGCGACGCGGCATTGAAGCAACGCGACCAGTTCATCCGGCTGGTGCTCGACACTCGCAAGCGCCTGGAAACGCTGTACGCCCAACCGTTGGCCGCCGATGTGATGCGCCAGGCCAAAGCCGCAGAGTTTGAGCGCTTGCGCCGTGATTACCGGCAGATGCGCGACAGCCGGTGGGCGGGGGATAAACGCTATGACGTGTGGATTAACCAGCCGATGAACAATGCGCGACTGTTGCCGTTCGGGCTGTATGACCAGTGGGTGCCGGCGTTTGCGGCGTTGTTTCGGCAGGTGGATGGGGATTGGGTGAGGTTTTTTGCGGCGGTGGAGAAGATGGGTGGGTTGCCGGTGGCGCAGCGCAAGGCGGCGTTGAAACGGTTGGAAGGGGGTGGTCTTTAGGGCCTCATCGCCGGCAAGCCGGCTCCTACAGTTGACCCCATTTCAAATGTGGAACCCGGTCAACTGTGGGAGCTGGCTTGCCGGCGATGGCAATCTCAAGGCCGCTGCAAAAACGCCTGATGCATCTGCGCCAACGTCTCAAAATGCCAGGTCGGCGCCTCGGCACTCAACTCCTCGAAGCTGCCAAACCCATACCCCACCGCCGCCGAATCCAGGCCATTGCTGCGCGCGCCAATCAGGTCGTGCTTGCGGTCACCAATCATCAAGGTGGTGGCCGGGTCCAGGCCTTCTTCGCGGATCAAGTGCGCGATCAGCTCAACCTTGTTGGTACGCGTGCCATCCAGCTCGCTGCCGTAGATCACCTTGAAATGCTTGGCGAAATCAAAATGCCGGGCGATTTCGCGGGCAAACACCCAGGGCTTGGACGTGGCCACGTAGAGCTGGCGGCCTTGGCTGCTCAGGTCTTCCAGCAACGGCATCACGCCTTCGAACACACGGTTTTCATACAGGCCGGTGACCTTGAAGCGTTCGCGATAAAAATTCACCGCCTCCCACGCCTTGGCCTCATCGAAGCCGTAGAACTGCATGAAGGCTTGCAGCAGCGGCGGGCCGATGAAGTGTTCCAGCTTCGTCAGGTCCGGCTCGTCGATGCCCAGCTTGCCGAGGGCGTATTGGATCGAACGGGTGATGCCTTCACGCGGGTCGGTGAGGGTGCCGTCCAGGTCGAACAGGACGGTGGTGTAGTTCAGGGTCATTGATTGAATCCTTCGGCCAGGTGCAGGTCTTTGAGCTTCACGTAGTTCGCTGCGCTGTAGGTGAAAAAGGCACGCTCCTTGTCGGTCAACGGACGGATTTGTTTAACCGGGCTGCCCACGTACAAAAAGCCGCTCTCGAGTTTCTTGCCCGGTGGCACCAGGCTGCCGGCGCCGATGATCACGTCATCCTCGACCACCGCGCCGTCCATCACGATGCTGCCCATGCCGATCAAAATGCGATTACCGACGGTGCAGCCGTGCAGCATGACCTTGTGGGCGATGGTCACGTCGTCGCCGATCAGCAGCGGGAAACCGTCCGGATTGAACGGGCCGGCATGGGTGATGTGCAGCACGCATCCGTCCTGCACGCTGGTGCGGGCACCGATGCGGATGCGGTGCATGTCGCCACGGATCACCGTGAGCGGCCAAACCGAGCTGTCGGTGCCGATTTCGACATCGCCGATCACCACCGCCGAAATATCGACAAAAGCCCCGGCGCCCAGGGTTGGCGTGTGGTTCTGATAGGTGCGAAGGGTCACGATAGCCTCTCTCTCTTCTGCTGATAGCTGCGGTGGGCATTGATTGTAATTAAGATGGCCCCATCTTTGTTCTTACATGTTTCTTCAGCCAAGGTACCCACCGTGAGCGCGAACAACCCACTTTTGCAGTCCTACGACCTGCCGCCGTTCTCGGCGATCCGTGCCGAGCACGTCCAGCCGGCCATCGAACAGATCCTCGCCGACAACCGCGTCGCCATCGAAGGCATCCTGCAAAGCCAGGGCAAAAACCCTACGTGGGCTGGCCTGGTGCTGGCCATGGACGAACTGAATGATCGCCTGGGCGCTGCCTGGAGCCCGGTCAGCCACCTCAACGCCGTGTGCAACAGCGCCGAACTGCGTGAAGCGTACGAAAGCTGCCTGCCGGCGTTGAGCGCCTACTCCACCGAGATGGGCCAGAACCGTGCGCTGTTCCAGGCCTTCGAAGCCTTGGCCAACAGCCCGGAAGCCGCGGGTTTCGATGTGGCGCAAAAAACCATCCTGGAACACTCCCTGCGTGACTTCCGCCTGTCGGGTATCGATTTGCCGCCCGAGCAGCAAAAACGCTACGCCGAAGTGCAGAGCAAACTGTCCGAGCTGGGCAGCAAGTTCTCCAACCAATTGCTGGATGCCACCCAGGCCTGGACCAAACACGTTACCGATGAATCCACCCTCGCCGGCCTGACCGACTCGGCCAAGGCGCAGATGGCCGCCGCTGCCCAAGCCAAAGGCCTCGACGGCTGGCTGATCACCCTGGAGTTCCCGAGCTACTACGCGGTGATGACCTACGCCCAGGACCGCGCGCTGCGTGAGGAAGTGTACGCGGCCTATTGCACCCGCGCGTCGGACCAAGGCCCGAATGCCGGTCAGAACGATAACGGCCCGGTTATGGAGCAGATCCTCGACCTGCGCCAGGAACTGGCTCAGTTGCTGGGCTACGCGTCCTTCTCCGAACTGAGCCTGGCCACCAAGATGGCCGAGTCCAGCGACCAGGTCCTGAGTTTCCTGCGCGACCTGGCCAAGCGCAGCAAGCCGTTTGCCACCCAGGACCTGCAACAGCTCAAGGCCTACGCCGCCGAACAAGGCTGCGCGGACCTGCAAAGCTGGGACAGTGGTTTCTACGGCGAAAAACTGCGCGAGCAGCGCTACAGCGTTTCCCAGGAAGCCCTGCGCGCCTACTTCCCCATCGACAAAGTACTGAGCGGCCTGTTCGCCATCGTGCAACGCCTGTACGGCATTGAAATCGCCGAGCAAAAAGGCTTCGACACCTGGCACCCGGATGTCCGTCTGTTTGAAATCAAGGAAAACGGCCAGCACGTGGGCCGCTTCTTCTTCGACCTGTACGCCCGCGCCAACAAGCGTGGTGGCGCGTGGATGGACGGCGCGCGTGACCGTCGCCGCACGATCGACGGCGTACTGCAAAGCCCGGTGGCCAACCTGGTGTGCAACTTCACACCTGCCGACAGCGGCAAACCTGCCCTGCTGACCCACGATGAAGTGACCACGCTGTTCCATGAGTTCGGCCACGGCCTGCATCACCTGCTGACCCGCGTTGAACACGCCGGCGTTTCCGGTATCAACGGGGTGGCTTGGGATGCGGTGGAGCTGCCGAGCCAGTTCATGGAGAACTGGTGCTGGGAGCCGGAAGGCTTGGCGCTGATCTCCGGCCACTACGAAAGTGGCGAACCGCTGCCACAAGACCTGCTGCAAAAAATGCTCGCCGCCAAGAATTTCCAATCCGGCCTGATGATGGTGCGCCAGTTGGAGTTCTCGCTCTTCGACTTCGAGCTGCACGCCACTCACGGCGACGGCCGCAGTGTTGCTCAGGTATTGGAGGGTGTGCGTGATGAGGTGTCGGTGATGCGTCCGCCCGCCTACAACCGCTTTCCCAACAGCTTTGCGCATATCTTCGCGGGCGGTTACGCGGCGGGGTACTACAGCTACAAATGGGCCGAAGTGCTGTCGGCCGATGCCTTCTCCAAGTTCGAAGAAGACGGCGTGCTCAATGCCGAGACCGGTCGCGCCTTCCGCGAAGCGATCCTGGCCCGTGGCGGTTCCCAGGCGCCGATGGTGCTGTTCGTCGATTTCCGCGGACGCGCGCCGTCGATTGACGCACTCTTGCGCCACAGCGGCCTGAGTGAGGACGCGGCAGCATGAGTGAAGGGCCTGTGATTACCAAGAAACAATTTATCGCCGGGGCGGTTTGCCCGGCGTGCAGCGAGCCGGACAAGTTGAAGATGTGGACCGAAGACAACGTGCCACACCGTGAGTGCGTGGCCTGCGGTTATACCGACACGCTGAATGACCAGGGCTTGTCGGTGCCCAAGGAATTGGGCACGCGGGTGAATACGTCGGCGTTGAAAGCGCCAGCGGACCCGAAGGTGCAGGCGGTGCAGTTTTTCCCCAATCCGAAGCTGAAAAAGGACTGACTGATGTGATGTTTTTTGCCCTGAAACACAGGTTTCAGGGCGAAGAGCATTAAGCATCTACGCCCCTCAATTCTGTCGCGTGTTCCAGGATGGCTGCCCCCCTTTTGCGGTTATCAAGGAAGCACCATGCCGGACCTCAACCCTCTGTTGCAGGACTATCACCTGCCGCCTTTCTCGGCCATCCGTGCCGAGCACCTTGTGCCTGCCATCGACGCGATTGTGCTGAGCAGTCGCGCCGAAGTAGCCCGTATCATTGCCAGCCAGCGACACCACCCAAACTGGGATGATTTGATGTTGGCGATGGAAGCCGTTACCTCCCGCATTGACGAGGTGCTATCGGTGATTTACATCCTCGACAGCACCACTACCGACCCAAGATGGTTGGAGGCCAGTGCGCTGGCCACTTTTCGGGCTTCAGCGTTCACCCAAGAGCTGACAGGTAATCAAGGGCTGTACGACTGCTACAAAGCGTTGGCCGCGAGTTCATCTGCGGCGCTGTTTGATGCGTCCCGCCAGAGTTTGCTGAAGCGCACGCTGAAAAAATTTCGGCTGGCCGGCATTGAGCTGGAACCGGCTATGCAGAAAAAACGGGTGATGCTCGACCATAAAATTGCCGGTCACCAGCAATTGTTCCTGACCCGACTGGAACAGGCTAACAACGCGTGGCGCAAACACATCACCGATGAATCGCGATTGCAGGGACTCACCCCGACCCTCAAGGCACGGATGGCGCAAAAGGCGCGAGCGGCTAACGTGCAGGGTTGGCTTATTACCCTGAATGACGAGATTTACCGGGAATGCATGGCTTACGCGCAGGATCGAACATTGCGAGAGGAGATTTTCGTTGCCTACAACACGCGTGCTTCTGACCTGGGCCCGCACGCTGGTCAGTTCGACAATGGCCCCTTGTTGCAAATGCTGAGGGTCAGCCGTCATCAGAAAGCCATGCTATTGGGTTACGCCAATTTTGTTGAATTGGCACTCGAGCTGCAAATGTTGGAGACCCGGGATCAAGTCCTGGATTTTATTCGTGATCAAATTGCGTCATCACGCACAGTCTTTGCACATGACAAACAGGTGCTTGAGGCGTTGGGGCATGAGCTTGGACTGACAGGCCTGCAGCCCTGGGATTTCGCGTTCCTGGCGCAAATCATCCGGCAAAGAACCTGCGGGGTTTCCGAAGATGATCTGCGCGTCTATTTTCCTCTCGAGAACACCTTGTCTCAGCTATTTGCGCTCGTAAAGCAACTGTTTGGTATCGAAATCAGCGAGCTTTATGGCTTCGATGCTTGGGCTTCCGGGATCCGTCTCTTTCAGATAACAGAACATGGTGAAGTGCTGGGGCAGATCTTTTTTGTGCCGTATCGGCAAAATGACGGGGGTTACCCCTACGCAATATCGTTGAGAAACCGCTGGACCACGGCTGAAAGTCGCAGGGTGCAACCGATGGCTGTGCTGTTCACTCAGTTTGAAGGTACCCCCGATGAGACGTGTTTGCTCGGACATCGGCAACTCAAGATCCTTTTTCATGAGTTCGGTCATTGCTTGCAGCAACTATTGGTGGGCATCGGTTACCGCACCAAAATGGGTACTGATGACTCAGGTATCGACAGCGCGGAATTTTTCGGCCAGTTCTTCGAACGCTGGTGTGACTCGCCGGATTGTCTCGCATGGCTTTCCAGCCATTTCAAAACGGGGGCGTCTTTGCCCATGGCGATGGCTCGGCAACAAGCCCTGTATACCGATACCCAGTCTTCCTGGGAGCAGGCAGAGTCGTTGACGCTTGCATTGTTTGATATGGAAGTACACGGCTCACAGGACGATGGACGTACCATTGAACACGTATTTGCGAGCGCCAACCGTGAAGTCGGTCACCTGCCGTCGCTGGACACTGTGCGTTATGCCAACAGCTTCAGCCATTTGGTATCGGGATATGAAGGTGGGTATTACGCCTACCAATGGTCTGAGGTGCTGGCGCGCAGAGCCTTCAAAAGGTTTGAGCGCGAAGGTGTTTTCAATGCCGCGACGGGTCGGGCGTTTCGCGAGCAGGTGCTCGCTCCCGGCCACTCTCGTTCATTGCTTGAGTCGGTGCGGTTGTTTTCAGAGGAACCCTCGGGGCGCGCGCCCTGAAGTCAGGTGTCGGAATTGGCCGTGTTCATCCAGCTTTTCATTGAACACAGGGCAAAGGCGCTGGTGCTGCACTCTCCGTTCTGCAGTGCCGTGCGTAACTTGGCGACATCCGCTTTCATCATGTAGCGAACACCGTCCTTGAAGCCGTTGCTGCTGCCGAAGCCGCCTTGGGTCATCTCGTTCAGCGCATCTTCTTTGCTCCAGCCTTGCACCACCACGCGGTACATCGCCGCCATCAGGCCGGTGCGGTCAGAGCCATGTTTGCAATGCATCAACACCGGGCCGTTGGCTTCGGCTTCCTGAATCGCCCTAAGCGCCGCGAGCACGTCGGAATCATCGACATGGTTGGTGCGATAAGACAACTGTACCTGTTTGATATCAGATGACTTCAGCCACGCCGAATCAGACTCCGGCAAGAAGTTGATCACCGTGCCGATTTTCAGTTGGTCCAACACGGGCAGCGCATTGCTGTCTGGCAAGGCACTGCGATACAGCGTGGGCGTCATCTGATGCAGATTGAATTGGTCGCCTACTGGCTGAGCCCACTCGGGTGGTCGGATAGACGTGGCATCGTCGGCCTGGGCAGGGGCGCCGATAAACATCGCAAGGAGCGCCAGGCTGAGGGCCGGTAACAATCGAAGAGTGAACATGCGTGACGTGACCCGATAAGGGAGTGGTAATGGCGCCCAGAGTGGTCTTGAGGGGGTGAATGGGGTGTGAGGTGTGCGTCAAAGGATCGTGAACCGCTGCATCTGATCCGCTGTTTTTGAAGCTGAATCGATTCCCTCGATGCTTAGCCTGCTATCATTTGTAACTATTGATTGCCAGTGTGTTCTATCCCCTTGGATCCCATGCCTTGGCAAACCTTCACGCTGCTCCCAGAAGCGGCTGATCAACCCGTGACTTCATGATGAGGTGCCTCTATGTCTGATCAAGATCAAGACAACCCCCGGCGTGACTTTTTGCGCAAATCCTTGACCTTGATCCCGGTGGTCACGGTTGCCAGCACGGGCCTGGGTGGCTCGATGCTGATGGCCACGCCCGAGCCGGCCCAGGCTGCTCCCGCCCCGTCGGCCGCCAGCGACAAGCCCTACGAACCGACCTACTTCACGGCCGAAGAGTGGGCCTTCATCAACGCTGCTGTTGCGCAGTTGATTCCCGCGGATGAGCAGGGCCCGGGTGCGCTGGAAGCCGGCGCGCCGGAATACATCGACCGCCAGATGAACACGCCTTACGCCAGTGGCGCACTGTGGTTCATGCAAGGCCCGTTCAACGCCGACGCCCCGCCAGAGATGGGGTGGCAGTCCAAATTGGTACCCAAGGAAATTTATCGCCTGGGTATCGCCGCCACGGATGCGTGGTCGAAGGCGTTCAACGGGAAAGCTTTTGCTGCGCAAGACAGCGCTACCCGAGACGATATGTTGCGTCGTTTGGAGGCTGGCGGCAGTGAAGTCAGCGCGCATTTCGCAGCAGTACCTCCGAAAATGTTCTTCAACCTGTTGCTGCAAAACACCAAGGAAGGGTTCTTCTGCGACCCGATCCACGGCGGCAACAAAGGCATGGTCGGCTGGACCATGATTGGTTTCCCCGGCGCCCGCGCCGACTTCATGGACTGGGTTGAACGCAACGAGCAATACCCCTTCCCGGCTGTTTCCATTCGCGGCGAGAGGGCATAAACGTGGCGACCATCATGAAGAAAGTGGATGCGGTGATCGTAGGTTTCGGCTGGACCGGCGCGATCATGGCCAAGGAGCTGACAGAAGCAGGCCTTAACGTGGTAGCGCTGGAGCGCGGCCCGATGCAGGACACTTACCCGGACGGCAACTATCCCCAGGTCATCGACGAGCTGACCTACAGCGTGCGTAAAAAACTCTTCCAGGACATCTCCAAGGAGACGGTGACCATTCGCCATAGCGTGAATGACGTCGCTCTGCCCAACCGTCAGTTGGGCGCATTCCTGCCGGGCAATGGCGTGGGTGGCGCAGGTTTGCATTGGTCGGGCGTGCACTTTCGTGTCGACCCGATTGAGCTGCGCATGCGCAGCCATTACGAAGAGCGCTACGGTAAAAACTTCATTCCCAAGGACATGACCATCCAGGACTTCGGCGTCAGCTATGAAGAGCTGGAGCCGTTTTTCGACTACGCCGAGAAGGTGTTCGGCACCTCGGGCCAGGCGTGGACGGTCAAGGGGCAATTGGTGGGTGAAGGCCGTGGCGGTAACCCGTATGCGCCGGATCGCTCCAACCCGTTCCCGCTGGAGTCACAGAAAAACACCGTCTCCGCACAGCTGTTTCAGAAAGCTGCGACCGAAGTGGGCTACAAACCCTACAACCTGCCGTCCGCCAATACCTCGGGGCCGTACACCAACCCCTACGGCGCGCAGATGGGCCCATGCAACTTCTGCGGTTTCTGCAGCGGCTACGTCTGCTACATGTACTCCAAGGCTTCGCCGAACGTGAACATCCTGCCGGCCCTGCGCCAGGTGCCGAACTTCGAGCTGCGGCCCAATTCCCACGTGCTCAAGGTCAACCTCGACAGCACCAAGAGCAAGGCCACCGGCGTGACCTACATCGACGGCCAGGGCCGGGAGTGCGAGCAGCCGGCCGACCTGGTGATCCTCGGGTCTTTCCAGTTCAACAACGTGCGGTTGATGCTGCTGTCGGGTATCGGCAAACCTTACGACCCGATCACCAATGAAGGCGTGGTGGGCAGAAATTTCGCCTACCAGAACATGGCGACCATCAAGGCGTTCTTCGACAAGGACACCCACACCAACAACTTCATCGGTGCGGGTGGTAATGGCGTGGCCATCGACGACTTCAACGCCGACAACTTCGACCACGGGCCGCATGGCTTTGTCGGCGGCTCGCCGATGTGGGTCAACCAGGCGGGCAGCCGCCCGATTGCCGGCACCTCAAACCCACCGGGCACCCCGGCTTGGGGCAGTGCCTGGAAGCGCGCTACCGCCGATTACTACACCCACCAGGTGTCGATGGACGCCCACGGCGCCCATCAATCCTACCGGGGCAACTACCTGGACCTGGACCCGGTGTACCGCGATGCCTACGGCCTGCCGTTGTTGCGGATGACGTTCGACTGGCAGGAAAACGACATCAAGATGAACCGCTTCATGGTCGAGAAAATGGGCAAGGTCGCGCAGGCGATGAACCCCAAGGCCATCGCGCTGCTGGGCAAGAAAGTCGGTGAGCACTTCAACACCGCCTCGTACCAGACCACCCACCTCAATGGCGGCGCGATCATGGGCACCGACCCGAAAACCAGCGCGTTGAACCGCTACCTGCAGTGCTGGGATGTGCACAACGTGTTTGTCCCGGGCGCGTCCGCTTTCCCACAAGGCCTGGGCTACAACCCGACCGGCTTGGTGGCGGCGCTGGCCTATTGGTCGGCGCGGGCGATCCGCGAGCAGTACCTGAAAAACCCCGGCCCACTGGTTCAGGCATAAGGAGCGATGACCATGAAAGCATTCGTTATCGCCTCCCTGGCGCTCTTCAGCAGCTGTTCCGTCAGTGCGGCTGACACCGACCTGATCAAGCAGGGCGAATACCTGGCCCGCGCCGGCGACTGCGTGGCCTGCCACACCGCCAAGGGCGGTAAACCCTTCGCCGGTGGCCTGCCGATGGAAACGCCCATCGGCGTGATCTATTCCACCAACATCACCCCGGACAAGACCGGCCTGGGCGACTACAGCTTCGAGGACTTCGACAAGGCCGTGCGCCATGGCGTCGCCAAGAGCGGTAGTACGCTTTACCCGGCGATGCCCTACCCGTCTTACGCACGCGTCAGCGACAGCGATATGCAGGCGTTGTATGCGTACTTCATGAAGGGTGTGGAACCGGTTGCCCAAGAGAACAAGGACAGCGATATTCCTTGGCCCCTGAGCATGCGCTGGCCGTTGGCAGCATGGCGCTGGATGTTCGCGCCGACGGTTGCAGAGGTGCAACCACAGGCGGCTGCCGACCCGGTGATCAGCCGCGGTGCGTACCTGGTGGAAGGCCTGGGCCACTGCGGCGCGTGCCATACGCCGCGTGCCCTGACGATGCAGGAAAAAGCCCTGAGCGCCACTGACGGCAATGCATTCTTGTCCGGCAGTGCGCCGCTGGAAGGCTGGATCGCCAAAAGCCTGCGCGGTGACCATAAGGACGGCCTCGGCAGTTGGAGCGAGGAGCAACTGGTGCAATTCCTCAAGACCGGTCGCAGTGACCGCAGCGCGGTGTTCGGCGGCATGAGCGATGTGGTGGTCCACAGCATGCAGTACATGTCGGAAAATGACCTGACCGCTATCGCCCGTTACCTCAAGAGCCTGCCGGCGGTGGATCCGAAAGATCAGCCGCACCTGTACGACAAGCAGGTGGCTGACGCGCTGTGGAAAGGCGATGACAGCAAGCCGGGCGCCTCGGTGTATATCGACAACTGCGCGGCTTGCCACCGCACCGACGGCCACGGCTACACGCGTGTATTCCCGGCGCTGGCGGGCAACCCCGTGTTGCAGACGGCGGATGCGACGTCCTTGATCAATATCGTGTTGAACGGCGGCACCTTGCCGGCCACCCACACGGCGCCGTCTACCTTCACCATGCCCGCGTTTGCGTGGCGCCTGTCGGACCAGGAAGTGGCGGATGTGGTCAGTTTCGTGCGTGGCAGTTGGGGTAACAAGGGCACGCCTGTGAAGGCCAGTGACGTGGCGGACCTGCGCAAGAATGATATGCGCACCACCTCGGGCGATGACCTGGGCCAAGTGACGCAAAAACACTGACGCGTACCTGACCGCCAAACGGCACTGGTCAGAACCCTTGCGCCTCGATACTGTATATAAAAACAGTATCGAGGCGTTTTCATGTCTACTCCGTTGCCGCCCCGTGGCCGGGGCACTGCCACCAACCTGCACAACCGCTTCGCGCCCACCGTCAGCGTGGTCGAGGACGACGGCTGGTACCAGGAAGTGCCACCCACCCAGGGCACTGAAGTGCGCATTGAAACGGCCAAGACCATCATCACCCGCAACAACTCGCCGGACCTGCCGTTTGATCGCTCAATCAACCCTTACCGAGGTTGCGAGCATGGCTGTATCTACTGCTACGCGCGGCCCAGCCATGCCTATTGGGACATGTCCCCCGGGCTGGACTTCGAGACCAAGTTGATTGCCAAGAGCAACGCCGCCGATGTGTTGGAGCAGCAGTTGTCGAAGCCGGGCTATATGTGTGCGCCGATCAACCTGGGCTCCAATACCGACCCGTACCAGCCCATCGAGCGCGAATACAGGATCACCCGTCAAACCCTTGAAGTGCTGCTGCGCTACCGGCATCCGGTGACGATCATCACCAAGGGCTCGCTGATCCTGCGCGACCTTGATTTGCTCACTGAGCTGGCCAAGCAGCGACTGGTGGCGGTGATGATCAGCCTCACCAGCCTGGATGACGAACTCAAGCGCATCCTGGAGCCGCGCACGGCGGCGCCCAAGGCGCGGTTGCGGGCGATCCGGGTGATGCGTGAGGCGGGTATCCCGGTGGGGGTGCTGTGTTCGCCGATGATCCCCATGATCAACGACAGCGAGCTCGAAAGCCTGCTCACGGAAGCCCACGCAGCCGGTGCTCAAAGTGCAGCCTACATGATGCTGCGCCTGCCCCTTGAGGTGGCGCCGCTGTTCGAGGAATGGCTGGCGGCGCATTACCCGCAGCGAGCGGCCCATGTGATGAGCCTGGTGCGGCAAGTGCGGGGTGGCGAGGTGTACGACAGCCGCTTTGGCGTGCGCATGCGTGGCGAGGGGCCGTTTGCCGATTTGCTGGCCCAGCGCTTCAGCAAGGCGATCAAACGCCTGGGGCTCAATCGTCGGGAGGGGTTTAATCTGGATTGCACAGCGTTCTGCCCACCGGGCAGGCAGATGGCATTGTTATAGGTAGACTAGTCAGGATAAGAGCGTTCTTATGTAGGAATGGTCGCACATTGATATCACTGAAACCTGCGACCTAGAGCGGTTTGTTCAGTTTGAATTAAGTTTAGATGGTTACCTTGTTCAGCGAGTGACTGATGGGTCGGAAGCCTGCTCTGTGGCATTTCACAACTATTGCCCTGAGCCGGCGTCGAACTGGCCTGAATATTCCCCCGCCTTAATCAAGAGGATGAATCATGAGTGACAAGGATAAACAGCCGTTGGCTGCGTCGGCATCAGCCCCTCAGGTGGCTGAAACCGCCGATGCAGCGCTGAAGCATATTGTTGACGGCTTTTTGCATTTCCATCACGACGTCTTCCCCCAGCAGGAAGAACTGTTCAAGAAACTCGCCACGGCCCAGAGCCCGCGGGCGATGTTCATCACCTGCGCCGACTCGCGCATCGTCCCTGAGCTGATTACCCAAAGCTCTCCAGGCGATCTGTTCGTAACCCGTAACGTCGGCAACGTGGTGCCGCCCTACGGGCAGATGAACGGTGGTGTTTCCACCGCCATCGAGTACGCGGTACTGGCCTTGGGCGTGCAGCACATCATCGTGTGCGGGCATTCCGACTGCGGTGCCATGCGTGCGGTGCTCAACCCTGCCAGTCTGGAGAAGATGCCGACGGTCAGGGCCTGGCTGCGCCATGCCGAGGTCGCCAAGTCGATGGTTGAGGACAATTGCGACTGTGCCAACGAAGGCGAAAGCATGAAGGTGCTGACTGAAGAAAACGTCATCGCCCAGCTGCAACATCTGCGCACCCACCCTTCCGTGGCTTCGCGCATGGCCAATGGTCAATTGTTTATCCACGGCTGGATCTACAACATCGAGACCAGTGAGATCCGCGCCTACGACGCCGACCAGTCGGCCTTCCGCTCGTTGAGCGGCGACGGGCCGATCCCATGCGCGACGCCTAAAGCGCGCTTCTAAAACACTTCCTTGCCGGGTAACGCGATGGCTGCCATTAGAGCAGCCAGGCGTTGCCACGCCCGGCGAATGTCTCGGGAGAGTCATCATGCGTGCTGCTCAATTGAAAGCTGTACTGCCGCGGGAGCTGCTCGCCTCTGTGGTGGTGTTTTTGGTCGCCCTGCCCTTGTGCATGGGTATTGCGATTGCGTCCGGCATGCCGCCGGCCAAAGGCCTGATTACCGGAATCATCGGTGGCCTGGTGGTGGGTTGGTTGGCGGGATCGCCCCTGCAGGTCAGCGGCCCGGCTGCCGGGTTGGCGGTGCTGGTGTTCGAGCTGGTGCGTCAGCACGGCATGCTGATGCTGGGGCCGATCCTGTTGCTGGCGGGGTTCCTGCAATTGGTTGCCGGGCGCTTGCGCCTGGGCTGCTGGTTCCGGGTCACGGCGCCCGCCGTGGTGTACGGCATGCTGGCGGGGATCGGTGTGCTGATCGTGCTGTCACAGGTCCACGTGATGCTCGATGGCGCGCCCAAGCCTTCGGGGTTGGACAACCTGGCCGGGTTCCCGGCGGCTCTGGCTGAAGCCATTCCCACCCTGGGTGGTGGCCTTGGCTGGCAAGCGGGGCTGCTCGGCTTGTCGACGATGTTGGTGATGTACCTGTGGGATAAATTACGCCCGCAGAGCCTGCGTTTTGTACCGGGCGCCTTGTTGGGTGTTGGTCTGACCACGGTGGCAAGCCTGGTGCTGGCCTTGCAGGTCAAGCGCGTGGAGGTTCCGGAAAACCTTGCGGACGCCATCGACTGGCTGCGTCCCAGTGACTTGCTGAATCTGGCCGACCCACAACTGCTGATCGCCGCCTTTGCCGTGGCGTTTATCGCCAGTGCCGAAACCCTGCTCTCCGCCGCCGCGGTAGACCGCATGCACAGCGGTCAGCGTTCTGATTTCGACAAGGAGTTATCCGCTCAAGGTGTAGGCAATATGCTGTGTGGCCTGGTCGGCGCCTTGCCGATGACGGGGGTGATCGTGCGCAGTTCGGCCAACGTGCAAGCCGGGGCGACGACGCGCCTGTCGGCGATGTTCCACGGCCTGTGGCTGCTGGCGTTCGTGCTGTTGCTGTCGAGTGTGCTGCAGAGCATTCCGGTGGCGAGCCTGGCGGGCGTGCTGGTGTACACCGGGATCAAGTTGGTTGACCTCAAGGCATTCAAGGCGCTGGGGCGCTATGGGCGGATGCCGATGCTGACCTATTCGGCGACGGCACTGGCGATCGTCTTTACCGACTTGCTGACAGGTGTATTGATCGGCTTCGGGTTGACGTTGGTCACGTTGGCCCTCAAGGCTTCGCGGCTGAAAATCAGCTTGATCGACCTGCCCCAGGAAGGCGAGATGGAATTGCGGTTGGTCGGTGCGGCGACCTTTCTGAAAGTGCCGGCGTTGACTCAAGTGCTGGCGACGGTGCCTGCGGGGACGACCGTGCATGTGCCACTGAGCAACCTGAGTTACATCGACCACTCCTGCCTGGAGTTGCTGGAGGAATGGGGACGGGCGAATGTGGCGAAGGGCTCGACGCTGGTGATCGAGGCACGCGGCTTGAAGCGACGGCTGGAAGGCCGTGAGCGGACGACGGCAGGCCTGGGCTCCGCGCCCGCCTGACACCACAACCCACCCTGTAGGCGCTGGCTTGCCAGTTAGTTAAGGAACCAAAGGGTGGCCAGGCTCTTGTAGTGAGCGGGCTTGTCCCGCGCTGGGCTGCGAAGCGGCCCCAAAACCAGACAACTGAGTTCTGTCTGGAAGAGCGCGGCGACCGGATTAGGGCAGCTGCGCCACCCAGCGCGGGCGGTGCGACGATTCGACAAGCCCGCTCACTACAGAGATCGTGCTGCACTTAACTGACTGGCGTTAGGGCAAACCAGCTCCCACAGTTGATCGTTTGCGGCCCGGAAAATTAAGCCGGTTGATCCAGCGCCAACTCAACCCCTAGCTGGCGCGACAGGCACGGCCAACGCTTCCACGCTGCTTCTGTATCCGGGCTCTTGAGGGTCTCGCGGTACGCTTCAACCGACTCCAGTGCAAAACTGTCTTCGTTCAACATTTCATCCACGGCCAAGTGCACCGCCTCATCCAGCTGGTTGGCAAACTGCTCGCCAATCAATTGGTGCGCGATCAGGTTGGCAACCGTGGTATCCGCCGGAATCAACGGCTGGCCGAAATGCTTGATGTACAGGTCGTTGACCTCTTCCACCAGGCGATGGGCCAGGTAGGCCTCGTCTAGCAGGCCGTCGAGCCCTTCGTGGCCGGCCAGGATCGCAGGCGGCTGCAGGAAGAAATGCTCGGCGATTTTCAGTACCGGCTTGATCTGGCTTTCGATGCCGGCTTCGCGGGCCACGTCATTGGCGGCGTCCAGCAGGTCGGGGACGAGGTCGATGTAGGCGGTGACAAAGCGGGTCATGACAATGTTGCGATCACCGTCAGCCAGGGAGATGGCCGAGTGCAGGTGCGGCAATTGTTTTTCCAGTTGCTGGGCAAGCTGGCCAGTGCTGGCTTCGTGTTGATGGGCACGGGAAATCTGCTCGCGCAATGCGGCGGTGTTCATGAAAGCTCCAGTGATGCAGGCGTAGGAAAAGGGAGAGGATAAGGTAGCTCGTTTATACGAGCGCCTCAGACGCATTTGTCATAATTATTTCATGGTTATGCGCCTCCGTTATATCGAATTGCCATCGTTCGTCGGATAAACGATTCCGCTCCCGGTTTTATTGGCTCCGGCCGTCTGTTTTTACTCATTTGCCCCTACACATTGCGGGGTTGCAGGGCGTGTCTATACTCGGATTTGTACGCAATTAGCTGATGACGCCCAACTGCATGAAGCAGGCAAGGCAAGGCGGTTGTAAGCAGTATGGAAGCCGCTCCCTTCGCCGCAGGTGCAAACCGGCGGGATAACAAGAAACATAAAGGGGAACCCGCAATGACGCGACATCCACACGTTTGGATGGGCCTACTGTTGTGGTCAGTATTCGGCCAGGCGCAAGCCGCCTGGACAACGAATATGGCGCCAGGGGCTACTGAAGTCAGTCACGCCGTGTTTGACCTGCACATGACCATTTTCTGGATCTGTGTGGTAATCGGCATTGTCGTGTTTGGCGCGATGTTCTGGTCGATGATCCTGCACCGTCGGTCTACGGGCCAGGTGGCCGCCAAGTTCCACGAGAGCACGACCGTGGAAATCCTCTGGACCGTGGTGCCCCTGCTGATCCTGGTGGCCATGGCTATTCCGGCGACCAAGACCCTGATCAACATCTACGACAGCAGTGAGTCGGATATCGATATCCAGGTCACCGGCTATCAGTGGAAGTGGCACTACAAATACCTGGGCCAGGACGTGGAGTTCTTCAGCAACCTGGCCACGCCCGCCGAACAGATCCACAACCAGGCCACCAAGGGCGAGCACTATTTGCTCGAAGTCGACCAGCCGCTGGTGCTTCCGGTGGGCGCCAAGGTGCGCTTCCTGGTGACGGCGGCCGACGTGATCCACTCCTGGTGGGTGCCGGCCTTTGCGGTTAAGCGCGATGCCATCCCCGGTTTTGTCAACGAGGCCTGGACCCGTATCGAGAAGCCCGGCATCTACCGGGGCCAGTGCGCCGAGCTGTGCGGCAAGGACCACGGCTTCATGCCCATCGTGGTCGAGGTCAAGTCCAAGGCCGACTACGACACCTGGCTCGGCGAGCGTAAGGAAGAAGCCGCCAAGCTCAAGGAGCTGACCTCCAAAGAGTGGACGCTGGACGAACTGGTGGCCCGTGGCGACAAGGTCTACCACACCACCTGCGTGGCCTGTCACCAGGCCGAAGGCCAGGGCCTGCCGCCGATGTTCCCGGCGCTCAAGGGCTCGCCGATCGCCATTGGACCTAAGGAAGACCACCTGCACCGTGTCTATTTCGGCAAGCCCGGCACCGCCATGGCGGCGTTTGGCAAGCAGCTTTCGGAAGTGGATATCGCCGCCGTGGTGACCTACGAACGCAACGCCTGGGGCAACAACAAAGGCGACATGGTCACGCCCAAAGACGTGCTGGCTCTGAAACAGGCGCAAAGCAAATGACAGCCCTCACTGCGTATGCCCTGAACCGCCCCGCCCACTCGCTTGCAGGAGAACGGCCATGAGCACTGTGATCGACCATGGTCATGCCGACCATGCCCACGGCCCCGCCAAAGGATTGATGCGCTGGGTGCTGACCACCAACCATAAAGACATCGGCACGATGTACCTGTGGTTCGCCTTCACCATGTTCCTGCTCGGCGGCTCGTTCGCCATGGTGATTCGTGCCGAACTGTTCCAGCCGGGCCTGCAGATCGTGCAACCGGCGTTTTTCAACCAGATGACCACCAT
Source organism: Pseudomonas sp. P7548 (assembly GCF_013386585.1). Taxonomy (GTDB): domain Bacteria; phylum Pseudomonadota; class Gammaproteobacteria; order Pseudomonadales; family Pseudomonadaceae; genus Aquipseudomonas. Next base: position 58,400 of record NZ_JACARO010000063.1, on the reverse strand, counting down.
GCACGGTTTGATCATGGTGTTCGGTGCAGTAATGCCGGCGTTCGTCGGCCTGGCCAACTGGATGATCCCGCTGATGATCGGCGCGCCGGACATGGCTCTGCCGCGCATGAACAACTTCAGCTTCTGGCTGTTGCCGGCCGCGTTCCTGCTACTGGTGTCGACCTTGTTCACCCCCGGGGGCGGGCCGAATTTCGGCTGGACCTTCTATGCCCCGCTCTCCACCACCTATGCACCGGAAAGCGTGACGTTCTTTATTTTCGCCATCCACCTGATGGGCATCAGTTCGATCATGGGGGCGATCAACGTGGTCGCCACCATCCTCAACCTGCGTGCGCCCGGCATGACGTTGATGAAAATGCCGCTGTTCGTGTGGACCTGGCTGATCACCGCCTTCCTGTTGATCGCGGTGATGCCGGTGCTGGCGGGCTGCGTGACCATGATGCTGATGGACATCCATTTCGGCACCAGTTTCTTCAGCGCGGCCGGTGGCGGTGACCCTGTGCTGTTCCAGCACGTGTTCTGGTTCTTCGGTCACCCGGAGGTGTACATCATGATCCTGCCGGCGTTCGGTGCCGTCAGCTCGATCATCCCGACCTTCTCGCGCAAGCCGCTGTTCGGCTACACCTCTATGGTCTACGCCACGGCGAGCATCGCGTTCCTGTCGTTCATCGTGTGGGCGCACCACATGTTTGTGGTCGGCATCCCGCTGGTGGGCGAGCTGTTCTTCATGTACGCCACCCTGCTGATCGCCGTGCCCACGGGGGTGAAGGTGTTCAACTGGGTCAGCACCATGTGGCAAGGCTCGCTGACCTTCGAGACGCCGATGCTGTTTGCCGTAGCCTTCGTGATTTTGTTCACCATCGGCGGCTTCTCCGGGCTGATGCTGGCGATTGCGCCCGCCGACTTCCAGTACCACGACACCTACTTTGTGGTGGCGCACTTCCATTACGTACTGGTGCCTGGCGCGATCTTTGGCATCTTCGCCTCGGCGTACTACTGGCTGCCGAAATGGACCGGCCACATGTACGACGAAACCCTGGGCAAGCTGCACTTCTGGCTGTCCTTCGTGGGCATGAACCTGGCGTTCTTCCCGATGCATTTCGTGGGGCTGGCCGGTATGCCGCGCCGGGTGCCGGACTACAACCTGCAGTTCGCCGACTTCAACATGGTTTCGTCGATTGGCGCGTTCATGTTCGGCGCTACGCAGATCTTCTTCCTGTTCATCGTGATCAAGTGCATCCGTGGCGGCCCGCCTGCGCCGGCCAAGCCGTGGGATGGGGCTGAAGGGCTGGAATGGAGCATTCCTTCGCCGGCGCCGTACCACACCTTCACCACGCCGCCGGAGGTCAAATGAACACCTCTGTACAAATCCCTTGTAGGAGCTGGCTTGCCAGCGATAGCGGTGTGTCAGTTGCCGGAAATGGTAGCTGGGACACCGCCATCGCAGGCAAGCCAGCTCCCACAGAAAATCAACAGCGAGGGGGTGTGTGATGGCTGAATCGGTGCCGATCAGGCGGCTGGTCACCCGCCTGCTGATCCTGGTGGTGGCCATGTTCGCCTTCGGCTTTGCCCTGGTGCCGATCTACGACGTGATGTGCAAAGCCTTCGGTATCAACGGCAAGACCGCCGGGCAGTACGAGGGTGAGCAGGTGGTGGACCCCACGCGCCAGGTGCGGGTGCAGTTCCTGTCCACCAATGCCATCGACATGGTCTGGGAGTTCCATTCCAAGGCCGATGAAGTGGTGGTCAATCCCGGTGCGGTCACCGAGATGCTGTTTGTGGCCTACAACCCTACCGATAAACCCATGACCGCCCAGGCCGTACCGAGTATTTCCCCGGCGGAAGCGGCGATGTATTTCCACAAGACCGAGTGTTTTTGTTTCACCCAGCAAGTGCTGCAGCCAGGCCAGCGCATCGAAATGCCGGTGCGTTTCATTGTCGATCGCGACATGCCCAAGGATGTGAAGCATTTGACCCTGGCGTACACGCTGTTCGATATCACTGCGCGCCAACCGCCGGTGGCTGTCCACACCGGGGGCTAGCTACTGTTTGCCCCCTCAATCAGGAGAGCGAATACATGTCGTCTCATGATACGTACTACGTACCAGCGCAAAGCAAATGGCCAATAATTGCTACGTTTGGCATGTTGATCACGGTGTACGGCCTGGCCGTGTGGTTCAACGACCTGAAGGCGGCGCGCCCGGAATCCCACGGCCCGTGGATTTTCTTCGTCGGCGGCCTGTTGCTGGCCTACATGCTGTTCGGTTGGTTTGGCGCGGTGATCAAGGAAAGCCGCGCCGGTTTGTACAGCCCACAGATGGACCGCTCGTTCCGCTGGGGCATGACTTGGTTCATCTTTTCCGAGGTGATGTTCTTTATCGCCTTCTTCGGTGCGCTGTTCTACGTGCGGCATATGTCCGGCCCGTGGCTGGGCGGCGAAGGCCACAAGGGCATCGCGCACATGCTGTGGCCGAACTTCGAATTTACCTGGCCGCTGCTCAACAACCCTGACCCAAAACTGTACCCGCCGCCGGAAGGCACGATCAGCCCGTGGGGCTTGCCGCTGGTCAACACGATCCTGCTGGTCAGTTCCAGCGTGACCATCACCCTGGCGCACCATGCGTTGCGCAAGGGGCACCGTGGTGCGTTGAAAATCTGGCTGGCGATCACCGTGCTGCTGGGTTGGGCATTCCTGGGCTTCCAGGCCGAGGAGTACATGCATGCCTATAAAGAGCTGGGCCTGACCCTCGGCTCTGGCGTGTACGGCGCGACCTTCTTCATGCTCACAGGCTTTCATGGCGCCCACGTGACCATCGGCACGATCATTTTGTTCGTGATGCTGATGCGCATCCTCAAGGGGCACTTCAATGCCGAGCACCAGTTCGGTTTTGAGGCGGCCAGTTGGTATTGGCATTTTGTGGATGTGGTGTGGATCGGCCTGTTTTTCTTCGTCTACGTGCTGTGACGCGTCTTACCACGGCGCATGGGACACCAACTGGCCGCTGAAAAAGCCCCAGGCGATCAACGCCACGGTGATCACGGCCAGTACCACACGCACGGTCAGGGCGGTGACGAGGCGGTTGGAGTTGCCCTCGTCCTTGACCAGGAAGAACAAGCCACTGAACAGGCTCGCGACGGTCGCGATCAGCATCAGGGCAATGGCGGCTTTGAGCATGTCTGGGTTCCTGGCGCGGTAGGGCATTGAGGAGAGGGGCGGGCAATGAAAACAAGTATAGCCACCGCCATAAAAGACTTTCGCCCAGGGCTCGCACCCACATTGGTGGTGCTGGTGCTGCTGCCCTTGATGGTGGGCCTGGGGTTCTGGCAACTGTCGCGCGGCCATGAAAAGCAGCTGCTGGTGGACAGCTATGCCGAGCGCCGTGTGGCTGACCCGGTGAGCAGCGCGCAACTCGTCGACTTGACTGACCCGGCCTTTCGTCGCGTTCGCCTGCGCGGCCAGTTCGACGCCGAACACAGCGTGTTGCTCGACAACCGCATGCGTGACGGACGGGCGGGCGTCGAGCTGCTGCAACCCTTTCATGACCAGGCCAGCGGCGAGTGGCTGTTGCTCAACCGCGGCTGGCTGCCTTGGCCAGACCGACGTGTCCCGCCCGTCTTCACCACCCCCAATCAGCCGGTGAACCTCGACGCCTGGGTCTACGTGGCTCCAGGCGAAACGTTCCAATTGCACGCCGACCCAGCCAGCGCACAGTGGCCGCGCCTGCTCACTGCCCTGCACCCGGCTGCGTTGTGGGCGGAGCTGGGCCGCAACGGGTTTGCCTACGAGCTGCGCGCAGAAGCCGGCGCCGGTACGTACGACACCACCTGGGCGGTGGTCGCCATGGGCCCGGAAAAACACTTGGGGTATGCCGTGCAATGGTTTGCCATGGCAGTGGCGCTGTTGGCGCTTTACCTCTACCTCGGATGGCATAACAAAAAGGAGAAGCACCATGGGAGCGGCCATGAATCCACTCAACATGTCTGACGCGCCTGTCACGCCCGACCGACGCAAAGGCCGCTGGCAGTTGATCCTGATCCTGATGATGGTGATCGGCCCGATGGCACTGGCCACCTTCATGTACAAGCTGCAGTTCTGGGTGCCCGAGAGTCGCAGCTACCACGGCGAGATGATCGGCAATGGTCAGACGCGTGCCGACATCGGTGTGCAGGCCGATGAAGACCGCTGGCAACTGCTGGTGACTGCACCCACCGCCTGCGCCGCCGATTGCCAGCAATTGGTGTACCTCGCGCGCCAACTGCAGATCAGCCTGGGCCGCGATGCTTCCCGCGCCAGTCATGCCCTGGCCAGCGCGCTACCGGTCGGAACCGAATACGAAGCCAAGCTCAAGGCCGAATACCCGCAGTTGCAGCGCTACCCCCTGGACCTGTCGACCTTCACCAAAGACGCCGCTGCACCCGGCGACGCGCAGCTGTGGATCGTCGACCCCCACGGCAACCTGGTGCTGCGCTACGACGCCAAGGTCAAGGGCAAGGACTTGCTCAACGACCTGCGCCTGCTGCTGAAACTGTCGAACATCGGATAAGGGCATCGTCATGGCCAAACCTGGATTTCGCCTCGCGTTGTTTGCCACCTTGCTGGCGCTGTTCGTCGTGCTGCTGGGTGCCTATACCCGCCTGACCCATGCCGGCCTGGGGTGTCCGGACTGGCCGGGCTGCTACGGCTTTATCAGCGTGCCCAAGACCGAAGCCCAACTGGCCCACGCCGAGCTGCATTTTCCGGATGCACCGGTCGAGGCCGACAAGGGCTGGGCCGAGATGACCCATCGCTACTTTGCCGGCACCCTGGGGTTGTTGATCGTGCTGTTGGCGGCGCGCTCCTGGAGCCATCGGCGTGATCCGGGCCAGCCGGTGAAGTTGCCACTGTTTCTGTTGGCGGTGGTGTTCGCCCAGGCGGCGTTCGGCATGTGGACGGTGACGCTCAAGCTGTGGCCGCAGGTGGTGACTGGCCACCTGCTGGGCGGCTTCGCGACCCTGAGCCTGTTGTTTCTGCTGACCCTGCGCTTGTCCGGCGTGTTGCCCGCGTTGATCGTGCCCAAGCGCCTGCAATATTGGGCGACGGCGGGGTTGGTGCTGGTAATCGGCCAGATCGCGCTGGGGGGCTGGGTCAGTTCCAATTATGCGGCGGTGGCCTGCATTGACCTGCCCACGTGCCACGGCCAGTGGTGGCCGGCGGCGGACTTTGCCAACGGGTTTCACCTCACCCAACACATCGGCCCCAATTACTTGGGCGGGCAGCTCGACAGCGATGCGCGCACCGCGATCCACCTGACCCACCGCATCGGTGCGGTCATCGTGACTCTGGTGCTGCTGGGCCTGGCCTGGCAACTGCGCGCAGTGGGCATGACGCGGTTGGCGGGCCTGCTGCTAATCGCGCTGGCGGCGCAGATCAGCCTGGGCCTGAGCAACGTGTATTTCCATCTGCCATTGCCGGTGGCGGTGGCGCACAACGCAGGTGGCGCGGCGCTGTTGTTGAGCCTGGTGCTGGTCAATTACCACGCCCGTACCAGCCTGGTCCGGGTGCGCAACCCGTCACGCTTCGGCTGGCGCTTCATTCCGCGCAAACACGTATCGGGCCTCATCACCCTTAAAGGAGAGATGCCATGGCGACCTTGATCGGCGCACGCCACAGCCAGCCGATCTGGCGTGATTACCTGGAGCTGACCAAGCCGAAAGTGGTGGTGCTGATGCTCATCACCTCCCTGGTGGGCATGTTCCTCGCCACGCGCGCCGGGGTGCCCTGGACGGTGCTGGTATTCGGTAACCTGGGGATCGCCCTGTGCGCCGGTGGCGCAGCGGCGGTGAACCATGTGGTGGACCGGCGCATTGATGCGGTGATGGCGCGCACCCATAAGCGCCCGTTGGCCGAGGGGCGTGTGTCGCCGCTGGCCGCGTTGGCGTTTGCGTTGTTTCTGGCGGTGGCGGGACTGGCCCTGCTGCTGGCCTTTACCAACCCGTTGGCCGCCTGGCTGACGCTGGCGTCGCTGTTGGGGTATGCGGTGATCTATACCGGCTTTCTCAAGCGCGCGACACCGCAGAACATCGTCATCGGCGGGCTCGCCGGGGCCGCGCCGCCGCTGTTGGGCTGGGTGGCCGTGACCGGGCATGTCAGCGCCGAACCCTTGCTGCTGGTGCTGATCATCTTCGCCTGGACCCCGCCGCACTTCTGGGCCCTGGCCATCCACCGCAAGGAGGAATACGCCAAGGCCGACATCCCCATGTTGCCGGTCACCCATGGCGAGCACTACACCAAGGTGCACATCCTGCTCTACACCTTCGCCCTGCTGGCGGTGAGCCTGATGCCGTACGTGATCCACATGAGCGGCCTGTTGTACCTGGCCTGTGCGCTGCTGTTGGGCGGGCGCTTTCTGCAATGGGCCCTGGTGTTGTACCGTGGCGCTCAGCCGCACGCGGCGATCAACACCTTCAAGTACTCTATCTGGTACCTGCTGCTGCTGTTCATCGCCCTGCTCGTAGACCACTACTTATTGTTGAACCTATGACTCGAACTCAAAAAACCGTCTTCATCCTGGTGGCCATCGTCGCGTTGATCATGGGCCTGACCGTCAACAAAGTGCTCTCGGGCAAAGGCCAGGGCGACCCTACCGCACTGATCGACGCCGGCATTATCCTGCTGCCGCAAAGCCGCCAGTTGCCGCCAGTGAGCATGACCAATCAGGAAGGCCAGCCGGTGGTGGTCAACGAATTGAAAGGCAAGTGGAGCCTGCTGTTCTTCGGCTACACCTTCTGCCCGGATATCTGCCCTACCACTCTCGCCCAGCTGCGCCAGATCAAGAGCGAACTGCCTAAAGAGGCGGTGGACAAGTTGCAGGTGATCCTGGTCAGCGTCGACCCGAACCGCGACACCCCGGCCCAGCTCAAGCAGTACCTGGGTTACTTCGACCCGCAGTTTGAAGGGCTGACCGGCGCAAACGTGGAGGATGTGCAGAAGGTTTCGAATGCGGTGAGCATTCCGTTTATCCCGGCCGATACCAGCAAGCCCAACTACACCGTCGACCATAGCGGCAACTTGGCGGTGATTGGGCCGGACGGGACTCAGCGTGGGTTTATTCGGGCGCCGTTGAACAACCAGAAATTGGTGGCGCAGTTGCCGGTGTTGTTGAAGCGTCCATAACAGGCAACGCAAAACAACTGTGGGAGCTGGCTTGCCTGCGATTGCGGTGGGCCAGCTAACCTGTTCGGTGACTGACACTCCGTAATCGCGGGCAAGCCCGCTCCCACATTTTTGATCTTCGGTGTTTTTTGAAGATCGAGTCGGATCAGAACGCTGGCTTGATCGCGCCTTTGTACTTCTCTTCGATAAATTGCTTCACTTCAGGCGTGTGCAGGGCTGCTACCAGCTTCTTCACCGCGTCCGAATCCTTGTTGTCTTCGCGGGTGACCAGGATGTTCACGTAAGGCGAGTCGCTGCCTTCGATCACCAGGGCGTCCTTGGACGGGTCCAGCTTGGCTTCCAGTGCGTAGTTGGTGTTGATCAGCGCCAGGTCGACCTGGGTCAGTACGCGCGGCAGGGTGGCGGCTTCCAGTTCGCGGAACTTCAGGCCTTTAGGGTTGGCGGTGATGTCCTTGATGGTCGACAGGATGTTGGTCGGGTCCTTCAGGGTGATCAGGCCGTTCTTGGCCAGCAGCAACAGCGCGCGGCCGCCGTTGGTGGCGTCGTTCGGGATGACCACGTTGGCACCGCTTGGCAGCTCGTCCAGCTTCTTGTATTTGCTGGAGTAGGCGCCCAGGGGCTCCAGGTGCACCGCGCCAACGCTCACCAAATGGGTGCCCTTGGCCTTGTTGAATTCATCCAGGTACGGCTGGTGCTGGAAGAAGTTGGCGTCCAGGCGCTTTTCAGCCACCTGTACGTTTGGCTGCACGTAGTCGGTGAAGACCTTGACCTGCAAATCCACGCCTTCTTTGGCGAGTGCAGGTTTCACGAATTCCAGGATTTCCGCGTGAGGCACAGGCGACGCAGCGACGGTAATGGTCTCGGCGTGGGCGGAAAACGCGGCAACGGCGGCGAAAGCAACCAGTAGTTTTTTCATCCAACAAGCTCCTTGTTCGGGCATGTGCCGGCTTGTGGCCGGCAATGGCCGTTATTTTCGAGAAAAATGCACCACCAGCTTGTCGCCGACGGTTTGCAGAATTTGCACCAGGATCAACAGCATCACCACGGTGACCACCATCACATCGGTCTGGAAGCGCTGATAACCAAAGCGGATCGCCAGGTCTCCCAAGCCACCAGCACCTACGACACCGGCCATGGCCGTGTAGGACACCAGTGTAATCGCCGTCACCGTAATCGCCGCGAAAATGCCAGGGCGGGCTTCGGGCAGCAGGGCGTTGGTGATGATCTGGCGCGTGGTAGCGCCCATGGACTGGGTGGCCTCGATGATGCCGCGGTCCACTTCACGCAGGGCGGTTTCCACCAGGCGTGCGAAGAACGGCGTCGCCCCGACCACCAGCGGCGGAATCGCACCGGCCACACCCAGCGACGTGCCGGTAAGCAGTACGGTGAATGGAATCATCACGATCAACAGAATGATGAACGGCAGTGAGCGCAGGATATTCACGATCAGCGACAGGAAGGCGTACAGGCTTTTTTGCTCGAACAGCTGGCGCGGGCTGGTCAGGAACAGCAGCACGCCCAGCGGCAGGCCGAGCACCACGGTGAAGAACAGTGAGCCAAACAGCATGGTCATGGTGTCGCCGGTGGCGAGCCAGATTTCCGACCAGTCGATATTGGCGAAGAAACTCAACAAAACGTCCATTAGCGCAGGACCTCCATGTGGACGTCTGCCGCAGTAAAGCGGGCGAACGCGGCTTCCATGTCCCCACCGGTGACGGCGAGGGTCAATTGGCCGTAGGGCGTGTCTTTGATGTGGTCGATACGACCGGCGAGGATGCTGTAGTCCACACCTGTTTCACGGGCGACGGTACCCAGCAAAGGCGCGTAGGTCGCTTCGCCCTGGAACGTCAGGCGCACGATGCGACCCGGCACGTGGGCGAACACATCGCGCTGTTCGCCTTCGTCGACCTGCTCGGCTTCTTGCACGAAGCGCTTGGTGGTCGGGTGCTGTGGGTGCAGGAATACTTCTGCCACTGAGCCTTGCTCGACGATCACGCCAGCGTCCATCACGGCCACCTGGTCGCACACGCGGCGGATCACGTCCATTTCATGGGTGATCAGCACGATGGTCAGGTTCAGTTCGCGGTTGATCTCGGCCAGCAGTTTGAGCACCGATGCGGTGGTCTGCGGGTCGAGGGCGCTGGTGGCTTCGTCGCACAGCAAGATCTTTGGCTTGGTCGCCAGGGCGCGGGCGATGCCGACGCGCTGCTTCTGGCCGCCCGACAGCTGGGCCGGGTACTTCCTGGCGTGGTCAGACAGGCCAACGCGGGCGAGCAGTTCAGCCACGCGCAGGTCGATTTCCTTGCGCGACAATTCGCCGGCCAGGGTCAGCGGCAGCGCGACGTTGTCGGCGACTGTCTTGGACGCCAGCAAATTGAAGTGCTGGAAAATCATCCCGACCTGCTGGCGGAAACGGCGCAGGCCGTTGGCGTCCAGGGCGGTGACTTCTTCGCCATCCACCGTGATCTGGCCGCCGCTTGGCTCTTCAAGGCGGTTGATCAGGCGCAGCAGGGTGCTTTTACCCGCACCCGAGTGGCCGATAAGGCCAAACACCTGGCCGTTCTCGACGCGCAGGCTGGTGGGGTGCAGCGCGGGGATATCCTTACCGGCGACGCGGTAGGTTTTATGGACGTTATGAAACTCGATCACGTAGCGAACCTTGTGGGGCGCATGGAAAAGGGATCAGCGGTTAGCCGGGCGCGCATTTTAGCCTGTCCGTATAGTCTTTCTTAGCATTTATTTCGCATTCATCCATTGATTTGGCAATAACGCGATCAAAGGTCATAAAAAAGGAACGGCCCAAAACCCCGTCAGTCACTACTTAGGCAGCCCGATCACCCAGGTGCCGTGCCTGGGTCCGAATAAGGAGTTTTGACTGATGAGCACGAAAAAGCCAAAGAGCGAACTCGCCGGCACCGATACCCTGGACCGTAAGAACACCAATGCCAAACTTCAGGCTTTGGAAGCATTTCGCTCCGACGCGACCGGCCAGGCCCTGCGTACCAACCAGGGTGTGAAGATTTCCGATAACCAGAACAGCTTGAAGGCCGGCGCACGCGGGCCATCGCTGCTGGAGGATTTCATCATGCGTGAAAAGATCACGCATTTTGACCATGAACGTATCCCGGAGCGCATCGTGCATGCGCGGGGCACCGGTGCCCATGGCTACTTCCAGACCTATGAAAACCATTCGGCACTGACCAAGGCAGGGTTCTTACGCGACCCTGGCCATAAAACCCCGGTTTTTCTGCGTTTTTCCACTGTGCAAGGGCCTCGGGGCTCCGGCGACACCGTGCGCGACGTCCGCGGTTTTGCCGTGAAATTCTTCACGGATGAAGGCAACTTCGACCTGGTCGGCAACAACATGCCGGTGTTTTTCATTCAGGACGCAATCAAGTTTCCCGACTTTGTTCACGCGGTAAAACCCGAGCCTCACAACGAGATTCCCACAGGCGGTTCGGCCCACGATACCTTCTGGGACTTCGTGTCACTGCAGCCGGAATCGGCGCATATGGTGATTTGGGCAATGTCCGACCGGGCGATTCCTAAAAGCCTACGGGCCATGCAGGGTTTTGGGGTGCACACCTTTCGCTTCATCAACGCCGAAGGGCAATCCAGCTTCGTTAAATTCCACTGGCGCCCTACCGCCGGCACCTGCTCGCTGGTGTGGGACGAAGCGCAAAAGCTCGCCGGTAAAGATACCGACTACCACCGCCGCGATCTCTGGGAAGCGATTGAGATGGGCGATTACCCTGAGTGGGAATTGGGCGTGCAGGTAATTGCCGAGGAGGACGAGCATAAATTCGACTTCGACATTCTCGATCCGACCAAACTGATCCCTGAAGAACTGGTGCCCATCACCCCGCTGGGCAAGATGGTGCTGAACCGCAACCCGGATAACTTCTTTGCTGAAGTCGAGCAGGTCGCCTTCTGTCCAGGCCATATCGTGCCGGGCATCGATTTCTCCAATGACCCATTGTTGCAGGGTCGCCTGTTTTCCTACACCGATACGCAGATCAGCCGACTCGGTGGCCCGAATTTCCATGAGTTGCCGATCAACCGCCCGGTGGCGCCGTTCCATAATGGCCAGCGCGATGCCATGCACCGCACCACGATTGACAAGGGGCGTGCGGCCTATGAACCCAACTCCATCGACGGTGGCTGGCCGAAGGAAACGCCTCCTGCTGCACAGGATGGTGGTTTCGAGTCTTACTACGAGCGCATCGATGCCCATAAGGTGCGCGAACGCAGTGAATCGTTTGGGGATCACTTCTCCCAGGCGCGCCTGTTTTTCCGCAGCATGAGCAAGCACGAGCAAGAGCACATCATCGCGGCCTACAGCTTTGAGCTGGGCAAGGTGGAGCGTGAGTTCATTCGCGCGCGACAGGTGAATGAGATCTTGGCCAACATTGACCTCGAGCTTGCCAAGCGTGTGGCGCAGAACCTGGGCTTGCCGGTGCCCAAAAAAGGTACGGTGCCAGAGCGCAAAACCTCGTTGTCGCGCTCACCAGCTTTGAGCCAGGCCAACCTGTTGTCGGGCGACATCAAGACGCGCAAGGTGGCGATCCTGGCGGCCAACGGCGTGGACGGCGCGACGATCGAGGCGTTGACGAAAGTGCTCAAGGCCGAAGGTGCCCATGCCAAATTGTTGGGGCCGACGTCAGCACCGGTGACCACCGCCGATGGCAAGAGCCTGCCGGTGGACGCGTCCATGGAAGGTTTGCCCTCGGTGGCGTTCGACGCGGTGTTTGTGCCGGGAGGCGCGAAATCGGTGAAGGCCCTGAGTGAAGATGGCGTGGCGCTGCATTACCTGCTGGAGGCCTACAAGCATCTGAAGGCGATTGCGGTGGCCGGTGAGGCGAAGCAGTTGGTGGACCTGCTCAAGCTGGAGGCGGATGCGGGGTTGATCGTGGGCGGGGATGCCAAGGCGTTGAAGGCGTTTGTGGCGGCGATCGCGCAGCATCGGGTTTGGGATCGGGAGGCTAAGGCCAGGGCGATTCCGGCTTAAGCTTTTGGTTGACTGCTAGATTGTCATCGCAGGCAAGCCAGCTCCCACATTTGAAGTGTGAATACATTCAAATGTGGGAGCTGGCTTGCCTGCGATGCTTTTTGCTTTATTGCGCCTTGCGCGGAATCAGCACGACCTGCGCCGGAATCTTTTTCAAGATCTGCCGGTGAATCTTCAAGTCATACGCCGAATCAATGCGCTTCACCCGTTTGGTCAGCAAAGTGGCCAACCATGGGTAATCCTCGGTGCGCGGCGCCTGGATGCTCACGTCGCACTGGTAGTTCACCACGTCGGTGGCGATGGCATCGAGCTGATGGCGCAGTTCTTCGATATCCGTGAGGTTCAGTGCCACCGTCGTGCTCTCAGCGGCAGGGTCGATGACCTTGGCGACGGGCTTGGCTTCGGCGGCCTTCAGGGCGGCCTCGGCTTTATCCAGCTCGGCTTTGCGGGCGTGGCTGATGGCGCTGTTGACGCCACCGGTGAGTGCCGGTGCCTTGGGCATTAGCGCACGGGCACGGCTGAGGGCGGTCGCGGCAGCGTTGACGTCACCTTTTTGCAACACGATCTGGCTGCGTTGCAGATAGGCTTCGGCCAATTGGCGCTGGTAGGGCTCCAGCGTCGGGTCGTTGGGCGACTGGGCCTGCAGCGCGGCCAGTTCGTCTTCGGCGGTGGCCAGCTCGCTGCTGGCCAGGTTTTGTTCCAGCTGCGCGATGGCCGCAGCGCGTGCGTCCGGGACCTCGGGGGCCGCGGGCGGTGTGCTTTGACAGGCGCCCAGCAGCAGGGAAAATGCGGCAAGGAGCAGATAACGGGAGGTGAACGGCTTCATTCCTGCGACTCTCTATTTGCGCAAAAAGCGAGCAAGTCTACACCCCTCGACGGGGCAGGACAAAACTCAGCAGAAACAGGGCGGCGGCCGTGACCACAATCGATGGCCCGGCCGGCGTGTCCTTGAACCAGGACAGCGCCAGGCCCCCGCACACGGCAAGCATCCCCAACAGGCTGGCGCCGATCGCCATTTGCTCCGGTGAGCGGGCATGGCGCTGGGCGGCTGCGGCGGGAATGATCAGCAGCGACGTGATCAACAATACGCCGACAATCTTCATCGCGACAGCGATCACCACCGCAATCAACAGCATCAAGGCCATGCGCAGGGTCGGCACGGGCAAGCCTTCGACTGTGGCCAGTTCTTCGTGCACGGTGATGGCCAGCAGTGGGCGCCACAGGGCGACCAGCAAGACCAGCACGGCCGCGCTGCCGCCGAGGATCCAGGCCAGGTCGGTGGTGCTGATGGCCAGCAGGTCGCCGAACAGGTAGGCCATCAGGTCGATGCGCACTTCATGCATGAAGCTCAGCACCACCAGGCCCAGGGACAGCGTGCTGGGCGCCAGGATGCCGAGCAGGGTGTCGGAGGCCAGCGGCTGGCGCTGTTGCAGGGTCACCAGCAGTACCGCCAGCAGCAGGCAGCCAACCGTTACGGCGATGGTCGGGCTGACATCCAGCAGGAAACCCATGGCCACGCCCAACAGCGCGGCATGGGACAACGTGTCGCCGAAATAGGCCATGCGGCGCCAGACCACGAACGAGCCCAACGGGCCCGCCACCAACGCCAAAGCCAAGCCTGCCAGCAGGGCGTACAGCAGAAAATCAGCCATGCTTGCAGCTATCTCCATGAACGTGGGTGTGGGGTGTTGCGGGATCGTCGACCACAGCGCCATGCAGGTCATGGGCGTGGTCGTGATGGTGATGATAAATCGCCAGGCTCTGGGCGTTCTTGCCGAACAGCTCGACAAACGCCGGGTCGCCGCTGACTTGCTCCGGGTGGCCGGAGCAGCACACGTGGCGGTTGAGGCACACCACCTGATCCGTGGTGCTCATCACCAGGTGCAGGTCGTGGGAAACCATCAGCACGCCGCAGCCGTGGCGGTCGCGCAGGCGGGTGATCAGGCTGTAGAGTTCGGCCTGGCCGGCGACGTCGACGCCTTGTACGGGTTCATCCAGCACCAGCAGTTCCGGTTCGCGTAACAGCGCGCGGGCCAGCAGCACGCGCTGCATCTCGCCGCCGGAGATGCTTTGCACCGGGCTGTCGATCACCTGTTCGGCGCCGACTTCCTTGAGTGCCGACAGCGCGCGGGCACGGTCCACGCCGGGCACCAGGCGCAGGAAACGCAGCACGGAGAGCGGCAGTGTCGGGTCGACGTGCAGCTTCTGGGGCATGTAGCCGACGCGCAGCTTGGGTTTGCGCCACACCGTGCCGCTGTCGGGCTTGAGCAGGCCAAGCACCGCGCGCACCAGGGTGGTCTTGCCGGCGCCATTGGGGCCGATCAGGGTGACGATCTGCCCGGGCTCTACGCTGAGCGCGATGTTATCCAGCACGTTTTGCCCGGCGAACGTGACCCCGACCTGCTCCAGGCGGATTAACGCGTTGCTCATCAAGCCCCCTGGCAGCCCGAGCACAGGCCGACCACTTCGACCGTTTGCCCTTCGACCTTGAAGCCGACCTCGGTAGAGCTTTTGATGATGGCGTCACTGATGCTTTTTTGTTCAAGCTCGATGGCGGCGTGGCATTCGCGGCAGATCAGGAACTGGCCCTGATGAGCGTGTTCCGGGTGGCTGCAGCCGACAAAGGCGTTGAGCGAGGCGATGCGGTGCACCAGGCCGTTTTCCAGCAGGAAGTCCAGCGCACGGTATACGGTCGGCGGCGCGGCGCGGCGGCCGTCCTGTTCGCTGAGCACACCCAGGATGTCGTAGGCGCCCAGCGGCTTGTGGCTCTGCCACACCAGTTCCAGCACGCGACGACGCAGGGCAGTCAGGCGCAACCCCTTCTGCGTGCAGAGGGTGTCGGCTTCCGACAGCGCGGTATGCACGCAGTGAGAGTGGTCATGGGGACGGCTGGCAAGCGGTGTTTTAGGCATGAGCGGCGACAGACATTTGATAGAGACGTTATTATGTTACCCGTTCCTACGCCATTGAGTGGTCATCGTGTCCCGACTTTTTCCCGTTTTTGTCGTATTTGTCACCAGTTTGTTCATCGCAGGTGCCGCTCAGGCTGAAGTCAAGGTACTGACCAGCATCAAGCCGCTGCAGCTGATTGCCGCTGCTGTACAGGATGGCGTGGCCATTCCGGAAGTGTTGCTGCCGCCGGGTGCTTCGCCGCATAACTATGCGTTGCGCCCATCCGACGTACAGCGTGTGCAATCGGTGGACCTGCTGTACTGGATCGGTCCGGACATGGAAAGCTTCCTGCCGCGTGTACTCAAGGGGCGCAGCCTGCCAACCGTGGCCGTGCAGGATCTGCCGGGCATGAAGTTGCGTCGTTTTGCCGAAGATAGCCACTCTCATGCCGATGATGCCGACGAACATGACCACGATCATCGCCCAGGCAGCCTGGATGCGCACTTGTGGTTGTCGACGGTGAATGCCCGGGTGATCGCGGCGCGCATGGCGGCCGACCTGAGTTCGGCCGACCCGGCCAATGCGGCGCGGTACCAGAGCAACGTGAAGGCGTTCGATGAACGACTGGATGCGCTGGATGCCCGTCTCAAGGCTCGCCTGGCAACCGTGGGTGATAAACCCTACTTCGTTTTCCACGAAGCCTTCGACTACTTCGAAGACGCCTACGGGCTCAGGCACACCGGCGTGTTCAGTGTGGCCGCCGAAGTGCAGCCTGGCGCCCAGCATGTGGCGGCGATGCGCACACGATTGCAGGAGGTGGGTAAGACGTGTGTGTTCAGCGAGCCGCCATTGCGTCCGCGCTTGGCTGAAACACTGGTGGCTGGCCTGCCGGTGAAGCTGGCGGAGCTGGATGCGCTGGGTGGGTACACGCCGGCCACCGCTCAGGGGTATGAGCAGGTGCTGGAGAAGCTGGGTAACGATTTGGCGGGTTGCCTGGAGTCGCTCTAACCGTCACTGCATGATCCTGTGGGAGCTGGCTTGCCTGCGATAGCGTCAGGCCAGCCAGCATCTCTGTTGCTGGTCCACCGCTATCGCAGGCAAGCCAGCTCCCACATTTTTTGACCGAGTTGATCTTCTTATAGCGCGAACGGAAGTTGCAGAGTGACCTGCTGGCGCTGCGCCAAACGGTGCTCGAACTCGGCGGGGTCATGGATCAACACATCCTGCCCGGCAAACGACTCGGCAGCGATCAGGCGTGACAGCCAGAACCGCACGCACGCCACGCGCAACATGGTCGGCCACAGCTCGGCTTCTTTCGCCGTAAACGGTCGCAGGCTCGCGTAGGCACCCAGCAACGCGCGGGCACGCTGCCCATCGATCACGCCGTCGGCGTCCGAACACCAGTCATTGAGGGCGATTGCCACGTCGTACAGCATCGGACCTGAGCAGGCGTTGTAGAAGTCGATCAGGCCTGTGAGGTGCGTGCCTTCGAACATCGCGTTGTCGCGGAACAGGTCCGCGTGCACGTTGGCGCGTGGCAGGGCGAGGATTTCGGCCTTGTGCGCATCGATTTCGGTCAGCGCGTCTTGCAGCAGTCGCTGCTGTGCATCGTTGAGGTGTGAAATCAACTGCGCACCTTCACTGAGCATCCAGTCGAGCCCGCGATCCGTCTTGCGCTCCAGCACTTTCTCGCCTTGGGTGGCCAGGTGCAGGTGGCCGAGCAGGTCACCGACCTGGGCGCAATGCTGGGCGTTGGCGTCCTTGATGTGCTTGCCGGCCAAGCGCGGTTGCAGCAGCGCCGGTTTGCCTTTGAGTTCGCGCAATGCCACGCCGTCGGTGGTGCGCAGCGCGTAAGGCACGGGCAAGTCGGCGTCGTGGAGCACGTCGAGCAGTTTGATGAAGAACGGCATTTCCGCGACCGGGCCGCGTTCAACCAGGGTCAGGACGAACTCGCCCTGTTCCAGGCTGACGAAAAAATTGGTGTTTTCGCTACCGGCGGCAATTCCCTGGAAATCAAGCAGGCGGCCGAGCCCGTAAGGGGCGAGAAAGGTTTCCAGCTCGGGCCGAGCCAGGGGGGTGAACACAGACATGGTTAAAACTGCCAGTACGGGCGCCGCGGTGCGCGGCGCCAATTGAAGTTAAGAAATCATTTCCATTCGAAGATCTTCCATGACGGGATCAGCATATCCGGCTGGTCAGAGCGGATGAAGTTCGCATCCGTTCCGTCCGCGCGTACCAGGAAATACGGAGGTGCGCCTTTTGGGGTTACCTTGATCGCATACAGGAAGCCGTTTTGGCGGTATTCCCGGATTTCCTTGTCGCCTTCGGTGCGGATCGTGACATCCGGGTCTCCCGAGGGCGCGCTGTCGGCTGCCGTGGCGGCCAGCGGCAAGAATGCAATCAAGCCGGTCAACAACAAGCGATTCGCTGTACGCATGATAACCTTGTCCCTTTGTCGTCATTGGTCCGGCTATTCTAGCGCCTGACCCGCCGAAAAGGTTGATCCTGCTCATGAGCCAAGCCCCCCTCGTCCTGGTGGACGGTTCTTCATATCTGTACCGCGCCTTCCACGCGTTGCCACCGCTGACCACCTCCAAAGGCCTGCCGACCGGTGCGGTCAAGGGCGTGTTGAACATGCTCAAAAGCCTGCGCAAGCAGTATCCGGACAGCCCGTTCGCGGTGGTGTTCGACGCCAAGGGTGGGACCTTTCGCGACGACATGTACGCCGAATACAAGGCCAACCGCCCGAGCATGCCCGATGACATGCGTGTGCAGATCGAGCCGCTGCACCAGAGCGTGATCGCACTGGGTTTCCCATTGCTGTGCGTCGAAGGCGTTGAGGCCGATGACGTGATCGGCACCTTGGCCCGCAGCAGCGCGGCGGCCAGCCGGCCGGTGGTGATTTCCACCGGCGACAAGGACATGGCGCAACTGGTCGACGGGCACATTACCTTGGTCAACACCATGACCGGTAGCTCGATGGACATCGAGGGCGTAAAGGAGAAATTTGGCGTCGCTCCGGAGCAGATCATCGACTATCTGGCGCTGATGGGCGATTCCTCCGACAACATCCCGGGTGTTCCGGGTATTGGTCCCAAGACGGCGTCCGGCTTGCTGGTGGGCGTGAATGGTGGGATCAAAGAGCTGTATGAGCAGCTGGATATCGTGCCGACCCTGCCGATCCGGGGTGCCAAGACGCTGCCGGCCAAGCTGGAAGAACACAAGGAAATGGCGTTTCTTTCCTACCAGTTGGCGACGATCAAGTGCGATGTGGCGCTGGACGTGGGCCTGGACGATCTGCATCTGATTGAGCCGGATCGGGAAAAACTGCTGGAGCTCTATACGCTGCTTGAGTTCAAGAGCTGGATCGATGAGGTTCAGCGCGATGCCAAGCGTGTAGAGCTCAGCGCGGCACCAGCAGCCGAGGCGGTTGTTGAAGAAGTTGCGGCGGCGCCTGTCGAGGCGAGCTACACCACGATCCTTGATCAGGCGACGTTTGATCGTTGGCTGAAGAAGCTCAACGACGCCAAATTGTTTGCCTTTGATACCGAAACCACCGGGATCGACGCGCAACAGGCGCAGTTGGTCGGGGTTTCCTTTGCTGTACAGCCCCATGAAGCGGCCTACATCCCGCTGACCCATTCCTACATCGGCGCGCCGCAGCAGTTGGATCGCGACACGGTATTGCTGGCGCTCAAACCGCTGCTGGAAGACCCAGCCAAGCTCAAGGTTGGCCAGCACGCCAAGTTTGACATGAACATTTTAGCCAACTGCGCCATCGGTGGTGACCCTGCGCAAGGCATTACCGTGCGCGGCATCGCGTTCGACACCATGCTCGAATCCTACGTGCTGAACTCCACCGCGACCCGGCATGACATGGACAGCCTGGCCAAGAAGTACCTGGACTACGACACCGTTGCCTTCCAGGACATCGCGGGCAAAGGCGCCAAACAGCTGACGTTCGACCAGATCGCGCTGGAACAAGCTGGCCCGTATGCGGCGGAAGACGCCGATGTCACTTTGCGCCTGCACCAGGAGCTGTTTGCGCAACTGTCAGCCATCCCGAGCCTGGCGAGTGTGCTCACGGATATCGAAATCCCGTTGGTGCCTGTGCTGGCGCGTATCGAGCGCCAGGGGGCGCTGGTCGACAAGGATCTGCTGGGCATCCAGAGCATCGAGCTGGGTAACAAGATGGTCGAGCTGGAGCGCGAAGCGTTCGAGATCGCCGGCGAAGAGTTCAACCTAGGCTCGCCCAAGCAACTCGGTGCGATTCTCTACGAGAAGCTGGGTTTGCCCGTCTTGAAGAAGACCGGCAAGGGCCAGGCTTCCACGGCCGAAGAAGTGTTGGCCAAGCTGGCCGAGGACGACTTCCTGCTGCCCAAGGTGCTGATGCAGTACCGCAGCATGAGCAAATTGAAGAGCACCTACACCGACCGTCTGCCGGAGCAGATCAACCCGCGTACCGGGCGTATTCATACGTCCTATCACCAGGCTGTAGCGGCGACCGGGCGTTTGTCTTCCAGCGATCCGAACCTGCAGAACATTCCGGTGCGCACCGCCGAGGGCCGGCGGATTCGCCAGGCGTTCGTCGCGCCCAAGGGTTACAAGCTGTTGGCGGCGGACTATTCGCAGATCGAGCTGCGCATCATGGCCCACTTGTCCAAGGACGAAGGGCTGATGAATGCCTTCCGTAACGACCTGGACGTGCACACGGCGACGGCGGCGGAAGTGTTCAAGGTTGAGCTGGCCGAGGTCACCTCCAATCAGCGTCGCAGCGCCAAGGCGATCAACTTTGGGCTTATCTATGGCATGGGGGCGCAGAAACTGGGCAAGGACATTGGCGTCGACACCAAGACGGCCAAGGCCTACATCGATGTCTACTTCGCCCGCTACCCGGGTGTGCGTGAGTACATGGAGCGCACCCGCGCCCAGGCGGCCGACCAGGGTTATGTCGAGACCTTCTTCGGGCGTCGCCTGTATCTGCCGGATATCAACTCCAACAAACCTCAGGAGCGCGCCGCTGCGGAGCGCACGGCGATCAACGCGCCGATGCAGGGCACGGCGGCTGACATCATCAAGAAGGCCATGGTGCGGGTGGATAACTGGCTGACCGAGTCAGGCCTGGATGCCAAGGTGATCCTGCAGGTGCACGATGAGCTGGTGCTTGAGGTGCGTGAGGATCTGGTCGAAGAGGTGAGCGAGAAGATTCGCGAGCACATGAGTGCCGCAGCAGCGCTGGACGTGCCACTGCTGGTGGACGTGGGCGTCGGTGATAACTGGGACGAAGCGCACTGATTCAGGGGATTCGCCACCACCTGGCGTGGTGGCAGAGTGCTTTAGATCGGATGTCGCCGTCAGTTATTTCCAATAGTTTTTTGAACCTGCCGGAACTTAACCCGTGAACTGCTACTCAGAGTTACTGAATGGGTGGTGAAGCCCTTCAATGCTCCTATGTTGTGTTAAGTGTTGGCAGATATCTGGACCCCGCCCTAGCGGTCCGGAACTTGAACCCCGAACTTCCCCTCCCCATACGAAGTCCGGGGTTTTTTTTGCCCGCAGAAAAGTTATTCCGCGATTTCAGCGCCTTTGTCAGCCAATTCCATCCAGCCGGCCAGCACGGTGTAAGCCTCTTCCAGGCCCATGCGTTTTGGCGCCGAGAACAGCTGGATGGTGATCGCATCACCCCACCCTTTACGGATTTCGGACTGCACTTTGAGCAAGGTGTTCTTGGCAGCGCCGTAAGTGAGCTTGTCGGCCTTGGTCAGCAGAATATGCATCGGCATGCCGCTGGCGACGGCCCAGTCGAGCATCAGCAGGTCGAAGTCGGTCATCGGGTGGCGGATGTCCATCATCAGGATCAGACCCTTCAAACTCTCGCGGCCACCCAGGTAAGCCTCCAGGTGACGCTGCCAGTGCAGCTTCAACGGGATAGGTACTTTTGCGTATCCGTAGCCCGGCAGGTCGACCAGACGCCGATCATCGTCTAGCTTGAAGAAATTGAGGAGTTGCGTGCGGCCTGGGGTTTTCGAGGTACGGGCCAGGCTGGCGTGGGTCAGGGTGTTCAATGCGCTGGATTTGCCAGCGTTGGAACGACCGGCAAAGGCGACTTCAAAGCCTTCGTCATCGGGGCATTGGTCAACTTTGGCGGCGCTGAGCATGAACGTGGACTGTTGGCACAGGCCGAGGATGGGATTCTTGAGTTGCATGAGATTTCCGATGTGGGCGGTGCCGAGAAAGGGTGCGGCAAGCGGTGTCGTTTCCGTTTCAGTAGCGCCAGTATATAATGCCGCAGATTTTGTGTGTGCTTTGTCCCAGCGAAGGATGAAGTTCACGGGAGCGATAGACCTTTATTGCGCATTAGAACGCAAAACGCTCTCAAACCCTGAACTGGTCGACGTATGACCAAGTGGTTGCTTGCTATCGGTGTCCTGATTCCGCTTTACGGCGCTCAGGCTACACAGGATCCCGAAGCGGTGTACAACCGAGTTTGCGTGGCTTGCCATGCCGGCCAGTTGCCCAACGCCCCCAAACGGGGTGACCAGGCAGCGTGGGCGCCAAGATTGGCGCAGGGCATGGACACGCTGGTGCAACACGTGACCCAGGGTTTCAAGGCGATGCCGCCGCGTGGTTTGTGCATGGACTGCAGTACTGAGGATTACCAGGCCATCATTGAAATGATGGTGAGTAAACCCGGTAGATAACTCTATAAACCCCTTAGCCGTAGTTGGATTAGCTGATGAACAAACTGATCGTGAGTCTGCTGTTGACCCTGGGCATCACCGGTGTTGCCCATGCTGCAGGCGACGCTACAGCGGGCCAGGCGAAAGCCGCCGTATGTGGTGCTTGCCATGGACCGGATGGCAACAGCCCGGCGCCGAACTTTCCCAAACTGGCCGGCCAGGGCGAGCGTTACCTGACCAAGCAGATGCACGACATCAAGGACGGCAAGCGCACGGTACTGGAAATGACCGGCTTGCTGACCAACCTCAGCGATCAGGACCTGGCAGATATCGCGGCGTATTTTGCCAGCCAGAAAGGCAGTGTGGGAGCTGCCGATCCAAAAGTCGTGGCCCACGGTGAAGAACTGTTCCGTGGCGGCAACCTGGAAAAAGGCATGCCTTCGTGCATCGGTTGCCACTCGCCTAACGGCGCAGGCCTTGCCGCTGCTGGCTTCCCGCACTTGAGCGGCCAGCACGCGCAGTACATCGCCAAGCAGCTGACGGACTTCCGTGAAGGCAATCGCACCAACGACGGCGATGCCAAAATCATGCAAACCATCTCCAATAAAATGAGCAACAAGGACATTGAGGCGGTTTCCCAGTACATCCAGGGTCTGCACTGATACAAATACGACGTTAACGCTCGATTAATCCGTCGATGCAAGCATAAAAAGGGTGGCTTAGGCCGCCCTTTTTTGTGGCCGGTGCCGTTACACTAACGAACTCATGCCCGCGTAGACCTGTCACAACAAAGGTCGCGTGAGGCGACTTTATTTGTCCAGGAGTAAAGCATGCGTAATCTGATCCTCAGCGCCGCTCTCGTCACTGCCAGCCTCTTCGGCATGACCGCACAAGCTGCCGACGTGCCGCTTGAAGCCGGTAAAACCTACGTTGAATTGGCCAACCCGGTGCCGGTCTCGGTGCCTGGCAAGATCGAAGTGGTGGAGCTGTTCTGGTACGGCTGCCCGCATTGCTACGCCTTTGAGCCGACCATCAACCCTTGGGTCGAAAAACTCCCGTCCGACGTCAACTTCAAGCGCATCCCGGCCATGTTCGGCGGCCCATGGGACGCCCACGGCCAACTGTTCCTGACCCTGGAAGCCATGGGTGTTGAGCACAAGGTCCACAACGCGGTGTTTGATGCGATCCAGAAACAAGGCAAGCGCCTGACCAAGCCGGAAGAGATGGCTGACTTCGTTGCCACCCAAGGCGTCGACAAGGACAAGTTCCTCGCCACCTTCAATTCCTTCGCTATCCAGGGCCAGATCAAGCAGGCCAAGGAACTGGCGCAGAAGTACGGCGTGCAAGGCGTACCGACCATGATCGTCAACGGCAAATACCGTTTCGACCTGGGCACCTCCGGTGGTCCTGAGCAGACGCTGAATGTTGCCGACCAGCTGATCGCCAAAGAGCGCGCAGCCAAGTAAGGGGGCCATCATGCGCCGCTGGGGGACTGAACGCGTCGTTGGCCTGCATGACCCGCAGGTCAACGAGCACCATCTGGAGTCCACGGGCCTGCCGGCAGACAGCCGTCTGCGCCTGCTCAGCTTCAATATCCAGGTGGGCATCAGTACCGAGAAGTACCGGCATTACCTCACCCGTGGCTGGCAGCACCTGCTGCCCCACAACGGACGTGCCGGCAACCTGCAAAAGATCGGCAACCTGTTGAGCGACTTCGACCTCGTCGCCTTGCAGGAAGCCGATGGCGGCAGCATCCGCTCGGGCTACATCAACCAGGTGGAACACCTGGCCCAGCTCGGCGCATTCCCTTACTGGTACCAGCAACTCAATCGCAACCTCGGGCGCCTGGCGCAGCACAGCAATGGCGTGCTCAGCCGCTTGAAGCCATGGGCTATCGAAGATCACCCGCTGCCAGGCCCGAAGGGCCGGGGCGCGATCCTCGTGCGCTTTGGCGAAGGCCCGGAAGCCTTGGTGGTGGTGATGATGCATCTGGCGCTCGGGGCGCGTACCCGCACGATGCAACTGGCCTACATCCGAGAGCTGATCGGCAATTACAAACACCAGGTGCTGATGGGGGACATGAACACCCACGCCAGCGACCTGTTACAGAATTCCCCGCTGCGAGACCTTGGGTTACTGGCGCCGCAAGTCGAAGCCACCTTTCCCAGCTGGCGCCCGCAGCGCTGCCTCGACCATATCCTGCTCAGCCCGACCCTCACGCTCGAAAGCGTGCAGGTCCTGGCGCAGCCCATCTCCGATCACCTGCCGGTCGCGGTAGAGATTCGTCTGCCGGGTTCGCTCACGGCTGATGCATTGCCCGCGTTGAGCCCCGGCCCTCGCGGACCCCTTGCATGAGCGACGACGCCCAGCGCTGGAAAGAAAAATACCTCAAGAGCATCGAGCAGCAGGACAAGCTCGAACGCCGCTGGGCTGCCCGCCTCGACCTGCTGCGCCGAGGGCTGGTACGCAGCACACTGGCCGCTGAGGGCACCGACCGCGCCGTTGATCAGTGCATGAAGGAGATGCGTGATGTGGTCCGCACCGACGACATGGATGCCGCCCTCGCCGCCCTGCTGCCACGCCTTGAAAAAGCCGTGCTCGACTCTGAACAGCGCCGCGAAACCCGGGTTGACCAGATCAGCACCGCGCTCACCGCACTGGTTGCACAGTTGCAGAAGCTGCCACTGCCGCGCGAAGTGGCCCGGCCGCTGAAAACCTTCGCCAAGCAGTTGGACGGGCGCGTCGGCCAGGCGCGGGAGATCCCGCTGCTGCTCAGTGAGCTGAGCAGCCTGCAAGGGCAAGCGTTGGATAACCTGGAGCCAGACGGCGAAACCCCACGCTCGGGGCCTGGTTTGCTGCAGCGGTTGTTTGGTGCAAAAGAGGTTGCCAATGACCCCCCGGCAGTCGAGCCGGCATCAGATCCTGCGCCGAAGCCCGCGTCTTCCAAGCTGTACTCGGAGCCTGAGCCTCAGGCACCTGCACAATCCGAAGAGTTGACCCAAGCGTTGCGCGCCTTTGCGCCTTTGCCGCAGGCAGCCGTCGCCGCGCCGCCTGAGCCGCCTACGCCTGTCAGTGTGGCTGCGCCCCCCAAGGTGCTAGAGGCAGCCAGTGAAGCATTGGCCTTCGAGGCCCCCGCGCAAGCGGCGCCCAAGGCTGCGCCTGTCGAGGCACCTGAACCCGAGGTGATTGAACCTGCGGTCGAAGATCCCGCCCCCGAAAGTGCCCTCGCGGCGTTTATCGAACCACCGCCGGTTCAGGACGATGCGCCGGATGAAACCTCAATCGGCAGCCTGTCGCTTCCGCCTGTTCTGGAAAGCGCCGAGCCTGACCCTGACGCGTTGCAGTCGGACGGCGTGTACGCCTTGCCCGACTCGCCCGAGCCGTCCTACAGCTCGGTGGCCAAGCATATCGAAGACACCTTGCTAGGCCTGCTGGAAGACCTCTCGCTGCCCGAACGCCACCGTCCCCAGGCCGAAGCCATGCGTGAGCGCCTGGCCCATGGTTTGAACTGGTATGAACTGCTGCCGATCCTCGATGATTTGGCGGTGTTGATGCTGGCAATCACCGACAGTGGCCAGCATGAGTTCGAGGCCTATCTCAAGCAGCTCAACGAACGACTGGAAGCCTTCCAGGGCCATCTGCAGGTTGCCAGCGATGGTCATGCCGACAGCCGCTCGGCTGCGCGGGAGCTGGACACACAGATTCGTGAGCAGGTCGACGGTTTGCAAAGCAGCGTGCAGGACGCGGCCGACCTCGACAGCCTCAAGCAGGTGCTGGAGAGCCACCTCGAAGGCTTGCTTGGTACCATGGACCAACACCAGCAGCAGCGTGACCAGCGTGAGCAGGAAGTGGCGGCGCGCTTGAAAGGCTTGGCTGAGCGCGTGGCGAATATGGAGCAGGAGGCCCAGGGCTATCGCGAGCACCTGGAGGTGCAGCGCCAGAAGGCCTTGATCGACCCGCTGACCGGGCTGCCCAACCGTGCGGCGTGGAGCGAGCGCCTCGACCATGAGGTCAATGCCTGGCACCAGCGTGGCAACAGCCTGTCGCTGGCCATGCTCGACCTGGACCACTTCAAGCGCATCAACGATGGCTACGGCCACCTGGCGGGCGATAAAGTGCTCAAGATCATTGCCAGTGTGCTGCGCAAACGCCTGCGACCCACCGATTTTATTGCGCGCTTCGGCGGTGAAGAGTTTGTGTTGCTGATGCCCAACTCATCCCTGGCCGATGCGCTGGCGGCCGGTGAGATGTTGCGCCAGGCCATCGAAGCGTGCCCTTTCCACTTCAAGGGTGAGCCGGTGACGATCACGGTATCCATGGGCGTGGCACAGTTCCAACCCGGTGAGCGCAGCGACTTGGCGCTCAAGCGTGCCGATGAGGCGTTGTATCGGGCCAAAGCGGCAGGGCGCAATCAGGTGCAGGCGGCCTAAAAGATGTTCCATTTTGTAATTTGACCGCCCGGCCACAAACGGTACGTTACACTGTTGCATTATCGCCTTCAGTGTAATGTCTCCTGCCATGAAATCCTTTTGCTTTGCCTTTGTGTTCCTACTGCTCGCCGGCTGCGCCAGCGGCCCGCGCCTGAATACCAGCCATCCCTCGGTGAACCACGACAATCGCGTGCAGTTCGTCGTTGTTCACTACACCTCCACCAATCTCGAGCGCTCCCTGGCCTTGCTCACGCACGGCCAGGTCAGCAGCCATTACCTGATCGGCGACGACGCGTCGGGCACTATCTACAAACTGGTGGATGAGAGCCAGCGCGCCTGGCATGCCGGAGAAAGCGAGTGGATGGGCCGCACCTGGCTCAACTCCAGCTCCATCGGCATCGAAATCGTCAACCCCGGGTACCAGGACACCCCCACCGGCCGTGTGTGGTTCCCCTACTCCGAGGCGCAGTTCCAGTCCCTGGTGGTGCTGCTCAAGGACATCAGCAAACGCAACGGTATCGACCCCAAGAACATCATCGGCCATAGCGACATCGCACCACTGCGCAAGCTTGACCCCGGTCCGCTGTTTCCCTGGAAGCGCTTGGCGGCTGAAGGCCTGGGGGTTTGGCCAGACGCTCAGGCTGTCGCCCGGTTCCAGGTACAGTACGCCGCTGACCTGCCGAGCATCACGTGGTTCCAGGAAGAGCTGGCGCGGTTGGGCTACCAGACGCCGCAGACGGGGGAATTGGATGTGGCCACGCGTCATGTGATCGCGGCCTTCCAGATGCACTTCCGCCCTTCGTTGTTTGACGGCACCCCCGATGCGGAAAGCGCCGCGATCCTGCGAGCACTCAACCGCAGCTAACTGTAGGAGCCCGGCTTGCTGTGGCGAGGGAGCTTGCTCCCGTTCGACTGCGCAGCAGGCGCCGGCTGTCATGAGCACCATGCACCCAGAGGGGACAAGCACCCTCGCCACCTACGGTTGCCGCTACAAAGGCAACGCCATATAAAACTGCGTACCCTGCCCCGGCCGTGAATACACACCCATGCGGCCGCCGTGCAACTGCACGATTTCCTTGCACAGCGCCAACCCCAGGCCCGCGCCGCCTTTCTTGCGGCCCACCTGCACGAAGGGTTCGAAGATCCGCCCTTGCTGGCCGTAGGCAATGCCCTCGCCGTTATCCTCGACACTGATGATCACCCGTTCTCCGTGTCGGCGCGCCTGCAGGCGAATCTGACCGCCTTCGGCGGTGTGGCGCAGGGCGTTGCCCAGCAGATTGTCCAGCACCCGTTCCAATTGCGCGCGGTCGGCATACAGGCGAGGTAAGTCAGACTGGGCTTCCACCAAGAGCTCAATGTG
The DNA here is from genome assembly GCF_013386585.1 of Pseudomonas sp. P7548. Taxonomy (GTDB): domain Bacteria; phylum Pseudomonadota; class Gammaproteobacteria; order Pseudomonadales; family Pseudomonadaceae; genus Aquipseudomonas. Next base: position 30,877 of record NZ_JACARO010000063.1, on the reverse strand, counting down.
CTGGGCATTGGCCGGTTCGGCAAAGCGGGCGCGAGCGTGATCCAGCAGGTCGGTCACGTCACAGGGCCCCAGGGTGAGTTTTTGCAGGCCGTTCTGGTAGCGCGAGAAGTTGAGCAGGTCGTTGATCAACTGCATCAGGCGCTGCATCTCTTCATTGACCGTATCCAGCAAGTCCGCTTCGCGAGACTCCGCAGGAAACTTCGCCCGTTCACGAAACAGCCCGAACGCCATGTGCATGCCGGTCACAGGCGTGCGCAATTCATGGGAAGCACGCAGCACGAACTCGCTGCGCACCCGCTCGAAGGCACGCTGTTCGGTAACGTCATGCAGCACCATCACGGCCCCGAGAATATGCCCTTGGGTGTGGCTGACGGGGGTGAGGCTGTAGGTCAGCAGGCGCAGTTCACCCTCGACCTCCACTTCCAGATCTTCCGGCGCCCGCTCCAAGTTGCCGCCGCGCAGCACCAGTTGAAGCTGTTCATCCAGTTCCGGTCGCACCAGGGCTTCGCCCAGCCCTTGGCCAAGACGGTCCTCGTCCCAGCCTAATTGGCGCTGCGCCACCGGGTTGAGGTGTTCCAGGCGGCCTTGGCGGTCGATCATCAGCAGGCCATCGTCGATACTGTCGAGCACCGCCTGCAGGCGTTGCTGGCCCGCCAGCAGTTCATCAACGTTGGTTGCCTGATGCTGGCGCAGCGCTTCGGCCATGATGCCGAAGCGTCGGGTCAGCTGGTTCATTTCGGCTGCCGAAGAGATGGGCAGCGTGACTTCAAAATCCCCCTGCCCGATCTTGTCGGCTGCCTTGGCCAGGGCTTCGATTGGCCCACCAAAACGCCGGGCGATGCCGTGGGCGGTCACGAACCCGATGATCAGCACCGCCAGTCCGACCAGCCCCAGCAGCCCGGCGATCAGCAAAGCACGCTCGCGCGATTTGTGCTCGCTGGTACTGATGTTTTCCAGGGCGCGCTTGTGTTCGGCGATCAGGCCGTTACGCAGCACATTGAAGGTCTCGGTCAGTTTTTCCTTGCTACCGGGGGGCGGTGAGGCTTGCTGGGATTCGTCGAAAGCCTCCAGCAGGTGCTGGTAGTCGGTGCGGGCCTGGCTGAAGCCGCTGCCACTGGCATCTCGCTGCTCGTGGGCGATGCCTTGGTCCAGGAGCTCGAAATAACGCTGCTTGGAGGCTCGCAGTGCCTGGGGATCGGGGCGCTTCTCCAGCATCATGATCAGCTGGTCGCCCAGGCTCTGGCGCAGCTTGAGCCCCAGGTCCAGAGTCACGAAGTTGCTGCGTATCAATGATTCCTGGGTCTTGGCCATCTGCATCACGCTGACCAGGCCCAGGATCAATCCCAGCAGGGCGACGGTGATCAGCGCGGAGATACTCAGGAACAACCGAGTGCGCAGTTTCATCGCAAGCTTCATAAGGTGCCGCTCACAGGTTGTACTGTTTGCGTTTGCGGTACAGGGTCGACGCGTCGATGCCCAGGGTGCGAGCTGCCTGATCCAGGGTGTCGCTGGTGGCGAGCACGGCGCCGATATGGGCCTTCTCCAATTCATCCAGGCTTAACGCGGCGCCAATCCTGGGCGCATTGTTGGTAGGTTGCTCGGCCATGCCGAGGTGGCTGATCTCCACCTTTTCCTGTGGGCAGATGATGCTGGCACGTTCCACCACGTTACGCAGCTCGCGGATGTTGCCCGGCCAGCGATAGTTGAGCAGCGCCTCGCGTGCTTCGTCGCTGAATCCCCGTGCCGGCCGTGCGTACTCCTTCACGAAGCGCGCCAGGAAGCGATCGGCGAGGGTCAGGATGTCTTCACTGCGTTCACGCAGCGGTGGCAGGTGCAAGGTGATGACGTTGAGGCGGTAGAGCAAATCCTCACGGAAGCGGCCATCGCGCACCATGTCTTCCAGGTTCAGGTTGGTGGCCGCAAGGATGCGCACGTCGGCGCGACGGGTAACCGGGTCGCCCACACGCTCATATTCCTTGTCCTGGATGAAACGCAGCAGTTTTGGCTGCAAAGTGAGCGGAAAGTCGCCGATCTCGTCGAGAAACAGCGTGCCGCCGTCTGCCTGGTTGACCCGGCCCAAGGTGCTCTCGCTGGCCCCGGTAAAGGCACCGCGGCTATGGCCGAACAGCTCGCTTTCCATCAATTCCGCCGTCAGCGACGGGCAGTTAATGGTCACGCAGGATTTTTTCGAGCGCTTGCTCCAGCCGTGAATCGCCCGGGCCAGTTCGCCCTTACCGGTGCCGGACTCGCCGAGGATCAGGATGTTAGCGTCAGTGCCGGCGACCTGGCGTGCAGTCTCCAGTACCACCATCATGGCCGGGCTGTGGGAATCGAGGCCGTCCTTGGGCTGGCGCACCTCGCCTTCCAGCGCTTCAAGGCGCGCGGACAGTTGGCGCACTTCCAACTGCTTGGCGGTGGCCAGGCGCAGCTGGTCAGGGCTGCAAGGTTTTACCAGGTAGTCGGCGGCGCCTGCCTGGATCGCGTCTACGGCTGTATCGACAGCCGAATGAGCGGTGACGATCACCACGCGCATCCATGGCGCCTGGATGCGCATCTGGGCCAGTACATCCAGGCCATTGTCCTCGCCCAGACGCAGGTCGAGGAAGCACAGGTCGAACACCTGGCGTTGCATCAGGGCGTCCGCCTGGGCGGCGCTGTTGGCAGTGGCTACGGTGTAGCCTTCATCTTCCAGGCAGTAACGGAAGGTGCGAAGGATCGCGGATTCGTCATCCACTAAAAGAATGCGGCCTTGAAGTTCCTTGGCTGATTCCATCTGTCCCGCGCTCCTTAAAGTATGAATGATGGTGTTTAGTCCCGGAATAATCGGGCAAGTTGCATGGTTTATTCTGATTGATAAACGGCATCTTCGCGCAGCTATCTGCACGGTCTCCTACAAATACGCCGATTGCTGGCGTTTTCATGCCTTCTTGCCACTTCGGCAACTCGCCAAGCGCTTTCGATCCCTTGATCCGACCACTGACCATCGTGCATTTCGCACGGCTCATCCAGGGCCATCGTGCAGGATGCTGGTCGTCATCTGCTGCATGCATTTATAACTAATTGATTTTATTGGGTTTTATTTTGTAAAAAACCTGGCATGCGCTCTGCAATACCTCTCCCAACAGTGTCATGAACCAATAATCAGAATGCGGGAGAAACACAGCATGACTCGCCAAAGCCTCCGCCAATTGCCTGTATCGCCACTGCGCTTGCAGCAAGGCTTGTTCGCCAGCCTGGCCCTGATGGTCACCTTGGTTATTGGCCAACAGATGCAGCATTGGCAGCAGAGTCAGCAACACGCCCCGCAATTTGAAAGGCCAGTCATGACGCAAACCCATTTCCGTTCCGTTGGCAGCGCTACTGCCGATGTAACCGCCCCGCAACTGAGAGTGGCTGACCAGGATTCCACCCCTGGCGATCTGCCAATCCAAGAGCGCTGGGTGTTCTAGGCAAGACAAAGCCGCTGTTGATGAGCGGCTGCACGGCAACACCGCTGTTACCCCTATAAAAGCGTAAGGAGAATCACCATGTTGAGCTGGGCTATCACATTTCTGATCATCGCCATTGTGGCCGCCGTCCTGGGCTTCGGTGGTATCGCGGGCACTGCCACGGGTATCGCCAAGATCCTGTTTGTCGTCTTCCTGGTGATGTTCATCGCTTCGTTCTTCTTTGGTCGTCGCGGCCGAGGCTGAATATGACCACTCTGCCCTTTAAAGCCATGGCTGCCGCCCTGCTCCTGGGCGGCAGCGGCCTGGTGATGGCCGCCAACGACGGCCAAAGCCGAGCCAACGAATTGCTGACCTCGGACCCTCAGTTCCGTGAGACCTGGCAAGGCGTGGTGAAGAAAGAAGAGCGCCTGCCGGAGTGGGTGATGAACCTGTCCGGTACGGCCGAACAAATGAATGCCGTGGAAGAAGACGGTGACAAGTACTTGGTGGGGCCGCTTTGCGAAACTGCAGATACGTGCCTGAACAAGCGCCTGATCGTTGCCTTCAGCTACGACAAGAAAGATGCCTACGCCATGTTGGTGGAAGTCCCGGCCGGCCTGCCGGCGGACAAATCCCCGACGCGTCACGCCGATTATCGGTTCCTCGGTAAGCCGGACGAAGGCATGCAGAAGCTGCTGATGGAGCAGCTCAAGAAAGACCCCAATTGGTACTAGGTTCCGCTTGGCGCATCGCACTTGTGGAACCAGCGTCCATAGAAAGAAGCCCAACTGCTTCTTTCTGTTTGCATCGCCCGCCAAGGGCGGTGCATGACCAGGGGGCCGGGTTGCTCTGATCAATCGGGATCGGCGTGACCTACGGGTACAGGGAGTGCCTGCGCAAGGGCCGGGTCAGGCAAAAAGCTGCGACGCAGGTTCACAAGCCCAAGGCTTGCTGAACTTGCGACGGGCTTATACCTCCCTCCTATGTCTTCCATAGTCGCTAATTCCGTTTTTGCTCATTCCCAACCATTACTTGGTGTGTCGGGTTGACCATCTATCGATAAAATTTGTGTGGGCCTATAAGACATTTCCGACACTAAACGACGGAATTCACAGGCATTTCTGCCAATGCTCTCTAGACGTCCTGAATCTCTGAGCGAGCCGGGTTTGGCCGGTTCACGGCATGTTTGTCGGACAAAATGTCACATTTGAACTGACCGTTCGGACAGTTATTATTAAAAAAAGCCATGCCGATTCGGCATAGGGTAGGCGTTTACGGCATTAGACGTCGCTCCCTTGCATGGGAATAGTTGCGCCTTTTTTCGCCTGCCAGTAAGCCATTTCGGCCATGCGGCGGTGACCTTCCATGGAGGCAGATGCTCACACTTTTTCGCTCTCGAGCGTTCCAGCTGGCGCATTTGCCTTAAGTCCACTTGAAGTAAGGGTAATGACATGAAGAAGGCAAAGCTAAGCCTCGCCTGGCAGATCCTCATCGGTTTGGTGTTGGGGATCGCAATCGGTGCAGTGCTCAACCATTTCAGTGCTGAAAAGGCCTGGTGGATCAGCAATGTGTTGCAGCCAGCGGGCGATATCTTTATCCGCCTGATCAAGATGATCGTGATCCCGATTGTGATTTCCTCGCTGATCGTCGGCATTGCCGGTGTCGGTGACGCGAAAAAGCTCGGCCGCATCGGCGTCAAAACCATCGTTTACTTCGAAGTGGTCACCACCATCGCCATCGTGGTCGGCCTGCTGTTGGCCAACCTGTTCCACCCGGGTGCCGGCATCGACATGAGTACCCTGGGTACTGTCGATATTTCCAAGTACACCGCCACCGCCGCTGAAGTGCAGCACGAGCATGCGTTCATCGAGACCCTCCTCAACCTGATCCCTTCGAACATCTTTGCCGCCGTGGCTCGTGGCGAAATGCTGCCGATCATCTTCTTCTCGGTGCTGTTCGGCCTGGGCTTGTCGAGCCTCAAGCCTGAACTGCGCGAGCCGCTGGTGACCATGTTCCAGGGCGTGTCCGAGAGCATGTTCAAAGTCACCCACATGATCATGAAGTACGCCCCGATCGGCGTATTTGCCCTGATCGCCGTGACGGTCGCCAACTTCGGCTTCGCCTCCTTGCTGCCGCTGGCCAAGCTGGTGATTCTGGTTTACGTGGCCATCCTGTTCTTCGCCTTTGTGGTACTGGGCCTGATCGCCCGCCTGTTCGGCTTCTCGGTGATCAAGCTGATGCGCATCTTCAAGGATGAGCTGGTCCTGGCCTACTCCACCGCCAGTTCCGAAACCGTGCTGCCGCGCGTGATCGAGAAGATGGAAGCCTACGGCGCGCCCAAGGCGATCTGCAGCTTCGTGGTGCCGACCGGCTACTCGTTCAACCTCGACGGCTCGACCCTGTACCAGAGCATCGCGGCGATCTTTATCGCTCAGCTGTACGGCATCGACCTGTCGATCGGTCAGCAGTTGATGCTGGTACTGACCTTGATGGTCACCTCCAAAGGCATCGCCGGTGTCCCGGGTGTGTCCTTCGTGGTGCTGCTGGCCACCCTGGGCAGCGTGGGCATTCCACTGGAAGGCCTGGCCTTCATCGCCGGTGTCGACCGAGTGATGGACATGGCGCGTACCGCACTGAACGTGATCGGCAACGCCCTGGCCGTATTGGTCATCGCACGTTGGGAAGGCATGTACGACGACGCCAAGGGCGAGCGCTACTGGAATTCCCTGCCGCACTGGCGCAGCAAGGAAGCCGCACCGACCGCTCAAGCGACCCGCAGCTGACAGGCTGACGGCGCTCAGACAAACCCCGGATAATTCCGGGGTTTGTCGTTTCTGCCAGCCCCGCTATCATTCGCCCCATCTTTCGGGGGATTCAACTGATGCTCAATGGCCTGTGGCTTGGCTTCTTTGTCGTGGCAATGGTGTCAGCACTGGTGCAATGGCTGGTCGGTGGCAACGCCGGCATTTTTGCGGCGATGGTCGAAAGCATTTTCGCCATGGCCAAACTGTCGGTGGAAGTGATGGTGCTGCTGTTCGGTACTCTCACCCTTTGGCTGGGTTTCCTGCGCATCGCTGAAAAAGCCGGCATTGTCGACTGGCTGGCCAAAGCCCTGGGCCCGCTGTTCCGCCGCCTGATGCCGGAAGTGCCTGCCGGGCACCCGGCGATCGGCCTGATCACCCTCAACTTCGCCGCCAATGGCCTGGGGCTGGACAATGCGGCCACGCCCATCGGCCTGAAGGCCATGAAGGCGCTGCAGGAACTCAACCCCATCCCCAACACCGCCAGTAACGCGCAGATCCTGTTCCTGGTGCTCAACGCGTCCTCGCTGACGCTGTTGCCGGTGACCATCTTCATGTACCGCGCCCAGCAAGGCGCGGCGGACCCGACGCTGGTGTTTCTGCCGATCCTGCTGGCGACCAGCGCCTCCACTTTGGTAGGCCTGTTGTCGGTGGCGATCATGCAGCGCCTGCGCTTGTGGGACCCGGTGGTGCTGGCTTACCTGATTCCCGGTGCGCTGGTGCTCGGCGGTTTCATGGCCTTCCTGGCGACACTGTCGGCCACGGCGCTGGCGGGCTTGTCTTCGATACTCGGCAACCTGACGCTGTTCGGCTTGATCATGCTGTTTTTGGTGATCGGTGCGCTGCGCAAGGTGAAGGTATACGAGGCGTTTGTCGAAGGCGCCAAAGAAGGTTTTGACGTTGCCAAGAACCTGCTGCCGTACCTGGTGGCGATGCTGTGCGCGGTGGGTGTATTGCGCGCTTCGGGCGCGCTGGATTTCGGCCTCGAAGGGATCCGCCATGTGGTCGCCTGGACCGGCATGGACACGCGCTTTGTCGATGCGTTGCCCACGGCCATGGTCAAACCGTTTTCCGGCAGCGCGGCCCGGGCGCTGTTGATCGAAACCATGCAGACCCAGGGTGTGGACAGCTTCCCGGCGCTGGTAGCGGCGACGATCCAGGGCAGTACCGAGACGACGTTCTATGTGTTGGCGGTGTACTTTGGGTCGGTGGGCATCCAGCGGGCCCGGCATGCGGTGGGGTGTGCGCTGCTGGCGGAGTTGGCGGGTGTCGTTGCGGCTATTGCGGTGTGCTACTGGTTCTTTGCTTGAGGCTTAAATGGCTATCGCCGGCTTGCCGGCGATAGGGCTCTCAGCGTTTCGCAGCACTATTGCCTTGCTGCACAACCCAATCCACCACCTGCCTGTTCAACTGATCCCCCGCCAGCCCAAACCCGGCCACCACCGCCGGCACCTTGGTACCCGTCACTGGCTGGTGAATTTCAAACCGCCGGCTGGCAATAATCCGCTGATCGCTCCCGCGCACCAATCGCGCGTCGAGGCGGATCACCACGTCCACCGCGCCTCCCCGGTATTCACTCTGGAACGCCTGCAACTGCCCGCCCAGCTCGTAGTCGGCCTGCAGGTTGGTCTCATCGGTGCTCAACAGCGTCACGCGGCCATCACGTTGGAAGCCGTCCATGAAGCGGTTGCGCAACAGCACTGGCGACGGGTCGCTCCAACGGGCGTTCGCATAGCTGCTGATTAAGTTGCCCTCCGGCACCACGGCAATGCGCGGGCTGTCGAGAAACTCGCTGGTCTGCGGCTTGGACACGCGCAGCGACCAGCTCACCGGGGCGCCCTGGCTTGCGGTTTGGGCTGGCACCAGACGGTACACGTCCGAAGGGTCGGCCTTGGGCAGGATCGAGCACGCGCTCACGAGCGCCAATGCCACGGGGGCGATCATCTGGTAAGCACGCTTCATGGCGTGAACTCCTTGTTCTTGTCGTTGCCCAGCAAGTAGCCACTGGGGTTGGCTTCCAGGCGGCGGGAGATGGCGCGCAGCGAACCGAGGGTTTCGCGCAGTTCGCGCACCGCCGGCGCCAGTTCATTGAGGCCCTGCATGCCGCTGTTCACCGAGTCCTTGTTGTTAGTGAGCAAGGTGTTGATGGTGGCGGTGCTTTGCTCCAGGGATTTCATGGCCTGTTCGGCACTGCCGAAGGCCTGCTTGCCTTGATCGTTGAGCAAGCCATTGGCGTTGCGCATCAAGGTGGTGGTTTGCTCCAGGGCGGCGCTGGCCTGCTTGCTCACTTGCATCAGTTGCTGCATCACCACCTTGATATCGCCGCGTTGGTCGGCGATGGCGCCGGTGGTTTGCTGCAGGTTGTCCAGGGTGTTGCTCAAGCGCTCGACGTTTTCACGGGAGAACATGTGGTTGGCGTTGTGCAGCAGCAGGTTGATGCTGGTCATCAGGTCGTTGCTGTTATTGAGCAGGCGCGCAATGGGCGAAGGCGAGGCGATGATTTCCGGCAGGTTGCCGTCCTTGCCCTTGAGCTCCGGGCTTTGGGGTGTGCCGCCGCTGAGCTGGATGATCGAGGTGCCGGTGATGCCGGTGAGGGCCAGCTTGGCCTGGGTGTCTTCCTTGATCGGCGTCTGCCCAGCCAAGCGAATGCGTGCCAGCACGCGGCGGGGGTCGTTAGGGTCCAGGCGCAGGCTGGTGACATCGCCCACCTTGATCCCGCTATATTGCACTGGGCTGCCTTGGGACAGGCCGCTGACCGCCTCGTTGAACACCACTTCATAATCCTGAAAGGCGCTGTCGACGCTGGATTTGGCCAGCCACAGGCCGAACAGCAGGGCGCCGACCACCACAATCACGCTGAACAGACCGATCATCACATGATGGGCTCGGGTTTCCATGTCATACCTCGTCTAGCGATTGAGCGGCATCCAATGCCGCGCGGCCCCGGGGGCCGTGGAAATATTCGTGAATCCACGCGTCGTCCGTTTCCGAGACGACATCGATGGCATCGGCCACCAGCACTTTTTTCTGCGCCAGCACCGCCACGCGGTCGGTGATGGTGTAGAGCGTGTCGAGGTCGTGGGTCACCAGGAACACGCTCAGGCCCAGCGCGTCGCGCAGAGTCAGGATCAACTGATCGAATTGCGCCGCACCAATCGGGTCAAGGCCGGCGGTGGGTTCGTCGAGAAACAGGATGTCCGGGTCCAGGGCCAAGGCGCGTGCCAGGGCGGCGCGCTTGATCATGCCACCGGACAGCGAAGACGGGTATTTGTCGGCGGCCGAAAGCGGCAACCCGGCCAAGGCCAGCTTCACCGCGGCCAAGTGCTCAGCGTCACGGCGGCTGAGGCCGGCATGTTCGATCAGCGGCAGGGCGACGTTTTCGGTGACGGTCAGCGAGGAAAACAGCGCGCCCTTCTGGAACAGCACGCCAAAGCGTCGTTCTACCAGCGAGCGCTCATGTTCCGACAGGCTCGGCAGGTTTTTGCCGAACACCCGCACCTCACCCTCGCTGGGGCGGCGCAGGCCGACGATGCTGCGCAACAGCACCGACTTGCCGCTGCCCGAGCCGCCGACCACTGCCAGGATTTCGCCTTTGTACAGATCCAGGTCGAGGTTCTCGTGCACGCTCTGCCGGCCAAAGCGGTTGCACAGGCCGCGCACTTCAATCACCGCCTCACCGGGCGCACGGTGTAGACGGCTCACCAGCCCATCTCCATGAAGAACATCGCGGCCACCGCATCCAGCACGATCACCACAAAGATCGATTGCACCACGCTGGAGGTGGTGTGGGCGCCGACCGACTCGGCACTGCCGCTGACCTTGAAGCCTTCGAGGCAGCCAATGGCGGCGATCAGGAAGGCGAAGATCGGCGCCTTCACCATGCCCACCAGGAAATGTTGCACGCCAATGTCTGATTGCAGCAGCGACAGGAACATCGCCGGCGAAATGTCCAACGCCACGGCGCACACCACGCCACCCCCGACAATCCCCGAGAGCATCGCCAGGAACGTCAGCATCGGCAGCGACACCAGCAGTGCCAGCACGCGCGGTAATACCAGTAGCTCCATGGGGTCGAGGCCCAGGGTACGGATCGCATCGATTTCTTCGTTGGCCTTCATCGAGCCGATTTGTGCGGTGAATGCACTGGCGGTGCGCCCGGCGATCAAAATGGCCGTCAGCAACACGCCAAATTCCCGTAGGAAAGAAAACGCCACCAAGTCCACGGTGAACACCGTCGCACCAAAACTCTTGAGCACCGTTGCACCCAGGAAGGCCACCACGGCGCCGACCAAAAAGGTCAGCAGCGCGACGATGGGCGCGGCGTCGAGCCCGGTCTGTTCGATATGGGCGACCATCGGCGTGATGCGCCAGCGTTTGGGGCGCCAGATGCCGCGCGCGAAGGTTTCGAGGATCAGGCCGATAAAACCGAGCAGCTTCATGCTGTCCTGCCACACGGTGTCGACCGCCCGGCCAATGCGCGCCAACACCTGGATGCCGGCCGCCTCTTCCGGGGCTTTTTCCGGCACACAGAAATCATTCAGCGAGCGGTAGACGGTCTTGAGCAATGCGCGGTCGGCGGCAGAGAGGCTACAGTCGGTCTGTTCGGCCGAGTGTTCGATCCTGGCGGGGCCCAGCAGCTCCACCAGCAGTGACGCTCCGGCGGTATCCAGCGCGCCCAGGCCATTGAGGTCGATGCGAGCGCCGGCGTCGTATTGGCCGTCGAGCTTGTCCGACAGCTTCTTCAGGTTTGCGTAGTGGGCAAGCGTCCAGTCCCCCGTAATCCTGAGTAACGGAGGCGTCGTGGACGTATCGAGATGGGCGGCACCGGCCGTCGTACGTGTGGTCATAAGCTCCGAGCTTGTTTGGCTATCCACAATTCCTACGTAATAGCACGATACAGCCTACTTTGGGTTGTCCGTTTGTGCTGGGTCAGTGACTTTGAAACGCAGCACACCAATCACCTGGCCGTCCTCGGTCAACACCCGCACTTGCCAGCGGCCTACTGAATCGGCCGGGAAGTTCTGCTTGTGGGTCCAGGCGCGGTAACCCTCCTTGCGCCCGCCATGGATATCCAGCGCGATGCGGTCGACTTCTTTGCCGTTGAATTTCCACACGTGGTAGATCCGCTCATCCAGCCCGCGCGGGGCATTGATCGCGGTGTAGGCGTACAGCCCGCCGCTGCGTAGCTGGGCAGCCGTGACTTCCTTGAGGTCATCGCCCGGGGTGCGGTCTTGCAGCTGGGTGCTGATGGCCACTTCGGTCATCCATAGGGTGGCCGGTGGCACCCAACTGCGCAGGAACCAGCCGGCACAGCCAATCGCCGCCGTGACTCCCAGCAACATTGCCCAGCCCTTGACGCTGCGCAGTGGCAGGCTCACGGCCAGGCTGGGGATCGACAGCAGCATGGCGACGCCGAGGGCGAGCTTGTAACTTTCGGCGGTGGTCAGGTGCAGGATGATCGGCAGCGCGGTGAGCAGCGCCGCGAACAGGGTCAGGGTGTGCAGCGCCAGGAACAGCGAACGCTTGGGCGCCAGCCATTTGTAGTACAGCGGGTCAGTAATCGAGACCAGCGCCGCCGCGCCCAGCAGGCCGGTGAAAATCGATTGGCCGCTGTTCCAGGTGGTGGTGACGAAAAAGAACGGCAACACAAAAAACAGACTTTCCTGGTGGATCATCTGGGTGGCGTAGCGCAGCAGGGGTTCGGGGATTTCCCGCTTGAAGACCCGAGTGAACAGTTGGGTAAAGCTGTTTTCCAGCATCAGCCACAACCAGCTCACCAGCATGATGACCGCGATCCAGCTGGCCATGCCTTGCTGACGGTCCACCAGGATGAAGCTGCACACCCCCGAGATAAAGCCGCCGAGTGCGATCACCCCCGGGTAGCGCTTGATCAGTTCGAGGATGCGCTGGATGAGGGGGGGCAGGCTTGGCATGGGAATTCACAATTCGTATAGGAAAAAACCCACACAGAATAACGTCTTAGCCGTGAGTACGGTGCTGCATTACGCAATCCGTTTGCGATAAAACCGCAGGCCGATCAACACAAGTGCGATCAGTCCAAGCACGCCGGCACCTATCCAGCTGAGCAGGTCGTAGCTGAACAAGGGTTTTTCGATGCGCCAATAGCCCGACTGGTTGAACACCTGACGCATGGCCTCGTTGGTTTGCTTCAGACTCACGGCCTTGATGCGCTTTACCGGATCGCTGAAATGGCCGTTGGCGTAGTCACCGGAGGCACTCCAGTAATAGTCGGCCAACGCGCTGTTGCCTTGCACCGCCCACGACTGGCGTGCAATGGCGGCTTGCTGCAGGCGGGTAAAGGTTGCCGGGTCGAGGCCGTCCTTGAGCAGTTGGGCCTTGAGGTCCTGCAGTACCTGTTCGGCTTCGGGCAGGTTGTCGCGTTCGAGGTCGGCGTTCAGGCTCAGGAAGCCGACACCGCCGAGCACCTCGCGCTCGCTCCACGGGCCGTAGGACAAACCATGCTTGAGGCGCAGTTGACGGTAGAGCGCCCAGTCGAGGTAGTCCTTGAGCAGGTCGTAGGTTTCATCGTGCTGATCATCCAGCACCGGCTCGGGGAACAGCCAGTGCAGTTTGGCACTGTCACCGATCCAACCGTGCACCAGTTCGCGGTGGCTGGCGGCGGCGTGCTGGATCTCTGGCAGTGGTCGATGTTCGCTCGGCTCGACGGGTTCGAGCTGGCCGTAGGTGCGTTCCAGGTAGGCCGGCAGCAATTTGTCGAGGTCGCCGACGATGATGAGGGTCATATTGTTGGGGGCGTACCAGTTCTTGCGCAGCGCCTCCAGCTGGTCGCGGGTGAGGTGATTGACCTCGGCACGTTCGGCGCATTTGAGCCCCAGTTCGATGGCCAATTGGTTGCTGGCGGTGTGGCCCAGGTCCTGGCGGTCAAGCAGGCGTTGCAGGTGCGAGTAGTGGCCGCCGTCTTCGCGTTCGACCACTTGTTTGGCGGCGTTGATGTTGGCGTCGGTCAGTTGGGTGCGGGTGAGGATGGCCAGCAACAGGTCGAGCACCTTGCGCTGATTTTGCGCGGGGGCTTCGATCACGAAGGTGGTGTCGGCATTGCTGGTGTAGGCGTTCCATTCGCCGCCCAGGGCTTGCATGCGGTCTTCAAGGTCGCCCTCGCCGCCGCCGTCGATGCCGCTGAACAGCAAGTGTTCGAGCAGGTGTGGCAGCTCTTTTTCGTCGCAGCTGAAGTCATCCAGGCCGACCCCTACCACCAGGCGGATGGCCACATGGCCCCGCTCGGTGCCGGGTTTGAGCAGCAATTGCAGACCGTTGGGCAAGGTGTAGCCTTCGACTTGCAGGCGGTCAAAGGCAAAGACATGTGCAGAGCCCATGAGCAGGCAGGCGAATAGCAGGCGACGCATAACAAGCTTCCTGGCGAGTGAGGTCCATTGTTAACTGACTTCACTCGCCGTCTTACGTTCAGGGGGAATGGGTGATGTCGGCAATATCTTCGGCGGAGAGTGCACCGGTGTCGGACGTTTCCAAGACTACATAGGCGCTGCTGCAAAACAGTGAATTGAGGCGCTTCATGTCGGCAATCAGCTCCAGGTGCAGCGAGCTGGTTTCCAGGCTCTGCACGATCTTGCGTTGCAGGCGGCTGACGTGGGCATGGGCCAGGCGGCGCTCCTGGGCGCGGAAGCGACGCTTCTCGCGCAGCAGTTGGCGGGCGCTTTCGGGATCGGCGCTGAGAAACACCGACAGCCCCAGGCGCAGGTTGGCAATCAACTGGCTGTGCAGGCCAGTGAGCTCTTCCAGGCCGACTTCAGAGAACTGGCGGCGTTGGGAGGTCTTCTGCTGCTGCACCTTGCGCAGCATGCGTTCGATCAGGTCGCCGGCCAGTTTCAGGTTGATCGACAGCTCGATGATTTCGGCCCAGCGGCGGTTGTCCTGTTCACTGAGGTCCTCGCGGGGCATCTGCGCCAGGTAGAGCTTGATCGCACTGTACAGGGCTTCGACGTCGTCGCTGAGGCTGCGCATTTCCTGGGTGATGGCGGTTTGTTTGCCGCGCAGCACTTCCTGCATCGCGGTGAGCATGTTGTCGATCAGGTCACCCAGGCGCAGGGTTTCGCGGGCGGCGTTGGCCAGGGCCAGGCTCGGCGTGTTGAGCGACGCCAGGTCCAGGTGACGAGGCTTGGCTTTGCCGTTGGTTTCCTGCTGTTCCGGCAGCAGCCAGGCGCACAGGCGGGCCATCGGGCCGATGGACGGGAGCAGGATCAGGCAGCGGCTGACGTTGTAGAGCACGTGGAAGGTAATGACCATACCCTGGGCGCTGTAGTCCAGGCCGTCCATCCAGCGTACCAGCGGGTCGAGTACCGGGATGATCAGCAGCAAGCCGATCAGTTTGTACAGCAGACTGCCCAGGGCGACCTGGCGACCGGCCGAGTTCTGCATGCTGGTGCTGAGAAAGGCCAGCACACCGCTGCCGATGTTGGCGCCGATCACCAGGCCGATGGCCACATGCAGGCCGATTACGCCGGCGCCGGCCAAGGTGGCTGTGAGCAGGACGGCGGCCAGGCTGGAGTAGGAAATCATCGCAAACAATGCGCCCACCAGGGCGTCGAGCAAGATATCGCCGGTCAGCGAGGCGAAGATGACTTTGACGCCTTGGGCATGGGTAATCGGCCCGGCTGCCTCGACGATCAATTGCAGTGCCAGAATGATCAGGCCCAGGCCGATCCCGACCCGGCCCATCTGCCCTGCCCGCGTCTGCTTGCGGGACAGGAAGAAAATCACCCCAAGGAAAATCAGCAGCGGTGACAGCCACGACAAGTCGAAGGTCAGTACCCGCGCCATCAAGGCCGTACCGACGTCGGCGCCGAGCATGGTTGCCAGGGCCGGCGTGAGGCTCATCAGGCCCTGGCCGACAAATGAAGTCACCAGCATGGCCGTGGCGTTGCTGCTCTGCACCATGGCCGTCACCAGGATACCGGCGACAAACGCCAGCCAGCGCTTGGACATGTTCTGCCCGATGACTTGGCGCAAGTTGGAACCGTAGACCCGCAAGATGCCGGTACGGACGATGTGCGTGCCCCAGATAAGCAGGGTCACGGCGGAAAGCAGATTGAGCAAGGTCAGCATGCTCGGCCCCCCGTGTGGGTACGCTCCAAAAAGAGCGAAGGAAGTTTGCCGCGTGCCGTTCTACGTCTTGTAGTTAAGCTGTAGTTGGCGAATGGGCTCTGCGCCAGCATCGCATAGCTAAAGTGGGGATTGAAACAAAACTGTCATGAAATCAGCTGAGTGCGAAATGAAAAAAGGGGCCTGCATAGGCCCCTTTTTTGTCTGGCTCGGGTTTATTGACCCGGAATGTCCTTGCGCAGTTTCACAGGATCCTGCTGTTTCTTCTTTTTCGCGATGGCGGTGCGCATCTTGATGTTCACCGCTTCTACCGCCAGCGAGAACGCCATGGCGAAGTAGACGTAGCCTTTAGGCACGTGCACATCGAAGGATTCGGCGATCAGCACCGTACCCACCACCAGCAGGAACGACAGCGCGAGCATCTTCAGCGACGGGTGCTTGTCGATGAATGCGCTGATGGTGCCGGCGGCCAGCATCATCACCAATACCGCCACGACAATCGCCGCGACCATGACCGGCACATGGGAGACCATGCCGACGGCGGTGATGACCGAGTCCAGGGAGAACACGATGTCGATGATGGCGATCTGGATGATGGTGTAGATGAACTTGCCACCGGCGCCCTTGGGCTCGTCGTGGGTTTCGTCTTCACCTTCCAGGGCGTGGTACATCTCCTGGGAGCTTTTCCACAGCAGGAACAGGCCACCGAAGAACAGGATCAGGTCGCGACCGGAAATGCCCTGGCCGAACACCACGAACAGGTCGGCGGTCAGTTGCATCACCCAGGTGATCGACAGCAGCAACAGGATGCGCGTGACCATGGCCAGGGCCAGGCCGAAGATCCGGGTGCGTGCCTGCATATGCTTGGGCATGCGGCTGACCAGGATCGAAATCATGATGATGTTATCGATACCCAGGACGATCTCGAGGGCCGTCAAGGTGAAGAAGGCAATCCAGATTTCCGGATTGGTCAGCCATTCCATGTGTATTCCTTTGAGCAAGTGTTAAACCGCGCAAGCTGCAGCGCCGCGCGGTTGGGTTGATACGATTATAGAGTACTGAACAGCGGGAAAATCCCCATCAGCAAAGCGGCGAACATTATGCACAGGCACACCAGCACTGCCCACTTCAGGGTGAAGCGTTGGTGATCGCCAAATTCGATACCGGCCAGGGCCACCAGCAGGTAAGTCGATGGCACCAGTGGGCTGAGCAAGTGCACCGGCTGGCCAACGATGGACGCCCGCGCCATTTCGACGGCGGTGATGCCGTAGTGGCTGGCGGCCTCGGCGAGTACCGGCAGCACGCCATAGTAGAACGCGTCGTTGGACATGAAGAAGGTAAACGGCATGCTCACCAGGGCGGTGATCACCGCCAGGTACGGGCCCAGTGCGTCAGGAATGACCGCCAGCAGGCTCTTGGACATGGCGTCGACCATACCGGTGCCCGACAGGATACCGGTGAAGATACCGGCCGCGAAGATCAGGCCGGTCACTGCCAATACGCTGCCGGAGTGGGCGGCGATGCGGTCTTTCTGCATTTGCAGGCATGGGTAGTTGACGATCATCGCGATACTGAACGCCACCATGAACAGCACCGGCAGCGGCAGCAGGCCGGCGATCAGCGTGCACATCAGGGCGAAGGTCAGCGCGCCATTGAACCAGATCCGCTTCGGACGACGGGCGTCAGGGTACTGCGACACACTGATTTCACTGTGATCGATTTCATCGCCCGCCAGGTGCAGTTCACCCAGGCGTGCACGCTCGCGCACGCCGTACAGGTAGGCGATCACCAGGATCGCGACCACACCGACGGCCATGGCCGGGATCATCGGCACGAAGATGTCCGACGGGTCCACATGCAGCGCACTGGCGGCACGGGCGGTCGGGCCACCCCAAGGGGTCATGTTCATCACGCCACCGGCAAGGATGATCAGGCCGGCCATGATCCGCGGGCTCATGCCGATGCGCTGGTACAGCGGCAACATGGCGGCGACGCAGATCATGTAGGTGGTGGCGCCGTCACCGTCCAGGGACACGACCAGCGCCAGCACGGCGGTGCCGACCGAGACTTTCAGCGGGTCGCCCTTGACCATCTTGAGGATCTTGCGCACAGCCGGGTCGAACAGGCCGGAGTCGATCATCAGGGCAAAGTAGAGAATGGCGAACATCAGCATCACGCCGGTCGGCGCAAGCTTGGTGATACCGGCCAGCATCATCGGGCCGATCTCGGGCGCGAAGCCGCCGAACAGCGCGAACAGGATCGGCACGATGATCAAGGCGATCAGCGCAGACAGGCGCTTGGTCATGATCAGGAACATGAACGTGATGACCATGGCAAAGCCAAGGAAAGTCAGCATAGGAATACTCCAGGCGTAGCGCGGCTAGGGAATGGCGAACCGAGTGGGGTCAGCGCAGATCGAAAGGCACGAGGCGTACGGGTGGAGTGGGGGCGAACAGGCGGGTACGAGCGGACATCGGGAATCACCATTGTTGTTGTTAACAGCCGGTCTGTTGCCGACAGTGGGGGCGATCCTAGACGGGTAAGCTTTCAGCCAGCTTTCGCTGGAAAAACAGGTGACGAAGGGGAAAGGCACATTCTTCAGGTATGTGGAGATTCAATGTGGGAGCTGGCTTGCCTGCGATAGCGGTGGGCCAGGCAACAAAGATGTTGAATGTGCCGGCGCCATCGCAGGCAAGCCAGCTCCCACATTCGGATTGTGTTTGCAGGGAATTATCAGGGCAGCTCGAGGCCGCCGGCGGCCTTGTGCAAGGCGCGCAAGTGCTCGCCGACCTGCTTGAGGTTGGCTTCGCAGGCGGCAATCTCGGCGGCGCGGGAAGGTTCCAGCAACACCCTCACCTCTTTATCCAGATCGCCGGTCAGCGTTTGCAGCTGCTTTTGACGTTGGGCGCTTTCCGATTCGAGGCGCTTGGACTCCGACGGTTGCGGCAGGCCGTAGCCGCCACTGCCCAGTAGTTCAGCCGGGCGGCTGAGGAAGCCGCTGTTGGCGAGGATTTGTTGCAAGGTGTTGTTGGCTTTTTCCATGCCGCCGTTTTTCAGCTCGCGGGCGCCAAGGTAGCGTTGCTTGACCTCATCCTGGGCCAGCATCAGTTGTTTGCGGTAGCTGGCCTGCTCCAGCAACAACAGGGCGGCACTGGTGCGCAGATCGGCCTGGCCAAACCACTGGCGGCGTTCTTCTGCGCTGAGTGACAGCCAATCTTCGACCTGAGTCTGCTTTATCGGCAGGTGTTTGCGCAGGACGTCAAACATCGCCTGGTAGCGTTCGCGGAATGAATCAAAGTGATAACCCAGGCGCAGCGCTTCGCGCTTGTCCTTGAGGACGCTGGTGTCGGCCAGGCCGCGGGCGCTGAGGACTTCCAGCAAACCGTTGGGGGTGATGTTGTCCAGCCCGGTGAGTTGTGGGTTGGCGCTGCCGCTGCGCAACAGTTTCAGGCTCTCTACCGCACAGTTGTTGGAGATGAAGAAGTAGTTGCCGTCGTAGCTCCAGTGCATCTCGGCGGCGTGCTCGACGGTGTCGTTGATTTCCTGGCGCGTGAGTTTGAGCGGCACCGAGGCCAGGCCGCGCAGCTCGGTCTTGGTGTATTCATCGATCACCTGGGCCAGGGGCAGCACGAACAACCGTGACGGGTACTTGCCCACCAGGCCATCCCAGCTCGACAGCTGTACGTCACCGACGAACGCGCGGTAGGACAGGACCAGATGTTGGTCCAGGTCCAGCCGGCAGTCCGGACCACGTGGACGGCCGGGTGCACAGATCACCAGGCGTAACATGCTGTGGCCCCAGCGGCTGACCAGGTTCTCGTTGGCTTCGGCCAGCAGGTAGTCAATTTCGTAGACGCGCTCCGGGTCGATCTGGCCCAGCGGCGTCTTGGCAAAATCATTGCCTGCGTTCAGGAAGGCGTAGGTCTTGGCGCAAGTGTCTTGCTCGGGCGGTGCCCAGCCGAAGTGTTCCTTGTAATAGCGAAACAGCGCCGGGCGGCGGCAGGCGTAGCTCGGGTCGAGGAGGAAGTACTCCATGTTGACCGCGACGAACTCCAGCGGGCTGGTGGTTTCGTAGATGTCCGGGCTGCGCGCTACCTGGTGGTTGTGCTGTTCGCGCTCGCCACGCCGGCCGACGTATTGCGGCCAGCCGGCGAGGTCCAGCAGGCGCGGGTCATCGCTGAGGGTAAAGCGGCGGTCATTCTGGCCACGGCACTGGTCGGGCAGGCCGATCAAGCCGGTGATGTTGTTCTGGCGACTGCAACGGTTGATGAGCGCGCGGTCTTCTTTGGACCACAGGCGCGCACGGTCATAAATGTGAGTCAGCTCATGCAGCACAGTGGCGAGCATTTCGCGGCGCACGGTGCCGTGGGGGCGGTTGGTCTTCTGGGTTGCGGCGCTGCCGTCGGTCAGGCTGGCGAGCAGGTTCTGGTTGAGATCCAGTTCGGAAACCAGGGAGGCCTGGCCGTAGGCGTTCTCGGGCATCTTGTCGGTCCAGCCGACCTCGATGGTGCGGTCCAGTTGTTCGATGAAGCGCGGCGGCAGAGAGCGCATCGCTTCATCGAGCAACGCCTGGCTGGCCTGCTGCTGGGCCGGGCTCAAGCCGTCGGACTTGAGTCGCAGTTGCAGGCTGGCCTGGGCTGCGCTTGCACTGAGCAGCACAGCCATGGCCAGTAGCCAGGCGTTGAGGCGCCTCACAGTGCGAGGATGGCTTCGGCGAGGCTCTGGTCGCTGGCGTCGCGCGTTTCCGGCATGCGCGTACGAATGGTGTCGAAAGCAGCTTCCAGTTGTGCGCCACGGATCTCGCCGTTGGTGGCGACGAAGCTCGCGGCGTCATCGTGGGCTTCACGCACGATTTTCGAGTCGCGGATGGACGTGGTGGTGTCCGAGGTGAAGTCAATGGTACGGGCCGACGCACGGACGATGATGTTACTGGTGGCCTTCAAGGTTTGCGCGTGGGCAACATCGGCCAACAACAGCAGGCCGAGAGCGGCGGCGATCAGCGGGCTACGCATGGAATAACTCCAATTACAAAGACGGAAATACAAAGATGATTATTGGACGAGAATTGCTTGCGCCAGTTCAAGGTCGCTGGCGTTAAGTTTTGGCTGGGTGCGGCGCAGGTAATCCAGTGCGGATTCCAGGCGAGCGCCCCGCCATTGGCCGTCAGTGGCTACAAACGCGGCAGCATCATCCTGGGCGGCCAATACCAATTTCTTGTCAAAGGGCGCGGAAGTCACCTTGCTGGTGGCGTACACACTTATGACGGTGCTCTGGGTGGTCACGTCGAAGGCCGAAGCCAATGGCGACCAGACGACGGAAAACAGAACAGGAACGATCAACAGGCGGTATGAAAAAGCCATGGGACTCGACAACTGGAAGCGAGCGCCAAGGCTAGCGCAATGCCCGGGCGAGAGCCAGCGTTGAGGCATGCGGGAGCGGCTGGCGCTCCCTTACGCCGAGCTGAAGTCAGATCGCCAGGATGGCCTGGGCCAGTTGTGCGTCTGTTGCGGCATTCAGTTGCGGGGCTTGTTGGCGGATCTGTACCAGAGCGCTTTCCAGCTTGACGCCACGGATGGCGCCGTCGCTGGCGACAAAGCTGGCTGCGTCGTCACGGGCAGCTCGCACAACCTTGTTGTCACGCAAGGACGACGTGGCATCGGAACTGGCGTCCGACGTGGCTTTGAGTGCGCCGACGATTGCGTCGGTGGTCACGATGAGGCTGGTGGCATTGGCATTGGCAGCCACGGCCAACAAGGCAGCAGCACTCAGCAGGCGAAAACGGGACATGGAAAACTCCTGTAGATGAACAAATAAGGTGGCGCAGAACGGCCACTGTGAAACGGGTGTTGTTGCTGTTGAGCATCAGACGCCCGTTCTACAAGGTTCGCCACGTGGTAACGGGATCTTAAGCCGCCGCTTATCTGTTCGAAAAGCCTCTCGACCCGTTAGTCACGCCAAAAGGGTTTAGACAGTTCGGCCATTCGGTCGCCGGCGCTGATACCGGCGTCAGACAGTTCGCGTGGATCAAGTTGCGCCAGTTGGCGGCGTTCGTGGGCCTGTCGCGCCCATCTGGCCAGTGCACGGGCTATACCTGCGATCAACTGTTTATAGCGTGGGGTTTGGGTGGTCATGAGTGAGGCCTTCCATGAGGTCTTGGAACACCATGTTGGGCGGCGCGGGTTTACCGGTACAGATACACCCGACCTAAATTGTACTGCTTAATTGTTATGTTTTTTAAACTGTACCTGTCGTGAAGTTGACCTTCTGTTTTTATCCTCAAAACCCAAACCCCGGAAACAACAAAGCCCGCCTCCGGTTTCCCGGGGCGGGCTTTGCTTTGATAAATCAGGGTGCTGGCGGTGGACCCGGTGGGTCAGGGCCAGCGGGCGCTACATTAGCGCCAGAACGGCTTGCTCAGCTCTTCGTAGCGTTGAGCTTCGCTGATACCGGCGTCAGCCAGCAGACGCGAATCCAGACGAGCCAGTTGGTGGCGGCTGGAGATGCGGCGCTGCCACAACATCAGGTTGGCGATAACGCGCAAAGGCAGGGAGGCCTGGGTGTTTACAGCTTTTTCTTCGAAGAACAGATCGGAACTGAGTGTACGTTCCATGATGACATCCTTCCGCTTGTGGCGGGATTAGGTAGTGGTTTAACTGATGCCAATGATCCTCTTCCGGCGCAAGACTCTCTAGATACAGTTCACCTGTATTGTGAGGGGCCAGTTAACTGTTTATAGGTGCTGTACTGTTCGGAAATGGGGCAACTGTACCTGTCCGCACTGAAACAGTGCGAAATAGGAGTTTTCGACGGAGTATGTGGGATATTTCGGTAGGAAATGACCGGTACAGCAGTACAGTTTTTTTCAGTTTGATAAGAAGTACAGCCGAGCTGATGAAACTGCCGTTGCATCAGCCCGGATCTGTATCAATCAAGCCTTGAGCATATGCCCGGTTTCTTCCAGGTTGATGTGCCAACTCAGTGCTTCGCGCAGGATGTGTGGCGTATGCCCGCCGATGGCACAGGCTGCGTCGAAGTAAGTGTTCAGCGCATCGCGATATGCCGGGTGCACACAGTTGTCGATGATCACCCGGGCGCGTTCGCGGGGCGCGAGGCCACGCAGGTCGGCCAGGCCGACTTCGGTCACGAGGATGTCCACATCATGCTCGGTGTGGTCCACATGGCTGACCATCGGCACCACGCTGGAAATCGCGCCACCCTTGGCGATCGATTTGGTGACGAAGATCGCCAAGTGAGCGTTGCGCGCGAAGTCCCCGGAGCCGCCAATGCCGTTCATCATCCGCGTGCCGCAGACGTGGGTGGAGTTGACGTTGCCGTAGATATCGAACTCCAGCGCGGTGTTGATCCCGATGATACCCAGGCGGCGCACCACTTCCGGGTGGTTGGAAATTTCCTGTGGGCGCAGCACCAGTTTGTCTTTGTAGCGCTCCAGGTTGCCGAACACGTCGGCATTGCGTCGTTCTGACAGGGTGATCGAACTGCCCGAGGCGAAGCTCAGTTTGCCGGCATCGATCAGGTCGAACGTCGAATCCTGCAACACTTCCGAATACATCGTCAGGTCTTCGAACGGCGACTCGATCAGGCCGCACATCACTGCGTTGGCGATGTTGCCGATGCCGGCCTGCAGCGGGCCGAGCTTGTTGGTCATGCGCCCGGCGTCCACTTCCTGCTTGAGGAAGTTGATCAGGTGGTTGGCAATGCCTTGGGTGTCGCTGTCGGGCGGTGTCACGGTGGAGGCGGAATCCGCCTGGTTGGTGACCACGATGGCGACAATCTTTTCCGGCGGGATGGGAATGGCCGTGCTGCCGATGCGGTCATCGACCTTCACCAGCGGAATGGGCGTGCGGGTTGGCCGGTAGGTCGGGATATAGATGTCGTGCAGCCCTTCCAGGTTCGGGTTGTGCGCCAGGTTGATCTCGACGATCACCTGCTTGGCGAAAATCGCGAAGCTGGCCGAGTTACCCACCGATGTCGTCGGCACGATGTGCCCCTGTTCGGTGATCGCAACGGCTTCGATCACGGCAATGTCCGGCAGCTTGAGCTGGTTGTTGCGCAATTGCTCGACGGTTTCCGACAAGTGCTGGTCAATAAACATCACCTCGCCGGCATTGATGGCGCGGCGCAGGGTGCTGTCGACCTGGAACGGCATGCGGCGGGACAGCACGCCGGCCTCGGTCAGTTGCTTGTCCAGGTCATTGCCCAGGCTGGCGCCGGTCATCAAGGTGATTTTCAGCGGGGAAGTCTTGGCGCGTTCGGCCAGGGCGTGGGGGACGGCCTTGGCTTCACCGGCGCGGGTGAAGCCGCTCATGCCGACAGTCATGCCGTCCTCGATCAGTGCGGCGGCGTCTGCCGCGCTCATGACCTTGTTCAACAACGAAGGCAAGCGGATACGATCACGGTACATGGATTGTTATCTCAGGCTACGGAAGCAAGGTGCGCAGTTTAGTGATTTCAAAAAAATTCGGCCCGCTACCATGGTCGAATGCCGGGCAGCGATTTAGAGCCTTTGGTCGGGTTTCATGCGGCAATAAAAAACCCCAGCCTACAAGAGGCCGGGGTTTCGAGTATTGCGCTGAAGCAGTGTTACTCGACGGCCTTGACCATGTCTTCGATGACTTTCTTGGCATCGCCGAAGACCATCATGGTCTTGTCCAGGTAGAACAACTCGTTATCCAGGCCGGCATAACCGCTGGCCATCGAGCGTTTGTTGACGATGATGGTCTTGGCCTTGAAGGCTTCGAGAATCGGCATGCCGGCGATCGGCGAGTTCGGATCGTTCTTGGCGGCCGGGTTGACCACGTCGTTCGCGCCGAGCACCAGCACCACGTCGGCCTGGCCGAACTCGGAGTTGATGTCTTCCATTTCGAACACCTGGTCGTAAGGCACTTCGGCCTCGGCGAGCAAGACGTTCATGTGCCCGGGCATACGGCCGGCCACCGGGTGGATCGCGTACTTCACGGTGACGCCGTGGTGGGTCAGCTTCTCGGTCAGTTCCTTGAGCGCATGCTGCGCCCGGGCGACCGCCAGGCCGTAGCCCGGCACGATGATCACGGTGTCGGCGTTGGTCAGCAGGAAGGTTGCATCATCGGCCGAGCCGGATTTCACCGGGCGTGCTTCTTTAGAGCCGGTTGCCGCAGCGGCATCCGAGGTATTGCCGAAACCGCCGAGCAATACATTAAAGAAGGAACGGTTCATCGCCTTGCACATGATGTACGAGAGGATCGCGCCGCTGGAGCCCACCAAAGAGCCGGCGATGATCAGCATCGAGTTGTTCAGCGAGAAGCCGATACCTGCCGCCGCCCAGCCGGAGTAGCTGTTGAGCATCGACACCACCACCGGCATGTCGGCGCCGCCGATTGGGATGATGATCAGCACGCCGAGCACGAAGGCCAGGGCCAGCATCAGGGCGAAGGCGGTGAGGTTACCGGTGAACATGAACGCCAGGCCTAGGCCCAGGGTAGCCAGGCCGAGCACCAGGTTCAGTTTGTGCTGGCCGCCGAACTGTACCGGTGCGCCCTGGAACAGGCGGAACTTGTACTTGCCCGACAGCTTGCCGAACGCGATCACCGAACCGGAGAAGGTGATGGCACCGATGGCTGCACCGAGGAACAGTTCCAGGCGATTACCAGCAGGGATCGAGTCGCCTAAATGTTTGACGATGCCCAGGGATTGCGGCTCGACCACTGCGGCAATCGCAATGAACACTGCCGCCAGGCCGATCATGCTGTGCATGAACGCGACCAGCTCCGGCATCTTGGTCATTTCTACGCGCTTGGCCATGATCGAACCGGCGGTGCCGCCGATCAACAGGCCGACAATCACATAGCCGATGCCGGCAGTTGCCAGCTCAGCGCCCAGCTTATAGATGAGGCCTACGGTGGTGAGCACCGCCAGCGCCATGCCGAGCATGCCGAACAGGTTGCCGCGCCGCGAAGTTGTTGGGTGCGACAGGCCTTTGAGAGCCTGAATGAAGCAGATCGACGCGATCAGGTAGAGCGTCGTTACGAGATTCATGCTCATTACTTCGGCGCCTCTTCTTTTGCTTTCGGGGCTTTCTTCTTGAACATCTCAAGCATCCTGCGAGTGACCAGGAAGCCACCGAACACGTTTACCGCTGCGAGCGCCACGGCCAGGGTGCCCATGGTCTTGCCCAGTGGGGTCACGGTGAGGGCCGCAGCCAGCATGGCGCCGACGATCACGATTGCGGAAATGGCGTTGGTCACGGCCATCAAGGGCGTGTGCAGCGCGGGTGTCACGTTCCAGACCACGTGGTAACCGACATAAATCGCCAGCACAAAGATGATCAGGTTGTAGATACCGGGGGAGATAAGCTCTTCCATCGTCTGAATCCCTGCTTAGGCGTTTTTGCGGATGACTTGGCCGTCGCGGCACATCAGGCACGCGGCGACGATGTCGTCTTCGAGGTTGAGCTCAAACTGCCCTTCCTTGTTGAAGACCAGCTTCAGGAAGTCCAGCAGGTTGCGTGCATACAAGGCCGAGGCGTCGGCGGCGACAGCGCCGGCGAGGTTGGTCGGGCCGCAGATGATCACGTCGTTCTCCACCACCACCTGATCGGCGACGGTCAACGGGCAGTTGCCGCCTTGGGCGGCGGCAAGGTCAATGACCACCGAGCCGGGCTTCATCTGCGCGACGGTGTCGGCGCTGAGCAGGGTCGGTGCCTTGCGGCCCGGGATCAGTGCGGTGGTGATCACGATATCGGCCTGCTTGGCGCGCTCGTGCACGGCCAGGGCCTGGCGCTGCATCCAGCTGGTGGGCATCGGGCGGGCATAACCGCCGACGCCGACGGCGCATTCACGCTCTTCATCGGTCTCGTAGGGCACGTCGACAAACTTGGCGCCGAGGGATTCGATCTGTTCCTTCACGGCCGGGCGTACGTCAGACGCTTCGATCACAGCACCCAGGCGTTTCGCTGTCGCAATCGCCTGCAGACCCGCGACGCCGGCGCCGAGGATCAGCACGCGTGCAGCCTTTACGGTGCCGGCGGCCGTCATCAGCATCGGCATAAAGCGTGGGTAGTGATGAGCGGCGAGCAGCACGGCCTTGTAGCCAGCGATGTTGGCCTGGGAGGACAGCACGTCGAGGCTCTGGGCGCGCGAGGTACGTGGCGCGGCTTCGAGGGCAAAAGCGGTTATGCCGCGTTCGGCCAGCTTGGCGATGGTTTCGTTGCTGAACGGGTTGAGCATGCCCACCAGTACGGTGCCGCTTTTGATCAGCGCAAGCTCGCTGTCGCTGGGGGCCACCACCTTGAGAATCAGGTCTGCGTCAAACGCATCGCTGGCACTGCCAATGGTTGCGCCTGCCGTTTCGTAGGCACTGTCGACGACACTGGCTTTAACGCCGGCTCCGCTTTGAACAGTGACCTTATGGCCCTGGCCGATCAGCTTCTTGATGGTTTCCGGGGTGGCAGCCACCCGCGTTTCACCGGTCTGGGTTTCGAGAGGAACACCAATGTGCACGTCAAATCTCCTGCATGATCTTTTTGCTTTTGATCTTTTTGTAAAAAGGCCAGTGCACCGTGAGTGGCGCATCTGGGGCGGCCGATCAGCACGATCCCGCTGAAATGACAGCGGGGCGCGGCATTTTGCAGGCGAACTTTACGGCCTTCAAGGGATTATGACGGGTGACGAAAAATTAACTACAAGTCACCCTGTGACTGATTGTCGCAATGCGATGAAATAACCTCTTTAAATACATGTGTTTAAAGGACTGTAGCCGAATATTGGGTGTTTCTTCATCGTTGGTGTGAATGGTCGTGCATTGGCTTGCCGTAGTCGCTACACGCCTTGAAAATCATGGCTCTTAGCCTTAATTCGAACAGATAAGTACAGTCTGCTTAAACGCGACATATACGTATATCTGTAGGTCTTGATTTTATTTGACTACAGGGTCAATAAGCGGGCTTTGTCCTTTAAATGCTGGGGCTATAGCGTTGGGATTGATCAACCAACCAGTCCCTGAAAGCGTGTAATGACGCCGATTCGACTTTTCTGTCGGGAATCATCAGGTAGTACGCCTTCGCGCTGCTCAGCGTTTCGGGGTTGGCGATCACCAATTGGTGCTCGTCGAGTTCGCGCTGAATCAAGAACGGCGGGATCAGCGCGATGCCCATGTCATGCATGGCTGCCTGAGACAACATCGAGAATAGCTCGTAACGAGGGCCTGTCATGTCGCGAGGAATGTTCAGATGTTGCGCGTTGAACCATTGGCGCCAGGCGTAAGGCCGCGTGGTCTGCTGCAGTAGCGGCAGTTCGGCAATTTCCTGGGCGCTGAAGTGGGTACGTGTGCCCAATAAGCGAGGGCTGCAGACGGGAACGGGGTTCTCGCCCATCAGTCGATGCGATTCGGTACCCGACCAGTCGGCATCACCAAAGTAGATCGCAGCGTCGAACTCGGTGTCTGCAAACAGGAATGGGCGGGTACGGTTAGTGAGGTTGACCGTGACTTCCGGGTGTTTGTGTTGAAAATCCTTCAGGCGGGGGATCAGCCATTGGGTGCCGAAGGTGGGTACCACCGCGAGCTCGATGACATTGGCGCCCTGTTGCCCCATGACCGACAGGGTGTCACGTTCTACTGCGTCCAGCTGCATGGCGACGCGGCGGCTGTACGACAACCCCGCCTCCGTGAGTTTTACCCCGCGTCGCGAGCGCCGAAATAGCTCGACACTCAAAAACTCTTCGAGACTCGCGATTTGTCGGCAGATAGCGCCTTGAGTGATGGAAAGCTCGTGCGCGGCCTTGGTAAAGCTCTCGTGGCGGGCTGCCGCTTCAAAGCTGACCAGGGCAGTGGTGCTGGGGATCTTTCTGCGCATGTAACTTGTCCTCACTTATAAATCGCATATACGTCGTCTATGGCGCTTTCGAAGTGAGAAATTAGCACAACCCTATGCGGAAACCTCGTTTGCCCTCTGCGTTTGCCCGGCCTAGTCTGCATCCACGACTTCTGATTTTTCCGCGAGGACTTATTCATGGCTGGCAAGGCAAGCTTCAACTGGATCGATCCACTGCTGCTGGATCAACAGCTCACCGAAGAAGAGCGCATGGTGCGCGACAGTGCTGAGCAATTCGCCCAGGACAAGCTGGCGCCCCGTGTGCTCGAAGCTTTTCGCCATGAAAAGACCGACCCTGCCATCTTTCGCGAGATGGGCGAGACCGGCTTGCTGGGCGCGATGATTCCCGAGCAATACGGCGGCAGTGGTTTGAACTACGTCAGCTATGGGTTGATTGCCCGTGAGGTCGAGCGTGTCGACTCCGGTTATCGCTCGATGATGAGTGTGCAGTCGTCACTGGTGATGGTGCCTATCAATGAGTTTGGCACTGAGGCGCAGAAGCAGAAGTACCTGCCGAAGCTGGCTTCCGGCGAGTGGATCGGTTGTTTCGGCCTGACCGAGCCTAATCACGGCTCCGATCCGGGCGCGATGATTACCCGGGCGCGCAAGGTGGATGGCGGCTACAGCCTGACGGGCGCCAAGATGTGGATCACCAATAGCCCAATCGCCGATGTGTTTGTGGTGTGGGGCAAGGATGATGCGGGTGACATCCGTGGATTTGTCCTGGAGAAAGGTTGGAAGGGGCTGAGCGCTCCGGCGATCCACGGTAAGGTTGGCCTGCGTGCTTCGATTACCGGCGAGATCGTAATGGACAACGTCTTTGTGCCGGAAGAGAACATCTTCCCGGATGTACGGGGTTTGAAGGGGCCGTTTACCTGTCTCAACTCCGCACGTTACGGCATTTCCTGGGGCGCGTTGGGAGCCGCTGAGTTCTGCTGGCATACCGCCCGCCAGTACACCCTTGATCGTCAGCAGTTCGGTCGCCCGTTGGCAGCGACCCAACTGATCCAGAAGAAGCTGGCTGATATGCAGACCGAGATTACCCTGGCGCTGCAAGGTTGCCTGCGCCTGGGGCGCATGAAGGACGAAGGGACGGCGGCAGTGGAGATCACGTCGATCATGAAGCGCAACTCGTGCGGCAAGTCCCTGGACATTGCACGCATGGCGCGGGACATGTTGGGCGGAAACGGGATTTCGGATGAGTTTGGTGTGGCGCGTCACTTGGTCAACCTTGAGGTGGTCAATACCTACGAAGGCACCCATGACGTGCACGCCTTGATCCTTGGGCGCGCGCAAACCGGTCTTCAAGCGTTCTATTAATAGGAGCACGACCATGGGCGCGCTTTCGCATCTGCGGGTACTGGATTTGTCGCGAGTACTGGCGGGCCCCTGGGCCGGGCAGATTCTTGCGGACCTTGGGGCTGAGGTGATCAAGGTCGAGCGACCGGGTAATGGGGATGATACGCGGGCGTGGGGGCCGCCTTTCCTCAAAGATGCCTATGGTGAAAACACCAGCGAGGCGGCGTATTACCTGTCGGCCAACCGCAATAAGGAGTCAGTCACCATCGACTTCACGCGACCGGAGGGGCAAAAGCTGGTGCGAGACCTGGCTGCCAAGTCCGACATCCTGATCGAGAACTTCAAGGTGGGTGGTCTTGCGGCGTACGGGTTGGACTATGAGTCGCTGAAGGAGATCAACCCGGAGCTGATCTATTGCTCGATCACGGGGTTTGGTCAAACCGGACCATACGCCACGCGTGCGGGTTATGACTTCATGATCCAGGGTTTGGGCGGTCTCATGAGCCTGACCGGCCGCCCTGAGGGTGATGAGGGCGCGGGGCCGGTGAAGGTCGGGGTGGCGTTGACCGATATTCTCACCGGGCTCTACTCGACGGTGGCGATCTTGGCGGCCCTGGCTCATCGAGATCATGACGGTGGCGGGCAGCACATCGATATGGCATTGCTGGACGTGCAGGTCGCATGTTTGGCTAACCAGGCGATGAATTACCTGACGACAGGAGTGCCTCCGAAACGTCTGGGTAATGCTCATCCGAATATTGTGCCTTATCAGGATTTTCCCACGGCTGACGGCGACTTCATCCTTACGGTGGGCAACGATGGTCAGTTCCGTAAGTTTGCTGAGGTGGTCGGGCAGCCGCAGTGGGCGGATGACCCGCGCTTCTCTACTAATAAGGTGCGGGTGGCTAATCGCGCAGAGCTGATTCCGCTGATTCGCCAGGCCACCGTGTTCAAGACGACAGCGGAGTGGGTGGCACAGCTGGAGCGAGTGGGTGTGCCATGCGGGCCTATCAATGATCTGGCGCAGGTGTTTGCTGATCCGCAGGTAAAGGCGCGCGGACTTGCACTGGAGCTGCCACATGCTTTGGCTGGCGTGGTGCCGCAGGTTGCCAGCCCGATTCGTTTGTCCAAGACGCCTGTTGAGTATCGCAGCGCTCCTCCCTTATTGGGTGAGCATACGGCTCAGGTGTTGCAGGACGTGTTGGGGTTGGGGGCTGCCAACGTGGTCGATTTGAGAGCGTTGGGTGTGATCTGAGTGTTTCCTTCTATATATAGAGGTTTCTGGGCTGTTTATTGGTTGCTTTTTAATCAATTCTAACTAATTGATAGAGAAGACAAATTAAGGGTTGACGGCAGATTCTGGAAGCCTATAATTCGCCCCACTT
>NZ_JACARO010000062.1 GCF_013386585.1 Pseudomonas sp. P7548 | reverse complement strand
GGTCTTGATGCTAACACGAACCTTGGCCGGGCCGATCAGGCGGTTCAGCACCGGCAGGACGAAAGCCGCCGTCTTGCCGCTACCGGTTTGAGCTGTCACCCGCAGGTCACGCCCTTGGAGCGCGAGCGGGATGGCCGCTGCTTGCACAGGCGTAGGCTCGACAAATTTAAGCTCGGCCACGGCTTTGAGCAGGCGTTCGTGCAGGGCGAATTGGGAAAACACGGGTGCTACCTCGAAGAAATACAAAATATCAGCGCCATAGGTTACCGGTTTCGGGCGTCCAAACCGAGTTTCTTTACGCGAACGGTGCTAATCAGCTGCTTTTTTGTCAGTGCGTTTGTCCACAACATCAACTTTGTTGCACTTAAATGCTCTAATCGCCCCGTCTTGTCCTACAGAAGAACCGGTTTCACCCATGGATATCAAACAACTCTGGCTCAACGTCCAAGACCTCTGGGGCGCCCTCGATGAACACCCCCTGCTGCATTCCAGCCTGGGCTTGCTGGTGTTGCTGGTGGTGGCGCTGCTACTTGGACGGGTAGCGCGCTACCTCATTCTCCACGCCGTCAAACTGCTCGGCCGGCAACCCCCCCTGCACTGGCTCAACGACCTGCGGCACAACAAGGTGTTTCACCGCCTGGCGCAGATGACGCCATCCCTGGTGATTCAATTCGGCCTGTACCTGGTGCCGGACCTCAGCAAGACCGCCACCCTGTTCATTGGCAACGTGGCCCTGGCCTTCACCATCCTGTTCATGACCCTGGCGGTGAGCGCCCTGCTCAACGCGCTGCTGGACATCTACGCGCGCACCGAGCACGCCCGCACCCGCTCGATCAAGGGCTATGTGCAACTGGCCAAGATGGTGCTGTTCGTGTTTGCCGCGATCATCATCGTCGCCACCCTGATCGACCGCTCGCCGCTGTTGCTGCTGTCGGGCCTGGGTGCGATGTCAGCGGTGATTTTGTTGGTGTACAAGGACACCCTGTTGTCGTTCGTCGCCAGCGTGCAGCTGACCAGCAACGACATGCTGCGGGTCGGCGACTGGATCGAAATGCCCCAGGTGGGCGCCGATGGCGACGTGGTGGACATCACCCTGCACACGGTCAAGGTGCAGAACTTCGACAAGACCATCGTCTCCATCCCAACCTGGCGCCTGATGTCCGAGTCGTTCAAGAACTGGCGCGGCATGCAGGCCTCG
>NZ_JACARO010000061.1 GCF_013386585.1 Pseudomonas sp. P7548 | reverse complement strand
GCCACGCCAGCCGTAGATCGACTGCCAGTCGTCCCCCACGCACAGCAACGAAGAGCGTTGCGCCCCGCGCCCTACATGCATGGCCGGGCCCCGGCTGCGGATTTCCCGCAGGCTGGCGCGAATCCACGAGACGATCTGCGGGGACACGTCCTGGAACTCGTCGATCATCAGGTGCGACATCGGCCGCAACAGCGGATCGCTGAGCAGCTTGAGGTTTTCCGGGGTGTTCTCACCAAACAGCGAAAACATGCGGTTATAGGTCATGATCGGCGGCGACTGGTCGAGCAAGTGGTCTTCCAGGGCCTTCCAGAAAATGCTCAGGGCCTCGAAGAAGAACCGATCAGGGTCGTCCTTGGCAAAACTCATCTGGCCGACGGCGGTGGGGACGTCGAGGCCGAGGTTCTCGATAAAGCCTGCCGCCATCACAAAACTGTCCAGCAGCGGCGCCGAGGCCAGCTCGCCCTTGACCTTGTAATCAAAGCCAGGCCCCGCTGTGGCGTCACCGGCCAAGCTGTTTAATAACCGTTTTGATGACTCATAATTATCTAACCATATCAACGGATTACGACAGAAAGCTTGAAACAAGGTGCGTTTCACCGCCCACTCTGCACGCACCGACAGTTTCGAGTTGGGACGACTGATCTGGGCGTTTTCGCGGGGATCGAAACCCAGCACCACCCAGGCGTCCAGCTCAGGGATGTACCCGTGACAGTGGAACTGCGCGCCATTGATCTCGACGGTCTGACGATTGGGTTCAATGCCTTTGATTGGCCAGACACCGGCCCTGAACCACAGGTCTTCGATCACATCGCAGAGTTCTTCATCACGCTTGGCAGCCAGTTCGGTCACCGCCATGCGCTTTTGCACGTCGGGGTGGTCGCGCTCCAGCTCCTTGAGTTGCAAGCCATGTCGGGCCAGCGGCGCAATCAGCTCGCGAAAACGTGCATGCTGGCCATAGAGCCGGTGATAGCAGGCATTCATCTGTTGACGCTGGGCATCGCTGATACGCAGATCGAACGGATTGCTGTCGGCGTCTTCGAAACCGGCACTCAGGGTCTCGAAGGCCTGTAGCCGCTCGAAGCCCGGCAGGCTGCGCACCATGGGCAGAATCCGCGAGTGAAAGGTACGCACCACGGCCTGGGCTTCTTTCATGCCAAGGGGTTGCCCCCACAGGCTGAGAACTTCCATGAGCTTATTGATGAAATCCTTGCGTGACTCACGGGTGAAGGTCACCACGGTCATCGAGCTCAGCTCAAACCCCAGGTAATGGGTCAGCAACAGGATGCGCAGCACCAGCGAGGTCGACTTGCCGGCACCCGCGCCTGCAATCACGGAGGTCGAGGGCGTGTCACTGAAGATCATCTTCCACTGCGCAGCACTGGGCTGGGCATGGGCCGGCAGCAGGCGCGCCACGTCAGCCTTGATACGTTTCTTGATCTCGGCGGTCAGGGGCAGGCGCCAGTCATCGAACAAGCTGTCGTCAACGCCGGGGGCACGGTGCTCCTCGGGACGAAAGTCACGGATCAACAGGACTTGGCGCCCTTCCTCGATGCCATCGGCCTTGCCCTCGCGGTAACCATATTCCACGCCGGCTTCATGCCCACTGCGGAACCCATCCGCCTGCCCGTGCAGCCACGAAAAACGGTGCTGCGCCCGCAAGCGCGTCAGACCATGACCAAACAGGCGCGCGGCCAGCCGCTTGAGCAGGGGCATTTCGGCCAGTGGGCGCAGTTCAGGGGGCAGATCAGGCTGTTGTTGCGGCACGCGGACTCCTGCGATGAGCTTGGCTTTGAAGAGTGCGCCATGGTCGCCGGAAACCGCGCGCAGTTCCAGCCAATTGCTTTGTTGTCATGCAGTTAGGCGATGAAGTGAAAGTCAAAACGCCGGCAACTCATCGAGAGAACCGATAGGAACACGGAAGTTTTTACGCTTTTTATCGATCTAGGGCTGTTGGATCATAGATGCCATCAACTGGAGACGATCATGCTTGAACTTCGACCTTTCAACTCCCTGGGCGGCGCCCACCATGGCTGGCTTGACGCTCATCACCATTTTTCGTTCGCCGAATACCATGACCCCAAGCGTATGCACTGGGGCAACCTGCGGGTGTGGAACGACGACATCATCGCCCCCGGCACCGGCTTCCCGCAGCACCCGCATCGCGACATGGAAATCATCACCTACGTGCGCAAAGGCGCCATCAGCCATGCCGACAACCTGGGCAACAAAGGCCGCACCGAGGCCGGCGACGTACAGGTCATGAGCGCAGGCACCGGCATTGCCCACAGCGAATACAACCTGGAGGCCACGCCGACGGAGATCTTCCAGATCTGGATCATCCCGAATGAAGCCGGCCTGCCGCCTTCCTGGGGGGCCAAGCCGTTTCCAAAAGGTGATCGCGAAGGCTTTGTAACCTTGGCCAGTGGCAAGTCCGGGGACAGCGAAAGCCTGCGCATTCGCGCCGATGCACGCCTGGTAGCGGCCAACCTGAAGGCTGGGGAAAGTGCCGAGTATGTGCTGGATAGCGGGCGTCGGGCGTACCTGGTGCCGGCGACCGGTGTGATTGAAGTCAATGGCTTGCGTGCGCAAGCCCGAGACGGCGTGGCGATTGAGGATGAGCAGGTGTTGCGGGTGACGGCGATTGAGGACAGTGAGATCGTGTTGGTCGACTTGGCCTAACATTGTCCCAATGTGGGAGCGGGCTTGCTCGCGAATGCGGTGGATCAGTCAACCTATTCAGCGACTGACCGTCCGCATTCGCGAGCACGTCGAATCGTCGCACCGCCGCTCCCACAGGTTATGTTGCAGTGTTACTGGGAGATAGCACCGTCTACCAACACCTGCGCCTCTTCCACCAGTTGCTTGAGGTGGTCTTCGCCAATAAAGCTTTCGGCGTAGATCTTGTAGATGTCCTCGGTACCCGATGGTCGCGCGGCAAACCAGCCGTTTTCGGTCATCACTTTCAAGCCGCCAATCGCCTGGTTGTTGCCCGGCGCGTGGCTGAGGATCTGCTGGATGCTTTCCCCGGCCAGTTGCGTGGAGGTGACTTGCTCCGGCGACAGTTTGCCCAGCAAGGCTTTCTGCGCCGGTGTTGCCTTGGCATCGACACGAATGGCGAACGGCTCACCCAGGGCGTCGGTCAGGCCACGGTAGATCTGGCTCGGGTCCTGGCCTTTGCGCGAAGTCATCTCCGCCGCCAGCAACGCAGGAATCAGGCCGTCCTTGTCGGTGCTCCAGACGGTGCCGTCCTTGCGCAAGAACGAAGCGCCGGCGCTTTCTTCACCGCCAAAGCCCAGCGAGCCTTCAAACAGGCCATCGGCAAACCATTTGAAGCCTACCGGCACTTCATACAGGCGGCGGCCGATGCGTGCGGCCACGCGGTCGATCAGGCCGCTGCTGACCACGGTCTTGCCCACGGCGGCGTCAGCGCGCCAGTCAGGACGGTTCTGGAACAGGTAGTCGATGGACACCGCCAAATAGTTGTTCGGTGCCAACAGGCCACCGGACGGGGTCACGATGCCATGGCGGTCGTGGTCCGGGTCGCAGGCGAAGGCCACGTCAAAGCGCTCCTTCAGGCCAATCAGGCCTTGCATGGCGAAGCTCGAGGAAGGGTCCATGCGGATCTGGCCGTCCCAGTCGACGCTCATGAAGCGAAAGGTCGAATCGACTTCAGTGTTCACCACGTCCAGGTTCAAGCGGTAATGCTCGGCAATCGCCGACCAGTAGCGCACCCCTGCTCCGCCCAGCGGGTCTACGCCCAGGCGCAGGTCGGCACTGCGGATCGCGTCCATGTCGATCACGTTGACCAGGTCGGCCACGTAGCTGTTGAGGTAGTCATGGCGATGGGTGGTGTCGGCCTTGAGGGCCTGCGCGTGAGTGATGCGCTTGACGCCGGCGAGCTTGTTGGCCAGCAGTTCATTGGCTTTGGCTTCGATCCACTTGGTGACGTGGGTGTCAGCCGGCCCGCCATTGGGTGGGTTGTACTTGTAGCCGCCACTCTGCGGTGGGTTATGTGACGGCGTGATAACGATGCCGTCCGCCAGGCCAGTGGTGCGGCCGCGGTTGTAGCAGATGATGGCGTGGGAAATGGCCGGGGTCGGCGTGTACTCATCACCTTCGGCCAGCATTACGTGCACGCCGTTGGCGGCCAGCACTTCCAGGGCGCTGGCACCGGCAGGCGTAGACAGCGCGTGAGTGTCCAGGCCGACAAACAGCGGGCCGTTGATGCCCTGGGCTTCGCGGTACAGACAGATGGCCTGGCTGATGGCGAGCACATGCCATTCGTTGAAGCTCAGCTCGAACGAGCTGCCACGGTGCCCGGACGTGCCAAAGGCCACGCGTTGGGTGGAGATCGCTGCATCAGGCTGGCCCGTGTAATAGGCCGTGACCAGTCGCGGGATATCCACCAGCAACTGGGCTGGCGCCGGCTTGCCCGCAAAAGGACTGATTGTCATGCATAAACCTCAAGAAGAAGGATTCGGAAAAAGTGACAGTTTACTGAGAGTTGGACTACTGCGCGACGGTATCGATCCTACATCAACAAGAGAAATTTCACGCGCTCAACCCACCTGTGCATGCCGCAGGGCTTCGCTCAGGGCAGCCAGGGTCATGTCCAGGTTGGGATGCCCCTGGAAGGTATGGCTGATGCGCACCTGCTGGTGATGCAGGCCGCTGAGGCTGAACAGCTCGCCGGGGGCCACCACGACTTGTTGCGCGAGCATGCACTGGAACACTTGGCGCATATCCACGGCATGGGCTGCCCTCAACCAGAACGCTGCCCCGCCTGCCGGCATGCGATAGCTCACCTGATGCCCCAGGTGCAGTTCCAGACGCTGGCTGACCGCCTCGGCTTGTTCCTGCAACAACAGGCGCAGGCTGCGCAGATGCTGGTCGATCCGCCCGCTGTGGTACAGGCGAGCGATCGCACGCTGGCGAATGGACGACAGCCGGAACGCCCGCAACAGGAACTGGCGTTGCAACTCACTGCTCATGCGCCGGGACACTACATAACCGTAAGGCGCCTCGGGGCCGAGCACTTTCTCGAAGGATGAAAACACAACCAGCCGTTCCGGGTTGACCAGCTCACGCAGTGGCGCCTGAGCCGCTGCGAAGCTCAACTCGCCCTGCGTGTCATTCTCCAGCAGCCAGCAACCGTACTGGTCCAGCAGCCGCGCGACGTCCAGCCGGTCGCGGGGATGCAGGGCCACCCCCGACGGTAGGCTGATGGCGGACGACAACAGCACCAAGTGCACCGGTTCTTCGCGCAGCAGCCCTTCCAGCAGCACCAGGTCGAGCCGCCCCTCAGCGGTCCACGGCAGCTCGATGACGCGCACCCCGGCATCCTGCAAGAGCCGCAGTATCAGCCAGTCGCACGGCGACTCGACCACCACCGTGGTGCCGCGCAAAGCCAGCACTTCGATGAGGATATCCAGCACACCACGAAGGTCGGCGCCAATGTAGACGT
The DNA here is from genome assembly GCF_013386585.1 of Pseudomonas sp. P7548. Lineage (GTDB taxonomy): Bacteria > Pseudomonadota > Gammaproteobacteria > Pseudomonadales > Pseudomonadaceae > Aquipseudomonas. The sequence continues at coordinate 51,584 of NZ_JACARO010000061.1, read as the reverse complement.
CGTCGGCGTGCCAGCAGCGGGTCGGCGAGGTGGTGTAACGGGCCGCCAATGCCGCTCGCAGCTCCCATACACCACAAGGCTGGGACCAGGGCTGCAACTGGCGTGGGTACTGGCGTACCAACTCACGTTCCAGTCGCAGCAGGGTTGCATCCAGTGATGCCAGCAGCGTGGGTTCATCGCCGCTGAGCACCACCATCCCCGGCCGACGAGTCGCCACGTACAGCCTTTCGAGCAAATCCCCCCCCGGCGATGTCGCCGGGCTGCCCGCCAGTGGCCAGGCGTAGTAACCGGACTTGGCCACGGAATAGACCCGTCCTTCCTTCTCAAGCAGCGAATACGCATATTGGATGGTGGAAATCGACACATTCAGGCGCTCGGACAACTGCCGCAGCGACGGCAGTTTCACCCGGGTATCGGTACTGACCTCATTGATCAGGTTGATCATGTAGCGATAGACCGCCTGATAGGCAAAGCCGGCCTGCCGCGTGCCGCGCGGAGTCATCGCCCGAACAGCTGGAAGGCCTGCGCTTGGCGTGGGGGCGTCGAGTGCGCCTGGCGATGGCTGCACGCGCCGTGGTCGGCGGCCAGCGGCGATGGCCGCTGGCGGTACAGGTGCTGAAGCAGCTGCAATGACAGCCCACTGGTGTCGACCACCCATTGCTGGAGCAGGTCGGCCGCGGGCTTGCCCTGGAGTATTTTGTGCAACTCAGGCAACGCCACCAGCATGCCCGGGTGACACTGGCGCAAGTAACCCTCCAGGCGCTCGCCGTGATGAATGAACGGCGAGAACAGCAGGCAGACCAGCGCCCCCTCCTCCACGCCGAAAAACTGCTGGGCATAGGCGGACGCCAACGCACGCCCCTCCCGCGTTGCAGCCTGGGCCAGCAGTTGTTCCGGAATCTGGCGATCGTGCAGGGCGTTGGCCGCTTGTATGACGAAGCTTTCAGCACCCGCTTCATAGTCCAACTCCCTCAGGCACTCCGCCTGCAGGCCCCGCAGGTGGGCCATCAACAACGGGTTGGCATACATCGGGTTACTGAAGTGAAAACCCAAGGGATCGGCCGCGTAAGCCATGAAGTCGTTGAGCAGGCTACTGTCAAGCGGCTCGATATTCTCCAGCAAGTCGGCAATACCGATGTAGGCCAGCTGACGATGCCCGCCCTTGCAGCGGTCATCACGCTCGACATAGTGCTCGCCGTACAGTTCACGGTAATAACCGTTGCTCCATTCGTCCATGCGCGCATACAGCCCATTAAGCGACGCAGGCTTGCCCTTGGGGATGACAAGGCCTGCGCTTTGCGCGGATTTTTTCAGCCAGGCCAGGAACTGGCTTTGCTTGCGTCCGGAGTCACCACTGACCACGGCGTGCACCCCGCCATTGTAGCTGGTGACACGCTGGTAGAAGTCACCCAGGGCCAGGTAGGTGTCATTGCACAGCGTGGCGCGTATGTCCCCGGACGTCAGGTGCCCTACCATCAGCCGGTTGCGCTGGCTGAGTTCAAGCCCGAGGGCGGATGCCGGGCGCTGATGGTTGAATGGCATCACTTCTTGATTGTCCACCATCAGCAGTTCGACCCTGGGATCGTCATGGAAGAACAGTCGGCCGTAGCCGCGTTGAAGTGTGTCCAGGCTGGCCTGGGTCATCCCGGCGTGGCGCAACGTGGCGACCCGCAGCTGGAACGTCCTGGGCGCGCGCCCGGCGATGGTCAATTGCGCGGCCCGCAACAAGGCCAGGGTGTAACTGCTGACTTCGCCGCCTCCATGGGCCACCAGCACCTTGTAGTCACCCACTTGTTCCATACCACCGGCAGCCACGACAATACGCTGGATCAACAGTTGAAGTGCGGTGCGTTCCGCACGGTTGAAGTGCCCGATCAAACGTTGCAGGACTTGCTGATAAACATAAGTCATGGCCTGTTCGTGAATAGCGCTCATCGTTCTAATACCTGAGTTTAAGTATAAGTTTCGAGCCACTGATAATCGTGTCTGCTCGACCTGTTACGGTTGTAAGAATGTCGCTCGACACAGGGGCCTTTCGATAAATAGACACTAGCACCCTGTAACAAGACGATCTGAACTGCATGCTTGACCCTCCAGAGGGCCTGCGCTGGCAAGGGCGCGGACACAGGGCCTCTTGGCGGCTCCTGGTAGCGCCTTAGGAGGATTCCGACAACTTCCTACACACTCTTAACCCTGATTTAAAAGATCTATCCCACAAATAAATCACGCCAACCGTTTCTGTTTGTACGGTGACAATTTGAGATCTCACCCGAAAACACTCTTCACCCTGATGCCAGGTAAATGCAGAGCCATTAGTTGCAGGAAGTGCCTGCACTAGAATAGTTGATTCAATCATTGCTCAGTCCTTGAGATGACAGTGACAGCACAATTATCAAGGCTGGAATAATGATTAACAGACACAGAACCTGGCCAAAAACCAGTTCAGATAGACAACCGACAGCGCGCGCAAGACGCACACACAAAGACGCCGCGCTGGGATTCAGGGCGGCGTGAGGGAGAAAGGTATCGTTTACAGGACTTGGCGGCGGTCGCGCGCGTCATGCAACGCGCAGGTTACGCCTTCCCAAATGGCGTATTTGCCCCATACGCCACGGGGTTGAAAGACTCGTTTAAGAATATTCCTACGCTTCAAACAGCTTCGACTTGCAACGCAACTCGTTCGCGACATGGGCATTCGTCCATGTAACGGTGCGCTTCCACGAACTGATTGAACGGGAACACGGTGGTCTTCAGCGGCACCAACACACGGTCTGCAGTCAGTTGGTTGATGTCACGCAAGGCCCGTTGCAAGGCAACCTGGTCCTGAATGATGCCCAACTCGGGCTTGCCCGTGAAGTTACCGATGCAGTGCACGAAGAACTGGATATTCTTCTGGAACGCCGCACACGCCGGGAATGGTGTCTGGTTGCCGCCTTGCAATCCGTACAGCACCAAGCTGCCACGCGGGGCCAACACATCCCCCAGCAACGACATCTGCGGGCCGCCCAGGCCATCGAACACCACGTCGACACCGCGGTTGTCGGTGAACTTGTTGATCTGCATCAGCAAGTCCTGCTCCTCAGTCACGATGACTTTTTCGGCGCCCAGGGACAGCAGGTATTCACGCTCCGCACTGTCTTTGGTCGCAGCAATCACCCGCACACCCAGGGCTTTGCCCAGCTGTACAAAAGACGGGCCGGCACAATGGCTGGCGTCGGTCACCAGGGCAAACTGGCCGGGCTTGACCCGCGCCAGGTCCACGTAGGCAAAGTAAGCAATCAGCAACGGCGTGTAGTGCACGCTGGCTTCAATCGGGCTCAACACATCCGGGTAACGGGTCAGGGCTGAACGCGGCAAAACAATCTGCTCGCCATACACCGGGTAATCATTGGGGCTCTCGGCCGGAAAACTGGCCACTTTATCGCCCACCGCCAAGTCATCCACGCCGTCGCCCAGGGCAACCACTACCCCGGCCATCTCATGGCCAAGCCCTGAAGGCAGGCGCGCATGGGAAGACGCCAGGTTCTGGCGCCAGAGAATGTCGTACCAGCTGATGCCAATCGCGTCGACACGCACCTGCACTTCGCCCGGTGCGGGCTGCGCGGCTACATGCTCTTCGCACTTGAGCACCTCGGCCGGACCAAACTTGTGAAAACGGATCGTGCGGGACATCGCAAACCTCGTCAAAGTAACCTCTAATGCCATGAACTCTATCTGGGCTTTCCGGGTAAGACCACCGGTCGCCGTTAATAGTCGACATGCCTGTCATTGATTCCGCAACTGAGGAATCGACCTCAACAATCGTAGGAAAACTCAATTAGCCGGTGCAGAGTACCAGTCTTTACCCGTAAGATTCATGCCGGTCATGCTTCTAAATGGAATCTGAAGGGTTCCAGGATGGCCGCTCACGTCAAGTTTGCTGACTCTTCCAGGACACAAGATGAACCGTAACGACCTGCGTCGTGTCGACCTTAACCTCTTGATCGTATTCGAAACCTTGATGCATGAGCGCAGTGTGACCCGCGCTGCCGAGAAACTCTTCCTCGGCCAGCCGGCCATCAGCGCGGCCTTGTCACGCCTGCGCGGGCTGTTCGATGACCCGCTGTTTGTACGCACCGGCCGCAGCATGGAGCCCTCGGCCCGCGCCGTGGAAATCTTCGCCCTGCTCTCCCCGGCCCTGGACTCGATCTCCACCGCCGTCAGCCGTGCTGCCGAGTTCGACCCGGCCACCAGCACCGCCGTATTCCGCATCGGCCTGTCCGACGACGTCGAATTCGCCCTGCTGCCGCAATTGCTCAAGCGCCTGCGTGCCGAAGCCCCGGGCATCGTGCTGGTGGTACGCCGCGTCAACTACATCCTGATGCCGGGCTTGCTGGCCTCCGGCGAAATCTCCATCGGCGTCAGCTACACCGCCGACCTGCCGGCCAACGCCAAGCGCAAGGTCCTGCGTCGCAGCCTGCCCAAACTGCTGCGTGCCGACAGCGTGCCGGGCTCCCTTAGCCTGGACGACTTCTGCGCCCGCCCCCATGCGCTGGTGTCGTTTGCCGGCGACCTGAGTGGGTTTATTGACGAAGAGCTGGAGAAGCTCGACCGCAAGCGCCACGTGGTGTTGGCGGTGCCGCAGTTCAATGGATTGGGGACGTTGTTGGCGGGCACCGACATTCTGGCGACCGTGCCGGATTATGCGGCTGAGGCGTTGACGTCGGCGGGCGGGTTGCGCGCGGAAGATCCGCCGTTGCCGGTGCGCAGCTTTGAACTGCACATGGCGTGGCGTGGGTCGCAGGATAATGACCCGGGGGAGCGGTGGTTGCGGTCGCGGATTCAGATGTTTTTTGGGGATCCTGAGAGTCTTTAGGCGTTGTAGGGCAGGCTGTTTATCTGATCATTTATGCCTTTTCATAGACTATGGGGATCCATCCACCTCCAGTTACTTCAACCTTCGGGAATTCCCAAATAGGCAATAACTTTCCCGAATGGCGCACTCGCCATGCCGACCGGAACGATCATTCCGGTGTATCCCGGCACGGGGGCGTTCACAGTAAGCACCGTCGCGCCTGGCTTCTCATTATCTGCTGAGACAATCAGAAAATACCTACCGTCCGCAGGTGCGACGCCGGACCATTCAATTGACAGGGGATTCTGCCCCTCCAGATGGTCGGCAACGAGCTTACCCTGCGAATCGACTACCGTTACGCGTGGTTTCAGTATTGTTTTCGAAAAACCGAAACACATGTTATTGCACATCGAAATGACGTTGATGACGTAGGTTTGGCCCTTGCGCAGTTTGAAGTCGAACACTCGGTAGTTACCGGGCGCCTGACCAACCTCGAGTCGAGGGTCAGATGCGTCGATCTCCCAGCGTTCTGGAAATAGACCACGATCAACCGGCAACGGCGTTGCGCGAGCCAACTGGATGGCTTGCTCGAATGAATGTGCAATAGGTGTAGTGGACGAGCTGACGGTTTCTTGATTGATAGCTGAGTGGTTTGTACAGCCCATCAGAAATGAAAGGACAATGACAGGCAGCAGGGATTTCAACATTGATATTCCTTAGAAAAGTAGCCAGTTATTCGCAACCGTGTCGCCGCTATTTAGCGCATACCAATATACGGGTCTGATACGGAGTCACCAAACTCAGATAGCGCGAGTGAAATCTCATTAAAAACTTCCGGCGACACGTCTTTAGGCAAGCGTGAGGCCAGGAAAGTTTTTATCGCCTCAAGCCCTAAGCTCGCCATTATACTAATAACTTCTTCAGCCTGTTCCAGATCATGCCCATTCCATAAAGACAACAAGCAATGTTCAATTCGCTGTCTGAGGCTGTTGTCTAACACGCTATAGGTATGCCACTGCCTGTCACTCAGTTGCACCAATGACTTTATAAGCTGCGCGCTGTACTTTTTTTTTGATTCGAACTCATCCAACAACTCTGCAAACGCCGTTTCAAGCTCCTCCCTGGTCATGAAATCTGGCAGCGCCGCGTAATATTCAAGATTTTTCATGTTTAGAAATCCACAGGTATATGGGTTGTATTCGAAGGCTTCCGGTAAAGCACGCCGTCTTGGCCCAGCAGTTTATTTCCTATTTTTATTTGCGCGGTCCATCCAGCACCCGAGTTCGAACCTACATGATTTATGGCAGCGTTCGCATCTGGAGCATGCCACTTTATCTCGACCCGCTGGCCATTCAACGTGTACTGGAACTTGCTACCGTCGGTGATAGTAGCTGAAGGTTTGAATAGATCTGGCGTGCCAGGCGGAACCAATTTTTGTAAATCTGCGGCGCTAATCCTACCATTATTAATGAAACTCTTAGCTGAAGCTTGAGCATCAAAAAAGGCCGCTGGCTTAATTGGTTCCGGTTGGTTTAAGTAGCCAAAGTCACCATCGGCTTGCGACGCAGGGGAACCCGGTTTTGAGGCCGGCGGAACAGCGGGCCCACCCCTGTCAACTGTAGTACCACCGGTGCCGTTTGGACCATCCAAGCCTTTTGCGCTGCCACTACTTTTTGCCGTATTAAACGCCGCAACAGCCAATCTGACTGCAACGACAAGCGCTGCAGCACGCTCCGGAGACATACCAAGCTTGGAGGCCAAAAGCTCGGTAACGGTGCCGGATGTAACGCCTGCCAAGTCATTCTGAAAACCGTAATTTTCGGCAATCAGCCTATTAAGCATGTTCGCAACGGCAGGAGGAGCACTGGCAGCCATGTCCTTGAATTTGGCCGAGTCCACCTCCGCTTCGCTCACGAGTTTCGAGATACGTGCGCAGGCGTTTATGTCATCTGCGCAGGCGACAAAGGCGTCAGCCGTCTGCTTCGCGCTCAGGTCGTGGTATTTCGTGTAACCATCTAACGCACATGCTGTGTCGTCACCGCACCCTAAAAGCTCCTTGGATGCCCGCTCCAGATCCGAATGGCTCAGATAGTTGTACTGAGTGGCGTTGGCCGCGATGTTAGCTGCGATTTCCGGATCGCCGCCCGTCACTACAGCCGCCAGAACCCCCAGCAGCTGAGACATCGCCATCAAGTTGAGTTGAGCCTGTTGATCGCCAGGTTGATTCGGCTTGTAGTTCGCTGGCAATGCCAACTCCGCAAGGTATTGCACCAGTGCTTCGTTGGCGCCGCCTGCCAAGGCACCTGTCTGGAAGTCGCCCCCCATGGCCATCGACTTCAAGCCACCCAGCAACGCATGGGCAGCAATCTTGGTGGGGCTACCGTCAACCAGATTGGTGTTACCGATCTGTTTGGCGGCCACGGCGCCGGCAATACTGATCACCGAGCCCAAAAGGTTGTTGGCAAAGTTATCGCCCAGACTGCCGCCGTTGATTGCGGTCTGCACGACCGTTTCGGCGCCGGTCTTGAGAACGACCTGGCCCACGCTGTTCCAGTCAAAACCCAAGGTGGTCGGGTCATACCCCATTGCCCCACCAATGCCGCCCATGAAGCCCGAGACGACATAGCCTTTCATTGCGTCTTTGCTGGTGATGTCTTTGAGCGTGCCGCCGAGGTTGCCTTTGTTACTGATCACACTGTTGACGGCTTTATTCATGACCGCCGCCAGCACGGCATCGGCAAACCCACCGGCAAACGTACCGGCGCTTGCCCCTACCATGCCGGCACCCAGGCCCGCACCGCCGGTGACTACCGCCAGCGCGATCGCCAGCACCACCTGAGCGGCGGGGCCAAGCCCCGAATGGGAATACTTGAAGTGGGTGTGAATTTCTTCGACGCGGCGCCAGTCCACATCACCGCGTTTCTCCGCCTCTGCCAGCCACGCCAACTGCGGGTCGGCAGCAACCATCGCGTTGATAGCTTGGTGGACGGTCTGTTGGTTGATCTGTTTGATATCGATGTTCAAGCCGTCAACGGCATTGATCACCAACTCTCCCTGAGCCGTCATTTGCGTCTGACGTACCGTCTCGTCGGTGTGCCCCTTACCCGACATTGAGGTCCAGGCCATGCTGTTCTTGGACTTCTCGTGACTCTCCTGGTGCAGGTCTTTCACCGCCTCAAAGGTGATCGAACCGCCACTGTCGATGATCAAATCTTTGCCACTGGTAAGCTTGGCCACCTGATAACGCTGGTCACCACCGCTGATCAGCGTCAGATCACTCCCCGTGGTGATCTGGGTGCCCACGTTGACGGTTGTGGTCACCTCATCGCGCTTGGTCTGCTTGCGCCCCCAACTGCCCTTGTCCTTTTTGTCATACAGCGAGTAATCGGTGTCCTGGGCCGCCAGTACGTCCAGTTTTCCAGCCGCTACCAGGTACGCCTCGTTGCCGGCATTGATGCGACTCGAGATCAGCTCCATATCTTTGCCGGCATTGAACGTAACGTCTTGCCCGGCGCTGATGACACTGGAAACTTGTTTGACGTGGTCTTCCTGCGCCGTGACCTTCTTCGACTTGGAATACGAATGGCTTTCGTCGGCAGCCGAAGTCACCGTCAGGTTTGCGCCTGCGTCAAAATCGATGTTGCGGTTTGCCTCTATTTGGCTGGCAACCACCGCCAGATCACGCCCCGCCAGGACAGAGAGGTCACGCCCCACCGTTACCTCCGAGCCGTACTGGGTAACGCTGTTGCTCTTGGCGCCAGCCACCACGCTGTTGTGCTGCTCAGCAGCGCCAATAATGGCATCCCGGCCCGCGGTAATCTTAGTGTCACCGCCACTTTGCAACGTACTGCCGGTGCTGACGAAATCCCGCGCGGCGTTGATGGTCAGGTCGTTCGCCGCCTCTATCCGAGCGCCGCTGTCGGCATACTCGTTGTGCCCGCTGTACCCTTTGTAATTGACGTCATTGCCCGCCACCGTGCGTTGGTTGATCACATCGCCGGCGACGGCGGTCATGGTGATGTCACGCCCCGCGATGACACCGCCCGCCTTATTGACAATGTCGTTACCTGCCAGCAGATCCAGGCGGTTACCAGCCTCGATCAAACCGCTGTTGACCAGATTGTTAAACGCAGTGGCAGAAAGGTTGTTGCTCGCCCGCAACGTACCGGCGTTATTCAGGTCCTTGCCGGCAATCAGCGTGACATCCGCGCCCTGAATCAGCGCCCCGTTCGGCGCCAGGCGATTGGTGGCCTGGGCCAGGTAAAGCACCGGCACCAGGACCTTCTCGCCATTGACCTCATGCTCTTCAAGCCAGACGATATCGTGGGTCAGCGCCGCGACCTGCTGGGACGTCAGGCTGACCCCCACCGACAGGTCGAGCTGTTGCTTGCTCTTGATGGCGTTGTCCATCAGGTACTTGTAAAGCGCTTCGTCAGAGGTCTGGCCATCGATGAAACGTTGACCGGTACGCTCGACCACCGCCTGCTGGATCAGCTTCTGCTCATAGAAACCGTCGCCCAGGCGTTTGGCGCTTTGATCAGGGTTGTAGCCGAGATTCGCCAGCAGGTAGTCCGAACTCATGAACTGCTTGAGGTCGGTGAGTACCGGGTTGGTTTCGATCAGGTACTTCTGCGGATTGGACCTGCCCGAGGTGTCCGGCAGGCCCTGCACGCGAGTGATGACCTGGCTGCCTACCGGCGAAATCCCGCCCACCTGACCCGGTAACTGGACACTGCCGGAATCACCCGGAGTATTGACATTGATCACGCTGCCGGACACACCGCCGCCCGTGGCCTGGCGGGTCGTTTGTTCGAGTTGAAGCGTGCTCGCGGCGATCCGCGCCGCATCGCTGAACTGCAGGTTGCGCGCCTGCACGTCATCCGCGCCCTGTTGCCGCTGGGCATTGCTGACTGCCGCGCTGCCCATGCTCCAGGTCTGTGACCCGGTGCTGGCTTGGCTGGCCTGGGTCGCAGAACCACCCTGCCCGCTCAGGCGGAACAGACCGTTTTGCCCGCTGGGCAGGCTGAAACCTTGGGACGCCAGCGGATCCACCCGCTGCTGGGCCAGGTTCGGCGGCAACTGTGGGTTCAAGTAGACGACCGTCGGCTTGGCCACGTTGCCGACCTGGGTACCGGCCCCGCTTTTCGTCGTCCCGGAGAACTGGGTATTGGCATGCAGGTTGCTGTTGTCGATGGTGTTCTTGGCGTTGATCTGTATCGCCTGGCCGGCCTGGACCACCGAAGCAACACTGCCACCCCCTGCGGTAAACACCTTGTTGTCACTGTTGAGGTTGCCCGCCAGGATGCCAGCAGGAACGGCCACATCCGGTCCCTGGCCGAAATTGGCGTTCAAGGTATTGGTTTTTTGCTTGCCGTAATCGTTGAGCTCGGTGTGAGTCCCGCCTTTATCGGGTTCATGCACGGTCTTGGTGTATCGGTAGACGTACTGGGAATATCGTCGCGCGTAAGCTTCCAGCGCGTCGCTCGACATGGTTTTGTTATTGAAGACATTGCGCACGCCGGTATAGACCCGGTTACGGGTGAAGTTGCCGGCCTCCAAGCCCAGGTTCTCGAAGGTGTCCACGTTCAGGCGAATATTCTTGCCGGCGGAAATCGTCGAGGCGGTGTTGGAAAAACGGCCGACATCACCCTCAATGTTTCCGGCCACCGCCACGCTCGCTCGCGTGCCGCTGATGGTCGACTCCGAGGTGTAGTTTTCAGCGATATAAAACGTACTGCCGTTAAACGTGATGTCGCCCGACACCAGCCGCTCTATGCCAATAACCCCTTCGGTCTTGTTGTTGAAACTGTTGGCCGACAGCGAGAAATCCCCATCAACGTTGATCGAGGACGCCAGGTTGGTCACGCTGTTGGCGCGACCGCCATTGAGGCCCGAGATGTTCAGGTTGCCGATGCTGTAGACATTGCCGTTGTTGTTGGTGAAGTCATTGACCAGCAAGCCCATGTTGCGGCCACTGAAGATCAGGCCGTGGTCGTTCACCAGGGTGGGCGTCTTCAGCGTCAGGTCCTGGGCCGCGCCCAGCGTGCCCGTGTTGCCGATGCCATTGGCGGTGACGGTCATCGAGCCGTTGGACGTCAGGCGCCCGGCGTTGCTCAAGCCACCGGCATTGATCGTGGTATCTGCGCCGCCGGCAATGCTCGTGGCAACGTCCAGGTTCACCTGAGCCGCGCTCAGTCCCAGGGTGCCGACGCTGCTGTAGCGCCCGCTGCCGCCGTAGGTGCCGCCAAGGGTCAGGTTGGCCGTGCCGTCACTGGCAATCAACCCATCGTTGTTCCAGTTGCCGCCGTTGCCGGTCAGGCTCTCGGAGGCCAGCAATTGCCCGCCCGCCGTCTGGTTAAGGGTGTTGACGTTCACCGTCAGGCGTCCGGCCTGGATCACGCTGCTGTTGGTCCAGCTGTCCGCCGTGAGCGTCAGGCCACCACGGGTGACCAGGCTGCCGCCGGCGTTGGTGATATTGGCGGTGCTGATATCAAAGGTGCCGTTGCCCACGTGCAGCAGGCTGCCGCCGAGGTTCTGGAAGCTGGCGGCATTGAGGGTCAGGTCGCTGTTGGCGGTTTCCAGCTTGCCGTTGCGGTTGTCGAACAGGCCGCCGATCTGGAAGTCGGTCTTGCCGCTGGCGCCCAGTGCACGGATCTGTCCGGTCTGGTTATCGAGGCTGGCCGCGCGCACGCTCAAACTGCTGTCGCTTTCAATCACGCCCAGGCGGTTGTTCAGCGCGCCGTTGAGGCTGAGGTCGATTCGCTGGCCGGCGATCTGCCCGTCGTTATCGCCGCTGTTGTCGAAGTTGTTGCCGCGGACCTGTACCAGGCCCTTGGCGTACAGGCCGCCATTGCGGTTGTCGAAGTCGCCGGTGGTGATCAGGGCATCGCCGCTTTGCGCCGCGATCCGTCCGCCGTAGTTGTCGGTCCCGCCCAGGGCGCTGAGGGTAAGGCGCTGGGCCTGGAGGATACCGCCCTGGCGATTGTTGTTCAGGTCATAGCCGTTTTTCAGCACGCCGACGATACGGCCGTCGATGGCGCCCTGGATGCTGGCCAGGGTACCGCCACGGTTGTCGAGGTTGGCCGCGCCGACACTCAGGTCGCCATTCTGGGAGATCAGCCTGCCGCTCTGGTTGTCGATATCACCGCTGACCGTCAGGTTCAGTGCACCGTGTGCCTGCAGGGATCCCTTGCCGTTGGCAAGGCTCGCGGCATTGAGGCGTACGTCTCCGTTCTGGCTGTAGATCAGACCGTCACTGTTGTTCTGTACGGCGCCGGTGCTGCCGATTACCAGGTTGTCATTGGCCGCGACGGTACCGCGATTGCGGTTATCCAGGCTGCCAGTGAGCAGGCTCAGTAAGCCTTGGCTGACCAGTTGGCCGCCCTGGTTGTCGACTTGGCTGCTGCGGCTGATGACCAGCGGTCCGCCGCTGGCGAGCTTGCCGTCGCTGTTGGTCAGAGCGCCGAGCAGATCGAGGCTGACCGCGCCCTTACCACTCAGGGTTCCGTTGCGGTTGTCCAGGGTGGTGCCGGTGAAATCCAGGGCCTGTTGCGCGCTGATACTGCCGGTGTTGTTCAGGGCCATGGCGCGCAGTGTCAGGGTGGCGGCGCTGTCGATGGAGCCGCCCTGGGCGTTGTTCAACACACCGCTGACTGTCAGGCGCTGAGCCGCGCCACTGGAAAGAATACCGGCGCTGTTGTCCAGGCTGGCCGCGTTGACGGTCAGGGCCTGCTGGCTGACCAGCGCACCGGCGTTGCTGTTGAGCAATGCGCCACTGAGGTTGACATCCAGGTTACCGCTGCGACTGGACAAGGTGCCGCTATTGCGGTTGTCCAGGCTCGCGCCGTTGACGGCCAGCCCTTGCCAACCGGAAACCAGGCCGCCCTGGTTGATCAGGTTGTTGCCGGTCACGCCCAACTGGTTGTTGCTGATCAGCTTGCCGCCGCTATTGTCCAGCGTGCGTGCGGTGAGGTTGAAGCTCTGGCTGCTGGAAATTTCGCCGCCCTGATTGCTCAGGTCGCGCAAACGGTTGAGGGTCAGGGGGCCCTTGGCGTTGAGCAGGCCGTTGCGGTTGTCGAGATCACCGCCCGCCAGGTCAAGGCGAATAGCCTGGTCGCCGAGCAGGCGGCCGCCGTTCTGGGCCAGCGCGCCGAGGGTCAGGTCGATATCGCCCTTGGCCGAGACTTCGCCGCCACTGCCGGAATCCAGGTTGTTGGCGTTGATCGTCAGGCCGCCCTGGCTGTTGATCAGGCCCTTGGCGCTGTTGTTCAGGGCCATGGCGTTGAGGGTCACGGCGCTGGCACCCAGCAGGCTACCGCCTTGGTTGTCGAGGTCGGCGCTGCTGACGTTCAGGGTTTGGGCAGCGTTGATCAGGCCCTGGTTGCGGTTGCTCAGTTGGCCGCTGGTGGTCAGGGCGAGGTCGCCACGGCTGGTCACGACGCCGCCGCTGTTGTCGAGGCTGGCGGCGCGGAGATCGAGCGCGGCGGCGGCGATCTGGCCTTTAAGGTTGCTCAGTGCCTGATTGATCTGCAGAGTCACGCCCTGGTTACTCAGCAGTTTGCCGTTGCTGTTATCCAGGCTGTCGGCGGCCAATGCGAAGGCCTGCGCACTGGAGATCTCACCGCCGCTGTTGTTTACGCCCTTGAGGTTGTTGAGCACCAGTGACGGCGCATTGATCAGGCCGTTCTGGTTATTCAGTTGACCGTTGTTCAGGTCCAGGGTCAGTGCCGTGTTGCTGAAGAGCTTGCCGTCCTGCTGGTCGAGGCCGGTGACGCTGGCAACCAAGGCCTTGTCGCTGCCGATGCGGCCGTTCTTGTTGCTGACCTGCCCTGCCGTCAGGGTCAGGCTGTCGCCGCTGCTCAGGCTGCCGGTGTTATTGTCATAGGCCCCGGTACTGACCGTGACCGCCCCCTTACCACTGATAACACCCAGCTGGGAATTGTCGAGGCGCTCACTGCTCAGCTTGATACCGCTGTCACTGACCAGGCGTCCGCCGCTGTTACCCAAGGCGCCGTTAGCCTTGACCTTGAGCGCCCCGGCACTCGACAGGCTGCCGGCAGTGTTGGTTAGCCCGGCACTGGTGATATCCAGTTGGCCTTCGCTGCTGATCAGGCCTGCGCTGTTGTCGAGGTCAGCGCCGAGGGTGACGCGTGCATCTTGGCCACTGAGTAGCTGGCCGCCGGTATTGTCGAGGGTCTGGCCATCCAGCGTGACACCGGTCTTGCCCTTGAGCAGTCCCAGATTGCGGTTGAGCACCTGAGCCATTTCGAGGGTCAGCGCGGTATCGGCGAGCAGCTTGCCGCTGTCGCTGTTGTCCAGGCGTTTGCCAGTCAGGCGGATATCGGCGCTGCTGGAGAGTTCGCCGCCACGGTTGTCGATCGCGTCGACATCGAGTGTCAGCGCTTTTGTCGCCCCGACCAGACCGTTCAGGCGGTTATCCACGGAGGCCCCGCTCAGGGCCAGCGCACCGCTGGCGATCAGCTTGCCGTTGCGGTTGTCCAGGGCGGCGATATTCGCCGTGACATCGGCCTTGCCGGAGACGGCGCCGTTGCTGTTATCCAGGCTATTGGCGGTCAACAGGAGCGCGCCGTCGCCCACCAGGGTGCCGCCCTGGTTGATAAACGCCCCGCTCACCCCGAGGTCGACCGCACCCCGGCTGCTGATCAGGCCCTGGCTGTTGTCCAGGCTGGCGCTACGGCTGTCGAGAGACGCGGCAGCCACCAGCCCCTTGATGTTGTTAAGCGCCTGATCGATACGCAGGGTCAGGCCCTGGTTGCTCAGCAACTTGCCTGCGCTGTTGTCGAGGCTTTTAGCAGCCAGGGCAAAGGCCTGGGCGCTGGAGATTTCACCGCCCCTGTTGACCACCTCGTCGAGGTTCTTGAGCACCAGCAGCGGGCCGTTGATCAGGCCGCCGCTGTTGTCCAGGCGGCCGTTGTTCAGGTCGAGGCTCAGTTGGGTCTTGCTGAAGAGCTCGCCGCCCTGCTGGTCGAGGCCGGTGAGGCTTACGGTCAGGTCCTTGGCACTGGCAATACGGCCGGAAGCACCGTTACTGACCTGGGTGGCCGTCAGGTCCAGGCGGTCGTCGCTGGTCAGCCGGCCGCTCTGGCTATTGTCGAGGGTGCCGGTGGTGACGCGGGTCGCGCCCTGGCCGCTGATCAGGCCTGCGTGGCTGTTGTCGAGACTTGTACTGGCGAGTACCAGGCCCTGGTCTGTGAGGATCGAACCGCGCTGATTGAGCACCGCGCCACGGCTGTCGATCGACAGGTCTGCGGCGCTGCCGAGCTTACCGGCCGTGTTATCCAGGCTGCCAACCTTGAGGCCCACGGCACCTTCGCTGCTGAGAAAGCCGCTGTTGTTGAGCAGCGCGCCATCGAGGCGGATATCCAGGCCTTTGAGGGCGGCGAGAGTCCCGCCGCTGTTATCCAGTTGGGTGCCGTTGAGGTTGACGCTGCCCTTGGCGAACAGACGGCCCTGGGTCTGGTTGATCACGTGTGCCACAGCGACGCCAAGATCAGTTTCAGCCAACAGCTTGCCGCCATCGCTGTTGTCCAGGCGCTGGCCACTGACATTGACGCTGCCGTGGGTGCTGGAAAGCTCGCCGGCCCGGTTGTCGATCTGTTCGACCTGGACGGTCAGGCCCTGGGTGCTGGCGAGCGTGCCGCCGTTACGGTTGTCGAGATTTTTGCCGGTCAGCAGCAGAGAGCCCTGGGCCACCAACGCCCCGCCCTGCTGGCTCAGGCTGTCGATGCGGGCTTCGAGGTCGGCCTGGCTGGCAATACGGCCCAAGGTGTTAACCACCTCCTTGGCCTTGAGATTGACCGGGCCGACCGAGCTGAGCAGGCCGCCGCTGTTGTCCAGACGGACGCCTTCAAAGCCGATGGCCGCCTTGGCAACCAGGTTGCCCTTGTCGCGGTTGTCCAGTTGATCGACTCGCAGCGTGAGGTCCTTGTCGGCCTGGATCAGGCCGCCACGATTGTCCGCCGAACCGCCGCGCAAGGTCAGGTGACCCTTGCCCGCCAGGCTGCCGCCGCGATTGTCCAGGCTGCCGGTGCCCAGTTCGATGCTGTCCGTGGCGCGCAGCTTGCCCTGTTCACGGTTGTCGAATACGCCTTGGAGGGTGGCGCTCAGTGTGCCGCCGGCTGCCAGCACCGTGCCCGCCGCGCGGTTGTCCAGGCTGGCGGCGGTCAGGGTCAGGCCCTTGCCGGAACCCAAGGTCCCCGCGTGGTTATCCAAGGCGCCGCTGAGGTCGATGCTCAAGCCCAGGTCGCCGGTGATCTGCCCCCGGGTATTGTCCAGGCTGAGGCCTTTCAACGTGACCTGGGTTGAACTCGACAAGGTGCCGTCACGGTTATTGATCGCGCCGCTGGCAGTGAGACCGAATCCCTTTTCAGCCGCGATCAGGCCCGAGGTGTTATCGAGGCTGGCGACACTCAGGGTGACATCGGCCAGGCTGGAAATTTCCCCGCCGCGATTGCTCAGCTCGCCGACGTTGGCCACCAGGTCGCCGTTGCTGGCGATCAGACCGCCCTGGTCGTTCACCGCTTTGTCGGCAGTCAAGGTCAGACCGTCGGCGCTGAGCACCCGGCCCTTGTTGCTGTTGTCGAGGGTGCCGGCGGTGACGGTCGTCTGCCGCTGCCCGCTCAGGGTGCCGCCTTTGTTGTTCAGGCTCTGGGTGGTGGTGATGTCGAGGTCACGGCTGGCAAGGATGGTCTTGCCAAGGTTGCCGAGGCTTTGCGCGTGGATGCTGACATCGCCCTCGGTATTGCGGGTGTTATCGAGATTGACCCCGGCTTCGATAATGCCGTTGTTGGTCAACTGGCCGCCACTGGCGAGCGTGATGCGGTCCTTGGCGACAAGGTTGTTCTGGCTGGTCAGGTCGCCTTGGGTCTTGATGTCCAGTGTGGTGCCGGCGTAGACCGGCCCTTTGGCTTCCAGGCTGGCAGCCTTGATGTTGACGGCACCGCTCGCCGAAGTTTCCACAAGACTCAAGTGGCCATTGGCATCCAGCTGCATGTCGCCGCCACTGGCGAGCATCTTGCCGTCGAGCTTCACGCCCACGCCGGCTTCACTGCTGACCAGCTTGATTGCGCCGGCGTACATACCGCCTAACGCCGAAGAGTCAATGGCCAGTTGAGGGGCGGTCGCCGGGTCAGCGGCACGCGCCGTGGTTTTGAGGGTCTTGGCATCGACGTCGTTGGCGCCGGCGATAATCGTCAGGTTCTTGGCCTGGATCTCGGCATTGAGCTTGGCCGAGCGGGTGATGATTTCGAAGCGGTCGATATTGTTGGCGTTGAGCCCGGCGCCTTCGATGGAGACGTTGCCTTGATCGACCTGATAGCGGCCGACCTGGCCGTTTTCAATCACTGCTTTACCGGTGGTCAGCGTCGCCTGTGGTGTATTGATAAATCCGCAGCCATTGCAGGTGATGCCGTATGGGTTGGCGACGATCACATGAGCGGATTGGCCCGCCACTTCGGTGTAGCCGCGTAGCTGGCTTGGGCTACCGCCGTTGACTTCATTGAGGATGGTGCTGGCGGCGCGACCGCTGAGGTTGCTGTTGCCGAGAATGATCCCGCCCAGCTGCGTGGACTCGGTGCGATTCGTCGCGTTGTTGAGGATGAGGCCGTTGGCGCCGACGTTGTAGTCCTTGAACTGGTTATGCGACAGCCCGCTGGCATTCGGCGCTGCGATATTGACGATCGGCACGCCATTGCCCGCCTGCCCCAGCGTGGTCCCCGGCCCGCTTACTGCGATACCGTCCGCCTGGGCCAGCAACGGTTGCCAGAACATGGCGTTGGCCAAAACCAATGCCAGCCCACGCTTGGGCATGCCCAGGAAGGTAGTACGGTTTTTTACGGCCGCAGAAGGTTGGCGGGCAAGGAAAGCGAACTGACGAACATCCATGTCGTGTCTCGATGCCCAAAGGGCGGTAAAGATTTAAAGGAAGAAATCCAGGCGAAAATAGATCGGCGCTTCACGCTCGGTGATCGGCCCCGGTCTTTCCAAAGAGTGTGCGAAGGTCACCGTGGCGGCGACGTTCTGGCCGCGGGCAAACAGGTCGACCGAATTGCTGCTCATGCGCCCATGCTGCTCGGCGTTGTAACGGCCGTGGCTGATCACGCCCTGGTCGTAGCCGAGGCTGGTGCCGTACTCGCTGAGCACCGGTTGCAGCCAGGCCCAGGTCACCGGGCGGCTCCAGCGCAGGTCGTTGCGCCAGTAGCCGCCGCTGTCGCCGCTGAGGGTCTGGTCCTTGTAGCCACGAATCGACGACTGCCCGCCCAGGCTCATGCGTTGTGGGCTGAAGAGCACGTCTTCACTTCGCTGGCCAGTCATCAGGCTGCTGAAACTGAACGACTCGCCCCACAGTTTGAACGGGTACAAGTAGCTGACCGTTGCGGTGTATTTGCGGTAGCGCGCATCCGGTTGGCCCGGGCGTGGGTTGTGATTGGCCTGGGCATCGAAGGCGCCGATGCCGTCCTGCATGCCCAGGTCGATGTTGAGGAATGAGCCGCCAATGCGCCGGCCATGGTTGATGCCGAATTGCGCTTCGCTCAAGCGGTTGCTGCTCAGGGCCAGCTTGCTGTCTTCGATGAAGTTATTGGTGCGCAGGTAGGCCACGCCGGTACTGAGGGAGGTCTTGCTCAGCGAGTCGCGGTGGATCACCCGCTCCAGGCGCAGCTGGTGGTTCTGGCTGTCGCCGGACTGCTTGAAGTTGAAGTTGCTGGCCTGGGCCAGGGAGCGATATTCGGACTCGCTGTAGCTGTAATTGAGGTTCCACCAACCAAAGGGCAGGTTGTAATTGAGCATCGAGTTGCGCGAGGTTTTCTGGTGGTCGCTGAGCGCATCATGGCCGCCGCGCAGGGACAGTTGGTCGGCCAGGCCGAGCGGGTTGTCCCAATCGAGGCTCGCGCCCCACTGCTGTTCGCCGGTGCTGCGTTGGCCGCCGTTGTGGCGCGACAGGCCGACGCGCCAGGGCTTCTGCGGGGCGTTCTTCACCAGCACGTCGCTGCCGCCGACGGCCTTGCCGGGGGCCAGTTCCATCTGTGCCTGGTTCGATGGTAGGCGGTTCAACTGGTCAACCATCTGCTCGATTTCACGCAGGTTGAGCAGGTCGCCGGGTTTGCCAGGGAAGGTCATGGCCAGTTGGCGATCAGTGATGCCGCTGCCCTCTTCGCCCTTCATTCCTTCCAGGCGGCCCTCGATCACCTGCACCTTGAGGTTGCCGCTGGAGAGGTCCTGTTGTGGCAGGTAGGCGCGGCTGGTGACCAGGCCTTTACCCAGATAATGGTCGGTGATGACCTTGAGCAACTCATTGAGCTGCGGCACGCCGAGGCATTGGCCGATGTAGGGTTTGAGCAGGCTGTCGCGCTCGCCTTCGGACAGGGCGTCGGCGCCGGTGAGTTCGATGGTGTTGATGGGGAAGCAGCGGGTGTCGGCAGGTGCTGATGGTTTGGCTGGGGCGGAAGTTTTTCCGGGCAGGTCTTTCAGTTCTTCCAGGCGGCGTTGCTGCTCTTCGAGCAGACGGTCCTGGCGGTCGCGGATCAGGTCGGTGACGCCTGGCGTGTTCGGTGGAGTGGCGCCTTGAGCCAAGCTGGCTGTGCCCAGGCAAAAAAAAGCGGACAGCAGGCTGAGCCTGGTCCGACGTACCGAACGCCACATCTTAGATCCCTCTAAATGGCTTTGTGCCACTATTTGTTTGCGGTGATCTTATGGTGGCGTTTTGATGGCGTCAATTAAATGTACGAAATTGTTTCAGAGCTGAAACATTCAGATTGGATGGTCGGGAATTTAATCTTTTGGCATCAAATACTTAACCAACAAACGGATGAAATCCCATTTTGGCTGAGCATTGATGCATTTAGGGTTTACAGGACAGGTAAGAGCGAATAGCGGATTAACAACTGGCTCGACCATTGCGGTTAGAGCCAGCCTGCATGCATCTACAGCAAAACCGTAGCCAGCATGCCCAACGCACCCAGGACAAATCCGACCAACGCGCCGCGCCCCGGCATCTCCTGGAACAGACACCACACCACCAACGGCTCAAGCAGCAACAACGACGTGACGGAAACCACAGTGACCACCCAAATGTCACCCACCGCTACATAGCCAAGCCAATACGCCCCCAGCAGGCACAACCCTGCAAAGCACATCAGCAGGACCGGCACGACAAAGGCCGACCAGGCGCCGTTATCCACTTGCGCAAGCCGGGCGGTGGCTACCTCGCTGTAGATCGCACAAAACTCACCCAATACCATCAGGCCTAGAGCAGAAACTCCGAGTAGTTCTTTGGACATGTCAAAAATTCCTTCGTATTCAGGGACAGGTTTTTCAGCTCCCAGCCCGTGATGGCGCTGCGTGTGGAGCGGATGCCGCGATACGAAGTCATCTTGAACAGCCCTGAATTATCGAAGTACTTACCCACGTCAATCTCCTGATGTACCAGGCGGCCCCTTGCCGCCTGCCGAGAGACTGGCACGAACGCTTCAGCGACGTAAACACCAGAGTGTGATCCCGGACACCCATTGCGCTGGGAATTTTCCTACAGCATGTAGCATCATCCCCAAGGGATAGTCTTCCTGCCTGGAGAGCCGGGCACTTCACTCAACCCTTGAGCACTACAAGGATTTTCTGCCCATGGCCGCTTCAAACAAATGGCTGATGTCATCCGTCGCGTATTACCTCGACTTCTTCACCGTCCCCCTGTTTATCCTGCTGGCGCTGTACCTCGCCCCCGTTGACCCCGTTCAAATCGTCGCAGGCCTGCTGGCCTGGACGCTGGTGGAATATTCGGCGCATCGCTTCCTGTTTCACTCGCTGTATCGCCGCGAACACTGGACCCATCACCTGGATGTACTGGCTTACATCGGCGTATCCAGCTGGAAGACCAGTTCCACCTTTGCGCTGCTATTGCTGTGCGCCTGGTACGTGGAACTGACGTCGGTGTTTATCGGGGCCGTTGCGGGTTACTTTTTCTATATCTCGGTGCATTACGTGATGCATCGTCCCGAGCATTGGGCGTACCGGTTTATTCCTCGGTTGGTGGCCAATCACGACTTGCATCACCGCAAGGGCATCGAGAAGAATTTCGGTGTGTCTTCGCCGCTCTGGGACCATGTCTTGGGTAGCTACATGCGCCCCTCGAACCGGACGTAGAACGAGAACGTCCGGCATGAGTCTAGGCCGGCCAGTCACGGTGTTGCCCCCGCGTCAACCGGGTCGGTCAGAGCCTGCAGCTCAGCCTGTTTCTTGTGCAATTGAATCTGTGCATCGACCAACGCGCCCTGGGCCTTGAGCAGGTTGGCCTCGTTCTCCAGCGCAGTGATTTGCCGTGGCTGAAGCAGCGCCTTCTGAGCGTTGAGCAACGCAACCTGAGCATCGGCGACGGCCTTGTCCTGTGCCAGATCACGCAGTTCTCTGGCGTTCGAATAGAGCTTGATGGCGGTCACTGCGTCGAGCCCCGAATTGAGCGTTTCGCCAACGGCGACGGCTTCTGCGCGAGGCTTCTTGTAGCCCATCGTGATCAGGCTTCCGTCCTCGTTGAACGAGGCCGACAGTTCGTTGTTGGTGAACGGGCCGTTGCGCAAGCCCAGTGACGCCAGGTGCCCCAACTGTGGAATGGGGCGCTCGTCCGTGACCAGCACTGCCGGGTCAGTACCGCTCAAACCGTTGCATTGCTCCGGGTTGGCGATACCTTGCTCGTCTGACAGATAGCGACAGATACGCAAGCGCGCCGGCAAAGGCGTTCTATAAAGAATGCCACAGCGCCGTTCACCCTCGGCGGTGCAAGTCGGCGTATCACCCAGCGCCAACGCATGACGGGTCGACGACAGCGTGTGGGTGGTAACCAGCACATCGGTACCTTGCAGGCTTCGGGTGACCAGGTTGATTTCATCCAGAGCCACGGTGTTTTTCCAGACCGACTGCAC
Source organism: Pseudomonas sp. P7548 (assembly GCF_013386585.1). Taxonomy (GTDB): domain Bacteria; phylum Pseudomonadota; class Gammaproteobacteria; order Pseudomonadales; family Pseudomonadaceae; genus Aquipseudomonas. Next base: position 29,822 of record NZ_JACARO010000061.1, on the reverse strand, counting down.
GGCAGACGCTATTTCAGCGCGCTCGACCGCATTTGGCTGGCCATCGGCATCCCCCCAGAGGGCCTGCGCCTGGATTGACGCATCGCAATCGAGCGTGAGGTCAGGCCCCAGGGCATGCACAAGCCAGCGCTGTTTTCCGGCCCTGTCACTGGACCAGGACCGTACTTGCACAATGGATTGCGGCGATGTGTTGCCTCCCACCGCATCCACCAGGCCGTTATAGACACCATTGACCTCCCCAGTAGCAGGCACAACAGGCAGTTGCTCCCCGCGGCAACTTTTGAACTTCTGGAGGTGGCGAGCGGCCAGGACGGGCCGATCCGCAGAGGTCTGCCCTGGCACGTAAGTAAACCGAGAGACCACCGTAATTTCGTCAAGGGCCTTGGCCAGCGCTTCGTTTGCCGCCGTCTGAGCGTCCTTCGCCACTCGTTGCGCGCGCGTCAACTGGGCAGCCTGCTTCACCAAGGCGCCTTTACGCGACGCCGCCGGGTGGTCTTCCTCGAACGCCTTCAGCGCCTCTGCAGCTGTTTTCAGCGCTGCATCGCGGTCTTTTACCGCTTGGCGCAACACCGGCACGGCCGCCACCTGCTGGCTGGCATTGGCACTGCATGCCAGGAAGGCATTACGCTGGATCAGCCCCTCGCCCGTCGCCGTCGGCGTGGGTAGCCCGATCGCTATCTTGCCGACACTGACAATCGCCTTGAACGCTTCCTTGGCCACATCCGCCGTGCGGTCATCCACTTTGGCGTTGACCGATTTGATGATGCCGCTGGGATAGCGCTCCAGGTCAAAGCTGGTGATTTTGGTAAACGCCGACAATGCCTCCACGTCAATCACCACCTCCTGCCCGGCAACAGTGCGCGGCGTCGCGGTCGCACGGGTCTGGAACTCAACCTGACCGACCACATCAGGATGGTGTTGATCCGGGAGAATGGGGCACTGGGTCAGGGTGCGTTTCACCTCTACGTCATAGTGCAGTTCCGGCAAATGATACGTGGCCCCTTGCGTAATGCCCTTGTCAGAAGGCGTGTGCGATTGAAGGTGGGTCGTGCAACCCGCTGTGGTGAAACATGCCGCAACCGCAATAGCCGTGCCGAAATAGCGCATATCACCTGCCCTCCTGTGTGACACGCAAGTAGGTGTCCGAACGAATGAATTCCTGAAGATCGCCCAAGGCCACTTCGAATGTTTGCCCCTTGGTGTAACGTGATGCCCCACCCGCCGCGACGTTGAGTTCTTCACGAACCTGAACGATCACCTGAAAGTCTTCCCCCAGGGAGGCGAGTGAAGGCTCGAGCTGGTCATGCCGGAAGCACCACAAACTGCCGGAAGCACTGCGCTTGAGCGCAAAAATGTGCTGCCCGTCAGTCGCCACGCCACAGTCGATCGCCCCCTGTACCTGAAGGTTGCCTAACAGCTCGACCTCCTTTGCTGGTGCGTCGCTACTCGCCGTGTCCGTTACCCGCAAACGCAGGTAGTCCCGGTTGAACAGCAAAGCCTTTTCGATATTCACCCGCGAACGCGAATATATGCGCACAGGGGCTTGATCATTCGCCGCCACCTTGCGCAGGTTGCCGTTATCCAGCCGAAGCACGCCTTCCAGAAGGTCGCCGCTGATCAACAGACGGCGCTTGATGCCCGTTGCGTCCAGCCCGTAGCGTGCCAGCAACGTAGCGGCAAAACTCACCAGCGCGGCGGCTTGGGAGGTGCCACTGAGCAACTCGACCTGCTCGCCATCCAGCGTCGATGCGACGTTGCAACCCAATGCCGCGATATCGACCCGTGAAGCGCTGAAGTTACTGAAGGGGGTGAGGTAGCCGTAACCATTTTCAGCGCCGACGGAGATGACATTGGGGTTTTCGTCTCCACCCAGGCTGGCCGGAATGAGCGCTGTCTGATTCCCATATCGACTGCTGACATCCCGCGCGTCGTTTCCAGCCGCCACGACAAACAGGGTTCCCCGGTTATCGCCGATGACTTTTCTCAACTTCAGGTCCTGCTCGGACCCGTAACGGACACTCATGTTGACGATTTTCGGCTGGCTCAGGCCGACTCGGAACATCGCTTCGTTGAGCGCCATGCGCGAGACCCGTTGGGTGCCGGCCGATAGCGGAATCACGCGCAGGCGCAGCCAGCTTTCCTGGTCACCGGAAACAAACAACGAAGATACGGGGTCCATCCATTGCCCGCCGATCACCGTACCGGTCACGTGCGTGCCATGCCCGGCAATCGCGCGCGGAGCGTTGACATCGGCCAGCTGGATCAACGATTGCAGGCGAACCTCATCCGAGATGGCTACCGGGCTTTCCAGCTCCTCTTCACCGTTGTTTTCGCTCAGTTGGAACAGCGGTTTGGGAAACTTGCTGGCGAAGGTCAACTCGGTACCGGTCAGACGAGCCGCACTGAAACCGTTGTCCAGCACCATGACCGTCACCGTGTCGAGCGGCTTTTTATAGTCACGGCGCAGTGCCGACAGAAGATGTCGGACACGTACTGCATCAAAAGGCGTGGCCTGGCTGCCAACGCAATCGGGCAATGCCACGCCGGTTTCGCTGACAGCGGTCACGATCTCATCGGCCAGTTTGGGCGGCGTGGTCACCCTCATTGCGGCCGTACGGGAAACGCCGTCCGGGTCGATGGCCCGCGTAGCGACTTCACGCTCGAACTCAGCCCGGTCAACACTGGGCGTGAAGGTAACGGACTCGGTTGCGAACGGCAGAGAAACCGTCTCGCCGGGTTGGACCTTGTCAACGTTGGCTCGCTGGAAATACTGTTGCATTTCCTGGGTAGTGCCCGCCCGACCTATGCGCTCCACGAACTTGACACTCAGCGGGCGATTGGGCTGTACCACGAACTCGCTGCTCGTATCGGTGATGTAAAAACACGCAGGCCAGTTCATGGCGTAGACCTGCTCCCCCAGGGGTTGATGCATGTCGAATGTACTCGGCAGGTCATTGCGCTCACGCCACACGGTCTCATACCCGGACTGCCTTTTGCCGCAGAGCAGTTCAATCATGGCTTGGGCACTGACCTGATGGGCCGCTGGGTAAGTCGCTCGGTCCAACAACCGGGGTTCGGCATGGGTCGCGACATAATTGACCAGCGCGTCAGGCAACTCGGGACGGGTCGCACGGAACGTCGAAGCGTTGCCCGGCGAATCGATGGCCGAGGCCTCCAACGCCAGACCGCCGAGCACACAAGCCAGTGTCATTAGAGGGTACTGACGCATGCCGAGGCCTCCTGTACGTTTGGAACGGCGGGCTTGACGTTCACATAAGCGGTGGGATTGGCTTTTTTCCAACACGCCAGAAATTGCGTGAACCGCGCGCTCGACAATGACGCGAAGTACGACACCACCGTGCTCTGGTCGATACGCCGTCTCGAAGCGACTCCCCGAATGGTACGGGCACCACCGGGCTTCATCGCGTTGACACCGCTGAACGCCGGGCCTCCGGAATCGCCTGCACACAGCGCGCTGAGGGTTTTGCCATCCGACTCGCTGGAGAACGTGTCGACTTGCAGGGCATTGACCTTGAAATCGCCAACGGCCAGGATTTTTTCATGCGCGGCTTCGCTGATATGGCCGGTGGACGGGTTGAACGCCCAGGAGACACAGCCATAACCGGCCACCATCAACACATCGTCTTTGGCTACCGCACGCAGGTCCAGCGTGTCCCAGACGAGGTGCAGGAATTCATCGGGAACCTTGTCGCCATAGGGTTCGGCAAGGCACAGGGCATAGTCTGCCGGATGACGCACACTGGGCATCTCTTTCGTTGAAAGATAGGCATCGTCCACAGCGCATCGGTACTTGAACGGCCCTATGCGGATGGACGAGGCGAACCGGTTGTTGCCCAGCACCACGCAGTGAGCGGCGGTCAACAGGACGCCGTTTCCGACAAACGTGGCCGTGCAGGTGGGGCCTGCACCCGTCGATTGGCTAATCGCAATGGAACGCCAGTCGCCGCTCTGGGCGGGTACCCCGTTGAACACCTGAATGTCACTGTCATTCAGCGTTCTCGGCACCAGTGTGAAACTGACCGTCGTGCCATCAATGACAGGTTCCGCTCCGGCAAACACCGGCATACACGCACACATGCCAGAAAAGGCCAGGCAGGTGAGCTGGCCACGTCGCCGCGACCCTCGCAATCTACGTCGAAGCGAACCATACCCTTCCATGCGAGCGGCCTGTGATTGCGTCGTGACATCACCAATATAGTTGCGCCTATTGACCTGTCAAACCGGCTTGCCTCCCTGCTCTCCTGAGCAGCAATTGTGATTATTGCGAAACAATCTAGTCCCGCGAACACTCACCGGTAGCGCGTTATCTACGCTCACAAACGTGCCAGGAGGCGCAGTGAAGAGTCCATGACGGACCGGCGAACTCCTGGCCCTGATGCCAAGGAGATGACGATGAGAATGGAACCCCATCGGCCCAGGCCATGGCTCGGCTGCGCGCTGTTCGGCGCCTTGTTGAGCCCTGTGGTTGTCGCGGCCCCCACGCTGTCTACGCAAATTCCCTTCGATGTCACGGCGACTCCGCCGTTTTCCCTCACCAGCCTGCAGGAAAACTTCGATGAAATGTCCTGGCAGACCTTTATCGCCCTGAGCTGGCCGGCCCTGCCCGATGGCAACCCCGATCCCAAGGTGCAGATCGGCCACGAGGACGCGGCCACGGTATGGGAAAGCTACCGCGAGAGTTACCAGATATTCCTGCCCCAAGGGCAGAAACCGCAGCCCTACCATGCCCCCGCTGCCGTGCCTAAAGCCTGTGAGGGCAAGGGTTCCGGCCGGTTGTTGCAACAAATGGGCAAGGTGCCGGATGTACTCGACGAGTTTATCCAGCCATTTGAAAGCGGCCCATTGGTGGATCAGAGCGGCGTGTATACGCGCAATGAAATCGTGGTGAACCAGCCGATGTTCGACGGCATCGTCAACAACGGGCTGTACAGCATCCAGGGCCAACAGGCGTTCTTTTCTGCCAGCCCGACCAACACCGTGGCATTCAGCTGCGGTAACCCCACCAGCCGCGAGGTGGGTGCGTTGATGGTCAAGGCTTCGTGGAAAGTGCTGGACGGCAATGACCAGCCTGGCAACTTCCACACCGTCGACGCGTTGGTGTACACCCCCGGCAACAGCGACCCAAGCAAAGGGCCGGTAGTGGCCGAGTCCTGCACCGCCGAGCCGGTCGGGCTGGTGGGCTTGCACATCGTGCACAAGACCACCAGCGCCCCCCAGTGGGTATGGTCCACCTTCGAACACGTCGACAACGCGCCGGAAAAAACCACACCGCCTGCCGAGCGCACTGGCCCGTACCTGTTCTACAACGCCAGCAGCAAGGCCGAAGTGAACCAACCGCCACCCCGCCCGTGGAACCCGGCGGTGAAGGCCACACCTTCGCAAATTGTGCGGGAAATACCGCTGACCGACGCCACCAAAACCCTTAACAGCACTTATCAAAACCTGTTGCGCACGGTGAACCCCAACAGTGTGTGGGCCAATTACCAGTTGATCAGCACTCAGTGGCCGACCCTCACCGGCCAGCCGCCGTGTCAGATCTCGACCACTGTCCCGTTGGGCAAACCAGCGCCGTCGTTCCTCGCCAATACCACGCTGGAGACCTACATCCAGGGCACTGTGCCCCAGGCATCTTCCAGTTGCATCGCCTGCCACGGCAATGCCGCCACCCACGTGACCCAATCGCCGCGCACCAGCTTCGCGGACTTCACCTACTTGTTGGAGCGCGCCCAATCCACCGGCGCAACAGGGAGTCAGCCATGAGTACCGACCTGGACAACTTCACCGGCCTGAGTGTGGTGCTCACCGGTATCAATCAGGAGCTGCTGGCGCCGTCCGTAGATCCCATCGGCCTGCCCACCACCTTCCTTGCGTTCATCGGCCCCAGGCTTGGGCAAAACGTGCTCAGTGCCCTGCTCGCTCAATACGCAACGCTGCTGGCAGACCAGTCGACGCCGCAGCAGATCGGCAACGCAATCCTGATGCAGAACGGCCAACCGGCCACTACGCAGACGGCACTGGCGGCGCGCGCGATCATGAAACTATGGCTGCTCGGCGTGTGGTACCAACCCTACGCACAAGGGACGTTTACCGCGGGCGAACAAACCGTCGTCAGCAGTGAGGCTTACACCGAGAGCTGGGCCTGGAAAATGGCCCAGGCCCACCCGATGGGTTACAGCGAGTTCTTCTTCGGCTATTGGAACGAAGTACCGCCGAGTCTTGAGGACTTCACCGGCGTAACGGCCAGCGCCCAGACAGGAGCATCGTCATGAGTACTGAACAAGCAGATGTGGTGATCGTCGGTGCTGGCCTGGCGGGCAGCCTGATTGCCTATCAACTGGGATTGGCGGGGGTGAAGGTATTGGTGCTGGAGTCCGGTCCGCAGATCCCGCCCAACCGTAACCAATACCTGGAGCGTTTCTACACCGCAACGCTGAAGACACCCGAGTCCCCCTACCCTCCAGTGAGTACCCTGAGCCCAGCGCGCAATCCCGCCGAACAGAATGCACCCCGCGCGACCATTGCCGACCTGATCAATGGCTGGAACAACCCGGACGTCAGCTATTTGGTGCAGAAAGGCCCCATGCCATTCACCAGCACCTATGAACGGGTGGGCGGCGGCACAACCTGGCACTGGGTAGCCACCTGCCTGCGCATGCTGCCCCATGATTTCCAGATGAAATCGCTATACGGCGTGGGGATGGACTGGCCGATCGGTTACAACGACCTGCAGAGCGCTTATTGCCGTGCCGAAGCGGAAATCGGCGTGGCTGCCGATGTGGCCGACCAGGCTTACCTGGGCATCACCTTCCCGAGCAACTATCAGTTCCCGATGACCAGCATTCCGCTGTCGTTGGTGGACGGCAGCTTTGTCAGCGCCGTACAGGGCCAGTCCTTCGACGGCTTGCCGTTGGTGGTCAGCCCGACACCCGCCGGACGCAACTCCCAACCCTATGCCGGGCGCCGCGTGTGCGCGGGCAATACCAATTGCACGCCGATCTGCCCGATCCAGGCCAAGTACGACGCCACTATAACGATGAACAACGCTCTGAACACTGGCAATGTGCGGGTGCTCTACAAAACCGTGGCCAGCAAGGTGACGGTAGCGGCGGACAGCACCATCAGCGGCATCGAGTTCATCCAGTACCAGCTCGGCGACGGCCCGGCCACGGCCACAGGGGTTGCTACCGGACAGCGCTACGTCATCGCCGCTCACGCGATCGAAACCCCCAAGCTATTGCTCAACTCCACCAGCAGCACCTGGCCCAAAGGCGTCGCCAACAGCAGCGGTCAGGTCGGCCGCAGCCTGGCCGATCACCCGATCTACCTAGCGTGGGGCCTGATGCCCGAAGGCAAGACGGTGTTCCCGTACCGTGGGCCAGTGTCCACCTCAGGTATCGAAAGCCTGCGCGATGGTGCCTTCCGTAGTCAGCGCGCGGCCTGGCGCATCGAGATCGGCAATGAAGGCTGGAACTGGCCGATCGGCGACCCTTACACCACCGTCGCCGACCTGATCGACGGCACCAACGTCAGTCGCACCAACCCGTTGCCCTCCTCAACGGTGCCGTCCCAGGCACTGTTTGGCACAGCGCTGGTGCAGCAACTCAATAACCTGCTGACACGCCAGTTCCGCATCGGCTTTCTGGTGGAACAGGTGGAAAAGGATCCCGACAACGCCAACTGCTACATCGTGCCGTCCAGCCAGTACAAAGACCGCCTGGGCATCCCGCGCCCAGAAATCCACTATGACCTGTCGGACTACACCAAGGAGGGATTCAAGCAAGCACGCCTGCTCGCCAGTCACATCATCACCGAATTGCTCGGCGCTACCGAACTGACCCAGGACATTCAGCCCGGCGTGTTCGACTACCAGGGACAATCCTATTCGTACCAGGGGGCCGGGCATCTGATGGGCACCTACCGCATGGGCAACGATCCCGCGACCTCGGTGGTGGACAAATACCAACGCACGTGGGACCACAAGAACCTGTTCCTGGTGGGCGATGGCGTGTTCCCCAGCACCGGTACGTCCAACCCCAGCCTGACCATTGCAGCCCTGGCGATCCAGGCCGGCGATACGTTGTGCAACGAGCTCAAGGCCACGACGGTGCAGGTCCAGGCCAACCAGCCGTGGCAAGGCACCGGCGTGCAGATCAGCGGGCCGAGCCCACGATGGGTGCGTTACATAAGTGGCAAATGGCTGGCCAGCCCGGTGGGCGGCATGGTCGATGGCAATGGCAGCCCGGGGTTGATCGCCAAGCCTGGCTACACCTTGCCGGGAGCCAACGAAGGTGCATTGGTGGGCCGCGTGGGGAGTTCCGGTACGCCGTTTCTACTGGGAGACAAGGGTGCGGTTCCGCCCGGCCAAAGCGGCGAACTGCAACTGTGCATCAATGATGACCTGGAGGGGCGCTACGGCATCGGCCTGGCGGATAATCAAGGCGCGCTGACCGTGCAGGTGGCATTCGGTACGTTGTAGCAAACGGGGTTGCGGGTAGAGATGCCCGCAGCCCTGCTCCTCTCGCAATGGATAAATGGCTACTCGCCATCACTCGGCTCGATAGGTAGACTTTCCGACTTCAACGTCGGGGCGCACTCCCCAGTCTTTATCGCCATTGGTACCGGGTCGAAATTCATGGAAGAAAGTCACATCTGGCTGAGCAGGTTGCTTAGACGTGCGCAGGACAGTCAACTTCAAGGGCAGATGAGCGAAGGACAGTTTCAGCAGACGCTGCTTTACGTACTCGCCGCCCAGATGATCGATTGGGACAGTCCCAAGTGGACCCAGGAGCGGGAGGCCAAGTATTGGAACTATCACGACACGTCTCAGGCCAACGTGCACTTGCTGATGGAGCATTGTCGCCACCCAAGCATGTCCACCACGTGTGACGAGCAGACCTACGAACAGCTGTCAGCCTTGTTGGATGAGGTCACAGAGGAACTGGATGGCGAAGAATGCCTCGATCTATTCGATTCACTTTTCTATCACATCGTCACCCAGGGACGCTTTGATCGCCGCCATGCACACATCAGCGGCGCACTCGCTGCGGGCCTTGCGCATGCGGAGGGGCTGATCGACATTGCGCCCTACAGCGGTGAAGCTTTCATCAAGCATTTCGAACTGTATCAGTACAGATTCGACTATAAGCTGGTTGATCGGCAATCTCCCTTGCAACACTTGACCCAGCTCAGGCTCGTCGTGCAGGGCATCGATGCCGAACTGATCCAGCTTGATCCGCGCCACTTCAAGCGCACCGAACTGTCACTGCTGGACAACCCGTCGTTCCTCAAACGTCCTTTCAGCACCTTGCTGCATCTGCTTGAGGAACGCACGATCATCGGGCCGACGATGACCGGTCGAACGCTGGTGGTATTCCGGTCCGGCAGTACCGATGATCCTAAGGCGCTGGAGGCGCTGAAGCAGCATTTATCCGACAGGGACTTGCTGGAAGCCGTGTTTGACTTCATCAGTTACAACGATGCCGGCAAATCGAGCCGACACTGTGCCTGGCTGTTGAATGACGAAAAAACCCTACCGGGTCAGACCCTTTGCATCGACACACGCCAATTGCTGGAGGTCACCCGAGGTGTCACCTCGGAAGAACTGGCGTGTTTCGCCGCTGGGATATACCAAGTCTGGAGATCGAATGGAGCACTGAATTCCAGCCGATACCCTCAATCAAAACAGTTAGGTTCGCTCCAAGGCCTGTTCGCCCGTTGGTTCGACGAGGGTTATAGCCCTATCGATGGCATTTGCACGCAACTGGAAACCCGGGAAGTTCTCAAGAGTGGCATTTCAGCCAGGCGGGTGAAGCGCAAGGACCACGAACGTGATGTTTCACTGCTCGACCGTCGCCCACTGGAACACTTGCTGGGACAATCCGATCATTTATCCGCTTGCATCTACGTCATTGGTAACAACGGCGCAGGCAAAAGCCTATTGCTGTCGTCTCTGGTCAACCACCTCAAGCAACAATCAATTTCCAGTGTGGCGATCGTGATCGGGCCCATTGACCGTTTTCCTTTGGCAGACCGCGAAAAATACCCGGATTATCGATATCTGGGCGACCGAACGAGCACCGGTTATTCCTCGCAAACCATTGAACGCAAGTTGATCGACCTGCTGATCGAAACGGTCGGTATTCCTGAGCGTCTGACCTTGCTGGAAAGCGTGCTCGAGCGCCTGGGTCTCAAACAGCGCCTGTATCTTGCACCCAAAGGCGCCTTCAACGAATTGTTGCAACCGCTCGATCTGGCCGCCCAAGTCATTTCATTGGCGGACGCCGTCCACTCGAATGTCTCGATCAAAGGGCTGACCCTCGCGCTGAGTCGGCAGGGTAGCTCCACCTTGCTGAAATTCACCGACCTCAGCTCCGGCGAACAGCAGGTGCTGGTCCTGTTCGCAAAAATCACGGCAAGCGCCGGGCCGGGCAAAGTGCTACTGATCGATGAGCCGGAAGTCAGCCTGCATGTGGGCTGGCAACAATTGCTGCCGAGCCTGTTCAGCTTGATGGCCCAACAGCTGCAGACTCGATTCGTGATCGCCACCCACTCGCCAACGCTGGTGGCCAACGCCAAAGACAACCTCAGTCATTGTTTCATGGCCAAGGACAGTCAATTGACTGAGATCGCGCCAGCGCAACGTCACTCAGTGGAAACCATCCTGCTCAAGGGCTTTGAGACCTACACACCGCACAATCGTGAGGTCGCGGAGCGTTGTGCGGCCCTGGTCACCGAGGCGATCCGAACGACCAACCGAGACGACACGGAAAAGTACGCCGAGCGTCAGGAAGGCTTCAAGAAAGCCCTGGATTATATGACCGCAATCATGGTCAGTTCAGGCAATGCTGAAGACAAACGTTTCCAGCTGGACCTGCAACTGATTGAGCAGGCGGGACGGGCTATCAACGAGACCTTTGCATTAGCTGCGCAGGAAGGGCTGGCATGAAGACGAGCAAGCCCGATGAGCTGAAGGCGCCAAAGAAAAAGCTCACCTACCGTGAAAAGATGGCATTGCTGCATAAGTTGCGCAGTGCAGCCCATCTCAATGACAAAACGGTCTGGGGCGAATTGGGCGACACGACGAATCCCGCGTATGCCGCTATTAAAAAGCACCTACGCCTGGCGTTGAAAAACCGCCAGGAGCCCAGGTGCTGTTATTGCAAGCGCTGGCTGCTCAACCACGCCAGTGCCGCGCCCATCGAACATGTACTGTCACGCGATACCTATCCGCAATTCGCCTTACAGCCACGCAACCTGGCGATCTCCTGCGTCGACTGCAACTCTGTGAAGGGCAAAGCCGACTGGGGTGGTTTCCCGGTAGCCCCCAGCCGTTACCCGGCGGTTGAATCCTTGGACTTCTTTCATCCGCGTCACCATCGCTATGATGAACATATTCGCTTCATCCGCATGGAGACCAATCGGCAGGAGTTTGTCAGCTACCACGGCCTCACGCCCCAAGGCCAGCACTTGTGCACACAGTTGCTCAGTGCTGTGGTTGGCAAGCGCAGCCTGAAACGCAGCTACCCTGCACTGGCGGGCTGGCAACGCACGTTGGATGACCTGGACGCCCGAGGCGACTCGACCGACCGGCCACAACTGGATGCGTTTCGCCAAGCCATGGAAGTCGCCATCACCGAACGGTTACAGGACGGCGACATGGCCAATGCACTGTGGGTCATTCCTGAAGAAGGGAGACCTCACAAAGCCCCCGCCACGAGGCGCGACGGCGGTCAGCATCGGCAGGCATCGGAGCCTCCTGGCGTCATTCATGAACAGTTGAGCCTATAAACACGCTACCAGCCGCCAGAGGGTTCCTTGCAGGTTTCACAACACTCTTTTGTCATCACGCCCATTGATAGCCCCCTAACGAAACCCCCATGCTAGAGGGCTAACCTCACGCTTATATCATTCCGAATGATAGTTACCTTTGTTTCATTCGATTCGTGACATAGCACATCGCCGCGCATGATCCGCCCATCTCAAATACATTGGCGGATGCACCTCATGGAACAGTCACTCAAACATATGCGCTTCCCCTTGGCGATTTTGGCCGTGGTGGTGATGAGCGCATGCGGTAAAGCCCCGGAACAAGCGGCCGCCATGCCCCCTGCAAAAGTGAGCGTGGCCAAGGTGCTGGAACAACCGGTCAACGAGTGGGACGAATTCACCGGCCGTCTGGAAGCCCCGGAAACCGTGCAGATTCGTCCGCGCGTGTCGGGCCAGATCGATCAGGTGGCCTTCACCGAAGGCGCCCTGGTGAAAAAAGGCGACCTGCTGTTCCAGATCGACCCGCGTCCGTTCCAGGCTGAAGTGCGCCGCCTCGAAGCTCAGCTTGCCCAAACGAAAGCCGCCGCCACCCGTAGCGATAACGAAGCGCAACGGGGCGAACGCCTGCGTCAGAGCAACGCGATCTCCGCCGAACTCGCCGATTCGCGTACCACCGCCGCCCAAGAGGCCCGTGCAGCCGTCGCCGGTATCCAGGCGCAGTTGGACCTGGCCAAGCTGAACCTGAGCTTCACCCGTGTGACCTCGCCGATCAGCGGCCGCGTCAGCCGTGCCGAAATCACCGCCGGCAACCTGGTGACCGCCGACGTCACGGCACTGACCAGCGTGGTCTCCACTGACAAGGTCTACGCCTACTTCGACGCCGATGAGCGCGTGTACCTCAAGTACACCGAACTGGCGCGCGAAGGCCGTCGTGGCGCAACCACCCCGGTGTACCTGGGCCTGTCCAACGAAACCGGCAACCCGCACCTGGGCCAGATGAACTTCGTCGACAACCAGGTCAACCCGGCCACCGGCACCATCCGCGGTCGCGCCGTGTTTGATAACAGCAAAGGCGAATACACCCCTGGCTTGTATGCCCGCCTGAAATTGGTTGGCAGCGGCACCTATTCGGCCGTGCTGATCAATGACGAAGCCGTGGGCACCGACCTAGGCAAGAAGTTCGTGCTGGTGATGGACGGCGACAAGCCGGCTTACCGCGCGGTGGAACTGGGGCCGAAGATCGAAGGCCTGCGCATCGTGCGCAGCGGTTTGAACAAGGACGACACCATCGTCGTGAAGGGCTTGCAGCGCATTCGCCCGGGATCGCCGGTTGCACCGGAAACCATCCCGATGGCCAGCAAGGAAACCCTCGCCGCCTTGGCACAACAACGACAAGCGCTTGAAGCCAGCAACCTGGAGCAAGTGGCGCCGGATAAAGCCGCGCCCAAGCTCGCAGCCGTCGCGACTCCACGCGGTTAAGGGATACAACTCAAGATGAATTTTTCCAAGTTCTTCATTTCGCGGCCGATCTTCGCAGCGGTGCTCTCGCTGTTGATCCTGATCGCCGGTGCGATCTCGCTGTTCAAGCTGCCGATCAGCGAATACCCGGAAGTGGTGCCGCCGACCGTGGTGGTCCGTGCCAACTTCCCGGGCGCCAACCCCAAAGTCATCGGTGAAACCGTGGCTGCTCCTTTGGAGCAAGCCATCACCGGCGTCGAAAACATGTTGTACATGTCGTCGCAGTCGACCGCGGATGGCAAGCTGACCCTGACCATCACCTTCGCCCTGGGCACTGACCTGGACAACGCGCAGGTGCAGGTACAGAACCGTGTGACGCGGACTCAGCCAAAGCTGCCTGAGGAAGTGACGCGTATCGGTATCACCGTGGACAAGGCCTCCCCCGACCTGACCATGGTTGTGCACTTGACCTCACCGGACAAGCGTTACGACATGCTCTACCTGTCCAACTACGCCTTGCTCAACGTCAAAGACGAGCTGGCCCGTTTGGGCGGCGTGGGTGACGTGCAACTGTTCGGCATGGGCGACTACTCCCTGCGTGTATGGCTGGACCCGAACAAGACGGCTTCGCGCAACTTGACCGCCACCGATGTAGTGACCGCGATCCGCGAACAGAACCGCCAAGTGGCCGCTGGTGCCTTGGGTGCACAACCTGCGCCGAATGCCACCAGCTTCCAGTTGTCGATCAACACTCAGGGCCGTCTGGTGACTGAGGAAGAGTTCGAGAACATCATCATTCGCTCTGGCGACAATGGTGAAATCACGCGCCTCAAAGACATCGCACGGGTAGAGCTGGGTTCCAGCCAGTACGCCTTGCGTTCGTTGCTCAACAACCAGCCGGCCGTGGCGATCCCGATCTTCCAACGCCCGGGCTCCAACGCGATCGAGATCTCCAACGAAGTGCGCGACAAGATGGCGGAGCTGAAAAAGAGCTTCCCGGAAGGCATGGACTTCAGCATTGTCTATGACCCGACCATCTTCGTGCGTGGCTCCATCGAAGCGGTGGTTCACACCCTGTTCGAAGCGCTGATCCTCGTTGTATTGGTAGTGATCCTGTTCCTGCAGACCTGGCGCGCCTCGATCATTCCGTTGGTGGCGGTGCCGGTATCGTTGATCGGTACGTTTGCGGTGATGCACCTGTTCGGCTTCTCGCTCAACGCCCTGTCGCTGTTCGGCCTGGTACTGGCGATCGGTATCGTGGTGGACGACGCCATCGTGGTGGTGGAGAACGTCGAGCGGAACATCGAACTGGGCCTGGAACCGTTCCCGGCCACTGAAAAAGCCATGAGTGAAGTGACTGGTCCGATCATTGCCACGGCCCTGGTGCTGTGCGCGGTGTTTATCCCGGCTGCGTTCATCAGCGGCTTGACCGGGCAGTTCTATAAACAGTTCGCCTTGACCATTGCGATCTCGACGGTGATTTCGGCCTTCAACTCGCTGACCTTGTCCCCTGCCCTCGCGGCCGTGTTGCTCAAGGGTCACGATGCACCGAAGGACGGGTTCTCGCGGTTCCTCGACAAGTTGCTGGGTGGCTGGTTGTTCCGCCCGTTCAACCGCTTCTTCGAGAAAGCCAGCCACGGTTATGTCGGCACCGTTCGCCGAGTGATTCGCGGCAGTGGTATCGCGCTGTTCCTGTACGCCGGCCTGATGGTCCTGACCTGGCTGGGCTTTGCCCACACGCCCACCGGTTTCGTACCGGCCCAGGACAAGCAGTACCTGGTGGCCTTCGCCCAATTGCCGGACGCCGCGAGCCTGGACCGCACCGAAGACGTGATCAAGCGCATGTCCGACATCGCGCTGAAGCAACCAGGCGTGGAAAGCGCGGTAGCGTTCCCGGGCCTGTCGATCAACGGTTTCACCAACAGCCCGAACAGCGGCATCGTGTTCGTGACCTTGAAGCCGTTCGACGAGCGTAAAGACCCGAGCATGTCGGCCGGTGCGATTGCCGGTGCACTGAACGGCAAATACAGCAGCATCCAGGAAGCCTACATGGCGATCTTCCCACCGCCGCCGGTACAGGGCCTGGGTACGATCGGTGGTTTCCGCCTGCAGATCGAAGACCGTGGCAACCTGGGTTATGACGAGCTGTACAAAGAAACCCAGAACATCATCACCAAGAGCCGTACCACGCCGGAGCTGTTCGGCCTGTTCACCAGCTACACGGTCAACGTGCCCCAGGTCGATGCTGCCATCGACCGCGAAAAGGCCAAGACCCACGGCGTGGCGATCAGCGACATCTTCGACACCCTGCAGATCTACCTGGGTTCGCTGTATGCCAACGACTTCAACCGCTTTGGTCGCACCTATCAGGTCAACGTGCAGGCTGAGCAGCAGTTCCGCCTGGATGAAGACCAGATCGGCCAGCTGAAAGTACGCAACAACAAAGGCGAGATGATCCCGCTGGCAACCTTCATCAAGGTCAGCGACACCTCGGGGCCGGACCGCGTGATGCACTACAACGGCTTTATCACCGCTGAAATCAACGGCAACGCCGCACCGGGCTACAGCTCCGGCCAGGCCCAGGCCGCGATTGAAAAGCTGCTCAAAGAAGAACTGCCGAATGGCATGACCTACGAGTGGACCGACCTGACCTATCAGCAAATCCTCTCGGGCAACACCGCGCTGTTCGTGTTCCCGCTCTGCGTACTGCTGGCGTTCCTGGTACTGGCCGCCCAATACGAAAGCTGGAGCCTGCCACTGGCGGTGATCCTGATCGTACCGATGACGCTGCTGTCGGCCATCACCGGGGTGATCATCTCGGGCGGCGACAACAACATCTTCACCCAGATCGGCTTGATCGTACTGGTGGGCTTGGCGTGCAAGAACGCGATTCTGATCGTCGAGTTTGCCAAGGATAAACAGCAGGAAGGCCTTGATCCGCTCGCGGCGGTACTGGAAGCCTGCCGTCTGCGTCTGCGGCCGATCCTGATGACCTCCTTCGCCTTCATCATGGGTGTGGTGCCTCTGGTGTTGTCCAGCGGTGCCGGTGCCGAGATGCGTCATGCCATGGGCGTGGCGGTGTTCTCCGGGATGATCGGTGTGACCTTCTTCGGTCTGTTGCTGACGCCAGTGTTCTACGTATTGATTCGTCGCTATGTCGAACGCGGCGAAGCGCGCAAAGCGGCCAAGGCCTTGAAGCTGGAGACACAGCAATGAGCGTAAAAGTATTCCTGCCGAGCTTGTTGGTACTGGCGCTGAGTGCCTGTGCCGTGGGCCCGGACTACAAGACCGAGAAGCTGGAGGCGGCCAACATCACGGCCGCCGCCGACACCAAGAGCTACGACCACGCCAAGTACGAAGGCATCTGGTGGCAGCAGTTCGACGACCCGACCCTCAACCAGCTGGTCACCCAGTCGTTGAGCGGTAACCGCGACCTGCGCGTGGCCTTTGCCCGCCTGCGAGCGGCACGTGCCATCCGTGACGATGTGGCTACCGACATCATGCCGGTGGTCACCACGCGCGCCAGCAGCGATGTGGGCAAGGGCCAGATCCCGGGCCAGACCACCAAACGTGTGAACAGCGAGCGTTATGACCTGGGCCTGGACATGGCCTGGGAAGTGGATTTGTTCGGCCGCATCCGCCGCAACCTGGAGGCCAGCGACGCTGACCAACAGGTCGCCGAAGCCGACCTGTACCAACTGCAAGTCACCATGATTGCCGAACTGGTGGACGCTTACGGGCAACTGCGCGGCGCTCAACTGCGCGAACGCATCGCCCTGGACAACCTGAAGAACCAGCAGGAATCCCGCGCCATCACCGTCAGCCTGCGTGACGCCGGTGTGGGTGATCAGCTGGATGTGGAACGCGCTGACGCACGCCTGGCCGCCGTCGAGGCCAGCGTGCCGCAACTGCAAGCCGAGCAAGTGCGCGAGCGTAACCGCATCGCCACCCTCCTCGGCCAGCGTCCGGACAAGCTGACCGTGGACCTGAGCCCCAAAGACCTGCCGGCGATTGCCAAGGCGTTGCCAATCGGTGACCCGGGGCAACTGCTGCAACGTCGCCCGGACATCCTCAGCGCCGAACGCAAACTGGCCGCCGCCACCGCGCGTATCGGCGTGGCCAAGGCCGACCTGTTCCCACGGGTCAGCCTCAGCGGCTTCCTCGGGTTTACCGCAGGGCGTGGTTCGCAGATCGGTTCAGCCGCCGCCAATGCCTGGTCCCTGGGCCCAAGCATCACCTGGGCAGCGTTTGACCTGGGCAGCGTGCGTGCACGTTTGCGCGGCGCAAATGCCGAGGCCGATGGCGCGTTGGCGACCTATGAGCAGCAAGTGTTGCTGGCATTGGAAGAGTCGGAAAATGCCTTCAGTGATTACGGCAAGCGCCAACAGCGTCTGGTCTCACTGATTCGTCAAAGCGAATCCAGCCGCGCCGCCGCTGACCTCGCCGCGATTCGTTATCGCGAAGGCACCGTGGACTTCCTGGTATTGCTCGACGCCCAGCGCGAACGCCTGGCCGCCGAAGACTCCCAGGCCCAGGCCGAAGTGGACCTGTACCGCGGCATCGTCGCGATCTACAAGGCCTTGGGTGGTGGCTGGCAGCCAGACACGGTGGTGGCCAGCGCCAAGTGATGTAAAGAGCTCCTTTGGTTGGTCGCATCCAGCCAATTTTTAGCCCCATGCCCCATTCGGTCGTGGGGCTTTTTTTTGTCAGGACTTCCTAAAATGTTGAAAGCAACTTCTGTAAGTCAAATTAGAAGGCCTTCGTAGGTAATATCCTAGTCCCGCGTTGTACCTCGCCGCCCGGCTTTAATGCCTCACAACCAACTCACATTTCAGACGCCACGCGCCATTAAAGCAATACGCACACGTGTCGACAACGAAGTGTCACTTATTGCTAATGGGGGAAGGCGACATGGCTATCTTGTTGACTGCTGAACAGATGCGGTATGCCAAGGTTTGTTTCAACGTTATTACCTGGGGGTTCAGAGCATCTTCTCCTGCGGGTGTCAATGCCTTGAAGCGGACCGCGGCCGCAAACAGACCGTCAGCCAGTGGCAACTTACCCGAACGGGCACTTTGGGCAAGTTGCGGCAGCATTTTCTTGAGTCCCGCATGCCCGATATCCGACGACATGAACACCGGATCACTGCTGGAGCGCCAGTAGTGATATGCCTGCCCCGAGGCTGGCTTGTAGATGTCAGCCAGAGGGGTTCGTCAGCCGATCCGCAGCTGACGCTCGATTCCTGAAAAAGCGCGTGATGTCCTTCGAAGTGATCCTGCCCGGGCCACGTTCGTTAGGAGCGGCAGGTGGTGTGGCCGCAGGAGTGTTCCAGCCTTGATTGAGCGTGTATCCACCTTCAATGAACTCATTTGGCCCAGGAGTAGCCAAGGTAGAAAGTTCGGTTTCCGCCGACCTCAGGTTAGAGAAGTCCTTGTATTTGATCAGCATTTTTTCATTTGCCGTTTGATACTTTCTCATCAGTGCCGGTTCCGGCAGGATCATCGGCTCAGACAACGAAGGCATGCCTTTATTAGCGAACTGGGGCGCCGTCAGGTCAAAGGCGTACGTCTTGCCGTTGAAATCGCCGATAGGGAAAAAGTGATTTTGCACGCTGTTCGGGTTACGCGTAGGCCATATAAGCAGGGTTCGGTACCTGATGTTTGTAAAACCTTTGCGCCTCATGAAATCGGCGACAGTTTCCGCGCATCTGGCGCACTCCCCTGCAGGATTCGTAAACGCCGTGGATAATTTGGGATCATTGCGGAGCATGTTCATGAAACCCTGCATTTCAGCGGGCAACTCACTGCTAGGGTTGGCTTCAATCTGTCGAAATGGCTGCACCCTGGAATCGACGACGGGCGGCGCAGTGCTTATTTGGCGCCTGTTGCTGGGGATGGGGGCCTGCACTGGCTCAGGCCGCGACAATTTCAGTTCGGTGGTTTTTGTGATCGCCTTGAACCCGTTGTTATTCGAGTCTTGAAGGTCCGCCAGGGCGTACAGCACCCTGGCCAATGGGTCATTGTTTTTTCCGAACGGTTGGTAACTCTTGGTCAGCGCAAACAACCAACTCGCGCGCGACAGCCCAGCAGGAGCATCAAGCGGCTTGAGGCGCGCCTCGAAGGCCGAATGGGCTATATCAGTGCCCAGCAGGTTGCTGGTACCTGTGGCGCGAAAATCGGTCGACGTGCCTGACAACGACCGTTGAATGTCCTCAATCACACGCATATCGGTCAAATCTGCGTGTTGAAACTGTTCAATCAGCTTGCGTACCTGTTCCTGGGGGAGCTTCACGCTGCTGGATGCTGCTACCCATGCAGCTGCCGCATTGATCGGCTGGCCCATCGCCGGAGTCACTTCCAGCGCAGGAGTATTAGTACGCAGCCCACCCAAAAACTCATCGATTGCCTTCAGACGCTTTAACTCGGTTTGCAACTTCGCTATGGCAAACTTGGTCTCGGTAGCACCGCTGTTCCAATTACGTGGCACCTGCAGATCTGAGCCGTGCGGTAGCAGGTTATTGGCGATCGACGCTCTGACCGCGTGCTTGCTGGTTTGCCCAATCAGTTGCAACCCGGTGGCTGAGGTGGTCGCTTTAAATTGCACGTGCTCGATCTTTTGAGCATCGTTCATTTTGTTCCAAGGGACATTCACGCCTCCAAAGCCGGGCCCCGCCGTTGGGGCAGGGGCAGGAGCGGGAGCGGGAGCAGGAGCGGGAGCAGGAGCAGGAGCAGGAGCAGGAGCGGGAGCGGGAGCAGGAGCAGGAGCAGGAGCGGGAGCAGGAGCAGGGGAAGTGCCAGGCTTGCTCTCAATCGGCAATTTCGAGTTCTGAGTGGGCTTAACTACCTGGCTGCCCACGCGTTTGCCCAAGTACTCACGAACGATACGCGGCATGTTGGCGTTAATGTACTGCTTGGCAAATCGTTGATAGCCAATTGCCGAAGCAAATTTATTCACGGTCTTTCCTGCGTCGATCGCCTTGCCACCAGCGAAAAAAAAGCCCGACAGCGTCGATTGAATGGCAGTCGTCAGCATTGAGATAAACGCCGCTCTATTGGCACCATCTCGTACAGTGGGGTCGTCGGTGATCGCCCCCCGCAAGGCATTCACCCCGGCGTTGGCGGCGCCGAGCGCAGCAAAGGTGATCGCCTTGAGCATAAACATCCCCGTTCCAGCACTGCCCAACATCGACAAATTGCTGAAGGTATTTAACATTTGTTGTATCACACTCAGAGCTTCAAGCCCGAAATCCTCCCATTTGGTATAGATCAACGAGTCAATATCCGAACCGACACGCGCGATATTCCCTTCGTATAACGCCTCGGCGAGTTTTTTTGTACTGTCTTGAGCTTCGAAGCTAAAAGGCTTCTTATTGATCTGCCCGACCGTCCTCGAAATTCCGATGTGCGCATTCGTGGAGTCTTTGTCTTTGAGGAATCGAATGCCTGCGTATTTCTCTGCGTTTTCAGCTGTTCGATAATTGGTAATTTCTGGGTGATCCATTCCTTGAATTTAGGGTCTGTTGGATACGTCGGTTCAGGTTCACTTTGGCGAGCACCAAACTTCCAATAGCGATTATTTCGCTCGCCAATATAAAAGGAAATGTCATCATCTACGCTGCACAGGACCGCTTTTTCGCCTTGAGTGACCGCAAATACGCCATTAACCACTGCTCCATGGAACTTAACCTGCGACGCCTTGAGATCGCCGTTCAGGAAGGCACTCATCAACTTGTAACCAGGGTCTGTGACGGGTGTTCTCTCTAGATAATTCAGGGCCGCGCTACGCACTCTGCTTTCATAGTAGGCGACGGATGCTTCCTTGATACCGGGCCGCGCTTTGTAGGCGGCGAAGTCGTCATCCAGGCGCTTCTGTATAGGGTTCCCTTTGCGAATGAAATCAACCAGCGCCTGCTGTTCAACTTCCACGGCCTCGAAGACTTGCCCATACTTGTCGCGCATTAATCTGATGTCGTTCAAATAGGTGCCCGTGACGATTTCCTTGAGGGTGTAGACCCTTTGCTTTCTAACGGGAGCCGTAAAATGCAGATTCGGGTTGGCCGGCTGCTTCTCCATGTAAGTCACGGTCAACTTGGTATCTGGCGTCATTCCCTGTTCGTCATCGGTCTTCTTTTCATATTCACGAATACGTCGCTTGATGACCTCATCCACCACGCTCGAAGGGTTCAGAATCGGCGCATAAATCGTATCGACCCATTTGCTCACCTGCGCGAGCACTTCGTCGATCTTGGCGACCAACTGTGATTCGTAAAGAGTTTCCTCCGGAGTCTTCTGGACCTCGCCACGCTTCACTCTCCCACTGCTCGACTGCGCGTTCAACTCCTCCTGGGTGGGCGCCGGATAGCGTGTCTTAAGTTTGGAACGCTGCACGCTTTCGTCGCTCAAACCGAAGTTGCTGCCCTCTCCAGGAGGCACTGGAGTGGATTTCGCCCTGACAGGAGCCTGTGGGGTATTGCCGGGAATTGAGGTGCCGGGGGCGCGTAGCGGGGTAAATGTCGACAGCGGCATTTGACGTTCTCACACGAGGAAAGATCTCCACAGCCTGAAGTACGATTTACCAATGCTCTATCGGAAAAGTCTCTGCGAGGGGTCATACACAACGATCAATCAGCTTCACTCAAGATCAGGCTTCGATAGTGCCCTGGGTTGGAGCCAACCCATTTACGAAACGCCTTATAAAAAGAACTGATATCGGCAAACCCCAATCGCGCCGCTATCTCGGCAAAGCTGATCTGTGGTTCCGCCAGCCACACAATCGCCAACTCTTTGCGCACGCTGTCCTTAAGGCCCTGATAAGTCTGCCCCTCCTCCGCCAGGCGGCGGCGCAGAGTGGAGGCCGAGATGCAATGGGTAGCCGCCAAGCCCTCGGTTTCAGGCCAGGTGTCGGGGGGCATCTGACGCAGGTTGTGCTTGATGCGGGTGGCGAGGCTTTCGGGATCGCGGTATTTGACGAGGATGTTGGCGGGTGCGTGGGCAAGGAAACGTTTGAGTTCTTCAGCGTTGCGCTTGATCGGCAGGTCGAGGCAGTCGGCAGAAAAAATCATCCGCGTCCGTGGCCGATCAAACCGCAGGTTGTCAGAAAACATCACCTGGTAATCATCACAAAAATCCGGCTGAGGGCTGCGCAGCTCAATGGCCAGGATCGGAATGCGCCGTCCTGCCAGCCAGCACGCCACGCCGTGGACAATCATCCAATAGGCAAAGTAGGTAAACGCACGCTTGGGCTGTGGCTCGGGTTCAAGCAAGACAATCTCAGCCAGGCTCTGCTGACGCACCAACTGCGCCGGCAGGTGATCCAGCATCAACGACAGAAACCCCAGGCCGGCCTCGATCCCCTGCGCCAGGGTCGGTTGAGCCATGGCGGCACGGCACAGAAACTCCAGGCTGCCGGATTTGAGCTTGCGCGGGTCCATGCCGAAGAACTCATCGTCCATGCGCCGGGCCAGCAAACGCCACAGGCGCGCGTATGCCGTTGCTGGTACGCGGGCATCGGGAAGGTCGAGCCAGGCGGGGTCGATACCCACCTTGTTCAGCGCTTCGGTAGTGGCCATGCCGGGCGCACAGCTTTGCAGCAACGCCTCGCGGACAAGGTGAATGGAGATGGTGTCTTTTTCGGACATTGGCGCGTTCCGGGCCCTGTGTTGCGTGGAGTGCCGCCATCTTAGGGACTCGACTTACAAAAAAGTAGGTGTAACCCCGTCCCCCTGTGACGCAATGCCGCGCGACGGCCGTTTGGCGGGCCGTTCAGTCAAGGTTCAGTAAAGGTCAAGATTGCTTGTTTAGTAATGAGTATCATTATGTTACAAATTAGCATCCTATCCAGTCTCGACGCGGTGCCGAATGCTTGTTCCCTTTTTAATCATGCTGCGCGAAGGCATTGAAGCCGCACTGATCGTTGGCATCATCGCCAGTTACCTGCAGCAAACCGGCCGTGGCCAGTGGATGCCTGCCGTATGGATCGGCGTGTTCCTGGCCGCCGCACTGGCCCTGCTGGTGGGCGGTGGCCTGGAGTTGGTCAGTGCCGAATTCCCGCAGAAACAACAGGAGCTGTTCGAAGGTGTCGTCGGCCTGGTCGCCGTGGGCATTCTCAGTTCCATGGTGTTCTGGATGCGCAAGGTGGCCCGCTCCATCAAGCATGCCCTGCACGAATCCCTGGATCACGCGCTGGCCGGCTCCAAGCACCAAGTCATCGCGCTGATTGCCATGGTGTTTTTCGCCGTGGCCCGTGAAGGGCTGGAGACGGTGTTCTTCCTGCTGGCCGTGTTCCAGCAGAGCGAAGGCCCCGGCGCACCGATTGGCGCCCTGCTCGGCCTGATCCTGGCGATTGTGGTCGGTTTCCTGATCTATTCCGGCAGCATGCGCTTGAACCTCGGCGCGTTCTTCCGCTGGACCGGCCTGTTCATCCTCGTGGTCGCCGCCGGCATCCTGGCCAATTCGGTCCAGGCCCTGCACGAAGCCGGGGTGTGGAACCACCTGCAAACCGTGCTGTTCGACTTCAGCGCTGCGCTGCCCATGGACAGCCCGCTGGGCTCGGTGCTGGCGGGCATGTTCGGCTATCAAGAGGCACCGACCGTCAGCACCCTGGGTGCTTATCTGATTTACCTGGTGGTGGCCCTGGTGATGTTTTTCCTGCCTTCGGCCCCTGCCAAGCCTGTCGCCAACTCTTCTTCCGTTTCCAGCCAGTAAGGACCGTCTCTTGTCCAACCCTACCCCTCAACCGGCCTCGCCCCCTCGCGCCCTGCGCTGGGCGGTGGCCGGCTCGGTGGTCGTGATGATCGCCGCCGGTGGCCTGTTCTACTACGCCTCACAATTGGCCGCCGCTAAACGCCAGACCAACCACAACGAAATTGCCGTGACCATCCACGGCCACGCCTGCGAGCCCAATGAGCTGACCGTGCCCGCAGGACGGGCGAGCTTCCGCATCATCAACCGCTCCGACCGGGCGGTGGAGTGGGAAATCCTCGACGGCGTACTGGTGATCGAAGAACGGGAAAACATCGCCCCGGGCCTCAGCCAGGTGATCAACGCCAACCTGTTGCCTGGCGACTACGCCATCACCTGCGGACTGTTGAGCAACCCACGGGGCACGCTGCACGTCACACCAACGGCGGAGTCCGACGCCCAGGCCAAGGCCAAACCGTCGATGGTGGCCTTCATTGGCCCGTTGTCGGAATTCCGCGTGTACCTGAGCGGCCAAGGCAGCGCATTGGTCAAGGCCGCCACGGCCCTGCAGCAAGCCATCGACGCCGGTGACCTGGCCCAGGCGCAAGCCTTGTACGTGCCGGCCCGCGAGGCCTACCAGCGCCTGGCCCCGGCGTCCCAGCGCCTGGCGGAGCTGGACAACGCTATCAACGCCCGCGCCGACTACTTTGAAAAACGCGAACAGGACCCAGCGTTCAGCGGCTTCCACCGCCTCGAATACAGCCTGTTCCAGCAGCGCAGCCTCGACGGTCTGGCGCCGGTTGCGCAGCGCCTGGTCGCCGACGTCACCAGCCTCAAACAACAACTGCTGGCCCAGTCCCTGCCACCCGAGCAACTGGTGAGCATTGTGGTGCGCAACCTCAACAGCCTCGCCGATGTACGCGCCGTCAGCGGTGAAGAGGAACGCTACAGCCATGTCGACCTGAACGGTTTTGCCGCCAATCTTGAGGCCGCCCATAAAGTGGTCGAGTTGATGCGTCCTTTGCTGACCAAATCGGCCGCCGACCTGTTGCCGAAAATCGACAGCGCTCTCAGCGCGTTCGATGGCGAACTCGCGGGTTTCAAAGTCAATAACAGTTACAGCTCGTACGACAGCGTTACCGCCGATCAGCGCAAGCAGATCGCCGACAAGGCCAAGGCTCTGGCCGTTGCACTCGATGGAATCGACCCCGCCCTTGGCCTTTCCGGCCTGCAGTGAAGACGACCGCACAGATGAGTGATTCAGAACAGTTTGACCTTCAGCGCCGCCGCGTCCTGCTGGGCATGGCCGCCACCGGTGCAGCCATTGCCGGCAGCACCCTGACCTGCCCGGCCATGGCCGCTGCCGCCGAGCAAGTCACCACCGCGCCGCGCAGTGACAAGACCCAGGACCACCATGATTTCTTCGGCAAGCACCAGAGCGGCATCGTCACCCCGCGCCCGGCTTGCGGCATGGTCGTTGCGTTCGACGTACTGGCCAGCGACCGGGAAGACCTGGAGCGTCTGTTCCGCACCCTGAACGAGCGCATCAGCTTCCTGATGACCGGCGGCACCGTGCCTCAGGTGGACCCGAAACTGCCACCGACCGATTCGGGCATCCTCGGCCCGGTGGTCACGCCGGACAACCTGACCATCACCGTGTCGGTCGGCGAATCGCTGTTCGATGAGCGCTTCGGCCTCACCGCCGTCAAACCCAAGCGCCTGAGCCGCATGGTGGGTTTCCCCAACGACGCGCTGGAGCCTTCGCAATGCCACGGCGACCTGAGCCTGCAGTTCAGCTCCAATACCCCAGACACTAACATTCACGCCCTGCGCGACATCGTGAAGAACCTGCCGGACTTGCTGCTGGTGCGCTGGAAACAGGAAGGCAGCGTGCCACCCCAGGCCCCTGCCAAACCGGGCGAACCGGCGCAAAGTGCACGTAACTTCCTCGGTTTCCGTGACGGTTCGGCCAACCCGAACTCCACCGACGACAAGGCCATGGACCAGATTGTCTGGGTGCAACCTGGCAGTGACGAGCCCGCCTGGGCCGCAAACGGCAGCTACCAGGCCGTGCGCATCATCCGCAACTTCGTCGAGCGTTGGGACCGTACCCCTCTGCAGGAACAGGAAAGCATCATCGGCCGCGTCAAACCGACCGGCGCGCCCATGGATGGCGACAAGGAAACCCAGGTGCCGGACTACAGCAAGGACCCGGAAGGCAAGCTGACCAAGCTCGATGCCCACATCCGCCTGGCCAACCCACGTACCCCGCAGACTCAGGCCAACCTGATCCTGCGCCGGCCGTTCAACTACTCCAACGGCGTCAATAAAAACGGTCAGCTGGACATGGGGCTGTTGTTCATCTGCTACCAGGCTGACCTGGAGAAAGGCTTCATCAGCGTACAGACCCGGCTCAACGGCGAGCCCCTGGAGGAGTACCTCAAGCCGGTGGGCGGCGGGTATTTCTTCACCTTGCCGGGCGTCACGGGGCCCAAGGATTTCCTCGGGCGTACGCTGCTCGCTGCAACGCACCCTCAAACCACTGCCAACACCTAAAATAAACCCAGAGCGGAAACTGTCCCATGAAGAAGTCGACTATTGCGTTGTCGTTGTTGCTGTCCCTTTCGCCGCTGGCAGCCTTCGCCGCCACCGCACCGCTGGACCTGGTAGGCCCGGTTTCGGACTACAAGATCTACGTGACCGAAGAAATCGGCGAGCTGGTCACCCAGACCAAAGCCTTCACCGACGCGATCAACAAGGGTGACCTGGCCACCGCCAAGAAACTCTACGCACCGACCCGCGTACACTATGAGTCCATCGAGCCGATCGCCGAACTGTTCAGCGACCTCGACGCCTCGATCGACTCCCGTGTTGACGACCATGAAAAAGGCGTGACCGCCGAAGACTTCACCGGCTTCCACCGCATCGAATACGTGCTGTTCTCGCAGAACACCACCAAAGGCCTGGAAACGCTGACCGCCAAGCTCAACACCGACGTCAACGACCTCAAGACCCGTGTCGACGGCCTGACCTTCCCGCCTGAGAAAGTCGTGGGCGGCGCCGCAGCCCTGCTCGAAGAAGTCGCCGCCACCAAGATCTCCGGCGAAGAAGACCGCTACAGCCACACCGACCTGTATGACTTCCAGGGCAATATCGACGGCGCGAAGAAAATCGTCGACCTGTTCCGTGGCCAGATCGAGAAGCAAGACAAGGCCTTCCTGGCCAAGGTCGACAAGAACTTCGCCACCGTGGACAAGATCCTGGCCAAGTACAAGACCAAGGACGGTGGTTTCGAGACCTATGACAAGGTCAAGGAAAACGATCGCAAAGCCCTGGTTGGCCCGGTCAACACCTTGGCAGAAGACCTGTCCACCTTGCGTGGCAAGCTGGGCTTGAACTAAGCAGCAGCGCAAAAAAAGACCCGGGCCCATCGACAGGGCCCGGGTCTTTTTTTGCCCGGTAATCAGAGTATCCGGTACAGCAAGCGCTCAATGCGTACGCGGCTGACCCGACGCAGGAACTTGCCCACCGCTTCCGGGTAGTCCAGCAGGGTTTGCAGCTGCTGATACCCTTCGATGCGCGTGGTGTGCTGGTAAATCTGCGTCAGCTCCATGCGCCGAGGTGCCAGCCACTCACCCTGCGGGTCATCGATGAGCAAGGCGTTTTCCAGGTCGAGGCGGAACGCGCGGGGGTTGAGGTTGTTGCCGGTGAGCAAGGTGTAGCGCTGGTCAACCCATATGCCCTTGAGGTGGTAGGTGTTGTCGCCGTCGCGCCACAGGTGCAGGTTCAACTGGCCGCTGTCGATCATCGGCTGATGGCGTTTGGCGAAGCGGCGCAGGCTGATTTCGTAGAGGTACGGCAGCGCCGCGATCACTTTGAACGGCTCACTCGGCGGGATGTAGAAATCGTTGGCGGTCTTGTCGCCGACGATGATGTCGATCTTCACGCCTCGCGCCAACGCCCGGTTGATCTCTCGCGTCACCGGCAACGGTAGGTTGAAGTACGGCGTGCAGAGGGTGAGCTGGTGTTGGGCGCTGGCAATCAGCTCCAGCACCACACGGTTGAGTGGGTTGTTCTTGCCCACCCCCAGCAACGGGCTGACCGACAGGTGGCCATTGGGCAACTGCCCCGCCGTGGTGTCATAGGCCGCGTGCTTGAGGCGGCTGCGCAAGTCGCCAATATCGTTGCGCAAACTGCGGGTGGTGGGCGGGTTGGGCAGATCCAGGCGATTGACCGCCTTGGAGGCCACCAGGCCGTGCTCCACCAAATGCTGCATGGAGTCTGCCAGCGGTTGGCTGTGGATCAGGTGGTAACGGTCGAAGCGGTATTTTTCGAATTTGTGCAGGTACACATTGTTCAGGCTGGCGCCGCTGTACAGCACGCTGTCGTCGATCACGAAACCCTTGAGGTGCAGCACGCCAAACAGCTCGCGGGTTTGCACGGGCACGCCGTATACCGGCACCTGGCTTACGTGGGACGCAGTCATCGCCTGGTACCAGGCGNNGACCACCACCACGATGTCCAATTCCGGTCTTGCCGCCTTGGCCGCGTGCAGGGCGTCGTAGATCTCCTGCCCCGCTTCGTCCTGCTGCAAGTACAACGCCACAATGTAGATGCGCCGGGTGGCCTGGGGGATCTTCTCCAACAGGCAACGGCGGAACGCATCGGCGCCAGGCAGCACCTCGATGGAATCGCTGGAAAGTGGGAAACCGCGCAGTTTGGGCAGCAGGGAGCGTTTGAAGAACGACGGCATAAGGCTCGCAATGGGTCGAATCCGAAGAGGCCCCGAGCTTACACCATGGGGGTGCTCAGGTCTCGCAGCAGCGCATGGAAAAAAGTTAATTGACCAAGAAGAATGATCGTTCTACTGTACGCCACATGAACGATATGACAGGCAACGAAACCCGCGACATCATCCTCGACGTCACCGAAAAGTTGATCTACCGCCATGGCATCGCCGCCACCGGCATGGACTTTCTGGTGAAAACCGCCGGTGTCTCGCGCAAAAGTATTTACCGTTACTTCGCCAATAAAGACGAGTTGGTGATTGCCGCCCTGCAGCGCCGCGACGAGCGCTGGATGCAGTGGCTGCGTGGCGAGGTGGAACGCAGCGAAGGCACGGGTGATCGCCTGTTGGCGCTGTTCAGCGCCCTCAAGGCCTGGTTCGGCTCGGCGGATTTTCGCGGCTGCGCCTTTATCAACACCAGCGGCGAAACCGGCGACCCGCACAACCCGGTGCGCCTGTTGGCCAAGGCCCACAAACAGAAACTGTTCGAGTACGCACTCGAACTGTGCCAAGCACATGGCACCCCCGACCCGGAACGGCAGGCCGCGCAACTGCTGATCCTGATCGATGGCGCCATTACCGTTGCCCTGGTGATGGGTGATTCAACAGCTGCCGATGATGCGCAATGCATGGCGCGAACGTTATTGGGACTTTGAAACCGCACGCCAAGCAACTTTCGATCATCCGTTATTGTATTCAGGAGCTGCCCGATGTCCTCTACCGCTGAAACTCGCCCGCCGCTGCCGCCGTTCACCCACGCCTCGGCCATCGAAAAAGTGCGCCTGGCCGAAGACGGCTGGAACTCCCGCGACCCACAACGGGTGTCCCTGGCCTATACGCTGGACACCCACTGGCGCAACCGCGCCGAATTCGTCACCAGCCGCGAAGAAGCCAAAGGTTTTCTGACCCGCAAATGGGCCAAGGAACTGGACTATCGGCTGATCAAGGAATTGTGGGCGTTCACCGACAACCGTATCGCCGTGCGTTATGCCTACGAATGGCACGACGACTCCGGCAATTGGTTCCGCTCCTATGGCAACGAGAACTGGGAGTTCGATGAGAACGGCCTGATGGCCAACCGCTTTGCCTGCATCAACGACCTGCCGATCAAG